>NZ_JBFRDF010000001.1:0-844299 GCF_052113445.1 Paenarthrobacter sp. YAF11_1
TACATGAAAGCCGTCCCCGACCAAATCCGCCAATACATCCCCAACGACTTCGCCTCCCTCGGAGCAGACGGCTTCGGCTTCTCCGACACCCGCCAAGCCGCACGCCGCTACTTCAAAAACGACACCCACTCCATCGTCGCCAAAACCCTGCAACTCCTTGCCGCCAAGGGAGAAGTTGAAGAAGGTGCCCTGGAGAAGGCCATCGAGAAGTACAGGCTCCTGGATGTCAACGCCGGTACCACCGGCGGAGCAGGCGGCGACGCCTAACAACCGCAGGAAAACCCTCGGACGCAGTCCGGTACCAAGGGCCACTCCAGCACCCAACGCAACGGCGGCTTCCACCGAAAGGTGGCGGCCGCCGTCGTGGTTTAACCGTGAGGGAAGAGGACTCCCGCGCATGTGACCAGCAACAACGCAAGTTGTAGCCTTCTCACAAATGGAGCTTGCCCGGGATGGGCCGTATGCTCATTCCATGGCAGAGCCAAGCAAAACCACCACCAAGCGCAAGGCAGCAAACCAGGCATTGTCGCCTGAAAAGGCCGAAACTCTGCGTCAACTCCGCGCCAACGTGGGCCAACTGTCCACCAGCACCATGCGCCAACTTGAGAAGTCGCTGCCCTGGTACAGCCGTTTGAGCTCCGATGAGCGCTCGGCGCTGGGGCTCGTGGCACAGAACGGCATCGCTGCGTTCGTAACCTGGTACGAACGGCCCAGCTCGCCGTCGTGGATCCTCACTGATGTGTTCGGCAACGCCCCCACAGAACTGACCCGATCCATCAGCCTGCAAAAAGCCCTGCAGCTGATCCGCATCGTCGTGGAGGTGGTGGAGGACCAGGTTCCGGTGATCGCGCCGGAATCGGACCAGCCCTCACTTCGCGAAGCCGTCCTCCGGTATTCGCGCGAAGTGGCCTTTGCTGCTGCGGACGTCTACGCCCGGGCCGCCGAGTCCCGCGGCTCCTGGGATACCCGCCTGGAAGCACTGATTGTGGATGCCATCCTTCGAGGTGAGAATACCGATGCTTTGCGATCCAGGATCGCAGCCCTTGGGTGGAAAGCCCAGGAGCGCTTCACGGTGATGGTGGGCAATTCGCCCTCGGAACCAAGCGCCAGCTATGTCAGCGAACTTCGCCGGACTGCCGGGCGTTTCGCCGAGGACGCCCTGGTGGGAATCCAGGGTGACCGGCTCATCCTGATCCTTGGCGGTGTCCAGGACCGTGACACCGCCTACCTCAAACTCAGTGAGCTTTTTGCGCCGGGGGCTGTGGTCTATGGTCCCGAGGCCGGGTCGTTGTTGGAGGCCAGCAGCTCGGCCCAGGCAGCATTCGCTGGGCTCACTGCCGCCCGTGCGTGGCCGTCCGCCCCACGACCAGTTGCCGCCGACGACCTCCTTCCAGAGCGCGTTGTCTCCGGTGATGACGCGGCCCGCAGGTGCTTGATCAAGAACATTTACCGGCCGCTGCTCGCCGCCTCCAACGGCTTGGTGGAGACCCTGGGAACCTATCTCGAGCTGGGGCATTCCTTGGAAGCCACAGCACGCGAACTGTTCGTCCATGCCAACACAGTGCGCTACCGTTTGAAGCGTGTCTGCGACGTCACGGGCTGGGATCCGCTCCTCCCAAGGGAAGCTTTCGTACTCCAAACCGCCCTGGTGGTAGGCCGGCTTTCAGCCCAACCGAAAGCCGCTCCCGAACGTCATACGTCGCGTTCACAGAACTGAACCGTTGTAGACTTCCTACAAACTGACCCAGTGAGCTTGGTGTACCAAAACACCAGTGGATCACGTGGCAATTTGGAAAGCTGGATACGTGCTTGCAATCGTCTGCCCTGGACAGGGCTCCCAGACCCCTGGATTTTTGGCCCCTTGGCTGGAACTCCCCTCCGTCGAAGGCCAACTGGCCAACCTGAGCGAGATCGCAGGCATTGACCTCAAGGCCCACGGCACCACCTCGGATGAAGAAACCATCAAGGACACTGCGGTGGCCCAGCCGCTGATTGTCGCGGCGGGACTCGTAGCTGCCACGTCGTTGTTCGACGTCGAACTCAGCACGCTCCCTGTGATCCTCGCAGGCCACTCCGTAGGCGAGATCACGGCTTCTGCCTTGGCCGGTGTCCTCACGGAAACTGAAGCCATGACCTTCGTGCGGGAACGCGCCAACAGCATGGCCGCCGCGGCTGCTGTCACCCCCACCGGCATGAGTGCCGTGGTGGGCGGCGATCCCGCTGAGGTACTCGCAGCCATCGAAGCCGCCGGCGCCACGCCCGCGAACGTCAACGGTGCCGGACAGACGGTCGCAGCAGGCACCTTCGACCAACTCAAGGCCCTGGCAGAGAACCCGCCGGCCAAGGCACGCGTGATCCCGCTCAAGGTTGCAGGAGCATTCCACACCTCCCATATGGCTCCGGCCGTCAGCGCTCTTGAGTCCCTCAAACCCTCGCTTTCACCGCAGAACCCGGCCGTTCCCCTGCTGTCCAACTACGACGGCAAGGAAGTCACTGCCGGAGCTGCCGCCGTCGACAGCCTGATCGCCCAGGTTTCCCGTCCCGTCCGCTGGGACAAATGCATGGAAACCCTCGTGGGCCGTGGTGTCACCGGCGTGATCGAACTGGCCCCTGCCGGCACCCTCGCCGGACTCGCCAAGCGCGGCATGCCCGGCGTCAAAACTGTTGCTGTCAAAACCCCGGATGACCTGTCCGCGGCTCTCGCGCTCTTCGCAGAATTGGAGGGACAGGCATGAGCACTCCCGTGTTGAACAAAGCTGTTGTCAACGAGAATGCACGCATCCTCGGCATCGGCGCCTACCGCCCCGATGTCATTGTCACCAACGAGGACGTCTGCCAGTGGATCGACTCCTCCGACGAATGGATCCGCCAGCGCACAGGCATCATCACCCGCCACCGTGCTGCTGCTGACGTCAGCGTCATCGACATGGCCGAAGGCGCCGCACGCGAAGCGCTGCAGCAAGCCGGCATCGAAGCGTCCCAACTGGGCGCCGTGATCGTGTCCACCGTGACGCACCCTTACGCCACGCCTTCGGCTGCTGCTGCACTCACCGAACGTTTGGGCGCGACGCCGGCACCGGCCTTCGATATTTCGGCCGCCTGTGCCGGGTACTGCTATGGCGTGGCCCAGGCCGATGCCCTGGTCCGTTCCGGCGCAGCCCAATACGTCCTGGTCGTTGGCGCGGAGAAGCTCTCCGATGTCATCGACAACCACGAACGCACCATCTCGTTCCTCCTCGGCGATGGCGCAGGTGCTGTGGTGGTTGGCCCGTCCGACACTCCCGGCATCGGCCCCTCCGTCTGGGGCTCAGACGGCAGCAAGTGGGACGCCATCGGCATGACTCACTCCCTCGAGGACGTCAAGAAGTTGGGCGAGTCAGCCCGGCACTCCGATGAAATCGACGATCCCGCCATTCTTTCGGCAACCCAGGATGTTTGGCCCACCCTGCGCCAGGACGGTCAGACCGTGTTCCGCTGGGCCGTCTGGGAAATGGCCAAGGTTGCCCAGCAGGCCTTGGATGCCGCCGGCATTGAAGCAAGCGACCTCGCTGCCTTCGTCCCGCACCAGGCAAACATGCGGATCATCGACGAGATGGTCAAGAAGCTCAAGCTTCCCGAATCTGTTGTCATCGGCCGCGACATCGCCCAAGCGGGCAATACGTCCGCGGCGTCGATCCCGCTGGCAACGCACCGCTTGCTCCAGGAAAACCCTGAGCTGAGCGGCGGCCTGGCCCTGCAGATCGGGTTCGGCGCCGGACTGGTCTTCGGCGCCCAGGTAGTGGTCCTGCCTTAGCCGGGGCTCGTCCCGGCTACCACCAGCCAACTGAATACGACTTACAAACCCAAATCGCAAACCGCGGTTTGCCCCCTTTCCGGCAGTAGCCGGTACAACAAGAAAAGGAGCCAACAATGGCTAGCAACGAAGAAATCCTGGCCGGCCTGGCTGAAATCGTCAACGAAGAGACCGGCCTCGCCACCGAAGCCGTAGAGCTCGACAAGTCCTTCACGGAGGACCTGGACATCGACTCCATCTCCATGATGACCATCGTTGTCAACGCTGAAGAGAAGTTCGGCGTTCGCATCCCGGACGAAGAGGTCAAGAACCTCAAGACCGTCGGCGACGCCGTCAGCTTCATCGCCAACGCACAGGCCTAGTCCTGACACCAGCTGTGCCGGGCCAGGATTGTCATCCTTGCGCCCGGCACAGCCGCAATACCACCCAAAGATTTTTTTGCCTCCCCTTGTGAAAGCTGCAGGAGGGACGGCTGATCCGACAGAGAGTGATCGCATGGCACGCAAAGTAGTCATAACCGGTCTGGGGGCCACCACTCCCATCGGCGGCGACGTACCCACAATGTGGCAGAACGCGCTGAAAGGGGTCTCCGGCGCCCGCACGCTCGAAGACGAGTGGGTGGCCAAATACGACCTCCCCGTCCACTTTGCTGCCCGGTGCTCGACGCCGGCACTTGAGGTTCTGAGCCGCGTCGAGGCCAAGCGCATGGACCCATCCACGCAGTTTGGTGTCATCGCCGCACGTGAGGCCTGGTCCGACTCCGGTATCGAAGAGATCGACCACGACCGCCTCGCCGTAGCCTTTGCAACCGGCATCGGCGGCGTCTGGACCCTCCTGGATGCTTGGGACACGCTCCGGGACAAGGGCCCGCGCCGGGTTCTGCCCATGACCGTTCCCATGCTCATGCCCAACGGTGTGGCCGCAGCAGTCAGCCTTGATCTGGGCGCCCGCGCCGGAGCGCACACCCCGGTTTCGGCCTGCGCGTCCGGCACAGAAGCCCTCCACCTCGGCCTGGACTTGATCCGTTCCGGCAAAGCGGACGTCGTAGTGTGCGGTGGCGCTGAAGCTGCCATCCACCCGATGCCGTTGGCCGCGTTCTCCTCCATGCAGGCATTGTCCCGCCGCAACGACGAGCCGGAGCGTGCCTCCCGCCCGTACGACATCGACCGCGACGGCTTCGTCATGGGTGAAGGTGCCGGCGCACTGGTCCTCGAGGCCGAGGAACACGCCATTGCCCGTGGCGCCCGCATCTATGCCGAATTGGCCGGAACGTCCGTCACGGCGGATGCTTACCACATCACCGCGCCGGACCCCGAAGGCCTTGGTGCTACCCGCGCACTGAAGGCCGCAATGTTCGATGGCCGCATCCAGGCCGAGGACGTTGTCCACGTCAACGCCCATGCCACCTCGACTCCTGTTGGTGACAAGCCCGAATACACGGCGCTGCGTGCCGCTCTGGGGACCCACGTAGACAACGTGGCGGTCTCAGCCACCAAGTCGCAGATGGGCCACCTCCTGGGCGCGTCAGGCGCCGTTGAAGCCGTACTGACCGTGCTGGCGGTCTACGAGCGCAAGGCACCGGTGACCATCAACCTCGAAAACCAGGATCCCGAGATCCCCCTCGACGTCGTGACATCCGTCCGGGATCTTCCCAGCGGCGACATCGTGGCGTTGAGCAACTCCTTCGGCTTCGGCGGACACAATGCCGTCATAGCGGTCAGGAACGTCTGACCGCGTCAGAGCACACCCTTGAATCCAAACTTGAGTGGAACGTGAGAAGGGCCCCACCACCAGGTGGGGCCCTTCTCATTGCTATGGGAGACACTTTTTGTTGGTTGCGGCCGGCGGACTCTTTGCGGTCAGCCGTCTTGGTCGCCCTGCTAACCGACCTGGTGCAACCAGCGGACCGGAGCGCCCTCCGCTGCATGCCGGAAGGGCTCGAGTTCCTCGTCCCACGCCTCACCCAGCGCCAGGGACAACTCGTGGTAGACAGCTGAAGGGTCGCCGGCACCTGATTCATAGGCATAGCGGATGCGGTCCTCGGTGACCATGATGTTGCCATGGACGTCTGTGACGGCATGGAAGATCCCGAGCTCCGGGGTGTGGGACCAACGGGCGCCGTCCACTCCCTGGCTCGGTTCTTCGGTAACTTCATAACGCAAGTGGGCCCAGCCCCGAAGTGCCGACGCCAACTGCGCCCCCGTACCGGGCGTTCCGGTCCACGACAACTCCGCCCGGAACATTCCAGGCGCAGCCGGCTGAGGGGTCCACTCAAGATCGGTCCGCTTGTCCACGACCGATCCAATGGCCCACTCAACGTGTGGGCAAAGTGCCGTAGGGGCCGAGTGCACAAACAGGACACCGCGGGTTGTTGCAACAGACATTCCATCCTCCATAGCTGTAGGTACGTCTTCCCCAACGACCTCTGCCTGGATGTTTTGCTGTTGCTGCCGGATGCCATGAAAAATCTTTGCGGTCCCTGACAGGCTATTCAGTTGTGTGAAGTACTACTGACGATCTTGGCACAGAGGTAACCCTCAACTGTGAATTGAAGGTTTCCCCGTGGTGCTCTTATTTTGCCGTACGGCGCCGGTTTCCGCCAGTGCGGCACATGAGCGGTCCTGCTCATGCCCTGGGGTGTGCCTGCTGATAACTCTTCCTGAGCCGGTCAACGGACACGTGGGTATAAATCTGGGTGGTTGCCAGGCTGCTGTGGCCAAGGATCTCCTGGACGGCACGCAGGTCGGCTCCCCCGTCCAAAAGGTGGGTAGCCGCGCTGTGCCTGAGGGCATGAGGTCCCGTGGCCGCCGTGTCGCCCAGGGCTTGCAGCAGTTCGCTGACCACGGCCCGGATCTGGCGTGGATCAACCCGGTTGCCGCGCACACCCAAAAAGAGCGCCGGCCCGCTGCTGGAGGTGACCACCGCAGGACGTCCCCGACGAAGCCAGTCATCGACTGCCACAGCTGCTGGAACCCCGTACGGCACAGTTCGCTCTTTGTTTCCCTTGCCCAGGACCCGGAGCGTCCGCCGGTCCGGGTCGAGGTCATCAATATCCAGGCCAGCGAGTTCGCCGACACGAACTCCGGTGGCGTAAAGGAGTTCCACCATGGCCCGGTTGCGAACAGCCATGGGGCCTCCTTCTGCGGCGGCCGTGTTCAGGTCGTCCACCATCCGGGCTACCTGCTGCTGCTGGAGGACGCCTGGCAAAGATTTGTCCCGTTTGGGTGCCTGCAGGCGGATCGCCGGATCTGTGGCAATGAGTTCTTCTCTCAGGGCCCAGGCGGTGAAGGACCTGGCCGTGGCAGCCCGTCGGGCCAGGGTAGCCCTGGCCATGCCCGATTCACTCTGCGCACCAAGCCAGCGACGCAGGGAACCCAACTCCAGCTGTCCGAGGTCGTCGATACCCTCCTGCACGGCAAAACCGAGAAGGCTCTCCACATCAGCAAGATAAGCACGCACAGTGTGCGCCGACCTCGCCCGTTCACCTTCCAGGTATCGGCGAAAGCCGGCCAGTGCGCTGTGCATCGATGATGGCAGTGATTGAGCGTTCACACTTCCACTGTGCCAGCATCCAGTACCAACGGAAGGGATCAACATGTCTTCCGATGATGGTCAGGTGTTTTTGGCCCGTTTCCAGGTGCCTCGCTCCTGGCTGGCCAATCCCATGAGCCCCAGCCGACCGAGGCCTGCACGCACAGCATCCGGGCTCAGGCCCGCCACCACCGCCAGCTTCTCCACTGAACTGGTGGATCGGAGGGGCAGGGCATCCAGGAGAATGAGATCTTCCAACGACAAGCCATCGTGCACTGACGCGTCGGCTGTCTTTTCCTCACTGTTGGACTCTCCAATTGCTCCGGCCAACTCGGCGATCTCACCCACGTCGGTGACACACACAGCTCCGCCGTCCCGCAGCAGGCGGTGGCAACCTGCCGAGTTGGCGCTGTGAATGGACCCCGGAACGGTCGCAACAACCCTGCCGATCGATTCTGCATGATGAGCAGTATTGAGAGCACCGGAGCGCCAACGGGCCTCCACCACGACGGTGACGGACGCCAGGGCGGCAATGATCCTGTTCCTCTGCAGGAACCGGTACCGGGTAGGGGCTGACCCGGGCGGTACCTCCGAGACGACAGCCCCCTGGGTGGCAACAGCCCGGAGCAAGTCCTCGTTGCCGGAGGGATAGAAGCGGTCAACGCCGCCGGCCATCACGGCAATGGTGGGCAGACCGGCTCCCCCGCCGCTGAGCGCGCCACGGTGCGCATGGGCATCAATGCCATAGGCGCCCCCGGAGATCACCGTATAGCCACGCTGCGCCAAGCCATACGCGAAGTCTCCCGTAACGGACGCGCCGTAACTCGTGCTGTCCCTGGACCCCACCAAGGCAATGGTTCGATCCAGGGTCGGCAGCGGCTGCTCCTGGCCCCGCCACCACAGGCATAGCGGTTCTTGAAGTCCAAGGTCCTCCAGTTGCTTTGGCCACAACTCGTCCCCGGGAATGATCAAGCGCCCGCCCAGCCGACGCATGGTTTCCAGGTCACGGTCCGGGGCAAGGTCATTGACGCGTGGCGCCCATCGCCGGAGAGTGGCGGGGAGTCCCACCCACGTGGACGGTCCCCCGGCTTCGGCAAGCAGGGCGGAAATCTCCTGCTCCGCGGTGGGACCTGTCGCCAGTTCTCCGGTAGCCACACCCAAGGCGTCGACCGCCCCGAGAGCACGTACCAAGGCGAGCCCAACAGAGTCCTGTGGCTCCATGAGTCGGGCAAGTGCTGCCCGCGCAATCCGTTCCTTGTCCTGCATCCCCGCTGCGGCCACTTGCTTGGTTCCCTTCGTTTCGATGTCTGTCATGTCGTACCCGCTGCTTGCCGCAGTCCGAGTGCTTGGCCGATGTGATCAACGTCCGGTGTCCCGCTGTGTCCCAGGTCTGCAAGCGTCCACGCCAGCAGTTGGATGCTACGTTTGCATATGTGAAAGCAATTATTTATCTCCGCATCAGTGACGACCGCACCGGACAGCAGCTTGGAGTCAGCCGCCAACGGGAGGACTGCGAGCGCAAAGCCAAGGAACGGGGCCTCGAAGTCGTCGCGGTGGAGACGGACAACGACATCAGCGCCTACAGTGGCAAGCGCCGGCCCGGCTTCGAAGCAGTCCTCCAAGCTGTCACTGAGGGCCGCGCTAGCGTCGTCATTGCGTGGTCCCTGGACAGGCTGCAACGTAACCGCAGGGACGAGCTGCGACTGTACGAAGCATGCAGAGACGCCAACGCACAGCTTGCCCTGGTGAACGGCGCGGACCTGGACTTCTCCACCGCCGCCGGCCGCTTCGTCGCCGACGCGCTCGGCAGCGTGGCACGGATGGAAGTAGAGATGAAGTCAGACCGCCAACGCAGAGCGGCGCTGCAAGCAGCCACAGCAGGCAAGCCAGCCGGTGGACGGCGCCCGTTCGGTTTCGACGACGGCGGAATGATCGTCCGCCCACTCGAAGCAGCCGCCATCGCGGAAGGCTTCGATTCCTTCCTTGCCGGTATCCCCCTGGGAGAAGTGGCACGCACTTGGAACCGCCAGGGATTCGTCACCGGACAAAAGCGCCGTGGAGCCAACGCCGGCCAGCCGTCACCCTGGACACGCTCCAGCGTCCGCGACGTACTCGGAAACCCCCGCTACATGGGCAAGCGAGCGCATAAGGGCGAAATCGTCGCCGATGCCTTATGGCCGGCCATCGTTACTGAGGAGACCTGGCACGCCGCTCAAGCCATCCTTGCCCACCGGGCCGGCAACCAAACCCCTAACGCGGCCAAATACCTGCTATCCGGCCTAGCACTCTGCGGAGTATGCGGCGGCAACGTGCACGCAGGAGCCAACGCCCGTCGCGAGGTACGCGGTTACCGGTGCGCCAACAGCTTCGGACACTTCGCCCGTATGGCCGAACCGGTGGAGGACTACGTTGGGCAGGTCATTGCCGCGCGCCTCTCCCTCCCCGACGCCGGCCACCTCCTGACCGACAGCAGCAACGTCAACCTCCCGGAACTCCGCGCAGAGGCAACGGCGCTTCGGCAGCGCCTCAACTCCCTGGCTACTGACTTCGCCGAGGGTGAGCTCACTACGCAGCAGCTCCGCCACGCCACGGCACGAATTCAAGAGAAGTTGGCCACCGCAGAGCAAGCAATGGCAGACGCTGGCCGCGTCGATGTCCTCGGACCTCTCATCGCTGCCGGCGACGTGCTGGAAGCCTGGACCAACATGACGACCAGCAAACAGCGCGCGGTCATCGACCTCCTTGCCACGGTGACGCTCCACCCGCCAGGGCGAGGCACGCGCACTTTCCGCCCCGAAACCGTCGGCATCGAATGGAAGTCCAGCTAACCCAAACCCACTGCAACAAACCCCGACACGCTCAAATTGGCGTAATTCGGTTCAATTTGTCGTTAAAGTAGAGGCAGAGAGTAGCCCTGTAGCGAAGTCCGATAGCTAAGCAGGGGAAACAAACACCACAGCATGCGAGAGGTACCACCGCATCGCGTAGGTAGGCAGGGTTCGGACCCGTCCTACTCCTACGGAGCCGCGGCAGTTCAACACTGTCCCGGAGGCTCCGACCTTGTCTACTCAAACTCAAGAGCATCTACTCACCGTCCGTGAAGCGGCCGAGTTCCTCAGAGTCACACCAGAAACCGTACGTCGCCGTGTCCGCGCCGGCGACCTCCCTGCCTGCCGCCTCGGACGCGGAGCCATCCGCATCCGCCGAACAGACATCGACAGCCACGACGTCGAACCTGACTCCCTCGAAGCGCATATCGCCCGGGTAGTGGCATCAGCTCCCCCACTCAGCCCTGAGCAGCGAGACAGACTGTCCATGCTGTTCCGGACCTCCGGCGGTGACGCTGCGTGAACCAGAACATGGAAAACCCCCCGGTCTGGGAAACCGAGGGGCAGGAAAACCATTCAACAACAACCACAACCAGTGTACCGGGCGAGGACCTCACCAGCGATGAACGAGTCCAGCTAACCCGGCTTGTGTCCGCCTCCTACGTCAAGCACGGCGGAGCAGCCAACATCACCCCCGCCCAGCACGAGGAATTCCGCGACAAAGCCCTCCTCAAGATCCACGCCGAACGGGCCAAAACCGGCACCCAGGTACACCGAGGCCAAGCACGCATCGCCTACGCCCTCGCCTCCGGCTACAAAGACAAGCTCATCCACGTCCACGGCCTCGGCTGGCACTACTACGACGGCTCCTGCTGGCAAGAGGACAAGACAGGCCGCGCCACCAGGGCAGTCCTCGAAACCCTCCGCAAAGCCCTCGCCAACTCCCTCAACGATCCAGACCTCCGCCAAGATGTCCGCAAATGCGAATCCTCCAACGGCATCGAAGGCGTACTCAAAATAGCTCGAGCACTCCCCGAGTTCGCCACCACGCCAGACCAGCTCGACGCAGACCCCTACCTGCTCAACGTAGCCAACGGCACCCTCGACCTCCACACCATGGAGCTACGCCCACACAAGCCAGCAGACCGCATGACTCGCCGCGCAGCTGCCGCATGGAACCCTGACGCCACCGGCCCAGTCTGGGAAGCCTTCCTCGCCCGCGTCCTGCCCGACGTCGAAGCCCGCAACTTCCTCCAGCGCTACGCAGGCCTCGCACTCGCTGGCAAGGTCCTCGAACACGTCCTCGCCATCCTCACCGGCAAAGGACGCAACGGTAAAGGCGTCTGGTACGGCGCACTCGCCGCCGCCCTGGGAGACTACGCGGCCACAGCAGAGCCCGACCTGTTCATGCACCGCGAAGGCGCCCACCCCACCGGAGAAATGGACCTCAGAGGCCGGCGCTGGGTAGTCGTCTCCGAATCCGACAAGGACCGCCGTCTCGCCGAAGCCACCGTCAAACGCCTCACCGGCGGCGACAGGATCCGCGCTCGACGCCTCTACCAGGACTTCGCAGAGTTCGACCCCTCGCACACTGCCGCGCTGGTCACCAATCACCTGCCAAAGGTCAGCGGCGACGACTCGGCTATCTGGGCTCGCCTCCGCGTCGTGCCGTTCTCAGTCGTCATCCCCGGCCACGAACAGGACCCGCACCTGCCCGAGAAACTCCAGCTCGAAATGGACGCCATCCTCGCCTGGGCAGTCACCGGCTGGCAGGACTATCAGGAACGCGGCCTCGCCGAACCCGCTGCAGTCCTCAACGCCACGGACGACTACCACCGCGACGCCGACGCCCTGGGCCGATTCATCAGCGACGAATGCGACACCGGCCCCGGCTACTCATCCCTGACCGAACCACTCCACCACGCATGGACACAGTGGGCAGCCGCAGAAGGGCACGCGCCCATGAGCAAACGCGCATTTGGCATCCAGTTGGAGAACCGCGGATTCGAGGCAAGGAAAGGTACCGGTGGAGTCCGTATCCGCGCCGGAATCCAGCTCAAACCCGTCAGCGGAATCACGGCTTTCGGAGTCTCAAGTGGCTTCTAGTGGCGCAAGTGGCATGACTACTACTTCTCTCTACGCGTGCGTGTGAAGGGAAAGTTACCGACCTTAAGCCACTTACGCCACTCAAAACCTCAAAACCCCTAGAACTCAAGGAATTCACAGCATGACAACCGAACTCAACACCATCCAAGCCAGCGTCACCACCCTGACCATCGACGGCCTCACCATCACCAAAGACATTGCCAAGCAGCTCGACCAGCTCCACTTCGAGGACTGGGAACGCTTCGAAGGAATAGGCCGCATCCATCCCGGCATCGACCACGGCAACGACGGCATCGAACTCCTCGGGAAAGACACCAGCACCGGAGCGCTCGTCCGAATGTGGCACGTCACCAAACCGGGATGGGTAGGCGGCTACAACGACGGCCAAGACGGCATCCGCGCAAGCCTCGCCGCTGAATACTCCCGACTCCCGCTGATCGTCCTACCCAAGGAAGGCCGGCCATGACCTCCGAACTCGCAGCCTTCCTCGGCATCCCCAACACCGACCACATGGACGGACGCCCAGGCGCAGCACCACCCCGCCCCGAAACCCCTCCGACCCCCAAGCCTGCGCCAACAGTCAACGCCAACGACATCGCATACGCAGCCAGGGAAGCAGTCCACGACGTACTCCCCGCCAACTGGCACCAACTCCCGGACGGACGCAACACCGCCAACGTCCTCGCCGGCACCATAGCCAACCACTACGCCCGACCAAGCACAGGAGAAAAGGAAATTCATGGGTAAGCAAAAGCACGACGTCGGCTGGAAGAAACGGCAACCCCGCGAAAAGAAAACGAACATCCCTCCCGAGGTATTCGCGCGGAAACTCGTCGTGCGCGGCCTCCGCCCCGCATCCATCCTCAACAAGCCCTACAAACCCAACCATCAAAGGTGACAACCGAAATGACAACGAACTCAGAACTCCCCGCATCAGCAGTAGCCGGCAAGGCAGCGCTGTGGACTGACAGCGCCAAGCAAGAACACGCGCGCCTCAAAGCCCTCCCCGACAGCCACAAAACAGGAAGCGTCCGAATGCAAATCGGATACCTGGAAGAAGCCAAGAACGCAGCAGAAGGAGCATGACAATGACCATCGAAGCCAGCACCAACGAACTCCACGCCGAACTCGAACGCAGAGCAGCAGAGCAGCAGCAGGAAGCCGAGCGCCGCGCCGAAGTCCTCGCCACCGCCAAACGCGCCTGGGATGAAGAGATCCTCGATCGCTACCCCACCATCGAGGACGAGCTGCAGGAAGCCGCCAAGCGACACCAAGACAACGCAGCCCAGGCCATCAAGGACCTGGACGTGAACAAGGCGTTCGCTGAGTACACACACTTCCACGCCAGCCGCCTCGCTCGCTTCCATGTCAGGGCCGCCGCACAGAACGCCAACCTTCGGCACGGCACGGACGGCACGATCATCACGGACCTGCGCTTTGTGGAGTTCGACTTCGTCGGGTTCCTGAAGAGCAACGCTGACCGCGTGGTTGATGACATCGGCGCACAGATCGCCGAGGGGTACAACGCATGGTCACAGCCCAGCAGCTACGAGGAAGCAGTGGCATACCAGCAGCAGCGTGCAGAGCAGGAGGCCAGCCGTGGCCACTGACGCACTGGACCCGGGCCCGAACGGTGACTACCCGTACATGCCACGCAACGCGGACGGAACCTTGGACACCGACCGCATGCCCATAGGCGTCACGAAGCACCCGACAGCCAAGGACAAGACAGGGCAACCGGTACTCATGGACCTTGAACCCACACTGCCCGATGGAAGGCGTGTCAGCGAGGTTGTACCGCCCCGCGAGTGAGCTGGATTGGGGGTGGGGGGTGACCCCTCCGCCCCCACCCTTGCCGGACCGCCGGGGAGGGTTTTTCCTACTGCCGCAGGTTAGAGCTTTTTGATCATCAGGGGTTTAGTCCCCTTTCAACGAAAGGAAAAACGATGGCTGAACGTCAAGTCATAGTCCGCATCAAAGCGGAAATCGGGGACTTCCGTAAGCAGATGCAGGAAGCCTCAAAAGCGACAGATGATGTCGGTAAGAAGGCTCAGGAGACTGCCGCCAAGTCCTCCACAGCTCTCGGCCAAATGGTGCAGTCTGCCAGCCGGCATGAGGAAGCATGGAGGTCCACCGGAACCACTCTCCTCGGCGTCGGTACGGCCATTGCTGTCGGTGTTGGTTTGGCTATCAAGTCCTACGCCGAGTTCGATAAGGCCATGTCTGAGGTCCGTGCCGCCACGCATGCCTCGGCAGGAGATATGGAGCTGCTGAGGGAGGCAGCAATCAACGCCGGCGCGGACACGTCCTATTCGGCCAAGGAAGCTGCCGAGGCCATCACTGAACTGTCCAAGGCTGGCGTCTCCACCAAGGACATCCTGTCCGGCGGTTTGGGCGGTGCCCTCTCTCTGGCGGCTGCTGGCTCGCTGGAAGTCGCTGACGCTGCGGAGCTGGCCGCGACTGCCATGACTCAGTTCAAGCTGCGTGGCGACGACTTGCCGCACGTTGCGGACCTCCTCGCCGCCGGTGCTGGCAAAGCCCAGGGCTCTGTGCAGGACCTTGGCATGGCGTTGGGGCAAGCAGGTCTCATAGCGTCGCAGACTGGCCTGTCCATCGAGGAAACCACCGGCGGTCTCGCTGCCTTCGCGGCATCCGGTCTACTCGGCTCCGACGCCGGTACCAGCTTCAAGACCATGCTGCAGGCGCTTACGCCCAACAGCAAGGAAGCCGCCGCTGAGATGGAGCGCCTCGGCATCCACGCCTTCGACGCCCAGGGCAATTTCATCGGGCTGGAAGCACTGTCAGGCAACCTCCAAGAATCCATGAAGGGCCTAACTGACGAACAGCGCAG
The DNA here is from genome assembly GCF_052113445.1 of Paenarthrobacter sp. YAF11_1. Classification (NCBI taxonomy): domain Bacteria; kingdom Bacillati; phylum Actinomycetota; class Actinomycetes; order Micrococcales; family Micrococcaceae; genus Paenarthrobacter; species Paenarthrobacter sp. YAF11_1. The sequence continues at coordinate 15,110 of NZ_JBFRDF010000001.1, forward strand.
CGCCTCCATGGAAATCATCTTCGGCTCTGACGCTGTCCGTGCCGCGAACGTCCTGTACGAACAGGGCGCCCAGGGCATCGCAGACTGGACGGACAAGGTCAACGAAGCCGGCTATGCCGCCGTCACCGCAGCAATCAAGCAGGACAACCTTGCTGGCGACATAGAGAAGGTTGGCGGCTCGCTGGACTCCGTGTTCCTCAAGTCAGGTTCCGGAGCGAACGACGTCCTGCGAGGGCTCGCCCATGGCGCGGATAAGCTCATCGACTCCATCGGACAAATCCCGGGCCCTGTCCTCGAAACTACCCTCGGGCTTGCCGCGCTAACGGGTGGAGCTGCTCTCCTCGGTGGAGCCTTCCTGACAACCTTCCCCCGGGTTATCGAGACGAAACGGTCCTTCGACGAACTCCGCGCCTCCTCGCCCAAGCTGGCCGACGGACTGGGCAAAGTGGGCAAGGCCGCAGCCATAACCGGCGCCGCGCTCGTCGGGCTGCAGATCGCGGGACAGGTCGGAAACTCCATGAACGGGACCACGCGTTCATTCGAGGAGATGGCTAATCAGATCCTAAAAGCCTCGAAAGCCGGAGACCAGTTCGGGGCAACCTTCGATAAGGACTTCCTGAAGAACGCCAACGGCGGTTTCGGAACGATGGAGGTTACCAACCTCAAGGACCTTTTCAAGGCCTCGGACCAGGACGACTTCAACGGGTTTATGAACAACGTGACCAAGCAAGTTACCGGCTACGAGGCACAGGTGCACCGGGCCACGAACGCCCTGGCGCAGGCGGACCAGGTTATCGCCGGTATGGCGAAGAATGGCAACACTCAGGCAGCGGCGGACAACTTCAAGCAGTTCGCCACGGCATCACAGGAAGCAGGGCTTTCGCAGGAGAAACTCTTTGCTCGGTTCCCCGAGTACCGGGATTCCTTGCTGCAGCAGGCAAGCGCCGTCGGGATCAACCTGAACCAGCAGGAGCTGTACGACTTCGCTATGGGTAAGATCCCTGGCAAACTGGCCGCAGCTATGGCGTCCCAGGAGGGACAGGCAAAGGCAGCAGAGTTCCAAGCGAAAGCCACGGAAGAGGCACGGCAGAAGCTCGCTGACATGGGCCTCGCAGCGGACGGCACCATTCAGTCCCTATCCAAGCTGCTCGACGTCATGTTTGCCGCCGGCCTTGCCACCCTCTCGGCACGTGACGCGGAGTCGGCCTACCAGGAGTCCCTCGCCGGCCTCAAGGTCAGGATCGATGAGGTCAACGCATCCCAGACGGCAGGGAACCTGGTTCTCGACGCGGCGACGGGCAGTTTCGACCTGACAACCGCTGCTGGCCGGAATGCCAACGGCGTGTTTGGTGAGCTGGCTCAAAAGGCCATCAGCACCACGCAGGCCATGGCCAACAACAACGCGACGCAGGTTGAGCTGCAGGCCAAGCTCGGAACCACTTACCGCTCTCTGTATGACACGGCAATTGCTTTCGGTGCATCTGAAACAAAGGCTGACGACTTGGCACGGTCCGCCCTGGGCATCCCTGACGGCGTGCCCATTGAGACGGCCATCAACAACTACGCGGACTCCATGGCGAAGCTGCAAGGTGTGAAGGGTGCGGCTGACGCCCTGAACGGCACGGAATCCGTCGTAACAATCCGAACCCGCAACATCCAGCAGTACGAGGAGATATTCGGCCCGACTGGAAAGTCGGCCAGCTTGTTCGAAGCGCAGAACGGTGGTGCCACCGGCGGTCAGGTTCGGGAGCTTATGGGCTTCTACCGTGGCGGGCGCGTGCCTGGACGTCGGCCAGCTGACATGTCCAAGGACAATGTTCTCGGTCTGGTGAACGGTGAGCCGTTGGGCTTGCAGGGCCAAGAGTGGATTATCAACGGCCGCCAGTCGGACCGCAACGACCACTGGCTCCGGGCCGTGAACGATGGCCTGAACCTGGACGACGTGTTCGCCGCCTATCAGGCACCGTCGAAGTCCATGGCCGGCGGTTACGGATCCAGCCACGGCTACGGCGGCCACCAACCTGCTGCAGCTGGTGGAGTCGGGGCGGTGCAGGTTTCCTCGCCGACGGTATATGTGGAGAACCCCTTTACCGGCCAGTACCTCCTCGCCCAGGTCACAAGCGTTGCGTCCGACGTCGTAACGTCGGCGGACGCAGCATCCCAGTACATGCGAAATGGTCGGAGGTGACGTCTAGCATGGAGCCCATGACAACAAACCAACACCCAGACGACCAAGCTCCTGCCGAGTGGCGACGATTCGGCGTGGATGATGAGGCTGAACAAGCGCTACCTGAACCATCGTTCCAGGACCCTGTTGCCGTCGGCCTGCTCTTTTGCAACGCCTTGAGTGACCCAGCCGAGTATCAAGTAGCTCTCCGTCGGGTGGTGACCCCCGAGTCATTGCCAGCTTGGGGCGACTTCTCGGACGCAGCCCAGTTCCTTGCCTCGATTCCAGACCGTGGTTTCGGGTCGATGGCCAACCGGGCCTTGGGAGATGACGGCGTTGCCTACCTGAAAATCCTTTCTGGAGTCACGCAAAGCTTTCAGGTGCTGGAGGATCAGGTCGTCATGGCGGCTGGGTTCGTCACCTTGGCTTGGCGTCCCGAGTTCGGGGAATGGCGTGTGCACGCTTTTGGCGGTGACACGCTAAGGCCGGAGGAAGTGCCGCACGGCTGATTTGAGGCATGCAAAAGGCCCGGACGTCCAAGCGTTCCGGGCCTTTTGCATGCCTAGCTTACAGGCCTTCGACGCGTCCCAGAACGTCTCGAAGGTCTGCAAGCAGCTGACGGGCTTTGTCCACGGTCATGCCCTCACCAGCGCCGACGTGAACAAGGATTCCCTCTTCGGGAGTCCAAGAGGTCTCGACCTCACCGAGTGTGGGGCCCTTGTGCAGGTCGCCGAAGAAGTTCGGTTCATCTGCCGTTGTTTCAGGTGCGAGGAAGCCTGCTGGTGCGGCGGTGGTGGTTGCAGTCATGGTTCGTTGTCCCCTATTGAGTAGTGCTTGTTCTTGAATCGATGAAATGCTCCAGATCGTCCTGGCGTATGCGGATCTTGGAACGCTCGCCGGTTCCTAGATCCACGGTGCGCAGGTCGCCGGCGCGTATTCGCTCGTAGACGTACGTTTTGGATGTGCCGAGTAGCTTGCTTGCCTCCTCGACGGTGTAAAGCCTGAGTGCCGAACTTTCGTGACCAGCAGTCATTTGTCCTTCCCTGAATCCTATAGTTACGTGCGCCTAGGTGCGTTCAAGTGTTAACGAGTGCGCCTAGGACTTCTGCAATTGACGTGTACACCGTAGCCGGAGGACGCGATCGTAACCGCGGGCAGTCAACGTGCCGCGTTCCAAAGCGGCGTCCAGGATCCGGGTGGTCCCCGACGACAGCCGCAGCTCTCCTCGCAAGGTGCGTCCTGGAACTTGGGAGTTCGTTTCAAGCCCCAGTGTCCGCAATCGTTCCAACTGGGCTTCCCTTGCCGCCAACACCCGGGCTGCTACAGCGACTGAGTCTTCTTCCTTTCCTGCTTGACCAAAATCCGCCAAGGACACCCGTTCAACCTGAAGCTGGATGTCCACCCGGTCCAACAGTGGGCCCGACATCCTCCCGAAGTACCGCCGACGCATCATGGCAGTGCAGGTGCAGTCCATTCCCTTGCCGGACGCCTTACCGCACGGGCAAGGGTTGGCAGCAAGGATGAGTTGGAAACGAGCTGGGTACGCCGCGGTTCCTGCCGAGCGGTGAATCACCAGCTCCCCGCTTTCCAGCGGTTGCCGGAGCGCATCGAGCACCCGGCGCTCATACTCCGGAGCTTCGTCCAGGAACAAGACGCCGCGGTGCGCCCGGGAGGCAGCACCCGGCCGGGGAAGTCCGGATCCACCGCCAATGATGGCCGCGGCTGTGGCACTGTGATGCGGATTCTCGAACGGCGGCCTGCGGATCAACCGCACAGCAGATGACTGAACGGCGGCCAGCGAATGGATGGCCGTTACCTCCATCGCGGCGTTGTCTGCCAGATCCGGGAGCAGTCCCGGCAGACGCTCAGCCAGCATGGTCTTTCCAGCTCCCGGCGGCCCGGTCAGCAGCATGTGGTGGCCGCCTGCGGCAGCGACTTCAAGCGCCCGGCGCGCCTCGCCCTGGCCAGACACATCACAGAGGTCCGGTGCCAGGGCATGGTAGCCGTCGTCGTCGGGGACGCAGCCGTCGCCGGGATCGTAGTCGAGGGCCAGTTCCTTGGGGTCGGCCCCGAAGTCGAACGCAAGCCTTGCGAGCGTCCTGTACCCGCGGACGTTCGCCCCCGGGACCAACGAAGCCTCCACGGCGTTTGAGTCCGCTACGACGACGTCGGGATAGCCGGCCTGAACGGCCGCCATCACCGCCGGCAGGATGCCCCGGACCGGCCGCAACCGGCCGTCCAAACCCAGTTCCGCGATGAAGACAGTCCCGCCGATGGAACGGACGTCGTTTGCGGCGCAGAGAACCGCCATGGTGATCGCCAGGTCAAAGCCGGAGCCCCGTTTTGGGAGGGACGCCGGTATCAGGTTGGCCGTGATCTTTCGCCGGCTCAGGGGTATCCCGGAGTTTTGGGCAGCCGATCGGATTCGCTCCTTGGCTTCGTTCAGCGCGGCGTCCGGCAGGCCCAGAATGACAAAGTTCGGAAGCGTCTGGCCTATATCGGCTTCAACCTCCACGATGTAGCCGTTGAGGCCCACCAAAGCAACGCAGTAGCTGCGCCCCACCCCCATTCAGCCCACCCCCCGTAGGTGGTCAAGCTCGGGCTCGCCCACGCCGTCGTCAATGACCGACACGACGTCCACTCGCCTGCGTGGTGCCTTCAGTTCGTGTTCCCGGCACCACGATGAAGCCAATCGGTGGAGACGGGCCAACTTGGCAGTCCCCACAGCTTCAAAAGGATGACCGTAGTCCAGACTTCGGCGGGTTTTGACTTCAGCCACCACCAGGGTGTCTCCGTCGATCGCGACGATGTCGATTTCACCGTCTGCGCATCGCCAATTCCGATCGACGATCCGCATCCCCTGGTTTTCCAGGAAACCGGCCGCCAGGGCCTCGCCGCTACGGCCCAGCAGGTCTTTTGCTCTCATGACCATCACCTCCGCTTACCAGCTTTCCGGCCGGGGGCGGTGGGCGGCAGTGGCTCACGAAGCTATGTGGGTAAACCCTCCGGGATCACTGCTGTGGAGGAAGAGTCAAAGGCTAGTTTCCGAGATCGCCCAAGTCTCCGAGCCCGCCATCCTTGGGCAAGGCCAGGTCTTCACTGCGCGGCAGTTCTTCGACGTTGACGTCCTTGAACGTGATGACGCGGACGTTCTTCACGAAACGCGCTGAACGGTAAACATCCCACACCCAGGCATCCTGCAGGGTCAGGTCGAAGTACACCTCACCGTCCGCGCTGCGTGCCTGCAGATCCACGTGGTTGGCCAGGTAGAACCGTCGCTCAGTTTCCACGACGTAGCTGAAAAGACCGACAACATCCCTGTATTCGCGGTAGAGCTGCAGCTCCATGTCGGTTTCATAGTTCTCAAGGTCCTCGGCGCTCATAGTTCCATCTTGCACTATCTGCCGGGCGGCACGCGCCACACAGGCCGCGCCACACAGACCGCGCCAACGAGGCCGCTGCAGAGCCGCGACTCTGTGCAGGGTGCCGTCAGACGGCTTCAGGCCCCGTCAAGTTCCAGCTGGTCCGGTGGTAAGCGCTGGGCCCCTGAAGCCGGATCACGTCCCTGTGGGCGGACGTGGCATATCCCTTGTTCTCATTCCACCCGTAGGCAGGGACCTCGGAGTGGAGGTCAACCATGATGCGGTCACGCGACACCTTTGCCAGGACGCTGGCGGCGGCAACGCTGAGGCAGCTCATGTCTGCTTTGACACGGGTATGTACGGGAGCCTCGCACCATGGTCCCAGAGCGGGCTCGTCAAAGAGGGAAGCCTGAATCTCCGGGGAGAGCCAATTGTGGCTGCCATCCAGGAGGACGATGTCAGGCGTAATCCCGCCGGCCAGGATCTCCAGCCACGCACGCGTCCCTGCCAGGCGCAAGGCGGCAATAATGCCAATGTCATCAATTTCCCTGGACGAGGCGTGCCCTACAGCGGAGGCAACAGCCCATTCGCGGACCAAGGGTTCCAGCCTGTCACGGTCCTCGGGCTTGAGGAGTTTACTGTCGCGGACATCGGCCAACAAGCCATGATCCTGGAGGTTGACCACGGCAATCCCTACACTGACCGGTCCGGCCAGGGCGCCCCGGCCTACCTCATCCACGCCGGCCAACAACCGCACGCCGGGCGACAGGAAGGAGCGCTCCACCTCAAGGGTGGGGAAACCCACAGGGCTCTTCGCCTTGGTGGTGGACTTGGCCTTTTTCTTGGTCTTGGTTGGGACCTTGACCTGCGTCGTGCCCTTGGAACCGGCAGCCGTCGTTGCCATTACTTTGCCGGGGTGCTTTCGGGGACATCGCGGAAGACGTCCGAAAAGTTGTCCAGGTAGGTCCAGCGATTCACGGGCCAGGCTATGACAGTGGCCCTGCCCTCAATGTCTTCAATGTTGATGAACCCGCCGTTGCTCTCCTGGTGAGCGCGTGAGTCCGCCGAATGATTGCGGTTATCGCCCATCACCCACACCTTGCCCTCCGGAACAACAATGTCGAAGGCATTCGGCTGCGGTATCTCGGCAGGGTTGATGTACGTCTCGTCCAACGGCACACCATTAATACTGACACGGCCCTGGGCATCGCAGCAGGAAACCCGGTCCCCGGGAAGCCCGATGACACGCTTGACGAGGTGCTGCTCATTGTCGTCAGCAGCCAAACCCACAAACTCCAGTGCGTCCCCCACCCAGTCCATCGGGCCGGCCGGCTCTTTGGCCACCGGCGTCAGCCAGTTCTGGGAGTCCTTGAACACCACGACATCGCCACGTTGGAGGGCGAAAGGTTCAGGAACCAGGAGGTTGATGAAGATGCGGTCGTTGACGTCCAGGGTGCTTTCCATGGATTCCGACGGAATGTAGAACGCCCGGAAAAGGAAAGTCTTGAGCAGGAAGGACAGCACCAGCGCGATGGCCACCACGGTCACGATCTCTTTGACCCAGACCAGGACAGGGCTCTTGCGGGGCTTCTCCACTGCGTGGGCGCCGCCTGTGGAGTCACGGGCCGCGGGATTGCCGTTGTCGCCGGCAGAAGCTGCGTTGCCGGAAGCACTGGCGTCAGGATGGCGCGAATCATCCACCCCGGCGGCAGGTGCCGTTCCGTCCGAGACCCGGGCGTCGTCGTCGTACCGCTCGGGATTCTCTGGAGCTTTGTCCGGCATCTACTGTCCGTTCTTCGATGTTTCGGCCCGCGTAGAGCGAGGCATTTCTGCAAATCTATCAAGTGGCCAGATAATCTGGACCGGTCGTCCGATCACGCGTTCCACAGGAACCATACCGCCGCCCGGCGCACCCAGCAGTCCACGGGAGTCGGCAGACCGGGAGCGGTGGTCACCCATCAACCACAGACGGCCCTCCGGTACTGTGACATCGAATTTCTGCTTGCTGGGTTCATCCCCTGGATACACATAGGGTTCCTCAAACGGCTGGCCGTTGACTGTGAGGTGGCCGCTGGAATCGCAGCACTGGACACGATCCCCTGCAACGCCGATGACCCGCTTGACGTAGGTGGTGTCGCTGCCGGTGAGTCCAAACCATTGGCTTGCGGCCGAGACTGCGTCAACAAAAGGGCCTTGCCCGCTGCTCAGCGGAGCGAATGAGCCGCGGCCGTCGAAGACCACGATGTCACCGCGGCGGATCGGCTCGGAATTAAAGGCTGTCCGTGACACCAGGATCCTGTCCCCTGCCCCGAGGAGGGGTTCCATGGATTCGGACGGGATGTAATAAACGTCAAGCCACAGAGACCGGACCAGTCCGCTGATGGCTACAGCGAGGACCAGTGCCAGGAAAACAAAACGCCAGCCCTGTTTCCGGGGCTGGCGTTCTGATGTGTCCATGACTCGTATCCCTGTTGCGTTGCGGATTGCTCCGGAACAACCGGGCACGAATCCTGGACCCGTTACATAAGTCGCAGGACTTACTTGGCGAAGTCGCGCTTTTCCTTGATCTTCGCAGCCTTACCGCGCAGTGCGCGCATGTAGTAAAGCTTGGCGCGGCGGACGTCACCCTTGGTGACGACCTCGATCTTGTCGATGATCGGGGAGTGTACCGGGAAGGTACGCTCTACGCCGACACCGAAGGAAACCTTGCGCACAGTGAAGGTTTCGCGAACGCCGTCACCCTGGCGGCCCAGGACGAAGCCCTGGAAAACCTGGACACGGGAGTTCTTGCCTTCGATGATGTTGACGTGAACCTTGAGGGTGTCACCCGCGCGGAACTCAGGAACATCGTTACGCAGCGAGGCTGCATCTACGCTATCGAGGATATGCATTAATCCACTCCTGGTGAACGCCACAGGTCATTCACTTTGGGTTACGGCAGACAAGCCCGGGGCACGAAAGGCCACCGGAAATCTCCGCCGAAGTTTCTTAGTGTCCGGCTCCGCCACTGATTGGCGCGGCCGGGTTGTCCGACTGTTGGCTGAACTCCCCCTGTGGCAGGTGTCAGCCCAGTAGACACAAGGGTTAATTCTGCCATATGCGCTGCCATCGGGCCAACTGTCAGGACTATTGAACGTTCGACGGCGGCGGCGGACCTCAGATTGCGGCGTCGCCACCGGACCGGGGACGCAAGCGCCCGTCAACGAAGTCGTACCCGAGGTCAGCGAGGGCGTTGCGGTCAGCGCGGCTCAGGGCACCGGCGTCGAACGTTTCCAGAAGGTCCGGACGGCGCTCTGCGGTCCGCCGGAATTGCTCGTGACGTCGCCATTGGGCGATCTTTCCGTGGTTGCCGCTCAGCAGGACAGCAGGGACGTCATGGTCGCGCCACGAGGACGGCTTGGTGTAGACGGGGTACTCCAGGAGGCCGTCCGAATGGGACTCTTCCACCAGGGACTCAGGGTTTCCCACCACGCCGGGAAGGAGCCGGCCGATGGCTTCGACCATGGCCAGCACGGCAACTTCGCCGCCGTTGAGCACGTAATCACCAAGGCTGACAGGCCGGACAGTGAAGTGGTCCTGCGCCCAGTCGATGACGCGTTCGTCAATGCCTTCATAGCGCCCACAGGCGAAGACCAGCTGCTCCTCCTCGGCGAGCTCATAGGCGAGGGCCTGATTGAAACGCTCCCCCGCCGGAGACGGAACGATGAGTACCGGCTTGGACCCTTCGCGAGCACCGGCCACTGATTCGAGGGCCTGTGCCCACGGTTCCGGCTTCATCACCATCCCGGCGCCGCCACCATACGGGGTATCATCCACGGTCCGGTGCTTGTCCGTGGTGAACGCGCGCAAGTCGTGGACGTTGAGTTCCAGCAGACCGTCCTGGCGGGCTTTCCCTATGAGCGAGAGCTCCAACGGCGCAAGGTACTCCGGGAAGATGCTGACAACATCAATCCTCATTCAGGCTTCATCCCCCGCACCGTCCGTGGGCTCCTCAGATGAGTCGTCGTTGACTTCAAAGAGGCCGGCCGGCGGGGTGATCAGGATGTACCCGCCCTCAACATTGACCTCGGGAACGATCTCCTCGACGAAGGGAACCAGGATTTCCTTGCCGTCGTCGGTCTTGACCATCAGCAGGTCCTGGACGGGCATGGTGTTGAGGGCGGCCACCTTGCCAACGACCTGCGAACCAACCCGCGCCTCGAGGCCGACCAGTTCGTGCTCGTACCAGCCTTCGTCGTCGTCTTCGTCGTCAAGCTCTTCGGTCTCGATGAAGAGCTTCGCACCACGGATGACTTCAGCTTCGTTGCGGTCGGCGATCTCATCGAAACCCAACAGCAGGATGTCCTTGTTCCACCGGGCACTGCGGATGGTCAACGGGCCGGCTGTTGCCGGTTCCACAATGAACTCGGTTCCTGCGACGAAACGCTCGGAAGGGGCGTCGGTGAGTACCTGGACGGTCACCTCGCCGCGGATGCCATGGGGTTTGCCGATCCGGGCCACCTGGAGCTGCATGGGTTCCTCTGAATTCTTGTGTACCGCGCCGCCGGGCAGCCACGGTGATGAAATGGTGGATAAAGCAATCCGGCCCCTCCACCATATTCGGTGAAGGGGCCGGACCTAAGACAAGCAGTGCTGAGCGCGTTACCGGCGGCGGTCGGTGTCGACGACGTCGACCCTGACCTGCTCGCCACCAGCCAAAGCTGCAACCACTGTGCGCAATGCGCGTGCGGTGCGTCCTTGACGGCCGATCACCCGTCCGAGGTCCTCCTGGTGAACGCGCACCTCAAGGGATTCCCCGCGGCGGTTGTTCTTGGCACTGACCTTGACATCCTCAGGGCTGTCAACGATCCCACGGACCAAGTGCTCGAGCGCTTCTGCCAGCAACTTACTCAGCCTCGGTGGTCTCTGCTTCAGCCTCGGCCGGAGCTTCTGCTTCGTCCTTCTTGGCCTTCTTGGTGATGGCTTCCGGAATGATGACGGAACCCTTCTCCGGTGCTACGAAGGCTTCCTTCGGAGCTTTGGTCTTCAGGGTGCCTTCCTGGCCCGGGAGGCCCTTGAACTTCTGCCAGTCACCGGTGATCTTGAGGATCGCAGCAACCTGCTCGGTCGGCTGGGCGCCAACGGACAGCCAGTACTGGGCGCGCTCGGAAGCGACCTCGATGTACGACGGCTCTTCGGTGGGGTGGTACTTGCCGATTTCTTCAATGGCACGGCCATCGCGCTTGGCGCGGGCATCCATGACGACGATGCGGTAGTACGGTGCGCGCATCTTACCGAAGCGCTTAAGGCGAATCTTTACGGCCACTTTTGTGGTCACTCCTGTTTCTGAAACGAGGTGAACCCGACGTTCTGCACCCGTGGGGCGGGCCATACTGGACGGTTCGAAGGACAAGATACGAGCACGGAGAGAGGGGCCGCACCGATCGAGTACCTGTCTATTGTGCCAGATGCCCGGAGCAAATACGACTTACGCCACGTGGGCCCGTGTGTTGTTGCTCACCCGCGGGGGGGTGCACGGTGCGTGCAAACAGGGGCCGGGGTGCTATTCGGACCAGACGTAGAGCCCGGACCGTTCCACCTTTTCAACATCGGTTGCCAAGGCAGCCAACTGCTGGACGTACTGGCGGGATTGAGCGGCAGCGAAGGGCATGTCGTCCTGCGCAGCCCAGGCCGCAGCAACGTCATCGAGGACGTTTTCCTCTCCTTCGCTCTCGTAAGTCAACAGCTCGGCCAGTGCCCGCACCATGGCTTCCGGGACACCCAGAAGTGCATCACTGGTGACATCAACCAGGGCAAGTTCATAGTCAGCACCGGCTGCGTGGACCGCCTGGCCGGCAAGGTCACCCAACTGCTCCACTTCGAAATCGGTAATGCCCTCAATCCTGACGGCGGGGCCGGTGACATCCGCGCCCTTATCCAGGGCTGCTGCCCGCTTGAGCGCTTCATCGTGGGTGGCTACAAAAATTTCGGCAAAGCCCATGGAAAGTACTCTCATTCCTTCGTGCTGACGGGGCGGCGGCACAAAACCCGATTGGTTCCATGCCGTCAATGCCCAGCCTAATGCAGGAGCAGGCAGTGCAGCGGGTGTGTGCCGGCGCAGCAGGAGTGGCGGTGCTTAGCGGACAGCGACCCGCAGTTTGTTCCGCCACGGATCCTCGAAGTGAAGTTCGGCGCCGGTGTGGTGGTTCTGCACTCCTGCGATCCTCAGGCGATCCGCCAGCGCCGCGACGTGGTCCGTGCCGGGTACCTCAATGAGCACTTCCCCCAGGCCCAGCGTGTCCTTGCGGGGCCCGGCGCCACGGCTGTTCCACACGTTCATGGCCATGTGGTGGTGGTAGCCGCCGGCGGAAACGAACAACGCCTGGCCATGCCAGCCCGCGGTCCGCTCAAAGCCCAGGGTTTCCACGTAGAAGTGCTGGGCAGTTGCGACGTCGCCCACTTGCAGGTGAACGTGTCCGATTCCGGCCTCCGCCTCGCGCTGTCCGGTCACCGCCGCTTCACTCAGGTGCTGCTGGAGGAATCGCTGCGGAGGCAAGGCAACATTGTCCATCACCACATTCTTGCCGTCCCACTGCCAGAGTTCACGCGGCTTGTCGCAGTAGAGCTCAATCCCATTGCCTTCAGGATCGGTAAAGTAGAACGCTTCGCTGACCAGGTGGTCGGCACTGCCCGCAAACGCGCGGGGCTCGTACTCGGCGGCGGTGGCGATGGTGGCAGCCAGTGAAGGCTGATCGTGGAAAAGAATGGCCGTGTGGAACAGGCCGGCCTCCCCGCGGCCTGGAATCTGGAGCCCTGAGGCCGGAGCAAGGTGCACCACGGGCTTTCCGACGCGCCCCAAGTAAAGCCCACCATCCTGCTCGGCCACGACGTCAAGGCCAAGGGCCCGCTGATAGTAGTCGCTCATGACCGTCATGTCGCCGACCTTGAGCATGACAGTGCCCATGGTCAGTTCGGCAGGCAGAAGATCCTGGCTGAGTGGTGTGGTCATGTGAAGCTCCCGAGTTCGAGGTGCCGCTCATCAGCACCGTTCCTACTTCTCTAAATTACTTGAAGCTTCAATTTATTCCTAACGGACCAAGGAACCCCGAAGAACGATGTGCTTGAGGTTGGAAACAGTCTCGAGCCGGATCCTGGGATCCTCGGAACACAGCACGACGTCGGCACTCGCCCCTTCGCTGATGCCTTCGGCTCCCAGCCACTCCCGGGCACGCCACGCCGCGGCGTCCACGACCGCCGCCGGCGGCAGGCCGGCGTCGTGCAATTCCTTCATTTCCTCGGCGATCCTGCCGTGCTTGATCACGCTTCCGGCGTCTGTGCCCGTGTAGATGGCCACCCCGGCCTCAAAGGCCTCCAGCACACGCTCACGCCGCCGCTCCCAAAGCCGCACCATGTGGTCCGCATAGACAGGAAACTTCGGAGCAGCCTGGGCAGCGATGTCCGGGAAGGTCGCGATATTGACCAAGGTAGGAACGATCGGCACGGACTGTTCCACCAAACGCGGAATGTGTCGTGGCAGCAGGCCGGTCGCGTGTTCAATGCAGTCGATGTCGGAATCCAGCATGTCGTCCACTGTGTCTTCGGCAAAGCAGTGGGCCGTCACCCTGGCACCTTCATCGTGGGCGGCAGAGATGGCGTCCTTGACGACTTTCGCGGGGAAGGAGGCAGCGAGGTCACCCACGCCACGGTCAATCCAGTCCCCCACCAACTTGACCCACCCGTCTCCATCCCGGGCTTCCTTCCGAACGGTCTCCACGAGTTGTTCCGGTTCGATTTCATGCCCCAAACCGCGGAGGTAGCGCCGGCTCCGGGCAATATGCCTTCCGGCCCGGATCAGCCGGGGCACGTCCGAACGTTGCTGGACCCAACGGGTGTCACTGGGTGATCCGGCGTCCCGGATCAGCAGAGTCCCTGCGTTGAGGTCAGCCTGGGCTTGGGCAAGGGTGGTCCGCTCGTCAACAGCGCCGCCCACTCCCAAACCGATGTGGCAGTGGGCATCAACGAAGCCCGGGAGGACCCAGCCATCTAGAACGCAGTCCGGTGCCTTCGTGGGGCGCACAAACGTCAAGGTGCCGTCCACGGACCACATCCCATGGCGCTGGTCGTTCCGTGACACGAGCACGGGTCCGGTGAATTCGATGATCTTGGCCATGGAAAAAGCCTAGTCCGCAAGTCCAAGGGAGTTCAGGTTGCTGCAACCCCGGACTCCATGTGACTGGGAGCCTCCGGGGAGCTGTGGTAGCTTCGTCTACGACCACACGGGGGCCCCTGCAGGGGCTGAGATCGGACTGATGCAGTCTGCGACCGTTGAACCTGTCCGGGTAATGCCGGCGAAGGAAGTGAGTAATCCTTTGAGCACCACCAAAACACAGCACAGCCCTGCCCAAAACCGGGCCGACTCCAGCGCAAAGACACCGGAATCCGTGACGCAATCGCTGAAATCCCATTCATTGGCCTACCTTGAGGACCCGGACCACGGGATCCGGGTGCCCGTCACGGAGATCGCTTTGGAGCCCTCCCCCAACGGCAAAGCAAACCCGGCGTTCCAGGTGTACCGCACGGCGGGTCCCGGCAGCGATCCCGTTGTAGGGCTTGAGCCTTTCCGCTCTTCATGGATCGAAGCCCGCTGTGACACCGTGGCTTACCGCGGACGGGAACGAAACCTGCTGGACGACGGCAAGTCTGCGGTTCGGCGCGGCGAAGCATCAGCAGAGTGGAAGGGCACTCAACCGGTGCCCCGCCGCGCCGTCGAAGGTAAAACCGTCACGCAGATGCACTATGCCAAGCAGGGCACGGTGACTCCGGAGATGCAGTTCGTCGCGTTGCGGGAGGGCTGCGACGTTGAGCTGGTCCGCAGCGAAGTCGCCGCAGGACGGGCGATCATTCCCAACAACATCAACCATCCCGAGTCAGAGCCGATGATCATCGGCAAGGCATTCCTGGTGAAGATCAACGCCAACATCGGCAACTCAGCCGTGACGAGCTCCATCGCGGAGGAGGTGGACAAACTGCAGTGGGCCACTCAGTGGGGTGCCGATACCGTCATGGATCTCTCCACTGGCGACGACATCCACACCACCCGGGAGTGGATCATCCGCAACTCCCCGGTCCCCATCGGGACGGTCCCCATCTACCAGGCGCTGGAGAAGGTCAACGGCGAGGCGAACAAGCTGACATGGGAGATATTCCGGGACACTGTGATCGAGCAATGTGAGCAGGGCGTGGACTACATGACCATCCACGCCGGCGTGCTTCTGCGATATGTGCCGCTGACCGCCAACCGGGTCACGGGAATTGTCTCCCGTGGCGGGTCGATCATGGCGGGTTGGTGCCTGGCGCACCATCAGGAAAACTTCCTCTACACGCATTTTGACGAGCTCTGCGAAATCTTCGCCCAGTACGACGTCGCCTTCTCGCTGGGCGACGGCCTGCGCCCGGGCGCAACCGCCGATGCCAACGACGCAGCCCAGTTCGCCGAGTTGGATACACTCGCCGAACTGACACAGCGGGCGTGGGAGTTCGATGTGCAGGTGATGGTGGAAGGACCTGGCCACGTGCCGTTCCACCTGGTGCGGGAAAATGTGGAACGCCAGCAGGAACTGTGCAAAGGAGCCCCCTTCTACACCTTGGGGCCCTTGGTCACCGATGTCGCTCCTGGCTATGACCACATCACCTCAGCCATCGGCGCCGCCGAGATCGCCAGGTACGGCACTGCCATGCTCTGCTACGTGACCCCCAAGGAACATTTGGGTCTTCCCAATAAGGACGACGTCAAGACCGGTGTCATCACGTACAAGATCGCAGCCCACGCCGCCGACCTCGCCAAGGGCCATCCGGGGGCCCATGAGCGTGACGATGCCCTGTCAAAGGCCAGGTTCGAATTCCGTTGGCGGGACCAGTTTGCCCTCTCGTTGGACCCTGTGACATCGGAAGCCTTCCATGACGAAACGCTGCCGGCCGAACCGGCCAAGACCGCCCATTTCTGTTCCATGTGCGGCCCCAAGTTCTGTTCGATGCGCATCAGCCAGGACATCCGTGACGAATACGGATCAGAAGAGGCGCAGACGGCCATAGCGGAAATGTACAGTGGCATGCGCGGAAAGAGCCAGGAATTCCTGGCATCGGGCGGAAAGGTCTATTTGCCGGAACTTCAGGTACCCGGCAGCCCAGGCACGGTTGAGGCCGGCTCAGGAAGCCTGAACTGACATGGCCCGTCCGACGTCGCCAACAAACGAGCGGATGATGTGATCGCCGTCCACTGAATCCTGGGGCCGGTGTCCTCCCGCAGCAACACGGCGGAGGGCGCCGGTTTCCTGGAGATAGCCGGCGATTTCTTCGTACAGGGGTTCCCACCCACCGGTGAGAACCAACGTGGGGACGCCGGGTACGATGTGCAGCGAAGCTTCCCAGGGCGGGGCTTGAAGCCTGAGCCTGCGGGCGGAACGGCGCGCTTCGGGAGTATCCAATCCCCCCGTTTCGGCAGAAAACGCCCGGCGGTAGTACTCACGTTGATAGTCGGCGTCGTTGAGCTGGCTCCGTACATCGAACAGCGGTGCCATGAGGGCACGGTGGGAAGCTGTGGCTGGAAGCTCGGCCGTCAGGGACAAACAAGCAGGCTCAACCAAGCTCAGCGAATACACCAGGTCCGGACGTTCGATGGCAGCAAGCATGGCGGAGATGGCACCTTGCTCGTGCGCAACGACGTGGCCACCTCCCGAATCCGCCAGGGCATTGATCACAATGGCAACGTCCGCGGCGACGCTCGATTCCACGGGGTCTGCGGCGGGGTCAAAGCCGTGCCGGCGCAGGAACAGCGCGTCATAAGCGAGGGCCATGCCGTGCTGTTTCGGCCATGCTGCAGCACCGAAGCTGCCCAGGCCGTGAAGGAAGACTACGCGCTGCTTATGCATTGGTTCAGCCTATTCCACGGCCCTGACATCCCAACTGCGACGCGGTTGGGGATGTCAGCCACGGCCTATTTGCCGAGGAACTTGTCGAAGCCCTTGGGAAGGTTGAGCGAAGAGGGGTCGAAGTCTGCCGCGCTCTGGCCGAAAGCGGCACCCGACGGTGCTGCCGAGGCTGCATTCGCCCGTTTGGCTTCGGCATCGCGCAGTTCCTGTGCTGCTTTGGCAGGGTTGCCTGAACGGGCCTTCTTCTTGGGCGCATTCTTGCCGCCCTTGCGGCCTCCGCCGGGTCCGCCAAGGCCAGGCATCCCGGGCATACCCGGCATACCGCCGCCTTGGGCAAGTTTCTTCATCATCTTCTGGGCCTGGGCAAAGCGCTCCAGCAGGCCGTTGACCTCGGACACGTGGACACCCGAACCCTTGGCGATACGGGCGCGGCGTGAGCCGTTGATGATCTTCGGAGCGACGCGTTCGTGCGGCGTCATGGACCGGACGATTGCTTCGACGCGGTCGATCTCCTTCTCATCGAAGTTCTCCAGCTGCTGACGGATGTTCTGCGCACCCGGCATCATCATGAGCATCTTCTTCATGGAGCCCATGTTGCGGATCTGCTGCATCTGGGCGAGGAAGTCGTCCAGGGTGAAGTCTTCCTGGTCGGCGAACTTCTTCGCCATCCGGGCAGCTTCGTCCTTGTCCCAGGCCTTCTCAGCCTGTTCGATCAAGGTAAGGACGTCACCCATGTCCAGGATGCGCGAAGCCATGCGGTCCGGGTGGAAGAGCTCGAAGTCATCCAGGCCTTCACCGGTGGAGGCGAACATCACCGGCTTGCCGGTCACGGACGCAACCGATAACGCCGCACCACCGCGGGCGTCGCCGTCGAGCTTGGACAGCACGATGCCCGTGAAGTTGACGCCTTCATCGAATGCCATCGCCGTGTTGACGGCGTCCTGGCCGATCATGGAGTCGATCACGAAGAGGACTTCGTTGGGGATGATGGCCTGGCGGATCCGGCGGGCCTGGTCCATCATCTCGGCGTCGACGCCAAGGCGGCCGGCGGTATCAACTATCACGACGTCGTGGAGCTTCTGGCGCGCTTCCTCAACGCCGGCCTTCGCGACGGCTACGGGGTCACCGGCCGGGTGCTCGAGCTCGGAGGTGGCACCAGGGTGCGGAGCGAACACCGGGACGCCGGCGCGTTGGCCCACCACTTGGAGCTGCGTGACGGCGTTGGGCCGCTGAAGATCGCAGGCAACCAGCATGGGGCTGTGTCCTTGGGCCTTGAGCCACTTGGACAGCTTGCCGGCAAGGGTGGTCTTGCCTGCACCCTGGAGTCCGGCAAGCATGATGATGGTGGGGCCGTTCTTGGCCAAGCGGATCCGGCGGGTCTCGCCACCGAGGATCTCTTTGAGTTCCTCGTTGACGATCTTGACGATCTGCTGGCTCGGGTTCAACGCGCCCGAAACCTCGGCGCCCAAGGCACGTTCGCGCACGCGGCCGGTGAATTCACGGACCACGGATACTGCAACATCCGCGTCCAGCAGGGCGCGGCGGATCTCCCGGACTGTGGCATCAACATCAGCCTCGGTGAGGCGGCCCTTGCCACGAAGGTTCTTGAAGGTTGCTGTCAACCGGTCAGAGAGTGAATTGAACACGCGCCGTGCACTTCTTTCGATGGTCTGCGAATGGCGGCCAATGCGGCACACCAGAGTCTTGACGATTGCCCCCAGCAAACATGTCTCAACCCAACAAATCTGAATCGACTAGGGGACTCGACTATCTAGGGTACCAAGTCGCACCTGCAAGATGGCATGCTGGCACAGTGACCAGCAAAACAACTGTAAAAACGTTGCTCATCCTCGGCGCCTCCGGGGACCTGACAGGAAGGCTCCTGCTTCCCGGACTGGCTGGACTGCTGGCTTCCGGCAGGGCTCCCGGATTACGGCTGGTGGGTGCGGGCTCGGACCCCTGGTCTCCGGAACAATGGCGGGAGCGGGTTGCGGGCGCGTTCAACGCGGCTTCCGGCACGGCTGATGATGCCGGCCGGGCGGCACTGGCAACAGTCGCTGACGCCACCGAGTACCACCAGCTTGATGTCACAGCGGACGGTCCCCTGGCTGACCTCCTGGCCAGGCTGCAGGGACCTGTCGCCATCTATTTCGCTTTGCCTCCCCAGGTCAGCCAGAAGGCCTGCGAGGTACTCCACAGCGATCAGGTGCCTGCCGGGACACGCCTGGTGATGGAGAAGCCCTTCGGCTCAGGCACGGAATCCGCCCACGAGCTGAACAAGACGCTCGCAGCTCTGGTCCCCGAAGACCACATCCACCGCGTGGACCACTTCCTGGGCAAAGCCACGGTGTTGAACATCCTGGGCCTTCGATTCGCCAACCGGTTCCTGGAGCCTGTGTGGAACCGCGAACACATCGAAAAAGTGGAGATCGTCTTTGACGAGGATCTGGCCCTCGAGGGACGCGCCCGGTACTACGACACTGCCGGGGCGCTCCGGGACATGATCCAGAGCCACCTCCTGCACATCATGGCTTTCCTGGCGATCGATGCGCCGGCAACCCTCGAAGAGCGGGACCTGCGCGATGCCGTGGCCACCGTTCTGCGTGCCAGCAGCATCAAGGCCCCGTTCAAAGACTCCACACGACGGGCACGGTATACCGCCGGAACCCTCGGGGAACGGTCGGTGCCGGATTACGCAGCGGAAGACGGGGTTGATCCGGCCCGCAATACTGAGACCCTCGCCGAGGTCCGTGTGGACATCGACAACTGGCGTTGGAATGGGGTTCCGTTCATCCTGCGCTCCGGCAAGGCCATGGGACGGCGGCGCAAGGAAGCCGTCATCACCTTCCGCCCGGTCCCCCACCTCCCCAGGGGCTTCTCCGGCGTGGACTCCCCCAACCAGTTGCGCATCGGTTTCGGTCCGGACGTACTCCAGCTTGATGTTGACGTGAATGGCCCCGGCGACATCTTCACCCTGGACCGCGCCAGCCTGGTGACCGAGCTCAACGCCGCCGGCATGCTGCCCTACGGTGAGGTGTTGGAGGGCATCCTCAGCGGTGATCCCCTCCTGTCCGTCCGCGGTGATACGGCCGAGGACTGCTGGCGGATCATCGAGCCGGTCCTTCGCGCCTGGGAGAGCGGCGACGTCCCGCTGGAAGAGTACGACGCCGGCAGCGCGGGGCCGGCGGACTGGCCCACCGGCGTCGTGGACTAACGACAGTCAGCGGACTAAAGGCAACCGGCGTGACCCCAGCCTCAAAGCGCGAAAGCGGGCCGGGTACCTTGACTGGTACCCGGCCCGCTTTGTGGGTGGAGGACTTAGATTGCGGCCGAGCCGCGCTCACCGGTCCTGACCCGGACTGCTTCGTAGACATCCACGGTCCACACCTTGCCGTCACCGGCGCGTCCGGTGTTGGAGCTGGCGATGAGGACATCGAGGATGTCGTCGGCCTGCTCATCCGTGGCGAGGACCTCAATGCGGATCTTCGGCAGCAAGTCCACGTTGTACTCGGCTCCGCGATACACCTCGGTGTAGCCGCGCTGTCGGCCGTAGCCGCTGGCCGCGCTGACCGTCAGGCCCTGGACCCCGTATGATTCGAGGCCTTCCCGGACTGCTTCAAGCTTTTCGGGACGGACGATCGCTGTAATGAGCTTCATGCCTGGACACTCTCCTTGCCTTCTGCGGGGGTCTTGGCTGCGGCGGTCTCCGACTTTCCTGTCACTGCGTTGTGCAGCGGCTGGAAGCTGCCACCGTGGCCGTTGACTCCAAATTCGTAGGCCGTCTCAGCGTGGAGGCTGAGGTCGACGCCAACGTTCTCCTGTTCCGTGGAAACCCGGAAGCCCATGGTCTTGTGGATTGCGAAGGCGATGATGGCCGTCATGATGGCCGAGAATGCGATGGCAATGCCGGCCGCTGCGAGCTGGGCCCACATCTGGGCCATGCCGCCGCCGTAGAAGAGGCCGCCGCCCACGCCGTCGGTGGGAAGGGCGATGAAGCCCAATGCCACGGTGCCGATGATGCCGGAGACGAGGTGGACGCCCACAACATCCAGGGAGTCATCGAAGCCCCAGCGGAACTTGAGGCCAACGGCCAGGGCTGAAGCCACACCGGCGACCACGCCAAGCCCAAGGGCACCGACGGGGCTCACGTTGGCACATGCGGGGGTGATGGCCACGAGGCCGGCAACAACACCGGATGCGGCACCCAGCGAGGTCGGGTGTCCGTCACGGACACGTTCGGTGATGAGCCAGCCGATCATGGCCGCCGCGGGAGCTGCCAGGGTGTTGATCCAGATCAGGCCACCCTGCTCTGCTGTTGTTGCGGCACCGCCGTTGAAGCCGAACCAGCCGAACCAGAGGATCGCTGCGCCGAGCATGACGAACGGAATGTTGTGCGGGCGGTGGTTCGGGTCCTTGCCGAAGCCGCGGCGGTTGCCGATGATGAGGACCAGGACGAGTGCCGCCACACCGGCGTTGATGTGCACCACGGTGCCGCCGGCGAAGTCGATGGCAGGGCCGAGGGCCTTGCCGATTGCGCCTTCGGGACCGAACAGTCCGCCACCCCAGACCATGTAGGCCAGCGGGCAGTAGACCAAGGTCACCCAGACGGGAACGAAGATGCTCCAGGCGCCGAATTTGGCGCGGTCAGCGATCGCGCCGCTGATCAGTGCAACGGTGATGATGGCGAAGGTGGCTGCATAGCCAACCTTGATGAGGCCATCAGGGGTATCGATGCCTTCAAGGCCGAAGGTAGCGAACGGGTTGCCCACGATCTCCATGAAGCCCTCGCCGGAGCTCATCGAGGCGCCCCACAGCACCCAGACGACGCCCACGATGCCGATGGAGATGAAGCTCATCATCATCATGTTCAAGGCTGCCTTGGCGCGTGTCATGCCGCCGTAGAAAAATGCCAGACCAGGTGTCATGAACAGCACAAGCGCCGCCGCCACCATGACCCATACGTGACCTGCGGTAAGTTCCATGGTGCACGTTCCTCTCTTGCTAGATCTGCGGTTCAACCGCTGTCCTGACGCCGTTTGCGTCCTGCTTAAGAGTTTTGTGCCGCCGTGTTTCACCTGCTCGGGTTTTATATTGCGCGCTGGTTACAACAACCTCCCCAACGTAAATGGTGCATATCTTCGGTGTTACGGATATGTTTCAGGCGTCGGACTTCTCTGGAAATCCCCAGTTTTGACCATCCGGCCCACCACCGCCCCACATCACCTTGAAGGACCCGCCCCGTATGACCGAGTCGCCCAGATCCGTCAAAGCTCCAAGGATCCGGCAGGAGAAAGCCCCGTTGCCCCGCGACATCAAGGTGATGTTGGCTGCAGCGTTCCTGATCGCGTTGGGCTTTGGGCTGGTGGCGCCCGTACTGCCGCAATTCGCCACTACATTCGACGTTGGCGCCACGGCTGCCGCGGTGATCGTCAGCATCTTCGCCTTCATGAGGCTGGTGTTTGCTCCGGCAGGCGGTGCCCTGATCGGACGCTTTGGAGAGCGGAACGTCTACGTCTCAGGTCTGCTGATCGTGGCGGTGTCCACGGCGGCGTGCGCGTTTGCCCAGGACTACTGGCAACTTCTGATTTTCCGCGGCCTCGGAGGAGCCGGCTCCGTCATGTTTACCGTGGCCGCCATGGGACTGCTCATCCGCCTGGCGCCCCCTGAACGGCGGGGTCGGGTCTCCGGTGCGTACGCCTCGGCTTTCCTGATCGGCAGCGTCCTGGGGCCGGTAGTGGGAGGACTGCTGGCAGGTTTCGGCCTCCGGGTACCCTTCCTGGCGTACGCAGGAGCGCTCCTGGTAGCCGCGCTGGTGGTCCGGACCATGCTGAGCGGTGAAGGCAACGCCGTACAAGATGCTGAGCCGGCGCCGGCCATGACCCTGAAGGAAGCTCTCTCCGATTCCGCCTACCGTGCCGCGGTGTTCTCGAGTTTCGGCAACGGTTGGGTGACCTTCGGCGTCCGCATGGCCACCATTCCACTGTTCGCGGTGGCTGTCCTGCAGTCCAAACCTGAGACGGCAGCCTGGGCTTTGGCCATCTTTGCCGTGGGCAACGCCTTGGCGTTGACCTTCTCCGGGCGTTTGGCCGATGCCTGGGGACGAAAGCCCCTGCTGGTCCCGGGACTGGTCATCACGGGCGCGGCCACCGGCGTTATCGGTCTCACCACGGACCTGACCGGATTCCTGATCGCTTCCGCGGTGGCTGGGTTCGGATCCGGCCTGCTGGGCCCGGCCCAACAAGCCGCCGTCGCGGATGTCATCGGCCGGGGACGCTCCGGAGGCAAAGTGCTGGCGGTCTTCCAAATGGCTGCAGACACTGGCGCCATCATCGGACCGATTGTGGCGGGCCTCCTGGCAGACCAACTGGGCTATGGTTGGGCCTTCGGCATCACAGGTGGCGTTCTCCTCCTCACGGCATCAGGTTGGCTGCTGGCCCGCGAACCCCTTAAACCCAAAAACTGACTGGCAGCCACGGGGTGCCCTGAGTCCTCAGAGCACCTCATGCTGCCAGCCAGTTGGGTGCGAAAGCTGTGGAGCTGCGCTAGTTGAGCAGAGCGTCCACGAAGCTCTCGGCGTCGAAGGGTGCGAGGTCGTCGGGGCCTTCGCCCAAGCCAATGAGCTTGACCGGCACGCCCAGCGCCTTCTGGATTGCCACAACGATGCCGCCCTTTGCGGTTCCGTCCAGCTTCGTCAGCACGATGCCGGTGATGTTGACCACCTCGGCGAAAACGCGGGCCTGGTTGAGGCCGTTCTGCCCGGTGGTGGCGTCCAGTACCAGCAGGACCTCGTCCACTTCAGCCAGCTTCTCGATGACGCGCTTGACCTTGCCAAGTTCGTCCATCAGGCCGGTCTTGTTCTGGAGTCGTCCCGCGGTATCCACCATGACAACATCGACTTCCTGGTCGATGCCGGCCTTCACGGCCTCGTAAGCCACCGAGGCGGGGTCGGCGCCGTCGATGTCGGACCTGACGGTAGGCACGCCAACACGCTGTCCCCACGTGGCCAACTGCTCGGCAGCAGCTGCGCGGAAGGTATCAGCTGCGCCCAGCAGGACGTCCTTGTCTTCGGCAACCAGGACGCGTGCCAGCTTGCCTACTGTGGTGGTCTTGCCAACGCCGTTCACACCAACAACAAGCACGACGGCGGGACGGTCACCCTTGCGCTCGACGTTCAGGGAACGGTCCATGGAGGGATCCACCAGCTTGATGAGTTCTTCGCGGAGCATCGCCTTGACGTGCTCGGGGCTGCGGGTGCCCAAGACCTTGACGCGCTCACGCAGTGCATCAACCAGCTGCATGGTGGGTTCGGTGCCGAGGTCGGCCAGCAGGAGGGTTTCCTCCACCTCGTCCCACACGTTTTCGTCGATCTTGTCGCCCGACAACAGAGCCAAGAGGCCCTTGCCCAGGATGCTGTTGGACTTGACCAATCGGGCGCGCAGGCGGGTCAGGCGGCCTTCAACAGGCGCGGGGGTGTCGATGTCGATGGTTTCGAGCCCTGCGGCGTCGTCGGGCACATCCGCGCCCTCAACGGTTCCATCAAAGGTGGGCGCCGGGGCTTTCACCGCTTCCGGGCGCTCTTCCACCAAGGTTCCGCCGCCCGCTGCCGACGACTGCTGGGGGTCGTTGGCGTCCCGGGTTGCAGGGTACTTCGCTCCGGACTTCCGGGCTTTCAGGAGTACCGGCACGAGTCCGCCGACCACCACGAGGGCAGCGAGAATGGACAGAATTATGGGTAGGAAATCGTTCACTCCCCTACCTTCTCATAAAGCTACGCCCCGGCACCGAGCCTCTGGCTGATGACGGTGGAGACGCCATCGCCCCTCATCGTCACACCGTAGAGGGCGTCTGCCACTTCCATGGTCCGTTTCTGGTGGGTGATCACAATCAACTGGCTGGACTCCCGCAATTCCTCAAAAATGGTGATGAGCCGGCCCAGGTTGGTGTCGTCCAGGGCAGCTTCCACTTCGTCCATGACGTAGAACGGCGACGGGCGGGCTTTGAAAATCGCCACCAGCAACGCCACTGCTGTGAGGGACCGTTCACCACCGGAGAGCAGGGACAGCCGCTTGATCTTCTTGCCTGCTGGCCGGGCTTCCACTTCGATTCCCGTGGTCAGCATGTCGTCAGGATCCGTGAGCACCAGCTTGCCCTCACCGCCCGGGAAAAGCCGGGCAAAGACGTGGTCGAACTGGGCAGACGTATCAGCAAAGGCCTCAGTGAAGACCTGCTGGACCCGGGCGTCCACCTCTTTGATGATGTCCAACAGGTCTTTGCGGCTGGATTTGAGGTCTTCGAGCTGCGAGCTGAGGAACTGATGCCGTTCTTCCAGCGCGGCAAACTCCTCCAGCGCCAGCGGGTTTACTTTGCCCAAGGCAGCCAGTTCACGCTCAGCCTTTCGCAGCCGCTTCTCCTGCTCAGCCCTGACAAACGGAATGCCTTCCACGACTGCTTCGCCCTGCTCATCGACTGGTGTCCGGAGCTCTGCCCACTTGTCGGTTGCCGTGCCCGCGGGCACTGGAACAGGGAGTTCGGGTCCGTAGTCTGCCACGAGTTGCTCTGCGGACAGGCCGAGTTCCTCGATGGAACGCGTCTCCAAGGCCTCGATGCGCAAGCGTTGCTGGGTTCGCGCCATCTCGTCCCGATGCACGGAATCCGTCAGTTCGGCCAGCTCCTTCGCCAAAGCATCGTTACCGGTCCGGACGAGCGTCAGTTCCGTCTCCAACCGCTCCCGTGTCTGCTCTGCGAGGTCGCGCTCCCAGCTGGCAGCCTCCACTGAGACATCGATGAACCGCAGTGTTTGTTCCACGGCTGACGCCACAGCTGCGGCGCGCTGGGCTTGGGCACGGCGGCGCTGGGCCCTACGGGCCGCCTCTTCACGGGCGCGCCGTTCCGTTGCGGCCGCCCTCTCAAGCGATGCGGCCCGGTTGCTGATGGCCCCCAGTTGCTCTTCGGCGGTCCTGAGCGCCAGGCGGGCTTCTGTCTCGAGGGAACGGGCCATCCTGGCTTGCGCGGCGAGTTCGTCGCGCTGATCCGTGGAGGGTTCCTCGTCGGGGGCCTCCTGGGCGGCGGCGAGCCGCTCCGCGGCGACTTCAAGGTCCAGTTGGGCGTCCGCAATGTTGGCTTCGGCCTTGGCCATGGAGGCGGCAAGCCTGTCGCTTTCGCCCACGGCACTGCGAAGGACGGAATTGAGGTGGCCCAGGCGTTCCGCCACTGCCGCCAGACGGGCATCGGACTCGTGCAAGCGTTCCAGCGCGGCGTCGGCCCGGTCCTGCGCTTCGGCGCGGCGGGACTGGGCGCCGGCGAGGGCAAAGCGACCCCGCTCCAAACGGGCTGTGACCTCCTGGAGGCGGGCACCGGCGTCGTCCACTGCAGCCTGGACTTCCAGCAGCGACGGCGCTGTGGCCGAGCCGCCGGTGATGGTCAAGGCTGTGAAAACATCGCCTTCACGCGTGACCGCTGTGAGATCCGGGTGTTCCTTGACGAGCCCTGCCGCGGTCCGAAGGTCATCGACGACGGCGGTCCCCACCAGCAGGGCCAACGCGCCTTGGGCCGTGGGATCGGAAATCTTGACGACGTCCGAAGCCCAGCGGCTGCCGGCGGGAAGGAGCACACCGGCGCGGGCTTCAGCACTGCCGGCACATCCGCCGGCCAGGAGCAATGCTGCGCGGCCGGCGTCGTTATTCTTCAAGGAACCGATGGCCGCCAGTGCGTCATCTGCATCTGCCACCACCAAGGCCTCCGAGGCGCTACCCAGAGCCGCAGCAATGGCAGCCTCAAACCCCGGTTCGATGGCTACCAGCGCAGCCAGGGGCCCAAGAACGCCCTCAGCCGAGAGCAGGCTGCCGGAGCCGTCCTTGCGGTTGAGTCCCAGTTGAAGAGCATCCCGGCGCGCCGTCAAGGCATCCCGCTCGCGAACAGCCTCCCGTTCCGCGGCTTTCAGTTCCTCAATTTCGGCAAGCACGGCATCCAGGACATCGTTCGCATTTTCGTAGTCGGCATCCAGGCTCTCCTCGCCGTCCTCAACGCCTGCCACCTGGGATTCAAGGGCAGTGAACTCGCTCTGGGCCTTGCGGCGACGTTCATCGCCGGATGCGAGGGATTCCCTGAGCCGGCCGCGTTCAGCTTCGGCGGCTTCGGCCCTGGACCTGGCCGCAGCCACTTGGCCTGCCAGCCTGGCGAGCCCTTCCCTGCGGTCGGCAGCGGCGCGCAACATCGCAGTCAGTCTCTTGTCTTCAGCGGCCGCCAGCGATTCCGCAGCGTCCTTGGCCACCGTGGCTTCAAGGAGTGCGGCTTGCTTCGCCAGGATGTCGTGCTGCAGGGCAGACTCTTCGTCGCGGACCCGGGCCGCCTGGCGTTCCAGCTGTTCCGGGTCCCGGCCTGTGTCCGCCGCAGCCTCCGAAGAACCCAGAAGACGGCGACGTTCAGAAGCGAGGGATCCCAGAGAACGCAGCCTTTCCCGGCCGGCAGAGAGCTGGTACCAATGATCCCGCGCGGCGTTGAGCTTCGGGGTTGCTTCGGCAGCCTGCTGTTCCAAGGTAGCCTGGCGCCGACGTCCGCTCCCCAACTCCGCCTCCACCACGAGTCGCCGTTCTTTCAACGCGGCTTCGTCAGCAACATCCTTTTCAAGGCTGGTAGTGAGCTGCACCAGGTCATCGGCAAGGAGGCGCGCCCTGGCATCCCGGACATCGAACTGGACTGTCTGGGCACGGCGTGCGATTTCCGCCTGCTTGCCCAACGGAGTCAGTTGCCGCCGGATTTCCGCGGTGAGGTCGCCGAGCCGTGCCAGGTTGGCCTGCATGGCTTCGAGTTTGCGGACAGTCTTTTCCTTGCGGCGGCGATGCTTGAGGATGCCTGCGGCCTCTTCAATGAAACCCCGCCGGTCTTCCGGTGTGGCGTGCAGAACCCGGTCCAGCTGTCCCTGACCCACAATGACGTGCATTTCACGGCCGAGGCCGGAATCGGAGAGGAGTTCCTGGATGTCCAGGAGCCTGCAGGGCGCTCCGTTGATGGCGTATTCGGAACCGCCGGTCCGGAAGAGAGTCCGGGAGATGGTGACTTCGCTGTAGTCGATAGGGAGCGCGTTGTCCGCGTTGTCTATGGTGAGGGACACGTGCGCGCGGCCCAAGGGCGGCCGGCCGGATGTGCCGGCGAAGATGACATCTTCCATCTTGCCGCCGCGCAGGGTCTTGGCGCCCTGCTCCCCCATCACCCACGCCAAGGCATCAACCACGTTGGATTTACCCGACCCGTTGGGCCCGACAACAGCAGTGACGCCGGGCTCAAAGTCGAACGTCGTAGCCGACGCAAACGACTTGAATCCTCGGACAGTCAAACTTTTCAGGTGCAAGGCGCTTCGGTTCTCCTGGGTGGCCCGGGTGGTTGTATCCCCTAAATCTACTGCCGTTTGAGCG
Organism: Paenarthrobacter sp. YAF11_1; assembly: GCF_052113445.1. Lineage (NCBI taxonomy): Bacteria > Bacillati > Actinomycetota > Actinomycetes > Micrococcales > Micrococcaceae > Paenarthrobacter > Paenarthrobacter sp. YAF11_1. Next base: position 42,957 of record NZ_JBFRDF010000001.1, read on the forward strand.
AAATCCACGGATCTGTTGCCGGAACGCCTTGTGGTCGGCCAGCCACACCCCTACACTCCTGCCAAGGGCAACTTGACCTGTTCGTTCCGGTGATCCGGCAGGAGCATGAACTTCGGTTCAGCCACTTCCGGATCCGGTCCCGATCTTCGGAACGTCGAGACAAGTGCACAATGCCCCATGTTCCATAACTGAAGATCTTGGTTTGACCCTGGCTGGGGAGCGGCAAGCAGGGACCGTGCGTGAAATCGCGGACCCGCATTCGCATTTTCGGCGCGCCACCCCCAGGAGTTCTGATGCCCGGTACTTCAGCCAACCGACCCCAGCGAGTCCTCAAGGGTTTTCTCGTGCCCTTGGTGATCGCCCTGGTGGCGGCCCTCTTACCCCTCACGGCGTCCGCCGCGGTAGCTGCAGGTCCCTGCGACCCCGTAGTGAACCTCGTGGCCTGTGAGAACTCCAAGACCGGAAGTCCGTCGTCGGAGTGGGACATCAATGGTGCCGGCGACGACAGCATCCAGGGCTTCTCCACTGAAATCAGTGTCAACGCCGGCCAACCCATCCGGTTCAAGGTGGATACGAACGCACCGAGCTACACCATCGCGATCTACCGGACCGGCTGGTATGCGGGCAACGGCGCCCGCAAGATCGCCGACGTGACGCCATCAGTGCTACGCCAGACCCAGCCCGCTTGCCGCAACGACGTCGCCACAGAGTTGTACGACTGCGGGACGTGGGCAGTATCGGCAACGTGGCAGGTACCGGCTACCGCTGTCTCGGGCGTCTACATCGCGCTCCTCCGGCGTCCCGATACGGGCGCGAAGAGCCACATCACGTTCATCGTCCGCAACGACGGCAGCCGCTCCGCTGTCGTGTTCCAAACAGCTGACCAGACATGGCAGGCCTACAACACCTACGGCGGCTCGGACTTCTACCAGGGCGCCGCGAACGGCAGGTCTTACAAAGTCAGCTACAACCGGCCCATGGCAACCAGGGACGGCCCTGGCGGCAGGGATTTCTACTTCTCCAACGAATACCCCATGGTGCGGTTCCTGGAGCAGAACGGTTATGACGTCAGTTACATCAGCGGCCTGGATACGCACCGCAACGGCGCCGAGTTGTTGAACCACAAGGTGTTCCTCTCGGTCGGCCACGACGAGTATTGGTCGGGCCCCCAACGGGCCAACGTCACTGCCGCGAGGGACGCCGGCGTCAATCTCCAGTTCCTGTCGGGCAACGAAATGTACTGGCGCACCAGGTTTGAGCCCTCAACCGTTGACAGTGCCGCCAACCGCACCCTGACCTGCTACAAGGAAACCTGGGGAAACGCCAAGATCGATCCCAGCACGGAGTGGACCGGCACGTGGCGTGACCCCCGCTTCGCTTCCCAAGCCAACGGCGGAGGCCTGCCCGAGAATGCCGTGACGGGGACAATCTATATGTCCAATCACTCGGACCTCCCGGTGACCGTCAAAGCCGACGAGGGCAAGACCAGGCTCTGGCGGAACACCACCTTGGCATCAATGCCGGCGGGTTCCTCTACAGCACTTGCACCCCACACCGTGGGATATGAATCCAACGAGGACCTGGACAACGGGTTCCGGCCCGCTGGACTCGTCAGGCTGTCCACCACCGTGGGAAACGTCCCGGAATATCTGCAGGACTTCGGCAACACAGTAGCTCCCGGCAGCACCACCCATAATGTAACCCTCTACCGCGCAGCCAGTGGCGCGTTGGTCTTTTCAGCAGGCAGCGTCCAGTGGACATGGGGCCTGGACCAGGAGCACGACGGCGACGGCGCACCCGCCGATGCCCGCATGCGGCAGGCGCAGGTCAACATCCTCGCCGACATGGGTGCGCAACCAGCCACTCGCGCGGCAGGACTGGTTGCTGCAGTCGCCAGCACCGATACCACCAAGCCCACAGCTGCCATCTCCACACCTGCCAACGGAGCCACCGTGGCGCACGGCAGCAGCGTCACCGTGACCGGCACGGCCACAGACGTGGGTGGAGTGGTGGCCGGCGTCGAAGTTTCCACGGACGCGGGCGCCACCTGGCACCCCGCCACGGGCAAGCAGAGTTGGAGCTATACGTACATCCAGAAGGGCCTCGCTACGGCCACCATCCAGGCGCGGGCCATCGACGACAGCGCCAACATCGGTGCCGCCGTCACCAGGAACCTGACCCTCAGCGGACCGTACAGCGTGTTCGGCCAAACAGTTCCTGTGGTCAAGGACTCAGGTGACGGTGGAGCCTACGAAATGGGTCTGCGTTTCACCCCATCAGTGGACGGCTTTATCACCGGCGTCCGCTTCTACAAGAGCACCGCCAACACCGGCACGCACACCGGCTCATTGTGGAGCGCAACCGGCGAGCGCCTGGCGACGGCTACGTTCACCAATGAAACGGCCTCCGGCTGGCAAACAGCCCTGTTCAGCCAGGCCGTGCCTGTTGCGGCCGGCCAGAAATATACGGCGTCCTATTGGGCACCCAACGGCCACTACGCCACCAAGGACCATCAATGGGCAAGCTTCGGTTCCACCGACGCGCCGTTGAAGGTTGCTGGTGGTTTCGGGGCTGAACCGGCGGGCGTGTACAGCACCTCGCCAGGATTCCCCACCACCAGCTTCAATGGTGGCAACTACTTCGCGGACGCGCTCTTCAGCACGGTAGACAGCTCCCCCATGACCGTCTCGGGCCATACGCCCATTCCGTCGTCGTCGAGCGTGTCCGTGAACACCAAAGTGAGTGCAGTCTTCTCCAAGCCCGTCACGGCGGCAAGCGTCCAGCTGACGTTGCAGTCGCCGTCGGGACCTGTAGCAGGCACTACGGCGTACGACGCCGCGACGCGGCGGGCCACATTCACGCCGTCGAACGCCTTGGCGTTCAGCACCCAATTCACCGCGACGTTGTCCGGCACCGATTCGATCGGCGGTCCGGTCACCTCCGGTGGCACGTGGTCCTTCACCACCGCAGCGACGTTGCCTGTTCCGGGTGCCTGCCCCTGCAGCCTCTTCGATGACTCCGTCACACCCGGGATCGCCGAACTGCGTGAAGGCGTGCCGGTGACCCTCGGAGTGAGGTTCTCCAGTGTTTCCGCGGGTGAGGTATTGGGTATCCGCTTCTACAAGTCCGCTGGTAACACCGGTACCCACAATGGTGCCTTGTACACCGCCGCCGGACAGCAGTTGGCCACGGTGGCATTCACCAACGAAAGTGCCTCAGGATGGCAGACCGCCATGTTCAGCCAGCCTGTCCAGATGGCCGCGAACACGGAGTACATCGTGTCCTACAAGTCGCTGACCGGTACCTACTCGGCCACCGCCAACGGCTTCGGGTCAGGGCTCAGTGTTGGCCCGCTGCGGGCGGCCTCGGATGCCGGCGCGTACACCTACAGCGGCGACTTTGCCGCCTCACGATCGACTGCCAGCTATTTGGTGGACGTCGTGGTGACTGTACCCAACACGCCGTTCACGGTCGGCTCGCACTCGCCGCTGCCGAATGCTTCGAGTGTTCCGCTGAACACCGCAGTCAGCGCAGTGCTGTCCGAGGCCGCGGTGGCGTCCAGCGTCAGCCTGGCAGTGAAGGTGACGGGGGGCGCCGCAGTAGCCGGCGCGTCGGCCTACGATTCAGCTACCCGTAAAGTCACGTTCACCCCCACCGCTCCGTTGGCCCCAGGGACCTCCTACACAGCCACCGTGACGGCAACGTCCGTGTCCGGACAGCCAATGTCTGCTGGTGGAACGTGGGCCTTCACCACAGTTCCAGCACCGCGTACTCCCGGCGTCTGCCCGTGCACGCTCTTCCAGGACACAGTGACGCCTGCCACGCCCGACGCCGATGACGGGGTTTCGTTGTCCCTCGGAGTCCGGTTCGCCAGCGACACCGCGGGCCAGATCACCGGCGTGCGCTTCTACAAGGCGGCCGGCAACACGGGGACCCACACCGGTTCGCTCTACACAGCCACGGGACAACTCCTGGCCACGGTCACCTTCACCAACGAGTCAAGTACCGGCTGGCAGACGGCAACATTCAGCCAACCGGTGACCATTACGGCCGATACTGAGTATGTGGCGGCGTACAAGGCCCCCACTGGTAAGTACTCCTACACCGCCGGCGGATTCGGTGAAGGGTTCACCAGCGGGCCACTGCGTACGGCGGCTGACTCGGGAGCTTTCGGTTACAACAGTGATTTCCCAGGATCCTCCTCCACCGCCAGTTACCTGGTGGACTTGGTCTTCGCCACTGCCGCACAGCCCCTGACGATCTCCGAACAGGTACCGGCTCCCGGGGCCACGGGCATTCCAACGGACGTGAAGCCTTCCATCACCTTCTCCTCCGCCATCCGGCCGGGCGCGTCGTTCACCCTGACAGCGAACGGCAATCCGGTGGCTGGTGCGGCCGCCCTCTCTGCGGACAGCCGAACCGTCACGTTCTCCCCCACCGCGGCGCTGCCCAACAGCACCGTGATCTCGGCCAGCGTGAGTAATGTCGTCTCCCAACAAGGGCAGCCGTTCCCAGCTACCAATTGGCAATTCACCACTGCGGCGCCCACCGTCCAGGTGTCCACGATCTTTGGATCGCTGACACCCCAAATAGTGTCTGCTAGTGACTTCTTGCCTGTGGAACTTGGAACTGCGTTCAGTGTTTCGCAGGCCGGGAACGTGACGGGCATACGTTTCTACAAGGGGGCCGGCAACACCGGTACCCATGTGGGTTCGCTGTGGAACTCCGCGGGCACGCGCCTGGCGCAGGTGACCTTCACCAATGAAACGGCCACGGGATGGCAAACTGCCACCCTGTCGGCACCTGTCGCATTGGTGACAGGCCAAACCTACGTGGTGTCCTACAGGGCACCCAACGGCCGTTACTCCTATACCTCGGCTTTCTTCAACCAGACCTACACAAGCGGGGTATTCACGGCCAGTGGCCCGAACAACGGCCGCTACCGGTATGGATCCGGGGGCGTCATGCCAACCACCTCGTGGAACGCGACGAACTACTTTGTGGATGTGGTGTATTCCACCACTGCGCCGGCACAGCAGATCGCGGCCCCGTCTCCGTCGCCCACAGCTACTCCGACGGCCACGCCCACACCGGCACCAACGGCAACGGCTACTGCTACTGCTTCCCCGAGCCCCTCGCCCAGTCCATCTCCCAGTCCGACCCAGTCAGGTGGGTTGCTCTGCGGCTTGCTTGGGCTCTGCTGAGGCTGCCTGACACACCACTTCCGCTGGCGTCCGACCCCTGAACTCCGGGCCGGGCGCCAGCGGAGCTGTGCCGGGCTCACTCTTCACCGCGGTATGCATCAGCGCGTCCACTTCAGCCGAATCGCTACGGCGTGAGTGCTTTCAGCGTGAGTGCTTTCGGCGTGCCTGCTTCAGCGAACGACGCTTGGCGACCACGCGTGCGCGATGAACAGGCTCGGTTGCGAGCCCGGTTCGGTGCCCAGCTGCCAAATGTTGCTGTCGCCTTCCACTGCATCATCTGCCAAGCCATAGAGCAGGTTCCGGTTATCCAGCCATTCAATCTGGTCATCCACGCTGCGCTTCTCCGAAAGAACCGTTTCCTGACCTGACGCGAGGTCAAGGACGGCGACCTTCCAATGGGCAACCAGCCCGCCGCCGTCGTTCTTCTTGTAAGCGATCCGAGTGCCGTCAGGCGAGATCGACGGGCATTCCACCTGGTCGTGGATGGCGGTGAGGGTCTTCGCGGACAGGCTCCCCCGGACCAGCCAGATACGGCCGGACGATGCCGCTGTGGCGTAGAAGACATCACTCTGTCCCGGCGCGAAGGTCACTCCCCAGATGTTTCTATCCGTGGCTACCAGGCGCTCACCGTTGACCATCAACGCGAAATCCTCGAGGTTCCCGGTCGTGCCCCCGGGCAGGCTGATCTCACTGGCTGTGGAGAATCCCGACGTAGCGTAGGAGTGACCCGTGACAAAGACGGTAGTGGCGATCATGGAGCCGTCAGCACTGACCCTGGTCCTGCTCGGAATGCCCGGGACGGGCCATGAGCGCTGGATCTGCCAGTCGCGGTTCATGACTGCTGCTTCGAAGGCTGTCACCAGTCCGCGGTTCGTCTTCAGGCACACCACGGTATCGGCCGTTCCATAGACGCGGTCGCATTCTTGTTCACTCACCGCCCGGGTACCCCCGGGAGCGGACAAGGGCACGGTTGCCGCGTTGCCGTACCCCTGGCCCGAGGCCGTGTTCCGGAAAAGAACAAAGGGAGCAGTGGGAAGTGGCTGGCCCGCAGTGACGCCCACGGACGATGCCGCAGCCTGGCTCTCTTCGAACCGCTGATAGGCGCCGACCGCGTAAATCCCGGCTGCTGCCAGGACAAGTGCTGTCACGGCCAGGAGAACGCCCCACCGCACCTTGCTGCCGGTCAGTGTCCCGCTCATGCCCCACTGCCCACGTCCCGGCGTGCGGATGGCTTGGCACTCCGCAGGATCACGGTGACAGCCACCACTGCACAGCCCAGGAGTCCACTGGCCACCACCATGGCCGTCGGCGCACCCACGGCATACCAGAGCACCCCGAAGCCTGCAGAGGCGGTCATCCGGCTCAGCGCCACCACCGTTTGTGCTGAAGCAATCCCTGTAGCAAGCTTGCCCGCCGGAGTGAGTTGGCTGGCCAAGGCGGCCAGGACACCATCCGTTGCGGCGTAAAATGCTCCCAGCAGGACCAGGCATCCCACGGTGCCCCACAGTCCACCGAAAGGTGCCGCAGCGAGAAGGTAGGTTGCCAGCAAGGCAATGTGCCCACCCACGAAAACCGGAACCTTGCCCACCCGGTCAGCCAGCCGTCCCAGCGGAATTGCGAGGGCGAGAAAAACCACATTGGTGCCGACGAACAGCAACGGGAACCACTGGACGGCGAAGGAATCCCTGGCCTGCAGAACCAGATAGATGAAGCCATCACCGATGGTCACCACACCCAAAAGGGCTGCAGCGATCAACAGCTTGCCCAAACCCGGTTCCTTCAGATGGCTCCACGAAAAGGCGAAGAGTGGCTTGCCCTCCCGTCCCTCAGTGCTCTTCAGGCCATGGGCACGGATATCCGGAACGACCAGCGCCAGGACGGCGACCCCGATCACCGCGAAAGCCAGAGAGACAACAAAGACGGTGCTGAATCCGTTGGGAATCATCAACAGGACAAAGAAGGCGATCAAGGGCCCCGCCGCCGCACCAATATTGTCCAGCATTCTGTGAACGCCAAAGGACCGCGCCAAATGTTCCGGCTGGGCGGACACCGAGATCAGTGCGTCCCGCGGTGCCGTCCGAATGCCCTTCCCGATTCTGTCGCCTGTCACGATTACCGCAATCGCCCAGAATCCGCCGGCAAACAGGAAACCTATCCTCGCGAGCATGGAAAGGCCGTACCCGGCCAGCGCTATCCGTTTGGGATGCCCGCTGCGATCCGCTGCCCACCCGGCCGCAATCCTGACGATGGCGCTGGCGCCTTGGTTGATGCCGTCAATGAAGCCAAACGCGATAGTGGACAGCCCCAGAAATCCCGTCACATATAAGGGAAGGATCGCCGTGACCGATTCGGAAGAAACATCGGTCACCATGCTCACGATGCCCAACCACAGGATGACCGGGGACAAACGGAACGGCACCTCCGCTGCCAGTGCCGTTGCGTTGTTCCGTGACTTGTCCCGTTTACCGCCGCTGCGGTCTGAGAGCGAAATATACATCGATTCCCCTACTCCGCCGTTGTGTGCAGGCTGCCCAGCAGCTGGAAGCGCGAGCTGCCGGTTCCTGTGGTGGACACTGAAACCGTGACCGTGTCAGTGCCCCGCACAAAGCGCGCCGCCACCGAGCCTTCCGCGGCCGGCGCGTCCTCGGTCCAAAATCCGTGTGATACCAACGATTGGCGGAAGGAATCCAGGACCTCAGCCCGCGGCTTTGCAATAATGCCGTCCGCTGTCAGCTGGAGGATGTCACCGGACGTGGAAACCGAGGTAGACCCAATAGTGGTTCCGGCCGGCAGCGACAGGACGCCGTCGGGCCAGCCGTCCACCAGCTCACCCGACGCACTGCCGGGCTCAGGGAGTGCACCAGTGATGAGCGGTGCCGGGGCGGAAGGTTCAGGCAAGCCTGTTGGCGTGGCAGTGACGGGAGGGAGGACTTCGAGCGGCTTGGCAGTAGATGTACCGGCATTGCCTTCAGCGCCGCTGGTACCGCTGCCGCTGCCCTCGGTTGCACTGCCTCCGGTTGCACCGTTCGCAGCGCCCGAGGCCGTACTGCCGGACGTCGGTGCGGCGGCGCCGGTGGAACCGGCGCTCCCCTCAGGGCTCGAACTTGACGACGCAGGGCCCTGCGCGGACGTAGCGCCTGGCCTGGCCAATTGATCGAACACAATGGCCACGGCGGCAATGAGCACAGCAAGGCAGATACCCGCTATGACCAGCCGCCGCGCCATCATGGCTTACCTGGACCGGCTGGGACGTTGAAGTGGCAGTTGGAATCTGCATCCAGAACGGCCGCGGGTAGAAGTGACGCCACCCGGATTGAGGTGGCGTTGATCCTTGCGATGGCGATTCGAAGCGCCAAGCTGTTCATGGGGACAGTCTGCCATTGCGATCCGGATTCCGGAACAGTTTTGGCCCTACCAACGTCCGTTCCGAGGCCGGGGCTGGCATACAGGACACGTATAGGAGGAACGGTTCATGAACTGTTCCCTTTTCATGACACTGTGAAGGCCGATTTCTTCGCAACGGCTGCACAGTTCGCCGGCACGCCCATACGCATTGAGCGACCGTGAAAAGTATCCGGAGTCACCGTTGACGTTCACATAGAGGGAATCAAAACTGGTCCCTCCAGCGGCCAGTGCGGCATTCATGACGTCCTTGACCGCTTCAACCAGCCTCTCAGCATCCGCTCGGCGCATGGTGTCCGTAGCCCTGGCGTAGTGGAGACGGGCGCGCCACAAGGCTTCGTCCGCATAGATATTGCCGATGCCGGAGATGACGGACTGGTCCAGCAGCGCCCTCTTGATGCCCGTCTTCCGGTTCTTGATCTTTCGATGGAACGCGTCGAAGGAAAAATAGGGATCCAGCGGATCCCGGGCAATGTGGGCCGCTTCCTCCGCGATCTCCGGCAAGGGTGTTTCACCCAAACCGCCTGGACCGCCATCCGGCGTCGGTACCAAGGACGTCACGAACAGGCCGCCGAAAATCCTTTGGTCCACGAACCGCAACTGTTCAGGCATGCCTTCCACCGGGCTGAGCGTGATCCTGACCTTAAGGTGTTTTTCGTCCGGAACGTCCGGGTCCTGCATCAGTAGTTGGCCGCTCATCCCCAGGTGCGCCATGAGGGCCACCGCAGGGAGTTCTTCGATGGGACCTGATTCGGTGTCAGGTAAGCCCGGCATGGCAAGGGGCATCCACAGGAATTTACCTCTCCGCACCACATCCAGCACCGTGGCGTGTTCCAGGTTCCCGATGAAGTCTTCCGTTCCCAGGGCATGCCGTCGGATGGACCGCGGATCCAGGACGTCGACGCCGGTCACGGAACGGCCGCGGACCCAGCGTGCCAGGCCGCGGCGTACGACTTCTACTTCGGGAAGCTCAGGCATCGGGGCTCAAACGGAAGCAGGACCGGCAGCAGTCGGATCCAAGGCAGTCAGAGCACGCCAGGCATCAGCGGCGGCTTCCTGTTCCGCTTCCTTCTTGGAATGACCCGAGCCCCGCCCGTAGGGGGTTCCGCCGATGTTCAGCACGGCTTCAAAAGTACGGGCATGGTCCGGTCCGGAACCTTCCACGGCATAGTGGATGGCGCCCAGTTGCCGGCTGGCAGTCAATTCCTGGATGCTCGTCTTCCAGTCCGTTCCGGCGCCAAGGGCTCCGGCGTCCTTGAGGAGCGGACCCACCAGCCGCATCACCAATTGGCGTGCGGTCTCCATGTCGTTGGACAGATAGGTGGCGCCAATCAAGGCTTCCATGGTGTCGGCCAGGATGGAGGCCTTGTTCTTACCGTCGGTCAGCTTCTCGCCTTGCCCGAGGTAGATGAACTCGCCAACGCCAATTTCCCGTCCGATCCCGGCCAAGGCGCGGGTACTGACGACGGCGGAGCGCCGCTTTGCGAGCTCGCCTTCAGGCAGCGTGGGGTTCTCACGGTAGAGAGAGTCAGTGACAGAGAAGCCCAAGATGGAGTCGCCGAGGAACTCGAGGCGCTCGTTGGTGGGAATCCCGCCGTTCTCATACGCGTATGAGCGATGTGTCAGAGCAAGACGAAGCGTCTCGGTGTCAATCGAGACACCGAGACGCTTCAGAAGCTCTTCAGTTGAAGACATCCTTAGTCAGCCTGTACGGCAGATTAGGCGTCTGCGACCTTGCGGCCCTTGTATTCAAGGAACAGCGCGGTGCCGGCAGAGTCAGTAACGACCTTTGCCTGGTGCGGCAGGCTGTAGGTAACCTGACCGTTTTCGATGGTCTTGACCAAGTTGGGGGCAGTTGCCTTCCACTGGGCACGGCGGGCGCGTGTATTTGCGCGAGACATTTTCCGCTTGGGAACAGCCACGGCTATCTCATTTCTCTCTTAGACGAACACTTACTAATCGGTTTGCCGGTCAGTCTTAGCCAGATCAGCTAGGGCAGCCCAGCGAGGGTCAATGACCTCGTGGTGGTGCCCCGGCTCGTCTTCCAGGCGCGCTCCGCATTCGGAACACAGACCCTGGCAGTCTTCCCGGCACACCGGCTGGAACGGCAGCATAGTGACAACTGCGTCCCGCAACACCGGCTCAAGATCGATCAGATCGTACTCGACTCGACGTTGCTCTTCATCGTCTTCTCCGCCCGAAAGCTCTACGCCTTCATAGAAGAAAAGTTCTTGCACATTGACTTCAAGGTCATACGCAAGGGGATCCAGGCATCGGCCGCACTCGCCGGTTACATCGACGATTACGGTGCCGGATACCAGAATTCCTTCGTGTACGGCCTCAAGGCGAAGATCCAGCTCGATATCCGAGCCTTCCTTCACGCCAATGAGCGCCACACCAAGGTCACTTGGCGCAGGTACATGCTCGTTGAGTGTCCGCATGGTCCCTGGACTACGTCCAAGGTCCTTGACTACCAGCGCCAAGGGCGAACTTGCATCTCGCTTAATGAGAACTCCTGTAGAACATATGACCGACGTACCATCTTAGCCTGATCACGCTTGAGGACTCAAACTGACGCCGGGCGCGCATAAATGCACGGTGGTTTCAGCTTGGGGCACTCCGCGAAAGGGCGCGAGGTACCCATCAAGCCTACCCTTTGCGCGGGTGTTCCGTTGCAGGCTCGCCAGCAAGGAGACGCTTCAGCACCGACTTGGGGACAAAATCCGAAATATCCCCTCCCAACACGTTCACCTCTTTGATGAGTGTCGAGGACAGGTGGACGTAGTGCGCTTCAGCGGGAAGGAATACAGTTTCCACGCCGGCCAGCTGACGGTTCATGGTGGCCATGGGCAATTCGTAGTCGAAATCGGAGGATGAGCGGAGGCCCTTGACGATGGCCGATATTCCCCGGTGGCGGCAGTATTCAGCCAGCAGTCCTTCGCCCATGGGCTCCACGATGATTCCGCGAAGGGACGCCAGCGTTTCGCGTGCCATTTCCATGCGGTCTTCCAGGCTGAACCTGTACTTTTTGGCGTAGTTGGTGGACACGGCCACAATGACTTCGTCAAAGAGGCCGGCTGCCCGGGCAATGACTTCGAGATGTCCGTTGTGGATGGGGTCAAAGGATCCAGGGCAAACCGCTCGTCTCATGAGACGAACCTACCCCATAGCTTCGCCGGGATACCATGGCAGACATGGCATCCGCAGGCAGCAGCCCCTCCCTCGATACGAGCGCCGGCACCACCCCAGGTACCAGCACAGCACCTTGGCAACGGGCCGCCATCGGAGCCAATCTGCTCTCACCCGAGGGCGGGCTGGGTGTGACCATCTTCGAGGAGATGACCACGCTTGCGCTCTCCACCGGCGCCATCAACCTTGGCCAGGGGTTTCCAGACGAGGACGGGCCCGATGAGATCAAGATGGCAGCCCAGTCGGCCATTGCATCCGGGGCCAACCAGTACGCACCCGGCAAAGGCCTTCCCGTCCTGAGGGAAGCCATCACCGCACACCAGCAGCGCTTTTACGGCCTGGCCCCTGACCCCGGGACCGAAGTGCTTGTCACCACCGGAGCAACAGAAGCGATCGCGGCAACACTGCTCGCCTTCACCCAACCGGGCGACGAAGTCCTGACGTTCGAGCCCTTCTATGACTCCTACGGCGCCATCATTGGCATGGCAGGTGCCACACACGTCACCGCTCCCCTTCTGGCACCGGATTTCCTCCCTGACCTCTCTGCCCTTGAAGGTGCCTTCACCCACCGGACCCGCATTGTCCTCTTGAATAATCCGCACAATCCTACGGGCGCCGTCTTTCCCCACCATGTCCTGGCGAAAATCGTGGAACTCGCGGCCAGACACGATGCCATCATTGTCAGCGACGAGGTCTACGAGCACTTGACCTTTGACGTAGACCACGTCCCCGTCACTTCGCTCCCGGGAGCAGCGGACCGGACCATCACCATTTCCTCCGCAGGCAAGACCTTCTCCTTCACCGGCTGGAAAATCGGCTGGCTCAGCGGTCCTGAACACTTGGTCTCTGCTGTGCGCACAGTGAAACAGTTTCTGACCTACAGTTCGGGGACACCGTTCCAGGGAGCTATCGCGGTCGGCCTCGGCCTTCCCGACGAGTTCTTTTCCGGGATCGCCAGTACGCTCCAGCACAAACGCGACATTCTGGCCGAAGGGCTGCGTGCGGCAGGGTTCGGGGTGTACATCCCCAACGGCACCTACTTCATCAACGTGGACACCGCCCCCTTGGGTATCCGCGATTCCGTGGACCTCGCCAGGCGCCTGCCAGGACTGGTGGGCGTTGCGGCAATTCCGGTGCCGGTCTTCTGCCATCCAGAGGGAGCCGAGCGCACCCGCAGCCTGCTGCGGTTCGCTTTCTGCAAAAAGACGTCCGTCCTTGAAGAAGCCGCAGAACGCCTCGCCTCGCTCAAGGACCGGCTCTGAGTACCACCGGCTCCGGACACCACGTCGCCTCGCGCTACCTCCGGACCACCGGGCAGCACGCCACCATTGACGCAGATACCCTCATTGAGGGCAGCTTCATCCTCAGCATCGGCGGGGCCGAGCAATCACACGTCAACCTCGCGGATCCGCGGGAGATCTTCTATGAGTACCTCCGCAGGATCGGTCATGTGGTGGATTTGGCGGCTACGCCCGGGGCGCCCATCCGCGCACTGCATCTGGGTGCAGGGGCTTTGACCCTTGCCCGCTATATCCAGGCCACCCGCCCTGGTTCGGAACAGTATGCCGTGGAACTGGAACGCGAGCTCCTGGACTTCGTACTCCACAAACTTCCCATGCCCGCGGGCACCACCTTGACTACCCACATTGGCGACGCGCGCGACGCGCTGGCGGAGCTTGGCGCCGAGGTGACGTTCGACGTCGTGATTCTTGATATCTTCTCCGGGCCGGAGGCCCCGGCACACATCGCGTGCAAAGAGTTCTATGAGGAAGCTGCCGCACGGCTGGGCCCTGACGGGGTCTTGATCGTCAATGTAGGAGACGAACCCGCCCTGACCCTGGTGCGGAGCCAGGTGACGGCCCTGCGTGAGGCCATGCAGGATGTTGCCGCCGTCGCGGAAACGGGCATGTTTGAGGGCCGTTATCCCGGCAACATCATTCTTGTTGGCACACGCAGACGGTGGACGACGGAATGGACGGTGGAGTTGCTGGCCCGCGGCCCGCATCCTGCCGCTGTCCTCACCGGGATGGACTTGGACCGGATTGCCGGCTAAGGCCCCGTCCCCCACCCACCACGGCAGCTCGACCCGCTAGGCCGGTTCAGCGAACCATAGCTTGGTTTCGCCGTACTTCTTGTCGGCGAAGCACTCCATGGTCTCAGGCCACGCCGGTTCCGGGCTCCTGGAACTCCGCTCGACAACCACCACGGCGCCCTCATCCAAATGGGGCGCGAGTTTATCCAACACCTCGCTCAGGGCCGGTTCGTCCAAGGGGTATGGCGGATCGAGGAAAACCAAGTCCCACAGCGCGCCCTCACGTGCCCGTTCCAGGAACGACTCCACTTTGGACCGGTGGACCGAGACCTTCCTGCCGCCCAGAAGCTGGTTCACCAAGTCCGCATTGCGCTGGCAGACGTCGCTCGCCTTGGCATCAAACTCCACCAGGTCCACGCTGCCTGCACCCCGGCTGGCGCTCTCAATGCCCAGGGCTCCCGAGCCGGCGTAAAGGTCCAGGACGCGGGCATCGGCGATGACCGCCAACGACTCCAGCCGGGAAAAAAGCGCTTCCTTGACACGGTCGGTCGTAGGCCGCGTGGCAGTTCCGGGGACGCTGGTCAGCGGATTCCCACCACCGACTCCGGCAATGATCCGGCTCAAAGGATCGCTCCGGGAGCTGACGCGCCTTGCTGGCCGCCATTGCCTGGGTTTCTAACCGCGTTCAAGGAACGCCTCCTTCTCAGGGTTCAAGTATTCATCGATGGCCGCGGCAAGTCCCGGCTGGTGCTGGAGGGTGGGGTCCTCTGCAACGAAGCCCTGGGCGTCTGTGCGTGCGCGGGCAATGATGTCTTCATGCTCCAGGACACGGAGCAGCTTAAGCGTGGAGCGCCCACCGGATTGTGAGGCCCCCAGGATGTCGCCTTCGCGGCGGAGCTTCAGGTCTTCCTGCGAGAGTTCAAACCCGTCTGTGGTTGATGCCACGGCCTCAAGCCGCCGGCGGCTCGGGTGCCCGGGTTCCAAGGTGGTCACAAGCAGGCAAGTGCCAGGCAAGCCGCCACGCCCTACACGGCCACGGAGCTGGTGAAGTTGGGAAATTCCGAAACGGTCGGCGTCCAGGATCACCATCAGGGTGGCGTTGTGGACATCCACACCCACCTCAATGACCGTGGTGGAGACGAGCACCTTGACCTGGTTCGCGGCAAAAGATGCCATGGTCTCGGACTTCAGTTGCGGGTCCTGCCGGCCATGAAGCGGCGCCACAGGGACGCCGGCCAGGGCCGGCTCTTGCAGAAGGCTCTCGACGACGGCCGTCACCGATGCCAGCTCCCGCGCCGATCCTTCTTCCGCGAGGTCGGCATCGCTGGGTTCGGCCTCCCCCGGACTGAAATCGCCGTCGTCGTCCGCTCCAATCTTGGGGCACACCACGTACACCTGATGGCCCGACTCAACCTCTTCACGCGACCGTTTCCAGATACGATCCACCCAGCCGGGGTTCTCCACCAGTCCCACCACATGCGTGGTGATAGGGGCCCGGCCAGCGGGAAGCTCATCCAGGATGGAGGTCTCAAGGTCTCCGAAGACAGTCATCGCCACGGTGCGCGGAATGGGAGTTGCCGTCATGACCAGCAGGTGGGGCGGCCGCTGGGCTTTGGCCCGGAGGGCGTCACGTTGCTCAACGCCGAAACGGTGTTGCTCGTCCACCACAATAAGGCCGAGATCCTGGAAGCTGGTCTTGTCACTGAGCAAGGCGTGGGTGCCAATAACGATTCCGGCATTACCCGAGGCGGCGTCCAACATGGCCTGTTTGCGCGCCGCTGTGGGCATGGAGCCCGTCAGGAGCGTCACGTGGACGGATTCCTGCGCCGGGTCCCCGCCGAGCATCCCCGCCCCGCCGAAGACATCGTCACGTGCCAACGATCCCAACGTCCGGCGGATCGAGTGGAAATGTTGTGCCGCCAACACTTCGGTCGGTGCCAACAGCGCAGCCTGGCCCCCGGCATCCACCACCTGCAACATGGCCCTGAGGGCAACAATGGTTTTTCCGGAACCCACTTCGCCCTGCAACAGCCGGTTCATGGGCGCATCCCGCGCCAGTTCTTCAGCAAGCGTCTTTCCGACGGCGGACTGGCCGGCGGTCAGTGTAAAGGGCAGGTTTCGGTCAAAGCTGCTGAGCAATCCGTCGGCTCGGGGTCGGCGGGCGGTGGCTTCCTCGGCCGCAAGCTGGGCGCGACGCCGCGCGAGGGCCGTCTGCAGGACCAGTGCTTCCTGATACCGAAAGCGTTCCTGTGCCCGCTGCCAGTCCTTGGCGGTCTCCGGCGAATGGATCAGGCGGTAGGCCTCAACTACGCTGAGCAGCCCATCCCTGCGGACGATGCTTGCCGGAAGTGGATCTTCCAGGGCGTCAAGGTCCATGGTCTGAAGCAGGGCCGTGATCACCTTGTGGATGGACCAGCTGGTCAGTTTGGCGGTTGCCGGATAGACAGGGATGGGCATGGCGGCAAGCTTTTCGGGGTCCATGGAGCCTTCGGCTTCCGGGTCCTCGTCCAGCAGCAGAAAGTCCGGGTTGGTCAGGCCAAGTGAGCCACCATAGCGGGTCACTTTGCCGGAGAACATGGCCCGCCTGCCTGTCTGAAGTTCCGCTTTGGCCCTGAAACCGTTGAAGAAGCTGACTTTCAGCGTGCCCGGAGCACCGCTTCCACCGGCCTCGTCCGTCACCACAACATCCGTGATGGAGCCTCGGCGGGCACGCATCTGGCGCGTGCTGTTGGACAGGACCCGGGCAATCAAAGTGACCTCCTCATCCAACGGAAGGTTACTGATGGGGGTCAGCTCGCCACGGCTCAGATACCGGCGCGGGAAGTAGTTCAGCAAGGCACCCGTGGTTTTGAGGCCCAGATGCTTTTCGATGACTGCCGCGGACCGCTTGCCGATTCTGCGCTCGAGGGGAAGTTCCAGCTCAGTAATCATGCCGTGACTGGCCTGTAATGCTGGGCTCCTGTGACGTTGGCGCCGTTCCATCCCCGCTGGGCAGCGCCAATTGGCTGACAGCGATGTCGGTGGGCTCGCCCAGTGAACGAATCAGGGCGACCGCCGGACCGGGATCCGGAACGTGAACATGGACCCTCCACCGGTAGCTTGCTTCCACCGTGGATTCCTCGTCCTCATCCTCCTGGCCCCGGGCACCGCCCACTTGGCTCATGATGACCGAATTACCCATCTCATCCAGGCGTTGCCTCAGGATGGCCGCATTCAAGGGGGAAAGGTTGATGGTGCACATGACTTCCACGCCGTCGTCGGCCGGCATGTGCTCATGGATGTGCGGGTCCTGCAGTTTATAGCCGTGAAGCCCGTCCAGGAGTTCGTCCTGGAGTTCTTCGCCCAGGACGGCAGAACGCAGGCAGTCCAGGATCAGGAGCATGCCAACGCCCCCGGCATCCACCACGTGGGCTTCCTGGAGTTGGGCGAGCTCACCCTCGGTTCGGACAACTGCTTGGTAGGCAGCTTCCACAATGTCGTCAAGGGAAAGGCCCAGGGCGTGGTTGCTGTCGTCGGCGTTCTGGGCAGCTTCCACCGCCTGCGCAGCATCCGATGCCGCTTCCAGGACCGAAAGCATGGTTCCGGCTACCGGCTCGCTCAACGCGGACCAGGCCCGGATCTGGGCCCTGTTCAGCGCTGTGGCAAGCAGCGGTGCGCTGAGTCGCGATTTGCCGGCCAACGGTTCGGCAGCAGCACACAGGAAGACAGCGAACAGCGTGCCCGAATTACCCCGCGCCTGCTCCATGGCAGCCTGGCCGGCGCGCGATAGGACAGCACCGACGTCGTTGCCCGTTTCGGTAGTGTCCGGGGCTGCGCCATCAAGGGCGGACACCGCTGCGCGAACCGTGAGGTACAGGTTGGTTCCGGTATCGCCGTCGGCTACGGGGAAGATGTTGATCGCGTTGAGGCGATCACTGTGGTTGCCGAGGACAACCTCCGCCTTGCCGAGCCAACGTTTCATGGCGTGCGCATTCGCGGCGATCTTAGTCTGCAAAGTGATCCCATCCAACGGTGTCAGCAGCTTGCCCGGCGATCCGGACGCCGCTGCCTGGCGGCTCGACAGCGGCTTGAACTGAGCCTATCGCAGTGAACCCCCGCGGCAGCTGAATTCCTGCTGGGAAGGTGGCAAGCAATCCATGGTCCTCTCCCCCGCCCAAGACCCAGGGCATCGCGTCGCGGCCCAGGAGGGCGGCGGCCGGTTCCAGCGGCAGCGCATGGGTCTTCAAGGCCACGGGGTCGAAGTCGAGGGCAACGTTGCTGGCGGCAGCGAGCCTGCTCCCGTCCCGAAGCAGGCCGTCGGAAATATCCATCATGGCGGTTGCCCCTGCGCGGGCTGCCAAGGGTCCTGCTGCCAAAGGAGGCTGCGGACGGCACTGGCTCTCCACCAAACCCCGTTGCTCTGTGTCCAGGTTGTCCATGGGAATTTCGCTTTCCAACAATGCCCAGCCGGCAGCAGCCCTCCCCAAGGTCCCTGCGACGGCCACCATGTCACCCGGTTTGGCTCCGGACCGCAGCACCGGCGCCACACCACCCAGAGTTCCTACGACAGCCACCGTGACGGCCAGCTCGCGACCCCGTCCGAGGTCTCCACCGGCGACGGAACAATCAGGGGCGCCCAGGCCTACGATTGCCGCAGTGAGGCCATCGGCGAATGCCTCGACCCACTCGACTGGAGTGTCCGGCGGCATGGTCAGGCTGACAACAAGAGAAGTGGCGCTGCCGCCCATGGCATTGATATCGCTCAGGTTTTGCGCCGCAGCCTTCCACCCGACGTCGTATCCAGTGGTCCGGTATCCGTTCTTCCACTCCAACCTGAAGTCCTGGTCCTGGGTTTGGGTGTCAATGGAAACCAGGGAGCGGCCATCCGGTGCCGCGATCAGGGCAGCATCGTCTCCCGGGCCCAGCAGGACGCCGGGGCTGTGGTTCAGGCGCGGAAAGATCCTGGCAAGGAGCTCGGATTCCGAAAGGTCTTGGACGGTCAATTGTTCTGCGGGCACGGCTCTACGCTATCGCGATCCACTGACAGAATAATGCCGTGCACCTGCCGCGGAGCAGGTAAGGGAATGTGACCCCGGATACGCGGGTCTGCCGGGCGGGACGCGCGGGATAGGCTGGATGGATGCATCGAAAGACCCTCCGCCGGACAGCCTTGGCAGTATCCATGGCCTCTGTGGCCGTCCTCGCTTTGTCGGCTTGTGCCCCTACCGTTGATGTCACGGCCGCTACCGACGCCGCCAATCCTGCCTGCGCCCCGATGATGGTCGCCTTGCCCGACCAGATCGGCGATGCCGCACTCCGCAAGACCAACAGCCAGGCCACGGCAGCTTGGGGCGAGCCGTCGCAGGTTATCCTCCGCTGCGGAGTGAATGTTCCCGGGCCCACTACAGACCGCTGCGTGAGCGTCAATGACATCGACTGGGTCATCAAAGAAGGCGATCCTGTTTACACCCTGACCACCTTTGGCCGCGAACCGGCCACCGAGATCCTTATTGATCCGGTCAAGTTGGAAGCGGCGAACATCAGCTCCGCAACGGTGCTCACTGAACTCGCGGCCGCGGTGGGCAAAATCAAGGCAACCGGCAAATGCGTGGGCCAGGAAGACCTGCAGAACCTGCCGGCCGGCAAATAGTGCCCGGCCGGCCACGGTCAGCAGGCCATGGGTCAGCGCAGGCCGGTCTTGCGGGTCAGCGCCAGGTGAATCAATTCGTCGATCAGCTCACCATAGGCCAGACCTGATGCTGCCCACATTTGCGGGTACATGCTCTTGGGTGTGAAGCCCGGCATGGTGTTGATCTCGTTGATGATCAGCTCGCCGGCAGGGGTGTAGAAAAAGTCCACACGGCTGAGGCCTTCGGCTCCCACAGCATCGAAAGCCACAGCAGCGAGCTCACGCACGCGGCTGATGGCTTCTTCGGGCATGTCGGCCGGGCAGCTCAGAGCGGCCGCACCGTCTTCGACATACTTGGCGGCGAAGTCGTAGAACTGGTGCTCCCCCGCTGCCACCGCGATTTCACCGGGCATGGACGTTCGGGGCGCATCGGTGCCGCGTCCCTGGAGGACGGCACATTCAATCTCGCGGCCCACAATGCCGGCTTCGATCACCAGCTTCAGGTCATGCCGGCGGGCTTCTTCAATCGCGGCGTCCAAGCCCTCCAGGGAATCCACTTTCGAGATTCCCATGGACGAACCGGCGCGGGCAGGCTTGACGAACACGGGGAACCCGAGCTTGTCCACGCGCTTCCGGACAGCCTCGGCGTCGGTCAGCCATTCACGGTCCGTGACTGCAATGTACGGTCCAACGCTCAGACCCGCGGACTCGAACACCACCTTCATGAAGTGCTTGTCCATCCCGACTGCGGAGGCAAGGACGCCGGCGCCAACATAGCGGGTGTCGGAGAGTTCCAGGAGGCCCTGGATGGTTCCGTCTTCGCCCCAGGGCCCATGAAGCAGCGGAAATACGACGTCCACGGATCCCAGCTCTTGCGGGACGGCGTTGGGCTGGGTCACGATCAGCTGGTGCTCACCGCCCACTTCGGCCAACGTCACAGTCTTTCCCGACGGCGCCACTTCAGGAAGCGCTGCGGAACTTAAGGACCACTGACTGGTGTCGCCCGAGGCCAGGACCCACTGTCCGGATTTGGCGATGCCGATGGGAATGACCTCGTACTTGCTCTTATCGATGGCGCCCATGACGCCGGCCGCGGTGACGCAGCTGACGGCATGTTCGCTGGAGCGCCCGCCAAAGAGAACCGCTACGCGGGGGCGGCCGGTTGCAGGGGTGGAGTGATCTGACACCATCAGTAGTCGCCTTCGGACTTCAGTGCCCGGGCCAGCAAACGTGGTCCCAGGTCATCAACGGACATTCTGCCTTCCAGCACCGCTACCACGGCTGCCGTAATGGGCATTTCAACGTTCAACTTGCCGGCCAGCTCGTGCACGGCAGGGCCGGACTTGATGCCTTCGGCGGTCTGCGTCATCTGTTCTGCAACCTGTTCCAGGCTGAGCCCTTCTCCGAGCAACCGGCCCGCAGTGTGATTGCGCGACAACGCCGATGAGCAGGTGGCCACCAGATCGCCCAAGCCGGCCAGCCCGGCCATGGTGTGGGCTTCACCGCCGAGGGCCAGGGCGAGCCTGGAGGTCTCTGCGAGTCCCCGGGTGATCACCGAGGCCTTGGTGTTGTCGCCCATTTGCCGGCCTTCGCATATGCCCACGGCAAGGGCAATGACATTCTTGACGATTCCGCCGATCTCAACACCCACAACGTCCGTACTGGTGTACGGCCGGAAGTAGGGCGCGGTGCAGGACAACGCGATCACAGCGGCGGTATCAGCGTCGCTGCAGGCAACCACGGACGCGGTTGGTTGCTCCCTGGCGATTTCCATCGCCAGGTTGGGACCGGAAACCACTGCTACACGGGAGGCGGGAAGCCCCAGCTCCTGCGCAATGACCTCGCTCATCCGGGCATCAGTCCCCAGCTCCAATCCCTTCATCAACGACACCACTACGGCGTCGGGGGCCAGCAACGGCTTCCACTCGCCCAGTTGTGGCCGGAGGGATTGGGCCGGAACCGCAAGGACCACCAACGTTGCGTCCTTCAGGACCTCCGCCACGTCCGTGGACGCGGTGATGGTTGCGGGAAGCTCGATGTCTTTCAGGTACTGGGCATTGCGGTGCTGCGAATTGATCTGCTCCACGACCTCGGGACGGCGGCCCCAGATCCGGATGGTGCGTTCAGCGCCGGCAGCCTCCGCGGCGTCGGCGAGGATTTTGGCAAACGTCGTGCCCCACGATCCGGCACCCAAAACCGCCACGATGTCCGGTGCGTGGACGGGGCTTTGGAGAAGTGTCACTTACCATCCTCCGGTTCCGGCGCGTCGGAGGATCCGCGCTCAACGAAACGGCCGTGCTTTGACTGTTTGTGAACAGCCGGATCCCAGCGTTCAGCAGGAGCGGGCTCGTTGCGCAGTGTCGCCAGCAGCCCGGTGATGGCATCCATAATGACCTCGGTTGCCTCAGTCAGCGTGGAGCGGTCCATCGGTCGGTCCGCGAAGGCACTGAGGTCCACCGGTTTACCGACGAGGACCCGCACCGTCCTGCGCGGGAAAAGGTGGAAGCGCTTGGCGTAGCGCGGGAAGACTTCCTGCGCACCCCAGTGCGCCATGGGCACTACAGGCGCTCCGGTCTGCAAGGCAAGCCGGGCGGCCCCCGTATGCCCCTTCATGGGCCAAAGGTCGGGATCGCGGGTCAGCGTACCTTCGGGATAGATAATGATGGCACCACCGGCATCCACCACCTCTTTGGCGACCTGCAGCGAGCGGTTCGCTCCCGCCGTCGAGCGTTCAACGGGTATCTGCTTGGTGGCATGCAGCAGGGCTCCGAGCACGGGCACCTTGAAGAGGCCCTTCTTGGCCAGGAAGTGCGGCGGACGCTGCTGGTTGTACACCATGTGCCCGATCACGATGGGGTCAATCTCAGTGCAGTGGTTTGGTGCCGCAATGAAACCGCCTGGCGGAAGGTTCTCAACACCCTCCCACTTTTTGGCCATCAGGAGGTTCATCAACGGGCGCGCGAGGCCCGCCAGCAGCACGAACGTGGCACGGCTCTTGGCCGATTCCTTCAAGGGATCCCCCGCTACTTGGTGGTGGTGATATCGAAGTCGGCGCCCAGGCCGGCCAGCTTCTCGGTAAAGCGCTCGTAACCGCGGTTGATGATGTCGATGCCCGTCACCCTGGAGGTACCAGTAGCTGCCAGCGCCGCGATGAGGTGGCTGAAGCCGCCCCGAAGGTCCGGGATATCGATGTCGGTACCGCGGAGCGGGGTGGGTCCTGAGATGACGGCGGAGTGAAGGAAGTTCCGCTGTCCGAACCGGCACGGGACGCTGCCCAGGCACTCGCGGTGCACTTGAATATTCGCGCCCATCCGTGCCAACGCATCAGTGAACCCGAACCGGTTTTCATAGACGGTCTCGTGGACGATCGACACGCCTTCTGCCTGTGTCAGGGCCACGACCAGGGGCTGCTGCCAGTCCGTCATGAACCCGGGGTGCACGTCCGTCTCCAGGACCAAGGGGGAGAGCTTCCCGCCCTGGTGGTAGAAGCGGATGCCGTCGTCGCCGATGTCCATTCCGCCACCCACTTTGCGGTAGGTGTTCAGGAAGGTCATCATGTCCCGCTGCGATGCGCCTTCAACGAAGATGTCGCCCCTGGTCACCAACGCAGCGGACGCCCAGGACGCGGACTCGTTGCGGTCCGGGAGAGCACGGTGGTTGTACCCGCGGAGATCTTTAACGCCTTCAATCCTGATAGTGCGGTCAGTCTGGACGCTGATGATGGCGCCCATTTTCTGCAGGACAGCAATGAGGTCGATGATCTCGGGCTCAGTTGCGGCGCCGATGAGTTCAGTGATTCCCTCGGCTCGCGTTGCGCTCAGCAGCACCTGCTCCGTGGCACCAACCGACGGATACGGAAGGGAGATTTTGGCTCCATGGAGGCCGTGCGGCGCGGAAATGTGGATGCCGCCCGGGCGCTTTTCAACTACTGCGCCGAACTGGCGGAGCACGTTCAGGTGGTAATCGATGGGCCTGTCGCCAATTTTGCAGCCACCCAAGTCAGGGATAAAGGCCTCGCCAATGGCGTGGATCAGGGGTCCGCACAGCAGGATGGGAATCCGGGAATCCCCGGCGTGGGCATCAATCGCGGTACTGGACGCAGTCTTGGCATCCTTGGGATCCAGGGTGAGGTCACCCGTGACCGGATCCTTCACTACTGTCACGCCGTGCAGCTGCAGCAGGCTGGTAACAACCTCTACGTCCTTGATTTCCGGCACGTTCCTCAGCACCGATGGTTCGCTGCCCAGCAACGCCGCCACCATGGCCTTGGGCACCAGGTTCTTGGCACCGCGAACGGTCACTCGTCCTGTTAAGGGGACGCCACCGCGGATTGTCAGAACACTACTCATCTATACCGGTTTCCTCACGACTACTCGCCCCCCAAACTTACAAAGGCTCCAGCTAAGCATAGAAGCTCGCGTTACCGAACCGAAATGGACGCACCCGGCGCCGCGAGCTTCAGGCATCAGTTGAACGTTGACGAAAAAGGACCAGTGGGCACTCCCAACGGGTGCCCACCGGTCCATATTCTGCCGCTCTGCGGCCTCAGATGGCGCCGCTATCCAGCCTGAAGCTTCGCGGGAAGCGTCTTGGGCTTGAAGGAAGGACGCGTGGCCTCGTAGGCGGTGATGTCTTCTTCATGCTGAAGCGTCAGGCCGATGTCATCGAGGCCCTCCAGGAGCCGCCAGCGGGTGTAGTCGTCAATGTCGAACGGAGCCACGATGTTGCCGCACTCCACGGTCTTGCTGACAAGGTCAACCTTGACTTCGGTGCCGGGAGCGTTTTCCAGCACTTTCCAAATGAGCTCAATGTCATCCTGTGCGAGCTGTGCGGCGAGCAGACCCTGCTTGCCGGAGTTTCCCCGGAAGATATCGGCAAACCGGGAAGACAACACGGCTGTGAAGCCGTAGTCCTTCAGCGCCCAGACAGCATGCTCACGGGATGAACCCGTGCCGAAGTCCGGCCCAGCCACCAGGACGGAACCGGCATTGAACGGGACCTGGTTAAGGATGAAGGATTCGTCCTTGCGCCAGGCGGCGAAGAGGGCATCTTCAAAGCCGGTTCGCGTGATGCGCTTGAGGTAGACCGCAGGGATGATCTGGTCGGTGTCCACGTTGCTTTGGCGCAGCGGCACGCCGATGCCGGTGTGGGTAGTGAATGCTTCCATGGTGATCCTCCTAGACTGCTGTTCCGGTCAGGCTGCCGGCCGTGACGGACTCCAGGTCCGACGGCGAGCTCAACGTGCCGCGCACGGCCGTGGCTGCGGCAACAACGGGTGAGACCAAGTGCGTGCGACCCCCCTTGCCCTGGCGGCCCTCAAAGTTGCGGTTGGACGTTGACGCGCAACGCTCTCCCGGCTCCAACTGGTCCGGGTTCATGCCCAGGCACATGGAGCATCCGGCAAAGCGCCATTCGGCGCCGAATTCCTTGAAGACCTTATCCAGACCCTCAGCTTCGGCCTCCAGCCGGACACGGGCCGAGCCCGGGACCACCAGCATGCGGACCTTGGGGTCCTTCTCGCGGCCGCGAATGATGTCGGCAGCAACGCGGAGGTCCTCAATCCGGGAGTTGGTGCAGGACCCCAGGAAGACTGTATCCACACGGATGTCCTTCATGGGAGTGCCGGCTTCCAGGCCCATGTACTGCAGTGCCCGCTCGGCAGCGGCCTTGGCGTTCTCGTCACCGAAGTCCTCCGGAGAGGGAACCTTCGCCGAGAGGGAAACGCCCTGGCCGGGGTTGGTACCCCAGGTCACGAACGGCTCCAGGGTGTCCGCGTCCAGGTCCACCTCAACATCAAAGGTGGCGTCGGCGTCGGTGTGGAGCGTGTTCCAATACTCGACGGCTGCATCCCAGTCTGTGCCTTCAGGCGCATGCGGGCGGCCCTGCATGTAGTCGTAGGTGGTCTGGTCCGGAGCCACCATGCCTGCGCGGGCGCCGGCTTCGATGGACATGTTGCAGATGGTCATCCGGGCGTCCATGGACAGGGCGCGAATGGCCGAGCCACGGTATTCCAGGACGTATCCCTGGCCGCCGCCTGTGCCGATCTTCGCAATGACCGCGAGGATGATGTCTTTGGCGGTCACGCCGGGACGCAACGTACCTTCAACGTTGATGGCCATGGTCTTGAACGGCTTCAGGGACAGCGTCTGCGTTGCCATGACGTGCTCAACCTCGGACGTACCAATACCCATGGCCAGGGCGCCGAAGGCCCCGTGGGTTGAGGTGTGGGAATCGCCGCAGACCACGGTCATGCCCGGCTGTGTCAGGCCCAGCTGCGGGCCCACAACGTGCACGATCCCCTGTTCCTTGTCTCCCAGGGAGTGCAGGCGGACGCCGAATTCCTTGCAGTTGGCACGCAGGGTTTCAATCTGGGTGCGGCTGGTGAGGTCGGCAATTGGCTTGTCGATGTCCAGCGTGGGAGTGTTGTGGTCCTCGGTCGCAATGGTGAGGTCAACGCGGCGCAGCGGCCGGCCGGCCAAACGCAGGCCTTCAAAGGCCTGCGGTGAGGTCACTTCGTGAACCAGGTGAAGGTCGATGAAGAGAAGATCGGGCTGGGCGTTGGCTCCTTCGCCTTCACCTTTGCGCACCACGTGCGCGTCCCAGACTTTCTCGGCCAGTGTCTTTCCCACGGCCTTGCTCCCTTCACTGCGTTGGCTTGTTGCGTTGTTCTTGGTCCACTGAAGCAGCATCGCTGCGAAATAGGCCAGCGAAAGAACTTGCATCTCAGATATTGAGACGGCAATATCATTACATGGACAATTCTAGTGGAGTCGGTGTCATTGATAAAGCGGCCCAGGTACTCGATGCACTCGAGGCCGGGCCCACGACACTCGCGCAACTTGTAGCGGCTACGGGCCTTGCCCGGCCCACGGTTCACCGCCTCGCGCTGGCGCTGGTCCACCACCGGCTGGTGAGCCGCGACATCCAAGGACGCTTCGTCCTGGGAAGCAGGCTCGTGGAGTTGGCCTCCGCTGCAGGCGAGGACCGGCTGATCGCTTCCGCGGGACCGGTCCTGATCCAGTTGCGCGACGCCACAGGTGAAAGTGCACAGATCTTCCGCAGGCAGGGCGATTGGCGTGTCTGCGTCGCATCAGCCGAACGTCCCATCGGCCTGCGCGACACCATCCCGGTGGGCACTCAGCTGTCCATGAAGGCCGGCTCCGCCGCCCAGGTCCTGCTGGCGTGGGAAGACCACGACCGCCTTCTTGAAGGGCTGCAGAACGCCCGCTTTACGCCCACCGTGTTGGCAGGAGTACGACGCCGGGGCTGGGGTCAGAGCCTCGGCGAACGCGAGCCTGGGGTCGCCTCGGTCTCTGCCCCCGTGCGTGGACCGTCCGGCCGGGTCATTGCGGCCGTGTCGATTTCAGGTCCCATCGAGCGGCTTACCCGCCAGCCGGGCCGCCTGCACGCCGAAGTAGTCTGCAACGCCGCCCGGGTGCTGACGGAAGCCCTGCGAAAGAACAACGACTAGGTCCGACATGGGCAACTACGCCGTTTTTCTCCGCGGAATCAATGTAGGCGGCATCAACATCAAGATGGCCGACCTCAAGGCTGCCCTTCAGGACTACCCGTTCGCCAAGGTCAAAACCCTCCTGGCCAGCGGAAACGTCGTGCTGCAGAGCGAGCTCAAAGCCCCAGAGGTCAAGGCGCAGTTCGAGCAGTGCCTGCGGAAGACCTTCGGCTACGACGCCTGGGTGGTGGTCCTCACAGCAGGCCGCGTGGGCGAATTAGTGGACGCCTGCCCCTACCCGGCTGATGACAAATCCACGCACAGCTACATCACACTGGCTTCCGATACAGCGATGCTCGATGAACTCTTTGAAGCCGGCGAAGCCCTGGGCGGCGTGGAGCAGGTGCGGCTGGGCCCTGAAGCTTCAGCGTGGCTGGCGCCCGCCGGCGGCACGCTGGAGAGTCCGTTCAGCAAGCTCTCCGCCAAGGCCCGCTACAAAGCCGGCACCACCACCAGAAACCTGCGCACGCTCATCAAAGTCCGGGACGCGGCCGCGGCCCTTTAGGCAGAACGTGCCGTTTTCAATGCGGCGCTGAAGGCCTTCAACCGGGTGATCTCAACGTCCACCGGCTCCACGATCCGCTGCTCGGCAACGACAGCCACTGCCGCTTTCAGCCGTTTCGCGGCCCGGGAGGCACGAGCCCTCGCTGCCCATCCGCCCACGATGCGACCGGCAATGGCAAGGACGATTCCCAGCAGCACTCCCCCGGCCACCATCAGCGTAGGCCAGGGCCAGCCCTCGGTCCGCGGTACTTCCGGCACGGGCATCTGGAAGTAGCCCAGTGCGGCCAGCACACCGAGCCAGCCCAGTCCTCCCACGGCCAGCACAAGCGCCAGCCACTGGAGCGTGTTGAACAACGCCCACCACAGGGGTCGTTGCGTGGCCTTCAGGTCAGTACCGGCGATTGCCTGGTCCAATGCATCGGGCAGCTGCTCCCGGCCGTCCCGCGCCACCGCGCGGATGGCAGCCCGCCACGGTCCGGGAGCACCCTCCGACGCCACGTCCGCAAAATCCCGGACGGCAGCATCGGTTCGTGCCCTCTCAGGCGCACCGGCAGGCGGCAAGGACGTCCGGCTGAGATCGGGCCGGGTGTCCTCCCGCCCCAGGTTCAGCCTCCGCAAGGGGTCCGGCCGGAAGCGCAACAGCCATCGCGTCACGGGCCATCCAGTCCGTCGGGCCGATGCCCTCGTGAAGGACCGCTGGACCGCGTCCACCACTACCGGCACGTTGGCCGCCGTCGCCAGTTCAGACGCAAGCCGCACCTTGGCTCCTGCAGTAATGCCCCGTGCCTCACCTTCGCCTGACGCGTGGGCGAGTTCAGCGCCGGCCTTGACGACGTCGGCCGCCAGCCTCCGCGTTGTTGCCTCCCGCTGTACTACGACGTTCCTGATGGCCCCGCAGACGGCAGGGACGCCGTCGCCGGTTATTGCTGACGCACCCACCACGCGGACCTCGCCCAGCCCGTCACGCTCCAGGATGGCCTCCAGCGATTGCATGACTGCTGAAGCATCGGCGGCGTTCAGCTTGTCCACTTGGTTCAGGACCACCAAGGTGACGGCACCGTGGGAGGCCATGGGCCGAAGGAAGTCGTTGTGCACCGCGGCGTCAGCGTACTTTTGCGGGTCCAGGACCCAGACGAGGACATCCACCATGCCCACCATGCGCTGGGCAATCTCCCGGTTTTCCACCCTGGTGGAGTCGAAGTCCGGCAGATCAAGGAGCACCAGGCCTGTGTCCGCGTCGGCCAGTCCCGGGACAGGTGGCAGCGGATGCCGTTCCTTGACGTCCAGCCAGTCGAGCAACGGGCCGCTGCCATCCTCACCCCAAATTCCCGCCAACGCCGCTGATGTCGTGGGGCGTCGCGCCGTCGCGGTGGCAAGGTCGCTGCCGGACACGGCATTAAACAAGGATGATTTGCCGCTGCCCGTGGCCCCAAAAAAACCCACCACGGTGTGCCCGGCCGACAATGAACGCCTGGAGGTGGCACGCTCCAGGACGTCATAGACAGATTGCAGGTTTTCGTCCGGAAGCACGCCTTCGGCGAGTTCGCGCGCCGTATTCAGCGCCTCGAGCCGCCTCTGCAGTTGGGATGCCTCGCGGACTTGGCCGTGGCGGCTCATGCGGCCCCCGCCAGGCGGCGAAGGGTCTTGGCATGGCGGGCCAGTTGGTTCCCGGAGCTTGGATGCGCCGCCTCAAGGCGGTCGAGGAAACGCTGCCGTTCGTCGTCCAACATCCGTTGGCACTGGGTGTGCAGGTCATCCCGGGCCTGCTGGGCCAGGCGACGCACCGCGTCCTCGCCGAATACGGCTTCCAACAATTTCTGGCCGACTACTGCCGTGCCGCCGGCGATGCCGATCTCCAGTCCGCTCAAGCCCGCGGTCATGGAGAACACCACCACCATGAGTGCAGCGCCCAGGCCGTTGACGCCGAAGGACAGCCAGCGGGCCTGGGTCCGTTTCCCCTGTCCTTGGGTGCGGATCATCTCCATCAGGCCTTCCTGCCAGGTCCGGATGGCAGCGGCAGATTTCGCGTCGAAGCCCTCGCTTGTCCCTGACAGGTCATCGGCGCCAAGGAGGTGGCGGCCCGCGGCGTCAGCACGCCATCGTCTGTCTACGTTTTCTGCTGCCGTGGCGGCCTCGTCCAGGATTACTGCCTGAAGCCCGGTCTCGATGGCGGTCTCGACCTTCACCGCGGGAGCCGGCTCCCCGCGGAAGAAAGCACCCACCCGATCCCGCATCCGCCCGATGTTTTGCTCCAATGCCCGGAAGAACTCCCCCGTGCCCACAAAGTCCTGCCACCGTGCCAGTACCTCCCCGCGGAGCAGTGCACCGTCCTTGGTGGCCTCGAGAATTCGGGACAGCGCCTGCTCGTACTCCTGAACGCAGATGGTCTGGAGTTCGTGCGCAGCGGCATCCTGGGCTGATGCCGCTGCGGCGATGCCCTCCAATCGGACGCTGACGGCTTTGACAGCCCCATTCAGCGTCCGCCGGGCAACGTCCGCCCTGCCAGCCGCATTCGATGCCAAGGCTCCCAGCCACTGACGCAGCGCTGACACCGATTCTTCCGGCAGCATTCCCAGTCCGTCCAAGGCACTTTCCGGAACGACGAAGAGCTCCGCGCCGCCGAGCCCCTGCCGGTCCAGCATGGCCATGAGGTCGGTCCTGACCTCTTCTTCGGCGGACACGGGCACACGGTCCAGCACCACGGCTACGGTGATATCCCGTGACGCCGCGTCCAGCAACAGTCGCCAGGGGACGGCGTCGGCGTAGCGGTTTGCCGTGGTGACAAACACCCAGAGGTCCGCGGCCGCGAGCAGCTGACCAGCGAGCCGGCGGTTGTCATCGGAGATGGAGTCGACGTCCGGCGCGTCCAGGAGTGCTATTCCCTGCGGGACTGCGTCATGCCCCACCAAGACCAACGACGTGATGGCCTGGGCGTCAGGTGCCGCACCTGCCTGGTTTGCGGGCATCGGGCTCGCCGACACAGCGCCTCGGATGCGGTCCAGGCTGGGCAGTATCCTGTGGCCTTCAAACCAACCGGCGTCCTTGGGGTGGTGCAGAAGGATGGGTTGACGTGTGGTGGGCCTGATGGCACCTGCCCTGGTGACCGGATACCCCACCAGCGCGTTGACAAGCGTGGACTTGCCAGCACCTGTGGAGCCCCCCACGACGGCGAGCAACGGAGCGTCCAGGCTGCGGTAGCGGGGAATGACGTAATCGTCGAGTTGCGCAAGGGATTCGCGAATCCATTGGCGGGCCTCCGGGGCCTCAGGCACCGCGAGCGGAAGGGTGGTGGCCGCCAGTTCCGCGCGGGCAGCTTCCAAGGCCTCGACGGCGGCCGCCGCACCTTGGGGTACGGGCGTTTGCCGGATAGCTGCCGGGTCTTCGTTTGCGGTCACAGCATCATCATGCCAGCCCGTTCCACCTCCGACGCGCTGGGCAGGCGTTATGTGGAAAAACGGAGGCAAAAAGAAATCCCCCGGAACCGTGGTTCCGGGGGATTCGGTGGTGACCCCAGCGGGATTCGAACCCGCGTTACCGCCGTGAGAGGGCAGCGTACTAGGCCGCTATACGATGGGGCCTTGCACTTTTTATCACCGTTTCCGGCGATCAAGCTGAATGAGTATTTCATACTTTCAGCTCCGCTCCAAATCGCATCAGCGACTCGAAACTTCCGAAATTCCTGCGTGTTGACGCGGATTTTCAGAGCTGGGATACCAGGACTCGAACCTAGAATGACGGTACCAGAAACCGTAGTGTTGCCAATTACACCATATCCCAAAGTGACTTTCGGACCGGAGTTCCGCGCTTCGGTTTCCCTTGGCTTTTCCCTCCGTGCCCCTCAGCACGAGTAATGACTCTACCGGAGTCTTGTCACCTGCACAAATCGGGAGGACGTTACCTGCATCACATGATTCGCGCCGCTGGATGCGCGCCCCCAACGGCACTTGGGGCCGTGGCCAGCAACCCTGTCAGGGAGTCCACCTGGCGTCCGGTGAACTCTTCCACGACTTCTCCGGTCCTGTTCAGCCATACGCCCATCAGCCCGGCCGCACAGGCTCCGTCAGCGTCGAGCAGCCTGTTGTCCCCGACGTAGAGGGTGTCCCCCGCCGTCGTGCCCAGGAGGCGCACTCCCTCGAGGTAAATGGCAGGATCCGGTTTGGGTACGCCAACAGTATCGGTGCCCACCAGAACCTTGATCCTGGAAAGACCTGCACTGTCCAGCTTGGCGCGCTGGTAGTCGTGCACGTTATTGCTCACGGCTCCATAGGGAATGCCCGCGGCGTCGAGCGCATCCAGCACTTCTGCCACGTCGTCGAAGGCTCTCACGTACGAGGTCTGGCGCTGGTGATACTCAGAGACCCAGGCCTGTGACTCTTCGCCTTCACCGAGTTCCACACCGAAGTGGCCCAACGCAGCCCTGCCGCGAAGCAGCCTCTGTTCGTTGAAGGTCAGCTCGCCGGCCAAGTATCGGTCATAAAAGTGCGTGGTCTCATGCGTGAAGATGCGGCCGAACTTCACCCACCCGGCCTGGTCCAGGCCGGGCAGGAGATGTTCGCTGACGTCGCGCAATGCTGTGGTCATGGCGTACTCAAGGTCCACCAGGGTGTCATCGATGTCGAAGAGGACACCGCGGATAGTGCCGAAGGAGCTTGCGATCGCCATGACTGAAGCCGCCCTTAGCTGCGGAAAGCGCGGACGCGGGCCAGGGATGAATCCTTACCAAGGATCACCATGGATTCGAACAGCGGCGGAGAGATGCGGCGACCGGAGATGGCAGTGCGCACGGGTCCGAAGGCGGCCCGGGGCTTGATGCCCAGGTCCTCCACAAGAGCCTGCTTCAGTGCCGTCTGGATGTTCTCAGCCGTCCACTCCCCGATGGGCTCCAGCGCCGCCAGGGCAGCGTCAAGGACCTCGTCCAGGTTGGCAGGGAGTCCCTTCCGGGCGTCATCCGCTACGTCAATGGCGTCGTCGGCCTTGAACAGGAACGCCAGCATCTCAGGAGCCTCGCCCAGGAGGGTAATGCGTTCCTGCACCAGCGGGGCGGCCTCGGCAAGAATCTCTTCCTGCCGCGGCGTGAGGATCTCCCCTACGAACCCGGCAGCGCGGAGGTAAGGAACCAAACGCTCTTTGAAGTCCTCCGGCGCCAGCAAGCGGACGTGCGTTCCGTTGATGGCCTCGGCCTTCTTGATATCGAAGCGGGCCGGGTTGCCCAGGACATCGTGGATGTCGAAGTTGGCCACGAGCTGCTCCACCGTGAAGATGTCCTCGTCTGCGCTCAGCGACCAGCCCAGCAGGGAGAGGTAGTTCAGCAGGCCTTCGGGGATGAAGCCACGCTCCCGGTGCAGGAACAGGCTGGACTCTGGATCACGTTTGGAGAGCTTCTTGTTGCCCTGGCCCATGACGTAAGGCAGGTGGCCGAACTCCGGCATGTACGCGGCCACGCCAATGGCGTAGAGCGCACGGTACAGCGCAATCTGGCGCGGAGTGGAGCTCAGGAGGTCCTCGCCGCGCAGGACATGGGTGATCCCCATGAGCGCGTCATCCACTGGGTTCACCAGGGTGTACAGGGGGGCGCCGTTGGCGCGGACCACTGCGAAGTCGGGCACGGAGCCGGCTTTGAAAGTGATCTCGCCGCGGACGAGGTCGTTGAAGGTCAGGTCCTCGTCCGGCATACGGAGACGCAGGACAGCCTCGCGGCCTTCGGCCTTGAACTGGGCCAGCTGTTCCTCGGTCAGGTGCCGGTCAAATCCGTCATAGCCCAGCTTCGGGTCGCGGCCTGCGGCTTTGTGGCGGGCCTCAATTTCATCCGGAGTGGAGTAGGACTCATAGACATGGCCACCGGCCTTGAGCTTGGCAATGACGTCCTGGTAAATGTCGCCGCGCTGGGACTGGCGGTACGGCTCGTGCGGGCCCCCAACCTCTACGCCCTCATCCCAGTTGATGCCGAGCCACTTGAGGGCATCCAGCAACTGGTGGTAGCTCTCCTCGCTGTCGCGGGCAGAGTCCGTGTCCTCGATGCGGAAGATCAGTTTGCCGCCAGTGTGGCGCGCATACGCCCAGTTGAACAGGGCTGTACGGATCAAGCCAACGTGCGGAGTTCCCGTGGGTGACGGGCAAAAGCGGACGCGGACCGGAGTCTCGGCGTTGACGGCAGGGATGGCGCTGGAGGCAGCGTTCGACGCAGAAGCAATAGTCATAATAGTTCCAACTTTACCGCTTGGCGCCACGTCGGTTTCCCGGCTGAAAGCGCTCGACGGCGGCACTCACCTTTCGTGCGAAAGGCGGTGCCGCCGTCGGGCCTTGGCTTTTTGAGGTTTCGCTGGGAGCCTAGCGGCGGACCACCGGGTTGGACAGCCGGCCGATGCCTTCGATCTCCACCTCAAAACGGTCGCCCTCGCTGACCAGGCCGACGCCTGCCGGGGTTCCGGTCATGATGACGTCGCCCGGGAGCAGGGTGAATGCGTGGGAAACGATCGAGACGAGTTCGCGGACGCCGCGGATCATCTGGTTGGTGCTGCCGTCCTGGCGGAGCTCACCATTGAGCCGTCCCTGGATGGACAGGTCTTCGTGGTCGAGCTCGGTTTCGATCCACGGGCCCAGCGGCGCGGAGGTGTCGAAACCCTTGGCGCGGGCCCACTGGAGATCCGTCTTCTGGACATCGCGGGCGGTGAGGTCGTTGCCGCAGGTGTAGCCAAAAATGACGTCGTCCGCGCGATCCTCCGGGACGTCCTTGCAGATGCGGCCGATGACCACGCACAGCTCAGCTTCGAAGGAGACCTCCTCCGAGAACTCAGGAAGGATGATGGGATCGTTCGGGCCGATGACCGAGGTGTTGGGCTTCAGGAACAACAAGGGCTGCTGGGGAACTTCATTGCCGAGCTCCGCTGCGTGCTCGGCAAAGTTCCGGCCGACGCCAATCACCTTGCTGCGGGGAATGATGGGCGCCAGAAGCCGGACGTCCTCGAGCTTGTGCTTCACATGGGTACGTTCGACGCCGTTGAAGAACGGGTCGCCGTTGATGACAGTGATTTCCTCACTGCCGGGCTCACCGTCAACGACGCCGTAAAGGGGATCAGAATCAACTACAAACCGGGCGATACGCATGGGCTCAAGCCTACAGTCCGGTCTCAGCTTCGGAGGTAATCCAACTGCGCTGCTACTGAAGTCTCCGCCGCCCATCTGACCGAAGCGTCGACGTCGGGATAGACAGCGTCGGTGACGGCGTGTATCGACGCATCCTGACCCAGGTTTTTCAGGGCCGCCCTGATCTGGTCGAGCCGCTGTTCACGATGCTCGCGATACTCGCGGCATGTCGCATCCAACGCAGGGAGCACAGGGCCATGGGCCGGTAGGAGCGTTGCCGGCCCTATCGCCTCCAGCCTGTCCAAGCTTGCAAGATAGTCCCCCAACCGGCCGTCGGGATAATCAAGGACCGTGGTGCCGCGTCCCAGAATGGTGTCCCCTGTGAGGACTGAGCCGTGCGGGCCGTCGCCGGGGAGATGGAAGCACACGGAATCGGAGGTGTGGCCCGGGGTTGCCACGACGCGGATTTCGACGCCTCCTGCACTCAGGACTTCGCCGTCCGTGAGCGGTTCTCCCCCGTGACAGTGCTCCCGGGAAAAAGCCCGGACCGGAGCCCCGGTCAGCTGATGGAAGCGGGCCGAAGCCTCCGTGTGGTCTGCGTGGCGGTGGGTGATCAGCACGGCATCAACGGCGCCGGCCGCCGCGAGTGCCGCCAGATGCCGTTCATCGGCCGGTCCCGGGTCCACCACCGCCACGCGGCCGGAGCCTGGCGCGCCAATGATGTACGAGTTGGTGCCGTCCAAACTCATGGGTCCGGGGTTCGGGGCCAACCGGAAGCGGGTGAGTTCACTGCTGCGCTGCAGGAAGGAGTCATCGTCATTCGGTGAAGTGCCGGAAGTCGCCATTGATTCTGAAGTCACTCCCCCATCTTGACACCTCCGAAGACCCTCTCTCACATCCCACGGCCATCCCCCCATCCTTCTCTCACATCCCACGGCCATCCCCCCATCCTTCTCTCACATCCCACGGCCATCCCGCCATCCTTCTCTCACCCAGGCGCAAAAAGCGGATCGGCTCGGGGAGACAATACGGCAGAGGGCCACAAGCCCTGCAAGAGCGTCCACCCCAAACCCGAGGGAAGTGAGTGAGCGTCCGGGAAGCAGTACGGCGGCCCTTCCGCTTGATAACCAAGGGAAGGGCCGCCGTCGTGCGGTGCGTTTCGGGACGTCCGGAGGCTAGACCAGGCGGGTCAGCCAGCCGTGGGCGTCCTCGACGGTTCCGGTCTGGATGCCCAGAAGCTGCTGGCGGATAGCCATGGTGGTCTCGCCGGCCTTTGCGTCTTCGGAGCCGATGAACTCCGTGGCGTCCTTGAGCACACCGATCGGCGTGATCACGGCTGCCGTACCGCAAGCGAAAACTTCGGTGATCTCGCCGGAGGCAACGCCGTCGCGCCATTCGTCCAGGGTGATCTTTCGCTCGGTGACTTCGCGGCCCATGTCCTTGGCAACCTGGATGACGGACATGCGGGTGACGCCTTCAAGGATGGTGCCACTGAGGGCCGGGGTCACCAGGGAGCCATCCTTCATGACGAAGAAGACGTTCATGCCGCCGAGTTCTTCCACGGCGTCGTCGTTGAAGTGGTCCAGGAACAGTACCTGCTTGCAGCCGTTCGCTTCGGCTTCCTGCTGCGCGATCAGGGAGGCGGCGTAGTTGCCGCCACACTTGGCCGCACCGGTTCCGCCGCGGCCTGCACGGGCGTATTCGCGGGAGATCCAGATGGAGACGGGCTTGAGCTCGCCACCGAAGTAGTTGCCGGCCGGTGAAGCGATGACGCGGAAGGACACTTCGCGGGCAGCCCGGACACCGAGGAACGCCTCCGTCGCGATCATGAACGGACGCAGGTAAAGGGCTTCACCGTCGCCGGACGGAACCCATTCCTTGTCGGCCTGCACGAGTTCGCGGATGGCGCCCAGGAAGTACTCTTCGGGCAACTCCGGCAGGGCGAGGCGACGGGCGGACTTGTTCAAGCGCGCAGCGTTGGCTTCGGGCCGGAAGGTCCAGACGGAACCGTCAGCGTGACGGTAGGCCTTGAGGCCCTCGAAGATTTCCTGGCCGTAGTGCAGGACCGCGGCCGAAGGGTCCAGGGAAATGGGTCCATAAGGCTCGATCCGGGCATTCTGCCAACCGCCATTGCCATCGGCGTCAACTTTGTAGTCGACGACGGCGGTGTGGTCGGTGAAGTAGTCGCCGAAGCCCGGGTTCGCCAGGACGGCTGCACGCTCCTCAGCAGACTTCGGGGTTTCCGAAAGCTGCTGGCTGAATTCGACGCCATGGGCAGTCTGAGTCATGTTTCCTCCACAGTCAGCTACCTGGCAGGGCGAACCGGACCCTAAAAAGGGTGTGGTTCAGCGATGGACCAGGGAAGCAGGTAAATAATTCAACACAAGCTTACGCCTGAGTTTTGGGCCTAAAGTGCGGCCGCGATGGCATCGCCGATGGCAGCTGTGCTGCGTGGCGCGCCGGTACGGCTTTCGACGTCGGCGACTACTGCCGCCTCGATCTTGCGGGCCGCCGTGGTGTAGCCAAGGTGGTCCAGGAGGAGCACTGCGGAGAGGATGGCCGCGGTGGGATCGGCTTTCTGCTGACCGGCGATATCCGGAGCTGAGCCGTGGACGGGCTCGAACATGGACGGTGCGGTGCGGTCCATGTTGATGTTGCCCGATGCCGCAAGGCCAATGCCGCCGGTCACGGCTGCGGCGAGGTCGGTGAGGATGTCGCCGAAGAGGTTGTCGGTGACGATGACATCGAAGCGGGATGGGTCGGTCACCATGAAAATGGTGGCGGCGTCGATGTGGAGGTAGTCGTGGGTGACCTCGGGGAATTCCTGGGCCACTGCTTCAACGGTGCGCTTCCACAAGTGCCCTGCGAAAACCAGCACGTTGTGCTTGTGGACGAGCGTGACGTGTTTGCGCGAACGCTCGTTGGCACGGCGGAACGCATCGCGGACAACGCGCTCCACGCCGTGGGCGGTATTGAGGGACACCTCGGTGGCAACCTCGTGCGGCGTACCGCCACGCAAGGTGCCGCCATTGCCCACATAGGGACCTTCAGTACCTTCGCGGACCACGATGAAGTCGATGGTGCCGGGGTTGGCCAGGGGGCTGCCGACGGTGCCGTACAAGCGCGACGGTCGCAGGTTCACAAAGT
Source organism: Paenarthrobacter sp. YAF11_1 (assembly GCF_052113445.1). Classification (NCBI taxonomy): domain Bacteria; kingdom Bacillati; phylum Actinomycetota; class Actinomycetes; order Micrococcales; family Micrococcaceae; genus Paenarthrobacter; species Paenarthrobacter sp. YAF11_1. Next base: position 80,636 of record NZ_JBFRDF010000001.1, read on the forward strand.
GGTCCAGGCTGAAGCGGAGCTTGAGCAGCATTTCGCGTTCGATGATGCCGGAGGGGATGCGGGTATCACCCGGGGCCGCGCCGACTGCTCCGAAGAGAATGGCATCGCGGGTGCGCAGGTCGGCCAGGACCTCGTCCGGGAGGGTCTCGCCCGTCTCAAGCCAGTGCTGGGCGCCGAGCTTGTAATTAGTCAGTTCAAGGGCGACGCCTTCGGCGGCGACGGCCTTTTCGAGGACCTTGACAGCTTCGGCGATGACCTCTGGGCCAATGCCGTCGCCAGGGATGACAGCGAGATTGATGGACGTTGCACTCATAGGTCTATCTAGCCAAGCAATCCACATGCTGGTCAAAATCGTCTCATTCTGCGAACACTTAGGCCCGGAAGGAGTCAGACCACAGCATGATGCCCTCCGCGGGAACGAGCGCATAGAGTCTAAGCGTGGATAGAAGGCACGCAGTATACGAATGGTTCCGGATCAACCGCTTCATCGTGGACTTGACTGCAACGTGCCTGCTGATCCTTCTCTTCGGCCCGGTCTACCTGATCGCCGACCGCCCATGGCTCTCCCTGTTGTCCTGCAGCCTCCTGCTCCCCCTCGCCTGGCGGCGTACCCGGCCTGCCATGGCTGCCGGCGCGGTGATCGTCGTATGCCTGATCCAGTGGGCGGTGGGCGCCGAACCGGTAGCCGGGCAAATCGCCGTTCCCCTGGTCATCTACGCGACGGCGGCCTATGGGCCTGCGTGGGCCAGCCGCAGTGTCCTGATTGCAGGCCTCGCCGGTGGCGTCATGCTGACCACCCGGCTGTTCTCGACCACTGCGGAATCGGGAATCATGGGCCTCACCATCGGCACGCTGTACACCGTCCTGATCTGGATGCTGGTCTTGGTGAGCTGGACCCTTGGCGACCTCACACGCGTACGCAGGCTCCAACTTCAGGCGCTGGAAGACCGAACCCGGCGCCTCGAGGTGGAACAGGTACAGGAACGTAAACTGGCCGCCGCGGACGAGCGCTCCCACATTGCCCGGGAAATGCACGACATCGTGGCGCACTCTTTGTCCGTGATCATCACCCAGGCCGATGGAGCCCGATACGCTGCCGCCGCGAAACCCGAACTCGCTACGGAAGCGCTGGCTACCATTGCCGCCACGGGCAGGGACTCCTTGGGCGAAATGCGCAGGCTGCTGGGTGTCCTCCGCTCCGACGACGACTCCCCTACCCGCCCGCAACCGCGGCTCTCGGACCTGGACGAACTCCTCCTCGGGTTCCGTGCCGCCACCCTTCAGGTGGCTTTTGAACAGAGCGGCGTCCCCCGCCGCGCACTTCCGGCCGGAGCGGAGCTCACGGCGTATCGCATCATCCAGGAAGCCCTCACCAATGTCATGAAGCACGCTGGACCGAAGGCGACGGCGGGCGTCACCCTGACGTGGCAGGCCAGGGGCCTGCAATTGGACATCGTCGACGACGGCCGGGGCGCCGCCGCTGATCCGCCGGCATCCGGCGGTGGCAACGGCTTGCTGGGCATGGGTGAGAGGGTCTCCCTCTACGATGGTTCTTTGACCGCAGGCCCGGAGCAGGGCGGCGGTTTCCGTGTGTCCGCTTTCATCCCCTATTCGGAGGCCTAAGCCATGCCAGAAGTTCCTGCGCCCATCAGGGTGGCACTCGTTGACGACCAACAGTTGGTCCGTTCGGGTTTTGGCATGCTGATCAATTCGCAGCCGGACCTCGAAGTCGTGGCCGAGGCAGGCAATGGGATCGAGGCTGTCCAGGCCCTGTCCGCTACCGCCGCCGATGTGGTCCTGATGGATGTCCGCATGCCCGGGATGGACGGCATAGAAGCAACCCGCCGCATCCTGGAACAGGCCGCGGCACAGCCCTCCGGTTCCCAGCGGGCGGAGATCAAGATCGTGGTACTGACCACCTTTGACCTGGACGAGTATGCGCTGGCTGCCATCCAGGCCGGCGCCAGCGGATTCCTCCTGAAGGACGCTCCACCCGAAGAGCTCCTGGAGGCCATCCGCACCGTCTACCGTGGGGACGCCGTGATAGCTCCCTCCACCACCCGGCGCTTGCTGGACCATGTGGCACCGTTGCTGCGGACGCAAACACCGGAGCAGACCGAGCACGCTGCCGCCGTCGAACGCCTGACAACCCGCGAGCGCGAGGTGTTCCAACTGATCGCCCAGGGACAGTCGAATCCCGAAATCGCAGCAGGACTGTTCCTCTCCGAGGCCACGGTGAAAACCCATGTGGGGCACATCCTTGCCAAGTTGGATGCCCGGGACCGGGTGCAGGTGGTGGTCATCGCCTATGAGACAGGCGTTGTCGCCCCCGGCTCCTAGCACCTCAGACCACGGTATGAGGGACCCCGCCGGACAATGGGCCCCTGGCCCGATCCTGACGGGGTGCAGCAAAACATAGCGTGAAACCATGACAACCTTCACGCCCCTCTCCCACCCGTCAGGAACCGACCGACCCACGGGGTCCGATGATGCCCAGGCCCGCCCCGCCGTCGAGGCCCACGAGCTGACCAAGAGCTACGGCCGCGCCGATACCACGGTCACCGCGCTGAATAAGGTGTCGGTGAGCTTTGACGCCGGAAAGTTCACGGCGATCATGGGTCCCTCGGGTTCCGGCAAGTCCACCCTGATGCATTGCCTGGCCGGCCTGGATACGGCGGATTCCGGCCGGATCGTCCTGGGGGGCACGGAATTGACCGGCCTCAACGACCGTCAGCTCACCGCGCTCCGCCGGGAGAGGATCGGCTTCGTTTTCCAGGCGTTCAACCTGGTGCCCACGTTGACGGCCGAGCAGAACATCACGCTTCCGCTGGCTTTGGCGGGGACCACCGCCGACGCCGGATGGCTGGATACCGTTGTCGGCACCCTGGGGTTGAAGGACCGCCTGAAGCACCGCCCCCATGAGCTTTCCGGCGGCCAGCAGCAGCGCGTGGCAGTAGCCCGCGCCCTGTTGACCCGTCCCGACGTCGTTTTTGGTGATGAGCCCACGGGCAACCTTGACTCCAAAGCCGGCGGCGAAGTGCTGGCGTTGCTCCGCCGGAGCAGCCAGGAGATGGGCCAGACCATCATCATGGTCACCCACGATCCCGTGGCCGCCAGCTATGCCGACCGTGTTGTCCTGATGAGCGACGGCGGCCTGGTGGGCGAGATCCACGATCCCACCGCGGACTCCGTCCTGGCAGCCCTCGGCAAGCTGGGGGCCTGAGCATGCTGCGTGTTGCCGTTTCCCAACTGACGACGCATTTCCGGCGGTTCGTCGCAATCGGACTCGCGGTCATGTTGTCCGTCATGTTCCTCTCCGCCACGCTCATGGTGGGTGCAAGCACGAATGCCTCCTTGGAGGCCAGCATCGGTGAGGCGTATCGAAACGCTGACCTTGTTGCCACGTCCAAGAACGGCGAAGCGTTCACCCAGGCTGCTGTGGAGGCCGCCGCGTCCGCTCCTTCGGTGGAGGACAGCTACGCCGAGCGGTCCACCTATGTCATGTTCGAGGCCGGTGGTGGAGAGCAGTATGGGCGCTTGCGCAATGCGGCGCCCGCTTCCTTGGAGGGCGCGGTCCTGTCCTCGGGGTCCATGCCGGCAAACGCTTCGGACGCTGTGATCGACGTCAAGACGGCCGGGCATCTTGGCCTGACGGTGGGGAGCACGCTTGAGCTCCGTGGCGCCGGCCCTGTCAAGAACGCCAAGGTGAGCATTACGGGCCTCATACAGGCCACCAATGATCCTTTCTCATCGTCGGCAGCTCAATTGATTGCCTCCGAATCCGTCCTGAACGCGGTCCAGGACGCCGGTGCGGGGTATACCGGGGTGCAGTTCTCCCTCAAGTCCGGCGAGGACGTGGCCGCCGCCAAGGAGTACATCACCCGTCGCATGGAAGCTGCGGGGGCTACGGGGCCTGTGCTGGAAACAGCCCAGGAGAAGGTCACCTCCACTGTTGCCATGCTGAGCGCCGGGCAGGACCAGCTGACCATCGTGCTGCTCGCGTTCGCCGGCGTGGCCATCCTTGTCTCCACTTTGGTGGTGGCCAACACGTTCTCCGTTCTTGTGGCGCAGCGAACCAGGGAGTTGGCGCTCCTGCGCTGCCTGGGTGCCGGGCGGGCACAAATCCGTGGGTCCGTCATGCTCGAAGCCCTGGTGGTCGGTTTCCTTTCCTCTGTACTGGGTGTCCTGGCGGCCACGGGCCTGATGACCGGGTTGATCGCCTGGGCCAAGTCCCAGCCTGAGCAGGCGTTCGCGACGCTGGCTGTACCTCCGTCGGCCATAATCGCCGGCTTGGTGGCAGGAACTCTGTTGACCGTGGTCGCGGCGTTGGTTCCCGCCAAGGCGGCTACCGCCGTCGCTCCTCTTGCCGCCTTGCGGCCCAGCGATGACGCGTCCGTCAGGAACAAACGCGGCAAGGTACGCCTGGTCCTGGGCCTGGTAGCCCTGCTGGGCGGAGCAGCAGCGCTGGTGTACGGCAGCGTAAACGTATCGCTGGGCGTTGCTCTGCTGGGCGGTGCTGCCTCGTTCGTCGGCATTCTCCTCTGCTCCACGCTCTTCATCCCCACTGTGGTTGCACTGGCGGGCCGGCTTGCCGCGCCCGCGGGAGTGCCGGGCAAGCTCGCGGCCGTGAATGCCACGCGCAACCCCGCCCGCACCTCGGCGACCGCGGCTGCGCTGCTCATCGGCGTCACGTTGGTCTCGCTCATGATGACGGGTGCGGCCACATCCCGGCAGGCCTTCAACGACACCTTGGCCGAGAACTACCCTGTGGACCTTTCGGCCCAGACTGCAGTGGATGGTTCAGGTGACCACGGGCAGGCCATTGCCAGGATCAAGGCGCTCGACGGCGTCAGCGCTGCGGTCATGCTGCAGCCGGTGGGGACACTGGGAGATTCCGCTGCACCGGACGGCGGCATGACCATCTACGGCCTTTCCGCCGCAGACGCGGCTTCTGTGCTGCGCGACAACAACCTGAAGCCGGGCACGGGCACCGTCTACCTTCCAGAGGACTCTCCAGAGGGAACCGCGACCGTCTCGACCACGGGAGGCACTGTTTCGCTCGACACCAAGGTGCTGCGGACCCGCCACGTCCCGGCGTTTGTGGAAAGCTCCAGCATCGCTGCGTCCCCACTGCCGGGAACGGCATCCATGGTGTGGGTGAAGCTGGACGACTCCGTGTCCACGGACCGGGTTCAGGCTCTCCAGAAAGACATCGCCGCAGCATTGGGTGTGCAGGAGCGAACTGTCAGCGGGGCTGCGATCGAGCGGGTGACGTTCAACAGCATCATTGATGTGCTCTTGTTGGTTGTCACCGGATTGCTCGGTATCGCCGTGGTGATTGCGCTGATCGGCGTGGCCAACACCTTGTCCCTCTCGGTCCTTGAACGGACCAGGGAGAACTCCCTCCTCAGGGCCCTTGGCCTCACCAAGGGCCAGCTGCGCGGCATGCTGGCCATCGAAGCCGTGCTCGTCGCCGGGGTGGCCGCCATCATGGGTGCAGGCATGGGCATCGTCTACGGATGGCTGGGGGCGCAGGCAACCCTCGGAGGCGTGGCCAGCGTTGTTCCGGCCGTACCGTGGCTGCAACTGGCCGCGGTCTTTGGGGTGGCCGTCGTGGCAGGACTCCTGGCGTCGGTGATCCCGGCCCGGCGCGCCGCACGCCTCTCCCCCGTCGAGGGCCTGGCCACTGCCTAAGGCAGCAACGCTCTCTCACATCACCACACCAAACGAGAATCGCTCTCTCACTTCCCGCCGTTAAACTGACGGGAAGTGAGAGAGCGATTCCTCTTTATGGATGGTATGTGCGAGAGCGTCCTAAGCTTCGGCGGGCTCTTCGTAGCGGGGGAAGATCGGGGCAGGGGCCGGCAACTGCGTGCCCGCGACGATCGGAGTAACGATCGCAGCGAACTGCCTCGACTCTCCTTCCACCTGGCCCAGGACTTCAAGCAGCTTGGCGGACGACGACGGCATGACCGGCTGGGCAAGAATCGCTACGATCCTCACTACCTCCAAGGTGACGTACAGAACCGTATTCATGCGCGCGATGTCGGTCTTCCGCAGCACCCAGGGGGCCTGGTCCGCAAAGTAGGCATTGGTATCGCCCAGTACGGTCCAGATCGCTTCCAGCGCGCGGCTGAATTCTTGCTTTTCGAAGGCTGAGCGGGCTGTTTCCAGCAACTCCCCTGCCTGCGTCAGCAAGGCAGTGTCCTCTGCCGTGAAATCTCCGGGCACCGGAACTTTGCCTTCGCAGTTCTTGGCCACCATGGACAGCGAACGCTGGGCAAGGTTCCCAAAGTTGTTGGCGAGGTCCGAGTTCATGCGGCCCACGATCGCTTCGTGGTTGTAGTTGCCGTCCGCGCCGAACGGAACCTCGCGGAGGAAGAAATACCGGCACTGATCCAGGCCGTACTGCGCTACGAAGTCCTGCGGCGCCACGACGTTGCCCAGCGACTTGGACATCTTCACGCCGTTATTGGTGAGGAAGCCGTGGATCATGACGCGCTGTGGGAGCTCAAGTCCGGCACTCATAAGGAACGCCGGCCAGTAGATCGCGTGGAAACGTGAAATGTCCTTGCCGATCACGTGGACGTCGGCAGGCCAGAACTTCTTGAAGGATTCCGACTCGATGTCCGGGTAGCCAACGCCGGTGAGGTAGTTGGTCAGGGCGTCAACCCAGACGTACATGACGTGCTTTTCATCGCCGGGAACAGGAACGCCCCAGTCAAAGGTTGTGCGGCTGATGGACAGGTCCTCGAGACCACGCTTGACGAAGCTGATGACCTCGTTGAAACGGGATTGCGGGGCGCCGAACTCAGGCTGCGCCTCATAGAGGGCAAGGAGCTTTTCCTGGTAATTGGACAGCCGGAAGAAATAGCTCTCCTCCGCGGTCCAGGTGACAAGGGTGTCCGTCTCCTTGGAGTAACGGAGACCGTCTTCCTTCACCACGGTGTCGTCTTCGACGTAGTACGCCTCGTCACGGACGGAGTACCAGCCCTCGTACTTGGACAGGTAGATGTCGCCATTGGCTTCCATCTTCTTCCAAATGGCCTGCGAAGCGGCGTAGTGGTCCTGGTCGGTGGTGCGGATGAAGCGGTCGTGGGAGATCCCCAGGTCCTGGCTCATCTGCTTGAACGCAGCCGAGTTGCGGTCAGCCAGTTGCTTGGCAGTGATGCCTTCCTTCTCGGCAGACTGCTGCATCTTGAGTCCGTGCTCGTCCGTTCCGGTCATGAAGAACACATCATGGCCGTCAAGGCGCTTAAAGCGCGCCATGGCATCAGTTGCAATGACCTCGTAGGCATGGCCGATGTGGGGCACGCCGTTGGGGTAGCTGATTGCGGTGGTGATGTAGAACGGGGATTTCTCTGGAGACGTCACTCTAAGAAGTTACCTTTTTTTGGGATGAAATAGCTTAGTTAAGTTCGGTCAGCGTATCGCTGAGCCGCACCAGTTCGTGGTCGTGGGAGGCCACCAGAACAGCGATGCCATCGCTGGTGGTGTCCTTGAGGATCCCAATGATGCGGTTGGCTGCCGCCCGGTCCAGGCTGGCCGTGGGTTCGTCCACTACCAGCACACGGGTGCCCAGGATCAGCGCGCGGGCGATAGCGACGCGCTGGCGCTCACCGCCGGAGAGCTGCGCAGGACGGTGCCGCATGCGGCGGCCCAGGCCCACCAGGTCCAGGAGGTCCTTGGCCATTTCCGTCCGCTGTTCCACTTCGCCGTCGGGCACGGCGGGAAGCAGGACGTTTTCCAGGGCGCTCATGCCGTCGATCAGGGCGCCGCCCTGGTCCACATAGCCGATGAGTGCGCGGCGGCGGTCAGCGATTTCGTCATCGCCCATGGTGTCCAGCGGGAGACCCTCCCAAAAGACCTTGCCCGACGTCGGGAGCGTCAGTCCGGCGCTCACGGTCAAGATGCTGGTCTTGCCGGAGCCGCTTCGACCGGCGATGCAGTGCATCTCTCCGGCGTGCAGGGTGAGGTTGAAGTCGTCGACGACGTCCACTTCCTCGGCGCCACCCTTGTCGCCACCGTAGTGGATGGTCACACGGCTCAGTTCCAAGGGAGTTGCGTGGTCAGCGGCCTTCACGATGGTGTTGGCGCGGGTCTGCAGCGACTCTTCCGTGGATTCCGGGGTGGCCGTCAGCTCGGGGTTGAGTTTGTCAGTCATTTGACTACTTTCGTTGCAATCGGAATCCAGCAAATTACGGCCAGCAGACCGGCCAAACCGGCCCACAGGGCCGCGTAGGGAGCCAGCAGCAGTCCCAGCCCCAAGGCGCCAAGGACGCCCAAGGGAAGTGCCACTGTGCCTACAAGGGCGTTCTCGAAGAAGCGGACCTGGCCCAGCATGTCCGGGTTCCAGCCCATGGCCTTCAAGGTACCGAGGTACTCACGCTTGGCGTGGAGTTCAAAGCGCCCGGTCACGAGCGTCAGCAGCAGGCCAACCACAACTCCGAAGACCGCCAGAATGACGCTCGGCAAGGCGATGCTTGCAGCTGCCAAGCCACTCAAAGCACTGGCACCGGCCGCACGGGGGATGTCAATCAGCAAGGCAATCAAGGCACCCACTGCAGCACCAAACACGCCTACTGCCACAGCAAGGGAGATGGAGTTGAACCGGTTGGTGGTGAGCTGCCTGTTGGCGAACGTCAACGGGGAGTCCACCGTTACCAGGCGATCATCGTGCTGCGGTTCCTGATCAATCACTACGCGGTGGCGCAGCTGCTGGGCTGCCAACAGGGCGGCCCCACTGTAAATGATGAGCATGGTCACGGAAACAATGACGGTGGCGATGTTCCAGGTGAGCAAGCTCAGGATGAGACCGGCGGCGGCAAGGGCAGCGGCGCCCACGGCGAACTCTTCAAGGACCCAGGACCGGATGCGTTTCTGCGTCCAGCCCATCGCCCTGAGAATGCCCGCCTCGCTCCGGCGCTGGCGGATGTAGCTGACCGTCGAGGCGCCTGTCAGGAGAGTTGCGCCCAACAGCGTCAGGAAGAGCAAGGTGATGTTGGTACCGGTCAGCGAACCGGAGACCGCATCCGCAGCATCCTGGCGGACCCAGGACTGCTGGACGGTGCCCAACGGTGATTCCTTGCCGGCGTCGTCCTTGCTGTATCCGGGGACAAAGATATTGGCATCTTCGCGCGCGGAACCCGCAACGACTGTGGCTTCCAGACCGAGCTCGCGGATCTGCGTGGCCAACTTCTCTACCTCAGGCTGGGCGGTCTTCCAGTTGCCGGCGGCGGAGGCCTTGACCCGGATGGCGTCAATGACGTCGGCGTTGGTGTCGTAGCCACGGGCCGCGGCAAGACCGTAGTAATCAGTAATGGCACCGGCGGACTGGCTGACCAGACCTGTTGCACTCAGTGAAGGCTTCAGCTCCGTACCCTCGACGTCCTTGCCTTCAGCGTCCTTGGTAAGGGTCATCGGCGTGGGATCGTAGCCGCCCAAGGGCAGCTTGTTGACGTCCCCGGCTGCTGACTGGACGTCGGCGGGATCAAACGTGCCGTACACCATGGGCAGCGGAGCAGCCGGCTTCTTGCCGGTTTCCAGGTCTTCCCTGTAGGAGCGCTCATCGACTGGTTTGCGCTGGGTCTGGTCCACGGCGGCACCGAAGGAGGACTTCTCAGGCAGGCGGTTGACCGTCACCCAGTCCCCCGGCGTCGCGCTCTTGTCCGAAGCCCCGTTGGAGGCTTCGTCGCCGTCCTGGTACTTAGGTGCTGCGGCAAAAGCAGCGCTCCAGGTGGCGGGGTTGTACAGGCCCTGGCTGAAGGAGGCAGTGCTTCCCAGCAGCTTGCTGTGATCTGTTGAACCCGGCCATTCGAGGGCAAACGGGGACTTGGAAACGAAGGGGAGGTAATCCTTGTCCAGGCTGCGCGTCACCGTGCCGACCTCGTTGACCACCTTGCCACTGGCGTCCAGTTCCTCGACCTTCACCGAGTACTGCAGGTCAAGGGACGTGCCGGAGCGGACAATCAGCGGGATGGCCTGGGAATCGTCGGTCAGCAACCCGTCACGCTTTGCCTGCTGGTATTGGGTCATCAGAGGCGCCCAGTACTTGAGCTTGACGCCCAGGAAGTCAGGACCCTCTTCCAACTGGTCCATGCTGAGGCCCGTGGTGAAGAGGCTTTCGAAGTGGCGTCCGATAGCTCCTGCGTCACGCGCATCGGCCGGCGGAGCCTTCTCAAGAGGTGCCAGGAAGTCGCCTGCGGATCCCAACAGCGCCCTCTCGGCGGCAGGGTCCACCGCGACGACGGACTCGGTCACTTCAGGCGCCAAGGGCAGTGCCACGGAGAGGTTGAAAAGGTTGTGCTCGGAGCCAAGGGCAGGAGCCGGGAATTTGATGCCGGTCTCGCCTTCGGGACCGGCGATCCTGACGTTGGAGCCGCCAGCAGCCTGTTCCTGGATCAAGCGGCCTTTGCCCAAGGTGCCCTCTGCGCTGGTCTTGAAGAGCGTCTGCTGGTTCACACCATCAGAACTCGTGGCAGAGGCGGTCAGGCGGTACTTCTTGGGGGTATCGGACAACACCGACTCCGCAGCGGGCCATTTGCTGGAATCCATGGCCGAAGGATCCCCTGCGGTCACGGCTCCGGCGAGGCCGGCGTTGTACCCGAGGTAGTCCATGGCATTGAGGCGGGGAGCCTCCAGGTTCTGCGAAACGCGCGAAACCAGGCTGATGGGTGCGGCCACAGCCGTTTGGCCCATGGTGCGGATCTTTTCCAGCTGCTCAAAGCTGATGCCGCCTTGGCCGTTGGCGATTTCCGGCTGGATCAATGCACCGCCGTCGCCATCTTGGGCCTGGTCAGGCTTCGCCTGGACCAGGATGTCGTAGAGTCCCCGCGAGTTCTCATCCACTGTCCGGTTCAAAGCAGCCTGGGACTGGCTTTGGACGAGGACGGACAAGCACATTGCGACGATCAAAATGGCCGCGGTCAGCAGCAGCACACGGCTTCTGATGAACCTTTGGACGGCGTTCATTGGGCTCCCTGAGACCTTGATTGCGGGCGCGCACACAGAGACCGGAATTCCTCAAAAGACACAGGGGAATACCGGGCTGTAGGTGCAAAAGTTGTGGCCGGCCTGCTGCCGGGTCCGAATCCCGGACCCAGCCATTGTAAGCAGACCGGCCACGCCTGCGTGCCAAAGGTGTGTCGCCGGCACGCGAACTCAGCTGATGGAAATCAGTTGCAGCCCTAGTCCTCCAGATCCACTTCCCGGACCATGTCGGCTCCGATGCCGGCCTTGATGGCCTCCAGCACCTGCTGCGGAACGGAGCTGTCGATGGTCAGGAGCGCAAGGACCTGGCCGCCTTCAGTCTGGCGGGCCACCTGCATGCCACCGATGTTGATGTTGTTCATGCCCAGAATGTGTCCAATGGTGCCGATGACGCCGGGACGGTCTGCATAGGCCACCACAACCAGGTGCTCGCTGATGGGGATTTCGACGTCGTACCCGTTGACGCCCACGAGCTTCTCCACCTGCTTGGGCCCTGTGAGGGTTCCGGCTACGGAGATCTGGGAACCATCGCTGAGGGCACCACGGATGGTCAGGACGTTACGGTAGTCCTCAGCGTCCGGGGTGGTGATAAGGCGGGTGTTGATACCGCGCTGCTCGGCGATCACGGGAGCATTGACGTAGGAGACCTGCTCCGTCACCACGTCGGCGAAAACGCCCTTCAGTGCAGCAAGTTCGAGCACCTTGACGTCCAGTGCGGCAATTTCGCCCGCCACCTCCACGTCGATCTGGGTGAGGGAAGCGTGGGTCAGCGCAGTAAAGATCCGACCCAGCTTTTCGATCAGCGGGATACCCGGACGGACATCCGGAGCGATGACGCCGCCGGCGACGTTGACGGCGTCGGGCACCAGCTCGCCGGCAAGGGCCAGGCGAACCGACTTGGCCACCGAGACGCCGGCTTTCTCCTGTGCTTCGTCAGTGGAAGCACCCAGGTGCGGGGTCACAATGACGTTGTCGAACTCGAAGAAGGGCAGGTCCGTGCTGGGCTCCTTGACGAAGACGTCCACGCCGGCACCGGCGATCTGGCCTTCCTTCAGGGCAACATGGAGCGCTTCCTCGTCCACCAGGCCGCCACGGGCCACGTTGACCACGTAGGCCGTTTCCTTCATCTTGCGGAAGGCGTCGGCTCCCAGCATGCCCACCGTTTCCGGCGTCTTGGGCATGTGGATGGTGATGAAGTCGGAATTTTCCAGAAGTTCATCCAAAGTGACCAGCTTGACGCCCAGCTGGGCAGCGCGGGCTGCAGTGATGTAGGGGTCGTAAGCAAGGATCTGGGTATCGAAACCCTGAAGGCGTGCTGCCACCAAAGCACCGATGCGGCCCAGTCCGATGATGCCGATCTTCTTCTCGAAGAGTTCGGTTCCCGTGTACTTTGAACGCTTCCACTCACCGTTCTTCAGCGCCGAACTGGCCTGCGGAATGTGGCGGGCCAAGCTGAGGATGTGTCCTACCGTGAGTTCGGCAGCGGAGACGATGTTGGACGTCGGGGCGTTGACCACCATGACGCCTGCCTGGGTGGCGGCCTTGATGTCCACGTTGTCCAGCCCAACACCCGCACGGGCGATGACCTTCAGGTTCTTCGCGGCGGCAATGGCTTCGGCATCCACCTGGGTAGCCGAGCGGACCAAAATGGCGTCAACGTCAACGATCGCGGACAGCAGCTGGGAACGGTCTGCGCCGTCGGTCTGGCGGATTTCGAAGTCCGGGCCCAAAGCCTCGACTGTGGCGGGCGAAAGTTCCTCGGCGAGGAGGACGACGGGTTTGCTGGCTGACACGGGGAGGCACCTTACTTTGGACAACTTTGGGGACAGGACTGGACAAGGAGCGGATGCGTGGCCCGGGGCACGGCGCCGGGACCAGCCCAGAATATCGAATCCGGGCAGGGATTCCGGTGCCGGCGGGGGATGTTACGACCGGACCGGTAGCCGTTGTGAAGAAGTTCACAGCCAAGGGGGCTGATGAAAACGGGAGCGAAATGCCGGTGATACGGCAACGCCCGCCCGGCTTTGTCCACCGGGCGGGCGCGTCGTAGTGGCGGAGGCCGTCAGGCCAGCGCCGAAGGATCAGCGGGCTGCAGAACCTTCAACGTAGTCGGCGTCCTGCTGCTGCCAGGAGAAGAGGGAGCGCAGCTCGCGGCCGACCTCTTCGATGGGGTGCTGCTCTGCCTTGGCACGCAGTTCCTTGAACTCGGTGCCACCGTTGTCCTGGTCATCGATGAAGCGCTTGGCAAAAGCGCCGCTCTGGATGTCGGCGAGGACAGCCTTCATGTTTTCCTTCACCTCGGGGGTGATGACGCGCGGGCCGGAGACGTAGTCGCCGTACTCCGCGGTGTCGGAAACGCTCCAGCGCTGCTTGGCGATGCCACCTTCCCACATGAGGTCAACAATGAGCTTGAGCTCGTGGAGAACCTCGAAGTAGGCGATCTGCGGCTGGTAGCCGGCTTCGGTGAGGGTTTCAAAGCCGTACTGGACCAGCTGCGAGACGCCGCCGCAAAGGACCGACTGCTCGCCGAAGAGATCGGTTTCGGTCTCTTCGGTGAAAGTGGTCTTGATAACGCCGGCGCGGGTTCCGCCGATGGCCTTGGCGTAGGACTTCGCCAGGTCCCAGGCAGAACCGGATGCATCCTGTTCAACGGCGATGATGTCCGGGATACCGCGACCGGCTTCGAACTCGCGGCGAACGGTGTGGCCCGGAGCCTTCGGGGCGATCAGGATGACGTCAACGCCGGCCGGAGCTTCGATGTAACCAAAGCGGATGTTGAAGCCGTGGGCGAAGGCCAGGGCCTTGCCTTCGGTCAGCTTGTCCTTGATGGAGTCATTGTAGATGGCGCGCTGGTGCTGGTCCGGAGCCAGGATCATGATGACGTCTGCCCATTCGGCGGCGTCGGCAACGTTCTTGACCGTGAAGCCTGCGTCTTCTGCCTTGGCGGCCGACTTGGAGCCGTCCTTCAATGCGATGACAACCTCGACGCCGGAATCGCGGAGGTTCAGAGCGTGGGCGTGGCCCTGGGAGCCGTAGCCAACGATGGCTACTTTGCGGCCCTGGATGATCGACAGGTCTGCGTCGTCGTCGTAGAACATTTCAGTCACTTGCGTAACTCCTCTTGAGTGGTTTTCTTAGATAGTGATTGTGGTGCTGCGGTACTGGACGCTCTGCTCACGCGGAGCGGAGCGCCCTGTCACTCATGGAGCGGGATCCCCGTCCAACGGCCAAGGTGCCGGACTGCACGATTTCACGGATGCCGAACGGCTCGAGCACTGAAAGCAGTGCAGCGAGCTTCTCGGGGGTACCGGTTGCCTCGATCACCAACGAGTCTGTGGACACGTCGACGACGGCGGCTCGGAACAAGTCTGCAGCTTGGGTAACCTGCAGGCGTGTCGCGGCATCCGCACGTACCTTGACCAGGATGTGGTCGCGTTGTACGGAAGATTCGGAAGTCAGCTCCACAATCTTGATCACGTTGACCAATTTGTTGAGCTGCTTGGTGACCTGCTCAATGAGGTCGCCGTCGGCGTCGACGACAACCGTCATGCGGGACATGCCGGGAACCTCGGTGGGTCCCACAGCCAGGGAATTGATGTTGAATGCGCGCCGGGCAAAGAGGCTGGCTACGCGGGTCAGCACGCCGGGCTTGTCTTCTACCAGAACGGATAGTGTGTGGCGGGTCATGCCTAGTCCTCCTCTTCCCATTCCGGGGTCATGTTGCGGGCAACCTGGATCTGGTCGTTGCTGACGCCCGAAGGCACCATGGGCCACACCATCGAGTTGGGGCTGACAACGAAGTCGATGACCACAGGACGGTCATTGATTTCCAGCGCCTTCTGGATGGTGGCGTCGATGTCTTCGTCGCGCTCACACCGCAGTGCTGCGCAACCGTAGGCATCAGCCAGTTTCACGAAGTCCGGGATCCGGACGGTGTCGTGGCCTGTGTTCAGGTCCGTGTTGGAGTAACGGCCCTCGTAGAACAGCGTCTGCCATTGGCGGACCATGCCCAGCGAGGAGTTGTTGATGATGGCCACCTTGATGGGGATGTTGTTGATGGCACAGGTAGCCAGTTCCTGATTGGTCATCTGGAAGCAGCCGTCACCGTCGATGGCCCAGACCACGCGGTCCGGCTCACCAACCTTGGCACCCATGGCCGCCGGAACCGAGTATCCCATGGTTCCTGCTCCACCGGAGTTCAGCCAGGCGTGGGGCCGTTCGTACTTGATGAACTGGGCGGCCCACATCTGGTGCTGGCCGACGCCGGCAACGTAGATGCCTTCGGGCCCCGTGAGCTCGCCGATGCGCTTGATCACGCGCTGCGGCGCGGTGAGCCCGTCTTCCGGCTCGGTCCAGCCCAGCGGGTAGGTGTCGCGCAGGTTGCCAAGGAAAGCCCACCAGGAATCCAGATCCGGGGTGCCGCTCAGTTCGAACTGTGTCTTCACGGCTTCCGTGAGCTCGGGAATGATCTCCTTCACCGAGCCAACGATCGGGACGTCGGCCGTGCGGTTCTTGGAGATTTCCGCGGGGTCGATGTCTGCGTGGATGACCTTGGCAAACGGGGCGAAGGTCTTCAGCACGCCGGTGACGCGGTCATCGAACCGTGCGCCGAGGGTGATCAGGAGGTCGGCCTGCTGGAGGGCAGTCACGGCGGAGACTGAACCGTGCATGCCGGGCATGCCAACATGCTGGGGATGCGAATCAGGGAAGGCACCGCGCGCCATCAAGGTGGTGACCACGGGAGCACCGGTAGCCAGCGCGAGTTCCATGAGCTCTGCCGAGGCGTGGCCCTTGACGACTCCGCCGCCTACGTAGAGGACCGGCTTGCTGGCAGCAGCGATCAGCTTGGCAGCTTCGCGGACCTGCTTGTTGTGTCCTCGCACCACGGGGCGGTATCCCGGCAAGTCCACCTTGGGCGGCCAGGAGAAGGTCATCTGGCCCACCTGGGCGTCCTTGGCGATGTCCACCAGGACGGGTCCCGGGCGGCCCGTTGACGCGAGGTGGAATGCCTCTGCCATGACGTGCGGGATGTCGTTGGGGTCGGTCACCAGGAACGAGTGCTTGGTGATGGGCATCGTGATACCCACGATGTCCGCTTCCTGGAAGGCATCGGTGCCGATGACTCCGCTGGACACCTGGCCGGTGATGGCCACCATCGGCACGGAGTCCATGTGGGCGTCCATGATGGCGGTAACGAGGTTGGTGGCACCGGGGCCCGAGGTGGCGATGCAAACGCCAACCCGTCCGGTAACCATGGCGTAGCCTTGCGCGGCGTGGCCGGCTCCCTGTTCGTGACGGACCAGGATGTGATTCATGCTGGAGGCCATCAAGGGGTCGTAGGTGGGCAGGATCGCGCCACCGGGCAAACCGAAAATATCGTCCACGCCGAGTTCTTCGAGCGAACGGACAATTGCTTGCGAGCCGGACATCACCGTTGGGGGTACAACGGTGTTCGGCCCAAGTACAGGAGAGAGAGGTGCAGCAGCGTCGACGACGACGGCCTCAGCCGTACGGTCGACCTTTTCCGGAGCTTTGTGGGCTCCAGCGGACTTTGCAGCCATCAGCGAGGGGCTGATCGGCGATCCTTTGCTCATCGGACTCTTCCTTAGTGGATCTTCAATAGATGGGTCTTGCTTGGGGGAATAAAAAAACCCCTCAGCCTTCCGGCTCTTCGAGGGGTTTGCGCGTGACGGTTCGTTACCAGTCGGGCTAAGCCACGCGCTTGGTAAGGACGACGACGCCGACGGTAACGAATGTGATCATGCGTTCAGTGTTCCCTCTAAGTGAGATACGTGTCAATTGACCACAATCGTATCTCACTATTTGGACAGCTATGTCCGCCTGCCGGACTCCGCCCGTCAAGGGCGGGCGGAGTCGAGAGCAGGAACTACCCGCAGTACGCCCCAGTGGAGGCACTGTGGACAAGCTTGGCGTATTTGGCCAGGACGCCCTTGGTGAACTTGGCCGGCAGCGGCTCCCAGCCCTCCTTGCGGGCTTCGAGCTCGGCCTCGTCCACCAAGAGGTCGAACGAGCGTGCAGCGATGTCCACACGGATGCGGTCCCCATCCTTCACGAAGGCGATGGGACCGCCGTCGACCGCTTCCGGCGCAACGTGGCCAATGCACAAACCGGTGGTGCCGCCCGAGAAACGGCCATCGGTGAGCAGGAGCACATCCTTGCCCAGGCCTGCGCCCTTGATGGCTCCGGTAATAGCCAGCATCTCGCGCATGCCCGGGCCGCCCTTCGGGCCTTCGTAGCGGATCACCACGACGTCACCCTTGCTGATTTCGCCGTTGTCCAACGCGCTGAGGGCGCCCTGCTCACGCTCGAAGACACGCGCAGTTCCTTCAAAGACGTCAGCATCGAAGCCGGCGCTCTTCACTACGGCGCCTTCGGGAGCCATGGAACCGTGGAGGATGGTGATGCCACCGGTCTTGTGGATCGGGTTGTCCAGGGCGCGGAGGATCTTGCCGTCAAGGTCCGGCGGGTTGATCGAGGCGAGGTTTTCGGCGAGGGTCTTGCCGGTCACGGTGAGGCAGTCGCCGTGCAGCAGGCCGGCGTCGAGCAGTGCCTTCATGATGACGGGCACGCCGCCGATCTTGTCCACGTCAGTCATGACGTAGCGGCCGAATGGCTTGAGGTCACCCAGGTGCGGAATCTTGTCACCGATGCGGTTGAAGTCATCGAGCGTCAACTCAACTTCTGCCTCGCGGGCAATGGCCAGCAAGTGGAGGACGGCATTGGTGGAACCACCGAACGCCATGGTGACGGCAATGGCGTTCTCGAAGGCCTTCTTGGTCATGATGTCGCGGGCCGTGATCCCCAGGCGCAGCAGGTTGACCACCGCTTCGCCGGACTTGCGGGCGAAGTCATCACGACGCCGGTCTGCCGATGGCGGGGCGGCGGAACCCGGCAGGGACATGCCCAGGGCTTCGCCGATGCAGGCCATGGTATTGGCCGTGTACATGCCACCACAGGCGCCTTCGCCGGGACAAATGGCTTTCTCGATGCGGGTGAGGTCCTCCATGCTCATCTTGCCTGCAGCACAGGCGCCCACGGCTTCGAAGGCGTCAATGAGGGTGACTTCCTTCTCGGAACCGTCCTCGAGCTTGACCCATCCGGGCATGATGGAGCCGGCGTAAAGGAAGACCGAGGCGAGGTCCAGACGCGCGGCAGCCATGAGCATCCCGGGAAGGGATTTGTCGCAACCGGCCAGCAGGACCGAACCGTCAATGCGCTCGGCCTGCATCACGGTCTCCACGGAGTCGGCAATGACCTCGCGGGAAACGAGCGAGAAGTGCATGCCTTCGTGCCCCATGGAGATGCCGTCCGAAACGGAAATCGTGCCGAACTGCATGGGGAAGCCACCGCCGGCGTGGACGCCTTCTTTGGCGCCTTGTGCCAGGCGGTTGAGGGAGAGGTTGCAAGGCGTGATTTCGTTCCATGAACTGGCGACACCGATTTGCGGCTTGGCGAAGTCGTCGTCCCCCATGCCAACCGCACGGAACATCCCACGGGCGGGTGCCGCGTGGATGCCATCGGTGACCACCCGGCTGCGGGGCTTGATGTCCGGCGTGATGTCTGTCGCAATCTCGGTGTCACTCATGACCAAAGTCTATGGGTACCTCGCTGCCGCCGCCGCTGTTCCATGCCGGGTTAAGCCGGATCGACCAAATATTGCGCAGGAATCGAGGTTCCCGGACAGGTCAATCCTGCGGTTCCATGGTGCCCCTGTCCTGAGGGGAGTCCTGAAGTTCCCTGGCGATTGCCGCAGCCTCGCTCCTGAGCATGTCAAGGACGATCCCGATGGTTCCCCGGACGGCAACCTCCTGCCGGGAAAGTGCCACTATGCTCCTGCTGGCCTTCACCCCCGTAAGTGGCCGAAGCACCAGGCCCCGCCTGGCACTGGCCCGGGCGGTGTACCGCGGGAGGAGGCAGATCCCATGGCCCGCACCTACCAGTGCTTCCAGCACCCGCAGGTCCGGATACCGCTGTCCGCGCTTGGCCTGACGGCCCGCATGGAGCTCAATTTGGCGAAGGACAGTGTCAAAGGGAAACCCCTCCGGCACACCGATCCAGGGGTAGTCAACAACATCGCTGGGACTCAACCTCGCCTTGGCTGCCAGCGGGTGTCCCGCGGGCACGGCGACGTCGAGGGCCTCTTCGAGCAGCGGAACCATTGTCAATCCCTGCTTGGCAAATACTTCCGGGCCATCCACGCTGTGGGCCAGGACAATGTCGTAGTCGGCCACCAATGGCGCGAAGTGCGCGGTTCCCGGATCCTCGAAATGTGCGTCGAAAGTCAGCCCTTCCACCGAGGACACCCGATGCAGCACTCCGGGCAGCAGCATTTCTGCCGCGCTGGGGAAGAAAGCCGCAGACACACGGGTCTGCCATCCCTTCCTGTAGGTGTCGATGGTGGACTCAGCCCGCGCCATGGCCGTGGCGATGTCGGCAGCCGCGGCCGCCATGGCATATCCCGCTTCAGTCAACTGCACACCCCGGCCGACTTTTTCCACCAGGACAACGCCTATTTCCGCCTGAAGCGTCTTCAGTTGCTGCGACACCGCCGATGCCGTGACATTCATCGCTTCAGCAGTGGCACCCACGCTTTGACGGTCTGCCAACTCGCGCAGAATCTGCAGCCTTTTCACATCCATTCAGCCAGACTAGGCGACCCGGCGGAATTCCATTCCCCATGATTTTGCAGCACCCCGATTTTCCTCAGCAAACTGATCAAATTCCGCGGAACAGCAGGTCAAAGGCTGGACAGCCCATTAGCAGGCACGTAACGTCAGGCACACCACGAACTGCACCCCAGTGAGCAGAAGGGCATCCACATGGACTGGATAATTTGGGTCATTGTCATTGTGTTGGTCATTGCCATTGTTTGGTGGCTAATGAACCGCAACAAATCACGAAATTCCTCCTCAACCCCCGCTCCCGCCGCAATGGAGCCAGCCAACACCGCTTCCCTGCCGGATGCGGCCGCAGCAACAGCGGGCGTTGCCGGCCTGGCCGGCGTCACCAACCTGGGCAAGGCAGCCGCCGAAGGCAGTGGCCCCACCGGCGAGGAATCCCCTCGGGATCCAGCCAGGGAACCAACACTTCAACCAGCCCCGGAATCAGTGGACGAGTCCATCGCTGATGAACCGGCTGAGCTCAAAGCCCGCAAGGACCAGGAGGCCGCCGTACCGTCTCCCACCCCCGGCCTCACAGTGGAAGAACCCGTTGTTGCTGCTCCAGTGGTGGAGGAACCGGTGGTTGAAGAACCCGTGGTTGCCCAGCCGGCAGTAGACATCGACGCCACACTGCAATCGGCCGACACAGTGCAATCGACTGACGCCGTGCACTCGGCCGACACGGTGCACTCGGCTGATGCCGGCGACGTTGACGACTGGGATGCCGGTGATTCGGAGCCCGCAGGCAAAGATCACGCTGCAGACAAAGCCGAGTGGGAATCGTCGTGGACCGACTCCTCCGGTGCGCCTGTCCACCACCACGAATACACAGACGCGCACTCCCCCACCCTTCCAGGCGCCGAGTCTGCTGCGGCGGAGGATCCCACAACCTCCGGGCACCTTGCCGCCGAGCACCCTTACGGAACCGGCTCCTCCAGCACTGCGGGAGACGCCTACCCCGTGAAAGCCAACGCGACGGCCATGACTTACCACGACGAAGACACTGCGGACTATGCCGACGTTGCCGCTGACGTGTGGTTCGAATCGGCCGCGCATGCAGAAGCCGCCGGGTTCAGGCCACCCAGGCGCAACAGGCACTGACCCACCACTTGGGCAGGCAACCACTTGACCGGTAACTACGGACCTCGGTAACGGACACTGGCATGGGCACGCATTCACCCGAACGGCGAAGGCGGCTGATGCTTGCCTCCGCGTTCGCGACAATCCTGGTGATGTCGGGCTGCACAGGCAGCCCATCATCACCGGGGAGCGCGGCAACGCCGAACACCACCACCACGGCTCCCACACTTGCCAGCCCCGGCAGCAGCCAGGGGCCAGGCGGTCAAGGGCCAGACGGTCAGGAGACAGCCGGCGCCCGACAGGCTCCCGAGATCACTGAAAAGCTCGACGTCGGGTTGCAGCTGCCGTGGTCGGTGGTGTTCCTGCCGGATGGAACCGCAGTGGTATCTGAGCGCGACTCCGCCCAGGTCAAAGCCATCAGTGATGGCCGGTCCACCACTGTCGGTGAGGTTGCCGGCGTCGTCCCTGGAGGCGAAGGCGGCCTCCTGGGCCTCGCAGTATCTCCGACCTTTCAGAACGACCGCTGGCTCTATGCCTATTTCACGTCCGCCAGCGACAACCGTATTGCCAGGATGAAGCTCGGCGAGGATACCGGGGGGACGTTGTCGCTCGGCGAACCCGACGTAATTTTCTCGGGAATTTCCAAGGCCTCAACCCACAACGGTGGGCGAATCCGCTTTGGCCCCGACGGCTTCCTTTATGTGGGCACGGGAGACTCGCAACGCCGGGACCAGCCGCAGGATACCAACGCCTTGGGTGGCAAGATCCTGCGCCTCACCCCCGAGGGACAGCCCGCACCCGGAAATCCCTTCGGCGACAATCCCGTCTTCAGCTACGGGCACCGCAACGTGCAGGGTTTGGCATGGGACAGCGAGGGAAGGTTGTGGGCCAGCGAGTTCGGCCCGGACGTGGATGATGAGTTGAACCTGATCACGCCGGGAGGAAACTACGGGTGGCCCACAGTCACCGGCGCACCGGCCAGGAGCGGCCTGATCGATGCAAAGGTCGTGTGGCCTTCAACATCCGAAGCGTCTCCGAGCGGCCTGGAGATCGTCGGCCGTGTGGCTTACACAGGTGCCCTTCGCGGTCAACGGCTGTGGGCAGTACCGCTCGATGGCGAGTCAGCCGGAGAACCTGTGGCCTATTTCACAGGACAGTATGGGCGACTGAGGGACGTAGCCAGCGCCCCGGACGGCGCTTTATGGGTGGTCAGCAACAACAGGAACCCCGACTTTGCGCTGATTCTGAGGGTCGCGTCCTAGGGCCAGCGATCTGGGATGGGCCGATTTCGCAGTTGGGTGGATCTCGTGTAGAGTTACATGTCGTTGCGGAGATCGCCCGGGAAAGAAAAGCTTCCGGTTTGGTCGAATTCAACAGCTGCACCTCTAGCTCAACTGGCAGAGCAATTGACTCTTAATCAATGGGTTCCGGGTTCGAGTCCCGGGGGGTGCACCAAGGAAGGCCTTGGAGTGAATTTCACTCCAAGGCCTTTTTTCATTTCCGCAGGGCTTTGGAATCACCTATTCATGGCATGCATCACTATGGGGACTTGCTGGTTTTGAACCTGCAAAATCTGGTGTAGAGTTATTTGTCGTTGCGGAGCTCAACGAGGAATACGAATTCCCCGGACAGTCCGAAACGACAGATGCACCTCTAGCTCAACTGGCAGAGCAATTGACTCTTAATCAATGGGTTCCGGGTTCGAGTCCCGGGGGGTGCACCAATAACAAAGGCTCCGGATCGTGAAAACGATCCGGAGCCTTTTTGTGTTGCCGTTCCTTGGCTTTCCGGGACGGAACACGTTGGCTTGTCCTGGCGTGTTTGCCTGGCCCGGCGTGGGTCAGCTTTGCGCGACGTCAGTGGCTCCGTCCCGGGGTTCCGACTCAGGAGCCGGCAAACCAGCCAGCCCCCGGACGACAATCCTGAGTTCCTCGCGCAGCCGTGCGGTATCAACGGCAACGGGCGACAAGACGTCCTGCTCAAGCTTCACTGCTTCTGCGAGAGCTGCACTGCCGGCATCTGTCAGGGTCACCACATGGCTCCTGCGGTCAGAGTCGCTGCGCTGGCGCGCGATGTGCCCGTGCAGCTCCAACCGCGCAAGAGTAGTACCCATTGTCTGGGCCTTGACCCGTGCAACTTCGGCCAATGCCGCCTGCGTAATTGCACCTTTGGCGGCAAGCACTTGCATGGCAATGACCCCGGCATGGGTAAGGCCGATGGACTTCAATTTTTCGTTCCACGAGATTTCCACCAGGCGCGCAGCTGTCGAAAGCAATCGGGTGGTGGGCCATCTCTCCATATCTGGCATGCCGACAGTATATGCGCGGTCGGGGAGCCAGCGCGGCTTCTGCCCACTAAACTGGGAAATCGCGATCCCCAGCTAGGAGCATATTGTGGCAGAACGACTTATCCCGGGCGACGTTGCCCCGGACTTCACTCTTCCCGACGAAACCGGCAAAAGCGTCAGCTTGTCGGACTTCAAAGGGCGCACAACCATCGTGTATTTCTACCCAGCAGCTTCGACCCCGGGGTGCACCAAGGAAGCATGTGACTTCCGCGACACCCTGGCGTCGCTCCAGGCTGCAGGCTATGACGTTGTTGGCATCTCCCCTGATCCCGTAAAGGCACTGGCAAAGTTTGCCGCCGAAGAACAGCTGACGTTCCCCTTGCTCTCGGACCAGGACCATGCAGTGGCTGACGCTTACGCGGCCTGGGGCGAGAAGAAGAACTACGGGAAGACCTACATGGGACTGATCCGGTCCACCATTGTGGTGGACCCCGAGGGGAAAGTGTCCTTGGCGCAATACAACGTCCGCGCAACCGGGCATGTTGCCAAGCTTCGCCGGGACCTCAAGCTGGACAACTAGCGGGTACACTGGAGGCCGATAGCGGGCAGCCTCCCAGAGGCACCGGCCATCAGCCAGCGCGAGTGGTGAAATTGGCAGACACGCAGGATTTAGGTTCCTGTGCCTTCGGGCGTGGGGGTTCAAGTCCCCCCTTGCGCACAGCACGAAACACACAGTGGCCATAGGCCACACGGAACACCCCCGGTTGCAGATCCTGGCAGCACGGGGGTGTTTTTTCCTCAAGCAGCGGGGATGGATTCCTGAAAATGTGCTGGGAAGTGCACTCAGGACGTTCAACTAGACTGGAATGCGGTCTGGCCGAAGCCGGCCACAGCACTTCCAACCGGCTTGAGGGGACAAGAGTGGCAAGCAGCAAAATGCGGCGCCTGACCGTACAGTTCGGAGCTGCCGTAGCGGTTTTGGGGCTGGCAGCGTGTACAGGAACACCGGGCCCGGCACCGACGTCGTCCTCCAGCAGTACCGCGCCGGTAGAGCCCACAGCCACCTTCAACTTCGGCACAGCCTCCATGCCGCTGGGACTCGATCCCGCCATGACCGCGGATTCCGAGTCCTACCGCGTCACCCGCCAGGTCCTCGAAGGCCTTGTTGGCGTGGATGGCGCCACAGGGGAGACCACTCCCCTGCTGGCCACGGAGTGGAAAGACAGCAACAACGGGCTCAGCTACGATTTCACGCTCCGCTCCGAGGTAACCTTCCACGATGGCACTCCACTGGACGCTGCCGCTGTCTGCGCAAACTTCAACCGCTGGTTCACCTTCCCTTCCGAACTCCGGAAGCAAGCCCCGGGGATTTCGTTCCAGGGGGTGTTCAAGGCCTATTCCGACGAACCGGTGTTCTCCATCTTCAAAGACTGCAAAGTGGTCTCGGCCAACGACGTCCAGATCAACCTGACGCGGCCCTTCACCGGTTTCCTGCAAGCGCTGACCCTCCCCGCCTTCGCCATATCCTCGCCCGCCGCCCTTGAGGCGCAAAAAGCGAATGTGCTGGACCAGACCTTGAACGGCCAGGCCGTATCCGCCTATGCCAGCCACCCCGTGGGGACGGGCCCGTATGAAATCAGCGGCTGGGATGAGAATAAACTCACGCTCGCCACGTACAAGGGCTACTGGGGCAACCGGGGCCAGATAGCCACCATCAACTTCATCCCCTACGATCGCGCTGAAACGCGGCAGCAGGCCCTCCTGGACGGCAAGATCGACGCTTACGACCTCGTGACCCCCGGAACTTTTGACCAACTGGTCAAGAAGGGCGTCCAGATTATCCAGCGTGACCCGTTCTCCGTCATGTACCTCGGGATCAACCAGGCCGTGGCGCCCTTGGAGAAACTCGAAGTCCGCCAAGCGATCGAAATGGCAGTCGACAAGGAAACACTGATCCGGCGGTTCTTCATCGACAACACGGCACAGGCCTCACAGTTCGTGCCGCCCAAGCTCAGTGGCTTCAACAACAATGCCCCGTCGCTCGGGTACAACCCTGAGAAGGCCAAGGCATTGTTGGAAAAGGCGGGCTACAAGGGTGAGGAAATCAAGTTCTACTACCCTCTGAACGCCACCCGCGCCTATATGCCCACTCCCGAGAAGATCTACGCCGAAATCAGCCGCCAGCTGGTTGCCGTGGGCTTCAACATCAAGCCAGTGCCCGTGGACTGGGAGGGTGGCTACCTGCAACGGGTCCAGTCTGCGGGAGATCGCGGACTGCACCTTCTGGGCTGGAACGGCTCCTACGCCGACGCCGATAACTTCCTGGGACCGCTGTTCGGCGAAACCCGGGCAGAGTTCGGCTATGCGGATTCGGAAGTCTTCCACAAGATCGAGCGGGCACGCGCCATGCCCGACGGAGACGACCGCAACGCCCAATACCAGGCGATCAACGCAGAGATCGCGGCCTCGGTGCCGGCGGTGCCGATCGCCTTCCCCATCTCCGCCTTGGCGTTGTCCAACAAGGTGGAAAGCTACCCGGCTTCACCGGTCCTCAACGAAGTTTTCACGAACGTCCGCTTAAAGCCTTGACGATCGCCCGCAATTTCAGTATTGGGTCTGCGCGGGGATATTCTGTGACAGCCAGTGCCGCCGCTAACGGAGATTGATCGTGACCTTCATTTCCAAGACTCAACATGCCGACGTCGTCCTTATTGGCGGCGGAATCATGAGTGCCACCCTCGGTGCGTTCATCAAGCAACTCGAACCCACCTGGACCATCTCCCTGTTCGAACGACTCGACGAAGCGGGGCTTGAGAGCTCCGGACCGTGGAACAACGCCGGCACCGGACATGCCGCGCTGTGTGAGCTTAACTACTCCCCCGCAGCCAAAGACGGCTCCGTGGACCCTTCCAAGGCCCTCCACATCAACGAGCAGTTCCAGCTCTCACGTCAGTTCTGGTCCCACCTGGTGGACACCAAGGTCATTGGGTCCCCCAAGGGCTTCATCAACACAGTTCCGCACATGAGCTTCGTCATTGGCGACGACCATGCGAACTTCCTCAAAACCCGGTACGAGGCACTCAAGCCCAATACCCTGTTCCGCAGCATGGAATACACCGAGGACCAGGACCAGATCGCCAAGTGGGCCCCCCTGATCGTCAAGGGACGGGAGCGCAAGCAGCGCGTTGCCGCTACCCGCGCAGCTGAAGGCACCGACGTCGACTTTGGCGCACTGACGCGTGAGCTCACAACCTACCTGCAGGACAGCGGTGCCGAGGTCAACTACGGCCACGACGTCACCAACATCAGCCGCGCAGCCGGTGGCGGATGGGACCTGTCCATCAAGCACCCCAAGTCCGGCGAGCACGGCCGCATCCACGCGAAGTTTGTCTTCGTGGGAGCCGGCGGCGGTGCCCTTCACCTGCTTCAGGCCTCCGGCATCCCTGAGAGCAAGGGCTATGGCGGTTTCCCCGTTTCCGGCCAGTTCTTCCGCTGCACCGACGACGCCATCACGTCCCAGCACAGCGCCAAGGTTTACGGCCAGGCATCCGTGGGCGCGCCGCCCATGTCCGTCCCGCACTTGGATACCCGCTACGTGGACGGCAAGCGTTCCCTCCTGTTCGGCCCGTACGCCGGATTCTCCACCAACTTCCTGAAGACCTCCAGCTACTTGGACCTTCCGCTGTCCATCCGACCCGGAAACATCATTCCCATGTTGGCTGTGGCCAAGGACAACATGGACCTCACCGCATACCTCATCAAAGAGGTTGCCAAGCGGCACGAGGCCAAGGTTGAGGCCCTGCGGGAGTACTACCCTGAGGCCGCCGGCGGCAATTGGGAACTGATCACCGCTGGCCAACGTGTACAAATCATCAAGAAGCACCCTCAGAAGGGTGGCGTACTGCAGTTCGGCACCGAGGTCATTGCCTCCCGCGATGGTTCAGTAGGCGCACTGCTGGGTGCCTCGCCGGGCGCTTCGACCGCTGTACCGATCATGATCGAATTGCTGCAGAAGTCCTTCCCCAAGAACTTCAAGGGCTGGCAGTCCAGGCTCAAGGATATGATGCCGGGCTACGGCGTCAAGCTCAATGAGAACCCTGAGCTCGCTGCCGAACTGGAAGCAAGCACCGCCAGGTCCCTGCAGCTTGATGCGGCCAACGCCGTCCAAAGCTAGGCCATACCCGGGGCTGCGGCCGGTTCCCGTCAGACGAATCGTTACGTAGACCTTGGGAGTCAATGCAATGTTCCGCCTGGCCAAGCTTTCTCTGGGAAACCGGGCTCTGATCGCGCTGATCACCGTCTTTGCGGCGGTGTTCGGCGTGATCACCATGGGATCCCTGAAGCAGGAACTCATTCCCTCCATCGAGTTCCCGCAGATCACTGTGGTGACCTCCATGCCGGGCGCCTCCCCCGAGGTCGTGGACAAGCAATTAAGCCAGCCGCTGGAAACGGCACTTAACAGTGTTGAGGGGCTCGAGTCCACCACGTCGACCTCCCGCAACGGTGTATCGCAGATCACCATGGTGTTCACGTACGGGTCAAACCTTGACCGGGCACGGAACCAGATCGACCGGGCCATCTCGAACGCCAAGCGGGTGCTGCCCGCCGACGTCGAGCCCCAATCCATTGCCGGCAACATCAGCGATTTCCCCATCGTCTACTTGGCCGTATCCTCGGACAAACCCCTCAGCGAACTCAATGCCGACCTCTTGCGGCTGAGCGTTCCCCGGCTCCAGAAAATCGACGGCGTCCGCGGCGCCGATGTCACGGGCGGGGCCAACCAGCACATCCTGATCCAGCCCCGTCCGGCAGACCTGGCCAGCAGCGGCGCGTCCATCCAGGCCATCAGCAATGCATTGAAGAACAACGGAACTTTGGTTCCCGTGGGCACCATCGAGGACCAAGGCAAGACGTTGTCCCTCCAGCTCGGCAGTCCCGTGGATTCCTTGGACATCATTAAGGGACTTCCCCTGACGGGCGCGAAGAATGCTGCCACCATCGGTGCAGTGGCCGACGTCAGCGTCGAGGACGATGCCGCTACCTCCATCACGCGCACCAATGGCAAACCGACGCTGGCGCTGTCCGTCACCAAAAAGCCCGAGGGCGATACTGTGGCGATCTCGCATGCCGTGCGCGACGCGATCGGATCCATGCAGGATGAACTCGGCAACAACGCCACCTTCACCCCGGTCTTCGATCAAGCCCCGTTCATCGAGAAGTCCATCAAGGACCTGACCACCGAAGGCCTGCTTGGACTGGGCTTCGCAGTGGCCGTCATCCTGGTGTTCCTGATGTCCGTGCGGTCCACGTTGGTGACCGCTGTTTCCATACCGCTGTCCCTTCTGATCACCTTCATTGGCATCTCCGCCACAGGCTATTCACTGAACATCCTCACTCTGGGCGCGCTGACCATTGCGATCGGGCGTGTGGTGGATGACTCCATCGTGGTGATCGAGAACATCAAGCGACACCTCAGCTACGGCGAACACAAGCTCACCGCCATCCTGACCTCCATCCGTGAAGTCGCCGGAGCCATCACGGCCTCCACACTGACCACCGTGGCCGTCTTCCTGCCCATCGCCTTTGTGGGCGACCTCGCTGGAGAGCTGTTCCGGCCCTTCGCACTCACAGTGACCATCGCATTGTTGTCGTCATTGTTGGTTTCGCTCACGATCGTTCCTGTGCTGGCCTACTGGTTCCTCGCGTCCCCGGCAAAGGGCGCTGAAGCGGTGGCTTCCACCCAGGAGGCGGCGAAGAAGGCCCGGGAAGCCGAGCAAAAGAGCAGGCTCCAGCGCGGTTACCTTCCGATCCTCGCTAAGACACAAAAGCACCCGGTCATCACGTTGTCCGCGGCGGCCCTGGTGCTCGTGGCGACCGTTGCCGTTTCACCGCTTCTGGCCACCGACTTGCTGGGCCGCTCGGGGGAAAACAGCATGACTGTTCGCCAGGTCCTGCCCGCCGGGACCAGCCTGCAGGCCACCAGCGATGAGGCAGCAAAAATAGAAGATGCCCTGAAGGGCATCAACGGCATCAAGGACGTGCAGGTCACCTCCGGAAATGCACAGACAGGCTTCGCTGCCCTGACATCCACCGGCTCCTCCAATTCGACGTTCACCATAGTCACCGACGAGAAAGTGAACCAGACCAAGCTCCAGGATGAGGTCCGATCCAAACTCGAAAGTGCCGCGGGGAAGGTCACCGTAGGGTCCCAGCAAGGCGGTTTCGGTACATCCTCCACGGTAGACATCACCATCCGGGCGGCTAACTCCGCCGACCTCCAAACTGCCAGCGATGCCATGGTCAAGGCCATGGACGGAGTGCCGGGCAGTTCCGAGGTGGCTACCAACCTCGCGTCCAAGCAATCAGTGGTCCAGGTCCGCGTTGAACGCGCCAAAGCCGTTGCGGCCGGCTTGACGGAGGAGCAGGTAGGGGCTTTCCTGGCCTCCACTGTCAGCCCTATCCCTGCCGGCACCATCCGGATCGATACCAACGACTACCCGGTGCAGATCGGTGAGGGCACACGATTCACCAGCATCGCTTCAGTCCGGGCACTTCAGCTCCCCACAGCACGTGGTGGGGTGGCGTTGGAGTCCATTGCCGCCGTCGAGCAGGTTGATACTCCCGTTTCCATCACCAGCAGCAACGGACAACGCACGGCGCGGGTAACTGTGACGCCGTCGGGTTCCAACCTGGGCAGCGTGAGCACCGCGGTCCAGGAGCGCCTGGCCTCAGTGGAACTTCCAGCCGGAGTCACTGCCACCATCGGAGGCGCCACAACCCAGCAGGCCGAGTCCTTCCGGCAGTTGGGCCTGGCATTGTTGGCAGCCATCGCGATTGTCTACGTGATCATGGTGGCCGCGTTCAAGTCACTCATCCAACCGCTGATCCTGCTGGTGTCAGTTCCTTTCGCCGCCACGGGCGCGGTCGGCTTGCTGTTGGTGACCGGTGTTCCGCTGGGCCTGCCTTCGCTGATCGGCATGCTGATGTTGGTGGGGATCGTGGTGACCAACGCCATTGTCCTGATCGACCTCATCAACCAATACCGCAAGCCCCATGACGGCAGCACGGGCATGAACGTGGCAGACGCCATCACACACGGTGCGCGCCAGCGCCTCCGCCCCATCCTGATGACGGCATTAGCCACGGTGTTCGCACTGACGCCCATGGCATTGGGACTCACAGGCGGCGGCGGGTTTATTTCGCAGCCCCTGGCTATTGTGGTGATCGGCGGGCTGGTCTCGTCCACGGCTTTGACGCTGGTGCTTGTCCCGGTCCTTTACAAGCTTGTGGAGGGGCGCAGGGAAAAGAAAGACCTGCTGAAAGCCCTGCAGGACAAGCCGACGCCGACCGGAAACGGCCCGTCCGGCAGCGCGGAAAGCGGTAAGTCCGGCAGCGCGGCCAACAGTTCGGCCAACGGCCCGGCCAACGGCTCGTCGGACGAGTTCCAGGATTGGACCACAGGCATGATTCCCAGAGTTAAGGGCCGCCGCGCAGCCCATCATCCCGGCGAATAGCAACCGCCTCCAACAGACTCACCCAATAGGGCAGGGCCGGGAACATTTCCCGGCCCTGCCCTGTTACAGGTATCGATACATGCAAATGCATCTAGTTTGAGGTACACTGTTGAAAGAGCCCGGGACCACGGGCAGGGAGAAAGGCACATCATGCAGATCGGCGTATTCAGCGTCAGCGACATCACCACTGACCCCACCACGGGCCGCACGCCCACGGAAAACGAACGCATCAAGGCGTCCGTTGCCATCGCCAAAAAGGTCGAAGAAATCGGCATGGATGTCTACGCCCTGGGCGAGCACCACAACCGGCCGTTCTTCTCCTCCTCCCCCACCACCACCCTGGCTTACATCGCCGCGCAGACCGAGCGCATCACGCTCTCCACTGCCACCACGCTCATCACCACCAACGATCCTGTGAAGATTGCCGAAGACTTCGCGATGCTTCAGCACCTCTCCGATGGACGCGTGGACCTGGTCCTCGGCCGCGGCAATACGGCGCCGGTCTACCCTTGGTTCGGCAAGAACATCCAGGACGGCGTGGAACTCGCGATCGAAAACTACAGCCTGCTCCGCAAGCTGTGGGATGAGGACACCGTCAATTGGTCCGGCAAGTTCCGCACGCCGCTGCAGAACTTCACCTCCACCCCGCGACCACTGGACGGCGTCGCTCCCTTCGTGTGGCACGGTTCCATCCGTACGCCGCAGATCGCAGAAGTTGCTGCGTACTTTGGCGATGGCTTCTTTGCCAACAACATCTTCTGGCCCAAGGAGCACTACCAGCAGTTGATCGGCCTCTACCGCGAGCGGTACGAGCACTACGGACACGGCAAGGCAGACCAGGCGATCGTGGGCCTCGGCGGGCAATTCTTCATGAGGAAGAACTCCCAGGACGCTGTCAAGGAATTCCGCCCGTACTTTGACAATGCCCCGGTCTACGGCCACGGACCGTCGCTGGAGGATTTCACTTCCCAGACGCCCTTGACCGTAGGAAGCCCCCAGGAAGTCATTGAAAAGACCCTGACCTTCCGCGAGGCCTTCGGAGACTACCAGCGCCAGCTGTTCCTGATCGACCACGCCGGCCTTCCCCTGAAGACTGTCCTGGAGCAGTTGGACCTCTTCGGCGAGGAAGTCCTTCCGGTCCTGCGCAAGGAATACGCTGCCATGAAGCCGGCACACGTGCCGGATGCTCCGACGCACGCATCCCGCGTTGCCGCAGCGTTGGAGGAGAAAGTCAGCGAATCCGCAACTGCCGGTGCCGCGGGGCAGGACGCCTGATGTCCGGTCCAACGGGCGCGGCGTCCTCCGCCGTTCGCCTCGCCGCCGAAACCTGGGAGTCGTTGTTCCGATCCCAGGTGGCGGTGATGCGGAAGCTTCAGTCAGGGCCAGCGTTCAAGACCCTTCCCGTCAAGGAATACGACGTTCTTTTTACGCTCTCCAAGTGCCCATCCGGGCAGCTCAGGCTCAATGAAATCAACGACAAAGTGCTGCTGAGCCAGTCGAGCCTGAGCCGCTTGGTGGACCGTCTTGAGAAGCGCGGTTTGGTGGAGCGGACGGCAGCCCCCGACGACGGCCGCGGAGTGCTGCTCTCACTCACCGAAGCAGGCAGCGAGCTTCAAAAAACGATCGGGCGGGAACACGTGCGGGACATCGCCCACTTGGTGGGACCGGCCCTCACCTCCGAGGAACAGCGCGAACTCCTTCGCCTGACGGAAAAACTCCGTGCTTCCGTGGCGGGACACTAACGAAGGCTGACGGGCTCCCGGAGATCCTCTACCGGGAGCTCGCCGTTGACCGAGGCACTGACTTTGAGGGTCTTCAGTGTCAGGCTGCCACCCACTGTGGAGAGAAATGCCGTATCCGAGGAATCCCGGCCGGCCGTAATCCTCAGCATGGATTCACGGGGTGCCAGGCCTGTGGGGTCGATGATGTACCAAGCGCCGTCAACGTACGCTTCGGCCACGGCATGGAAATCCATGGGACTCAACCCGGGAGCATACACAGCGGCGAGCCGGGCAGGTACGTCCTTGGCCCTCAACAACGCGATGGCCAGGTGGGCGAAATCGCGGCACACTCCCTTGCGGTGCAGCAACGTGTCCACGGCACCATCCGTTCCCCGTGACGATCCGCTGATGTAGCGGAGTTCCCCGTTGACCCAGGTGCGGACCGCCTGGAGCAGTTCAGCTCCTTGCAACGAGCCGAACTCGGCATAGGAGGTAGGCAGCAGCCTGTCAGACTCCGCATACCTGCTGGGCCGGACGTAGCGGATCAATTCCATGGGAGTGGACGTTTCTGGGATGCCAAAGCCGTGAACCGTGGCCCGGTACTCGACGGTCACTTCACTGGGCTCCGTGAACTCAAGGTAGTGGAAGCGGCCACCGTGGTGGTCGCTGAGTTCGGCAAAGGGAAGCTCGTCACCCGCAGAGGTGATGGACAGGGCCTCCGTCACTGAGTCGTAGCCGGTATTCCGGGCCACGGCTATTGCCATGGCTACTTTGGTGTTGGCTGCGGTCTTGAAAACGAGCGTGGCAGCAACGTTGCGTTCCATTGATCTCCGGGATATGTTGCGGCGGGCAGCCCCCAACGGCGCCGTATGTGTGAAGCAGCCAATCGCGGGACTATTGATTGACCTTCAGAGACAGTAGCATCCGCTGGACATTGGCGAATTCAGAACCGTGGACAGCGTACTTTGCGGCCAGGTCCAGGGTGTCGAAGGATTTGGCCGGTGCCACCTTCTCATCGGCGGCAAAGGCGTGCAGGGCGGGGACGTCCCCAAAGGAATAGTCGCCCTTTCCCGTCGGTCCCAACACCCGGTTCCGGAGTTCGCACGACTGCCCGTCAGCCCCGGCCACCATGTTGGTGATGCCATAGGAACCGAAGAACTTGTAGCCCTGGATCACCCGGAAAACGACGCGCGGATCAATGGTGTCCGGGCCATCCGAATGGGGGACGTCCAAGGGGACGCTGCTGATCACCACATAGGGCCGCCCCTGTCCGGCCGGGCATTCGACCGGAGCGGATGGAGGCAGGCCTGTCTGAAGGGTAGCGACATAGCTGCCCCCACCGTCCTTGACTTCCACCTTCACTGCCCCTGCCAAAGAGCCCGCCTCCGGAGTTACCGACTGGGCTATCCACTCCCTGGGCAGATCGAAGCTGACAGTCTTGGCCGAATCCGAATAGGTCTTCCATGACAGCGCTGTTGCTGCCCCGCTGGGGCTGGCGCCGGCCGGATCGGACGGGGCTTCCGTCCCTCCGGAACCAGGCGTTGCGGAGGGTGAGGTGCCCACTGAACCGGGTTCCGGCGTCGAACTTTCTGTTGGCGCACCTGTACCCGACTCCGAACTGTTGGGCTTCGACGTCGCAGTAGAGGTGACCTGGGGTCCCTTGTTTTCAGCGGAACAGGCGGATGCCGTGGCGAGCACCGTTCCTGCGAGCACCAGGGCAGCGAGCTTCACCGGAACGTACTTCAGGTTCATGATGCCCTTCATGACCACAGCCTATCGGCGGCGATGCCGCGACACGCACAGGACTAGGCTGAGGGTATGGCTCCCGATCAGCAGGACTATTTCGAGGACGACATCCCCACCATGTCAGCGGCTGATATAGCTGACTGGCGCTTACGGACGTTCGCCCTGTACGACAAAGTGCGTCAACTTGCAGCCACCAACCCGTTCGACGCCCACGTTTTCTGGCGCCAGGAGCGGGACCTGATGTTCGCCACCCATCCGGCATCCGCGCTGACTGCGGAGATGAAGGCCTCATTCTCAGGACTCCGCACCGCCGGCTACGACCCCGCCTTCCGCAGATACGCGGTGTTGTCTCCGAACGGCTCCGGGGAGGAAATGAACGTTGAGACGGGCACCGATGGCGTGGTGCCGTTCGCCCGCATCGGTACTTTCGAGCTGCCCGGCCTGGGCTCGTTGGCGGTGTGGCGGCTCCGGAGCTACGGGGGCGGGATCTTTGTCCCGTTCCGCGACGCAACCGCTGGAAAGGATGGCGGAAGCTACGGGGCGGGACGCTACCTGCTGGACACGGTCAAGGGCTCATTCCACGGGACAAGAAATTCATCCGGGGAACAGGAGTTCATCCTCGATTTCAACTTCGCCTACAACCCCTCCTGCGCCTACAACGAAGCCTGGGCGTGCCCCTTGGCTGGGCCGGACAACCGGCTGGCCACGGAAGTTCCCGTGGGCGAACTGTACCTGGGCTAATCAAACAGTCCTCCCGGGCCAACAGCTGCGAGCGCCGCGATTGCCACCAGTATGGTCAGCGGTGCCACGATCAGGCCGTACACCGCGTAGCCCTTCCATGAGATCAGCACATTCATCCGCACCAGTCGTTCATGCCACAGCTGGGTGGCCAGCGAAGCCCACGGCGTGATCAAGGGACCTGCGTTCACACCCACCAGCAGCGCGGCCATCCGCTCCGGACTTCCCGCCAGAGGCTCAGCCACAAGGTAGGCCGGCAGGTTGTTGACCACGTTGGAGCCCAGGGCACCCGTCATGGCCAGCCTGAGCAGTTCGACGAACCCGCTTCCTTGGCCTGCCACCTGTCCAAGCAGAACTGAGGCACCGAGGTATTGGGTAGCCTCCACCACCAGGAAGAGGCCACAGGTGAACAGCAACAGCGACCACGGAATCAGTGTCACTGTGAGGACTTTGGGTCGTCGGAAGGCAAACATGCCGGCAAGGATCACGGCTGCGGCTGTGGCCGGAATCCAGATGGCAACACCGGAGACCAATGCGGGCAAAAGCAACACCAGGACTACGGCACTGACCACCAGCAGGGGTGTGTCCGTGACGGGAGTCGCCGGTGGCACCTGGGCTGGACGTGCAGAATCGAGGGCATAGCTCTTGCGAAGGTCGCGCCGGAACACCACCGCGATGAAGGCCAGAGGAACCAGAATTGCCGCCAACGACGGCGCCCACATCAGCTGGGCAAACTGCGCCGGACTGATGCTGCCGAGATTGTGCTGCGCCAACAGGTTGGTCAGGTTGGAAATCGGGAGCAGGAGACTTGCCGTGTTCGCCAGCCACACCGTGGTCAGGGCGAAGGGTAGAACCGGGAGACCCGCTTGGCGGGCCACCGTGACCACCACGGGGGTCAAAAGCACCGCCGTCGTATCCAGCGACAGGAAAACTGTGCTCAGGACGGCGAACAGCGCCAAAAGCAGCCAGATGAGGACACCGCTGCCCCGACCCCAACGACGCAGCCTCCGCGCGATCCATTGGAAGGTGCCGGCCTCGCTGACGAGCTCCGTCACCACTGTCATTGCGACGACGAATCCCAGGATGGGTGCCACCCGGTCCACCAGGACCGCCACTTCCTGCCAGGGCAGGACGCCCGTGGCCACGGTGACACCGCCTGCCACGAGGAGAACCAGTCCGATGATCGCCAGCCGCATGAGTCGGATTCTAAGCCCGGTGGCTGGGTTTCCCGCCCAGGTTCTTCCGGGGCACGGCGCAGACATCGGCGCCTTACTTACTGCGCGTCACCGTACTGTAAGCAATGGGGCCCCTGATCCGGTGACGTGAAGCCTAGCCTTGAGCTATGAACCGATTGCGGAGTTTCATCCGGGACCACAGGACCCTGGCTGCAGTAGTCGGAGTACTGATCCTGTCAACGGTGGTGGTGGGGGCTGCGCTCTTCCAACCGTGGCGGCTGTTCACCAGCAGCAGCGTCAATGAAGCACTGCCCGCGTTGGGGGTTTCCACGGGACAACCGTCGGATAGTGGAACGGCGGGCGCGCCGCACAGCAAAGCCGTGCCCAGCCAGACGCCACCCAGCGGCCCGGCAGTGGTGGGCGGCGGTACTTTCCAATCCCAGGAACATGCAACCACCGGCACGGCGCAGCTGTTGATGCTCCCCGACGGCAGCCACCTACTCCGCCTCGAGAATTTGGCAAGCAGTGACGGACCTGACGTCAAGGTTTGGCTCAGCAGCCAGGAGGCCGGCGGCGACTGGTTCAAATACCGCTCAGGACGCTATGTGGACCTGGGCGCCATCAAGGCAACCCACGGCAACCAAAATTACGTTGTCCCGGCCGGCACTGACGTCGCAGGACTGACGTCAGTGGTGCTGTGGTGCGATCGCTTCAGTGTTGCTTTCGGATCGGCCCCGCTCACCTGACGCGTTGCGGGGCCTGCTCTGCGCGCTTGGATGCTCCCACGGGACGTAAAGCAGGCCCCGCAACGCAGGGCACCATCCACGGAGGACGTAGGATGTCATCATGACTATGCCTGCTCCCCGCCGCATCGCCCGAGTCCGGCCCACACCGGCTCCCACCGTCGCCGGCCAGACTTTGGCCCGCCATTCTCCTGACGAGCACTTCTTTGTGGCCAACGACGCCCCGGACTTCAACTCCGTGGACGGCACCCGGTGGACCGTGGTGGAATCCCCTTTCCCGGCATCGAGGGCAAATGCCAACAGCCCCTCCAGGGAAGGATGGGAGCTGGGCGCTGTGGTGAGCCAGGATGGTTTTACTTTCCTTGCGCCTTCGGTACCTGTGAACGTCTTTGGCATGGCACATAACACCGGGCAGCCTGGCCGTGACCTGCCGCCCCAGGCTTTCCACAAGGCGGCCTCGAGCGTGATCGGCCCGGGTGAGGCCATCCAGCTGGACTCCACAGTGGGTTATGTTGACCCCGAAGCGGAACTGACGGTCGTCGTCGGGCGCCCTGCGCGCGGCCTGACGCCGGAAACGGCCCGGTCAGCGATTCTCGGCTACACCATCGGCAACGACGTATCGGCACGGGACCTGCAAAAGACCGACGAACTCTGGATCAGCGCCAAGAGCCAGGACACGTTTACTCCGGCGGGTCCTTGGATGGTCACGGATCTTGACGACTCGAACCTGGAGATTGGGATCGTGCACAACGGCAATCAACTCAAGACCGCGAGTTCTGCCGACCTGGGCTGGAAGGTGGACGAGATCCTGGTCTACCTGAGCTCGTTCATGACCCTCCAGCCCGGCGATCTGGTCTTGACTGGGTTCCCCGCAGAATGCGCCCGCATTCAACCCGGTGACACCGTGGTGTGCCGTGTTGAAGGAATCGGTGAGCTCCGGAATCCCGTCACCAGTGCATCCTGGGAGGACCAACCCGCTTAATGTGTCAGGCTTAAGCCATGGAGACAGCTGCGGACGCCACTGAGCTACGCCCGTCTCCCCCACAGAAACCACCCCGCACACGGCACCGCGGAGTCCTCAAATACCCCGTCGTTCGGCAGTTGGCCCGCTTCACTGGAGTCGGAGTGGTGTGCACGGCAAGCTCGCTGGCTCTTTACGCGTTGCTGCGTCCTTGGATCGACCCGCAGCTGGCGAACGCTGTGGCACTGATTGTGACGTCCCTGATGAACACTGCGCTGAACCGCCGGCTCACGTTCAAGATCACGGGAAAGAAAAAGCGCACCCGCGACCACCTCAGTGGCGTCATAGTGATCGCCATTGCCTTGGTCATCACGGGCGGCAGCCTGGGCATCCTGCACCTCATCCGGCCGGAAGCCACAGTCACCGAAGAATTGTGGACTACTACGTTGTCCGGCTTCGTGGCCACAGCGGTCCGGTTTACCCTGCTGAGGCACTGGATTTTCCGGCGCGCACGGCACGTGTAACCAGCCGTGCCGCCGCAAACCGGCCCCCAGTGCAGCTATCCCGCTTGCGGGGACGACAGGTTCCGGACGCGTCCGACGGCGGTTTCCACGGCGTCGGCGGCCTGTTCCAGTTCGGTGTCGGTGACAGTTGAGGGGAAGCTGAAGCGTACGGCCGTCTGGGCTGTTTCAGGCGCGATGCCCAGGGCCAGCAAAACGGGTGACGGAGCATCGGATCCCGCAGCGCAGGCCGAGCCACTGGAACACACCACGCCAAGCCGCTCAAGCTCCAGCAACACTGACTCGCCACTGGTGCCCGGGAAACAGAAGGACGCCACCGACGGCAGTCGCTGCAGCCGGTGCCCAGTGACCACTGCGCCCGCGACACCGGCCAGGATCCTTTCGATGA
Organism: Paenarthrobacter sp. YAF11_1; assembly: GCF_052113445.1. NCBI lineage: Bacteria > Bacillati > Actinomycetota > Actinomycetes > Micrococcales > Micrococcaceae > Paenarthrobacter > Paenarthrobacter sp. YAF11_1. The sequence goes on from NZ_JBFRDF010000001.1 coordinate 119,180, forward strand.
ACTGATCCCTCAAGCCCGAGACTCGAGCGGCCTGTTCCGGTTGCTCTGCGCTGGCCAACGACAATGCAGTGGACAACGCCACGGCGCCTGCCACATTCTCAGTCCCCGAGCGCTTACCCCGTTCCTGGCCCCCGCCGTGAACCAAGGGCTCCACCCGGAGCCGCCCTTTGGTGAAGAGCACACCGGATCCCTTGGGGGCACCAAGTTTGTGTCCGGACATGCTCAGTGCATCCACCCCGAGCTCTTTGACGTCCAGGGGCAACCACCCTGCGGCCTGGACTGCATCGGTATGGAAGGGGACACCGTGTTCCCGCGCCACTGCCGCCAAGGCTGATATTGGCTGGACCGTTCCGATCTCGTTGTTCGCGTACATGATGCTGACCAACGCTGTTTCCGGCCGCAACAGGGCGCTCAGTCCCTCAACACAGACCAGGCCGTCGCCGTCAACCGGCAGCACGTCCACGATGAACCCGTGCACCCGCTCCAAGTACCTCGCCGATTCCTCCACGGCGGGATGTTCAATCGCGCTGATGACCACCCTGTTCAGCGTGGGATCAGCCGACCGCCGGGCCAGTGCGATGCCTTTGACGGCCAGGTTGTCCGCCTCGGTGCCTCCGGAGGTGAAAGTCACCTCACCCGCGCGGCAATTGAGGATCTTCGCGACGCCGGCACGCGCCCCGGCCAGCGCTGCTGCTGCCGCTTCACCCAGTGTGTGATGGCTGGAGGGATTGCCGAACTCACCGCTCAAATACGGCCACATGGCCTCGAGGGCCTCGCGGCGTACGGGGGTGGTGGCTGCGGCGTCGAGGAAGATCATGGGAGCGTCAGGCTGTCTCTAAAACAACGTCGAGGCCGAGATCGAGTGCGCTCACGCTGTGGGTCAGGCCCCCAATGGAGATCACGTCCACCCCGGCAGCGGCAATCTCGGTGACGGTGGTGACGTTGACGTTGCCACTGGCTTCCACCATGGCCCTGCCGTCCACCTGTTTGACCCCGGCCCGGAGTTCCTCGATGGAGAAGTTGTCCAGCATGATGGTGTCCACGCCGGCCGCCAGCACGGGTTCGATCTGCTCTGCGCGGTCCACTTCAACTTCGAAGTGCGTGGTGTGGCCCAGCTGGGCTTTAGCGGCAACCAGCAACCCAGTCAGCTTGGTGGAGTCGCCGCCGGTCATGACGGCCAGGTGGTTATCCTTGGCCAGGACGGCATCGGACAGGCTGTAGCGGTGGTTCGCTCCCCCACCGCAGCGCACAGCGTAGCGTTCCAGCACCCGCAAGCCCGGCGTGGTCTTGCGGGTGTCCGTAATCTTGGCGCGGGTACCTTCCACGAGCCGGACGAATTCGGCGGTCTTCGTGGCAATGGCACTCATCCTCTGCACCAGGTTGAGCCCAACGCGTTCGGCGAGCAGCACGGAGCGGGCGCTGCCGCTGACCCGCGCAAGGTGCGTGCCGGCGTCGAACGCTTCACCATCGGCGAGCAGCAATTCCACCTCGGTGTCCGGGTCCGCAAGCTTCATGGCGTCGCGGAACACGGTGCCGCCGCTGAACACGCCGGGGACCCGCGCGTTCAGCACGGCGGTTGCCCGGGCGTCGGCCGGGATCAGCAACTGGGAGGTGATGTCCCCGCTGGGCGCGTCCTCCGCGAATGCCCGTTCCAGGATCTCCCGGACAGGGGCTGCGGGGAGGGTCAGGTTAGTCATGGACGAGGCTCACTTTCCGGCTCATGGTGTAACGCTTGTCAAAATCGTCGACGGCGGCTGGTTCCCTCACGCTGTCGCTGCGGTAATGCGCCCCCAAGGACTCCCGCCGTTCCCGGGCCGCATGCACCAATAGCTGCGCAGCCAACAGAAGGTTGGAGTCCTCATGCTCCCGGACATCAAGGGAATCAGGAACATTCAAGGGAAGAACCTCACCCTCCCAAGACCCAAGAACTTCTGCGGCCTCAGCCAACAGCTGACCATCGCGCAACACGCCGGCCTTGGCTGTCATGAGGCGGCGAAGTGCCTGACGCGAAAACCCGCTGGAGGAGACAAGGTGGGCGAGCGGAAGACCGCCCACCGATTCCATTGATTCCAGCGGCGCCACGGGGCCTGCGGCGTCGCGGTCACCAGAGAGAAATGCGTCAACAGCCCGCCGCCCAAACACCAGCCCCTCAAGCAGGGAGTTACTTGCCAGGCGGTTGGCCCCTTGCACACCGGTACAAGCGACTTCACCGGCGGCGAGCAAACCAGGAACAGAGGTGCGTCCGTGAAGATCGGTCACCACCCCACCCATCCAATAGTGGGCCGCGGGCGCCACGGGGACCAGTTCCTGGGTCCAGTCGACGCCTGCTTGGCGGGTCCTCTCGCTGAGGGTGGGGAAGCGCTTTGCCAGGAAACCGCAGCCCTTCTGCCCTTCGATCACGGTGGCGTCGAGGAACACATGGCCGTTGGGATCGCCGAGTTTTGCCAGGTGCAGGGCGATGCTGCGGGAGACGACGTCCCGGGGTGCGAGTTCGGCGTCCGGGTGGTAGCCGGGCATGAACCGGTGCCCCCGGGCGTCCACGAGGATGGCACCTTCCCCACGGACGGCCTCGGAGATCAGCAGTGGGTCGTTATTGCCTTCCACCTCCCGTGCTTCGGCTGGAAGCACCATGCAGGTGGGGTGGAACTGGAAGAACTCAAGGTCGGCAACGGCCGCACCGACGCGCCAGGCGAGCGCCAGGCCATCCGCTGTGGCGACGGAGGGGTTGGTGGTTTGGGCGAAAAGCTGTCCGGCGCCCCCGGTGGCCAGCAGTACGGAGTCGCCGTGGACGCCGAGGTGGCGTCCGTCGTGGAGGAAATTGGCTCCCACCACACGGCCGCCCTGCAGTCCGCCCAGCGAGAGCGATGTGACGTGGGCGTGCCCGATGACCTGGATTTTGCCGGCCGCCTGAAAGTCCAGGACGGTGCGGATCAGCCCGGCCGCCACCCCGGCGCCGGTGGCGTCGCCGCCGGCATGCAGAATCCGCGGGGCGGAGTGGGCGGCTTCAAGACCCAAGGCGGGGTCGCCGTCGTCGTCAAGGTCGAACTCAACGCCGAACCGCCCCAGCCCGGCAATGTCCAGCCGTGCCTCCGTGCACAACACCCGCACCGCTTCTTCGTTGCAGTGCCCTGCACCGGCTGTGAGGGTGTCGGCAATGTGGGCCGCAACAGTGTCTCCGGGAGCAGGCTCGTCCAGGACGGCCGAGATGCCACCTTGGGCGTAGTAGGTGTTGCTGTCGGCAAGGGCTCCCTTGGTCAGCAACACCACTTCCGCCCCGGCTTCTGCGGCAAGCAGGGCTGAGTACAGTCCTGCGATGCCGCTTCCGACGACGATCAGCCGCTGGGGCGCAGGGCCGCGAGCAAGGCTCTCTGTAGTCATGTGGGGCTCGATTCGGCTAGTCCAATGTGGTGTGCGGGCCGTTAGGCCGGCTTGGCTGCCAGCATGCGCTCCAGCGCAATCTTGGCGTTGTCCTGCACGGAGTCGTCCACGGTAATGCGGTTGACGACCCGGCCTTCCACCAGCTCCTCAAGGACCCAGGCGAGGTAGCCCGGGTGGATGCGGTACATGGTGGAGCACGGGCAGATGACCGGATCCAGGCAGAAGATGGTGTGTTGCGGGTTTTCCGCAGCGAGCCGGTTCACCATGTTGATTTCGGTACCGATGGCGAACGTGGTGGGTTCCGTGGCGGCGGCGATCGCCTTCTTGATGAAGTCCGTAGAGCCGGCGGAGTCGGCCGCATCCACAACCTCCATGGGGCATTCGGGGTGGACGATCACGTTGACGCCCGGGAAGTCCTGGCGGGCTTTCTCGATCTGGCCCACGTTGAAGCGCTTGTGGACCGAGCAGAAGCCATGCCAGAGGATCACTCGGGAGTCCAGCAGGTGCTGTTCATCGTTGCCGCCAAGTTCCTTGCGCGGGTTCCACATGGGCATCTGCTCCAGCGGGACTCCGAGTGCCTTGGCGGTGTTGCGGCCCAAGTGCTGGTCGGGGAAGAACAGGACGCGCTGACCACGTTCGAAGGCCCATTCAAGGACCACCTTGGCATTGGAGGAAGTGCACACAATGCCACCATTGCGGCCACAGAATGCCTTCAGCGCAGCAGAAGAGTTCATGTAGGTCACAGGGATGACCGGCACGCGGCCTGATGCGTCCGGCTCAGTGCCGAAGATTTCCTCCAGCTGCTCCCAGCATTCCTCTACGGAGTCTTCGTCCGCCATGTCGGCCATGGAGCAACCCGCGGCGAGGTTGGGCAGGATGACGGCTTGCTCAGGCGTGGAGAGGATGTCTGCGGTTTCTGCCATGAAGTGGACGCCGCAGAAGATGATGGCTTCGGCGTCCGGCTTGGTCAGGGCTGCGTTGGCAAGTTGGAAGGAATCGCCGACGAAGTCTGCGTACTGAATGACCTCATCGCGCTGGTAGAAGTGCCCCAGGATGACGGCACGGTCCCCGAGTGTTGCCTTGGCGGCCCGAATACGGACGTCCAGTTCGGCGTCGGAGGCTTTTTTGTACTCCTCCGGCAATTGGCCCTGACGCGGCGTGGCCGTGGGTGCGACATCGCTGCTCGAGGCACCGGGCCCGTACGCGGGCTCGCCGGCGAGGGCTTCGGCGAGGTCGTATTCCCATGGGCCCCTGGCCAAGGCCGGGCTGCACGTGGACCCTGCGCGGGAGAGGCCCTTCTCGGCTTCCTCGCGAGTGATCAGCTGGACCGCAGTGTTGACGCTGCTCATGGTGTACTCCTGTTATCTGGCCCGAGGCCGGGCGTGCCGGTGAAGCGGTAGAGGCGTGGTGGACGGTGTTTCCCGCCTTGGAGGTATTCACCGGTTTCTTCGATTTCCGGTGTTGCCTTGACGTGTCGGCGGAAGTTTGCGGGATCGAGCTGTCGGTCCAGCACGGCCTCATAGACTTCGCGGACCTGGGCGAGGGTGAAGAATTCGCCCAGCAGGTGGTAGGCGATGGACCCATAGGCCATCTTGTTGCGGAGCCGCCATAAGGCGTAGTCCACGATTGCGTTGTGATCGAAGGCGAGTTCACCCAACCGGTCGGCCCGGAACCACCGCACATTCTCTGACTCGTCGGCCAAAGCAGCTTCCGTGGGTTGCACCAAGGCCCAGTAAACGATGGAGACAACGCGCTGGGTGGGCGACCTGTGAAGACCACCGAATGCGTAAAGCTGTTCGAGGTAGTGCGGAGTGAGCCCGGTGGTTTCACGGAGGTTTCGCGACGCGGCGTCCTGGAGGGATTCGTCGTGGGCCAACGGCCCGCCCGGAAGGGCCCACATGTCCTTGTAGGGCTCGCGGATGCGCCTGACCAGCGGCAGCCACAACGTGGGGCGGCCGGACTTCTCGCTGGGGCGGAGGGCGAAAATCACCGTTGAAATAGCCAACGACGGCGGCGCAAGCCGCCTTTCGGCGACGTTCGCTGAGTTGGTGTTCACGGCGTTCACCTCGCTTCATCGCCGCCTGGAGCACTCCCCGATGTGACGGAGCGTTAGTTAAAGTCATGTTGACTAGAACTAATGGTACGACTCAACAGGCTCTTGGCAAAATGCTCTACGTCACACTGGCTTCGCTGCCGCTTCCATCAGCGGCAGCGTCCGGCCTTGGATGTGGCTGTTCAGCACAATGACCGACGAGCACCGAACCACGGACTTGGTGGCGATCATGGCATCAAGGACCCGCTGCATGTCTGGATTGGAACGTGCCGCGATCCGCACCATGAGATCAGAGTTTCCCGTCACGGTGTGGACCTCGATGATTTCCGGAATGGCGCCCAGGCTTTCGATGATGGCATCGTGGCCAATCTCCTGCGTGATGGTGACGGAGCAGAATGCCACTACCGGGAAGCCGAAATTGGCGGGATCCGGCTGGGGAACCCAGGAACCAATGACCCCATTGTCAATCATCCGGTCAATCCTGGACTGCACCGTAGCCCTGGCGACCCTGAGCACGCGCGAGGCCTCCAGCACGGAGGATCGCGGTGAATCAGTGAAGAAACGTACAATTTTTGCATCAAGCGCATCGACCAGCATCAAAGTTCCTGTCCCCGGGGATCCGTACCCATCACATCGCTACAGCAAAAAGTGATGTATCTTACAAACTGCGAGAATTATTCCACGGCTCTTGCTGCGTCGTCGACGCCCGCGTGCCAAGCCCATGAGGCCAACACGCCAAACCAGCATGTAATCCATAGAAGGTAGACACGTATGACAACGAAGTCCATCGCGGCTCCTGCCCCAACATCCGGTCTCGGCCATTCGCTCAAACCGCGCCAGCTCACCATGATGGGGCTCGGCAGTGCGATCGGCGCCGGCCTCTTCCTCGGCTCAGGCGCAGGCGTCCAAGCCGCAGGTCCGGCCGTGCTCATCTCCTACCTCGTCGCCGGCACGCTGATCATCCTGGTCATGTGGGCCCTTGGCGAGATGGCAGCCGCCAACCCCAACAGCGGCGCGTTCTCCGTGTACGCAGAAAAGGCCATGGGCAAGACCGCCGGCGGAACCATCGGCTGGTTGTGGTGGCTCCAACTGGTGGTGGTCATTGCCGCCGAAGCCATCGGCGCAGCCGGACTGCTGTTCTCCATTTGGCCCGTCATTCCCGTGTGGGTTCTTGCGCTGGTCTTCATGGTGGTCTTCACGGGCATCAACCTTGTAGGCGTCCGCAACTTCGGCGAGTTCGAGTTCTGGTTCGCCATCCTCAAGGTGGCCGCAATCGTCATCTTCCTGATCATCGGTGCAGCCCTCCTCTTTGGCTGGCTGCCGAACGTCCCCTCCCCCGGATTCTCGGCTTTCGGGGACTTCGCCCCCAACGGCATCGGAGGCATCGCCGCCGCCTTGTTCGTGGTGATCTTCGCCTTCGGCGGGACGGAAATTGTCAGCGTTGCTGCCGCCGAAACCGAGAACCCCGCGCATAGCGTGGGCAAAGCCATCCGCACCGTGGTGTGGCGCATCCTGGTCTTCTACATCGGCTCGGTGTTTGTTATCGCAGCGGTTCTCCCTGTCGGCTCGGACGGCCTGAAGTCTCCGTTCGCCGGAGTCCTGGACATGGCCGGCATCCCGGGCGCGGGCGCTGCCATCACCCTGGTGGCCGTCGTCGCGTTGCTCTCTGCGCTGAACGCCAACCTCTATGGCGCTTCCCGGATGATCTTCTCCCTCTCCGAACGCGGGGAAGCTCCCCGCTTCCTGTCCCGCCTGAGCGCTTCGAAGGTTCCCGTCGCCGCCGTCGGAATTTCGGTCGCTTTCGGCTTCATCGCCACAGTCCTGGAACTGCTGTTCCCCGAGAAGATCCTGCCCGCACTGCTGAACCTCGTGGGCTCCACCTGCCTCGTGGTCTGGGGCACCGCCCTGGTGTCGCAGTTCATCCTGCGGCGCAGGGCTGACAGGGAAGGCACAGAACTGCCGCTGCGCATGAAGGGCTTCCCCGTCCTGACCATCGTTGGCCTCATGCTGCTGGGCCTGATCCTGGTGGTGGGCTTCGCCAACCCGGAAAGTGCCGGACAGCTGATCGGAACGTTCATCCTGATCCTGGTCATCGCCGCGGGCTGCTTCATCAACGCCAAGTCCAAAGCCGCCAAGGAGTCCACACCCGTGGAGTAAACCGGCTGTTCATCACCATCAAGAAGCCCTGCACAGTTTGTACTGTGCAGGGCTTCTTCGTATGCCCAAATTGCACAAAGTGTTTCGTTTGAACTGTGCTGATTGCGCACACCCATAGTGGGTGACTAGGGTCACAGCCATGACGACCAAACCTGTGGTGGCCGCCGTCGATGACGACGCGGCCCCGCTCACCCACCATCAACTCCGCGAGCTGTACACCCTGATGGCAGCAGTCCGGCACCTGGACACTTCAGCAGTGGCCTGGCAGCGCCAAGGCATCATTCCCGGTTATGCCCCCGAGCTCGGCCAGGAAGCTGCGCAGGTAGGCAGCGGCTACGCCGTGGACCGGACCCGCGATTTTGTGTTTCCCACCTACCGTGAAATGGGCGTTGCCCGCGCAATGGGCCTGGACATGGTGGGCTACATGTCCACTCACAAAGCCACCTGGCATGGCGGCATGTACAACCCGTTGGAGTCCAGGTTCGCTCCCATCCAGGCTGTGGTGGCAGGCTCCGTCCTGCACGCTGTGGGCTGGGCCCACGGCCAAACCCTCTCCGGCAACGCCGCGGGTGAAATGGGCGTGGCCATGACGTACTTCGGCGACGGCGCCTCCTCCCAGGGTGACGTCCACGAGGCCATGAACTTCGCGGCCGTCATGAAGGCCCCCGTGGTGTTTTTCATCCAGAACAACGGCTGGGCCATCTCAGTCCCCACGGAGCGCCAGGTGGCCGGCGGCTCTGTCGCGGCGCGCGCGGCCGGATACGGCATCCCGTCCCTGCAGGTGGACGGCAACGACGTCGTGGCTGTCTTTGAAGCGACCCGCTCTGCCTTCGCGCACTGCCGGGCAGGAAACGGCCCCGTGGTGATTGAAGCCATGACGTACCGACGCGGACCTCATTCCACCGCTGACGACCCCGGCAGATACCGCACGCTGGACGAGGAACGCCTGGACGCCGGCGAGGATCCGCTGGAGCGCTTCAAGCAGCGGCTCCTCAAGGACGGCGTGGCCGACGACGCCTTCTTCGCAGAAGCACAGCGATTGGCCGAAGAGGAAGAAGAGGCCGTCCGGGCGGGCATGGCCGACCTCGGCCCGCGTCCAGGCTCTGAGATGTTCAGCCTGGTCTTCCAGGAGCCAACGCCCACCCTTCAATCACAAGCCACCGCGTGGCGCGAGGAGTCCGAACATGTCTGAGACCATCACCGAACCTCGCAGCCATGAAGCGGGCACGGCAAGTGTTGAGCAGCTGTCCATGCAACAGGCGCTGAACCGTGCACTGGATGAAATCCTGGCCGGGAATCCCAAGACCGTCATTTTTGGCGAGGACTGCGGCCGGTTGGGCGGCGTCTTCCGCATCACCGACGGGCTGCAGGCCAAGCACGGCGAAGACCGCGTCTTTGACACCCCCCTGGCTGAGTCAGGCATCTTGGGCATGTCGGTAGGCCTCGCCATGGCGGGCTTCCACCCCATCCCCGAAGTCCAGTTCGACGGCTTCGCCTATCCGGCCATCAACCAGATCGTCTGCCAGATCGCCCGGATGAACTACCGGAGCCGCGGCACCCTGCCAATGCCCATCACGCTCCGCGTCCCCAGCTTCGGTGGCATCCGCGCACCCGAGCACCACGGTGAAAGCCTGGAAGCCCTGTTCGCCCACGTACCCGGCCTCAAAGTAGTCTCCCCCTCCACCCCGCATGATGCCTACCACCTGCTCAAGTACGCTGCCACGCGCCCGGACCCGGTGATCTTCATGGAGCCGAAATCCCGTTACTGGCAAAAAGGGTCCGTGGACGTCACCACCACCGCCACCCCTGGCACAGCAGCGCACGACGACGGCGGCCTCACCGGCGCCCGCGTGGCCAGGGAAGGCCGGCACCTGACCCTCGTAGCTTGGGGTGCCATGGTTTCCCGTTGCCTGCAGGTCGCTGAACTGGCGGCCGAGGACGGCATCGACGTCGAGGTCCTGGACCTGCGCTGGTTGAAGCCGATTGATGCCGAAGCTTTGGCGAGGTCCGTCGGGAAGACGCGGCGCGCCGTCGTCGTCCATGAAGCGCCCCTGACATCGGGCCTGGGCGCAGAAGTGGCCCAACTCATCACGCAGGGCTGTTTCGCAACGCTCAAGGCTCCGGTGGAGCGTGTCACAGGCTTCGACGTTCCCTATCCCTCCGGCGACCTGGAGGACGAATACATCCCCAACATCGACCGCATCCTCTTTGGGATCCAACGCGTACTGGAGTACCGCCGTGGCTGAAATTTCCTTCCCGCTTCCCGATCTCGGCGAGGGCCTCATTGAGGCAACCGTGCTGGAGTGGTTGGTGGAACCCGGCCAGCAGGTGGAACGCAACCAGCCGATCGTAGAGCTGGAAACCACCAAGTCAGCGCTCGAATTGCCCAGCCCGCAGGCGGGTAAAGTGGTGCGTATTCACGGGGCGCCCGGTGACACAGTCAACGTTGGCGAGCCGCTGATCGTGTTCGAGGTTCCGGATGACACCGCCGGGATCGTGGGCACTGTTCCGAAGGACGAAGCACCCAAGCGCCGGGTCCGCCTGAGCGCCGTACTCGATGAGGACTGACACCATGACCGGCAGGCACACAGTGGAACAGCAGAGGCACACAGTGGAGGGCACCGATCCCGGACTGTTCGTCGAAGTGCACCAACCCGCCACTGACGTTGGCCTGCGCCCTGTCCTGCTGATCCACGGCTTTTCATCCTCCAGCAAGCTGAACTGGGCTGACAGCGGCTGGATCACCACCCTTCAGGACGCCGGCCGCCGGGTCATCACCGTCGACTTGCCGGGCCACGGCCGGAGCCACTCCCCTGAGGACCTGGACTCGTACACGCCCAGCCGAATCCGCGCCGACCTGCTGCAGATAGTGACCGACGCCGGGGCCCGGCCCCTGCGCGAAGGTGACCCTTCCACGGGCCTGGACGTGGTGGGCTACTCACTGGGTTCGCGGTTGGCGTGGGAATTCGGCGCTACGCAGCCGGACCTGGTGCACCGGATCGTCCTGGGCGGACCGAGTTCGGCAGACCCGCTCGCAGCCTTCGACCTCGTTGCCGCCCAACGGCACCTGGCCGACGGTACGCCCGTGGAGGACGCGTCTACGGCAGGGCTGCTGAAAATGGCACAAATGCTCCCCAGCAACAACCTGTTCGCCATGCTGTCCCTCATCGAGGCCATCAAGGGAGAACCTTTCGATCCCGCCGGGGCTGCCCCGCACATGCCCCTGTTGCTGGTTGCCGGCGAGAAGGACGAACGGGCAGCGACGATGCCGGAACTCGCCGCCATTGCAGGCAAGAGGGGTGCGTTGGTGGAAACGTTGGTCATTCCCGGGCGGACCCACACCAACGTCATCACCAGCCGGGCCTTCAAGGAAGCTGCCCTCGAATTCCTCGGAGTCTAGCCGGCCCCACGCACCGGCTGGCCCAGCTGACGGTGATCAGCGGGCCAGCCGCTCCGCGTTAAGGCTCATGCGCTCCAGCACGCTCAATGCCATGGCGTACTCGTCAATGCCGATCCCCATGGACAGGTCCTGCCGCGCCGCTTCCACCAGCCGCTGGGCTTCGTGGTATTTTTCCCGTCCGCGGTCACTCAGGACCAGCCGGTCATCGACCATGGTGATCATCCCCCGGCCGACCAAGGCCGCGAGTTCCCTCTCCCGCATCCGGACATCGTTTCCCCACAACGGGTGCAGGGATTCCTCCAGCTGGTCAGGAAGCATGGCGCCCTCGGACAGGACACTGAGGGTGTGCCATTGACGGCGGCTGAGCTTGATTCTGGCCAGGATGTTGTCCAGTTGGGCTTCCAGCGCGGCGTCGAGCCTCTTGATCCAATATCCGATTGGCTTATTCACAAGCCCATGCTTTCAGCGGAGACGCTGCCGGGCAAGGTCTGGACGGTAGGCTTGGAATTGCAACGAATTTCGTGGAAGTGGAGCAGATGGGCATGCGTTTCAAGGACCGTGCGGAAGCCGGTCGACGCCTGGCTGAAGCCCTCCCCCAGCTGAGGGAACAGCCGGACACCATCGTGTTGGGCCTGGCCCGCGGTGGAGTTCCCGTGGCCGCAGCAGCCGCCACGGAGCTGTACCTGCCCTTCGGCGCTGTCCTGGTCCGCAAGCTCGGCATCCCCGGACGCGACGAAACCGCCTTCGGTGCCTTGGCCTGGTCGCAGGGGGATGTCCTGCGTATCGTCAACAAGCCGTTGAGGGAGCTGATCCTCGCCCACGGCATCTCCCAGGCCGCGCTCGATGCTGTGGAAGCCCATGAACGCTCCGAGCTTCTCCGTCGCGCGCAGGAGTACCCAGGCACCGGCCATGACCTTAACGGACAGACCGTGGTGCTGGCCGATGACGGACTTGCCACCGGCGCCACCATGCGGGCGGCTGTGGAGGCGGTTCGTTCAGCCGGGGCACGCACTGTGATAGCCGCGGTGCCGGTTGCATCGTTGGAGGCCTCGACGTCGTTGGCCCGGGTGTGCGACGCAGTGATGGTCCTTCACACACCCGGTAAATTCCACGCTGTCGGCGCGTTCTACGAGCGATTTGAGCAGCTCTCCGACGACGACGTCGTCAGCCAACTCGAAGGTGCCGGTGCCGGCGGCCGCAAGTAACCGGCGTCGTTCCCCACGCAAAAAGCGGGTGCGGTCCACAGGGACCGCACCCGCCTTTTTTGCAGCTTCTAGTGATGAACGCTGTAACCCAGGGGCCGTCCACGGGTTTCCTTGGCGAGGATCACTCCAATTGCAGAGATGACGCACAGAACCATGATGTAGATGCCCACCGAACCGGACCACTTGGTGGTGTCCAGGAGTGCCTGGGCAATGAGGGGCGCGAAAGCACCGCCCAGGATGGCACCCAGGGCGTATCCAATGGAGATTCCGGAGTAGCGGACCTGGGCCGGGAACATTTCCGCATACATGGCGGACATCGGACCGTAGGACAGTCCCAAACCGATGGTCAGGACGAACAAAGCGGTTCCGTAAAGCACGATGTCCTTGGAATCGATCAGCACGAACATGGGGATCATCCAGGCAAAGACCAAGCCGTAACCGATCAGGAACGTCCTGACTCGTCCGATCTTGTCCGACAACCAACCACCCACCATGGTGAAGATGAGCCAGCCGAATGAGGCGATGGTGGTGGCAAGCAAGACCTGCGGCGTGGGCATCTTCAACGTCCGTGTTGCGTAGGAGATGAAGAAGGCGATCAGCAAGTACCCGGCGGCGTTGTTGGCAATGAAGATCAACGCTGCAAGGACAACTTCCTTCTTGTTGTTGCGGAAAAGATCTCCGAGGGGCGCCTTGCTTTCGGCCTTGCGCTGGGCGATTTCCTTGAAGACCGGGCTTTCTCCAACAGCGCGACGGATAAGGTAGCCCACCACGATGAGGACGACGGACAGCAGGAAGGGCACGCGCCATCCCCAGGCCGCGAACTCTTCCTTGGACATGCCCGACTGCAGGAGGAACAGGAGGCCGGTGGCAAGGATCATGCCGATGGGCACACCGATCTGCGGGTAGGCGCCGAAGAGTCCGCGCTTCTTGATGGGTGCATGCTCCACAGCCATGAGAGCGGCACCGCCCCACTCACCGCCGGCGGAGAATCCTTGGACTACGCGCAAGGTGATCAGCAGGATGGGGGCCCAGACGCCGATTGTTGCATAGGTGGGCAGCAAACCGATCAGCGCGGTGGCTGCACCCATCATGACCAGCGTCATGACCAGGACGGCCTTGCGGCCCATCCTGTCGCCGAGGTGTCCGGCAACGAAAGCCCCGAGGGGACGGAAGAGGAAGCTGATACCGATCGTGGCGAACGACAAAAGCTGGGCGACACCCGGGTTGGACTTCTCCAAAGGCGAGAGGAACAGCGGGGCCAGCAGCGTCGCAGTGAGCTGGGCGAAGATGAAGAAGTCGTACCACTCGATGGTGGTGCCCACCAGTGTCCCGGCCAGAACCCGGCGCTCCTCGCGCTTGCTGCTGGGTCCTGACGGAGAGTCGACAGTGGAAGTTGCGGTCATTGGAACTCCATTGGGGTGAGGGTGACTGTTCGGCACGTGACTTGCATTAACCGACAGAACGGTCAGTTAGGAAAGAATACTACAATCTGTGACCCAAAGCACAGACCCCTGGAAGTTCGCGCCAACATAGGATGGTTCGCATGAATCCCCGCAGCGACGTCCACCCTCCAACGGAAGCGGCGACACAAGCCCCGCCGTCACAAACCCTGTCCCGGGGAATCCGCGCCCTGGAGATCCTCGCTGCCGCAGACAGGCCACTCAGCATCGCCGAACTCACCGAAGCCCTGGGCGTGCACCGCTCTGTGGCCTATCGGATTCTCCGGACACTGGAAGACCATTCCCTGCTGGTGCGCGACGACTCCGGACGGGTGCAGCCCGGACCCGGATTGGCTGTACTGGCCAGCGGCGTCTCACGGAACCTTCAAACCGCGGCGCTGCCCGAGCTGACCCAACTCGCCAACACCCTGCACATGACAGCCTTCGTCGCCGTATGGGACCACCAGGAATGCGTCACCCTGGTCACCGTTGAACCACGACACTCCGGGGCGGCGCTCGCCCAACACCCCGGAAGCCGCCACCCGGTCAGCACAGGCGCTCCCGGAATAGCCATCCAATCAACCATGACGGAGGAACGATGGCAGCAGGCCGGCGCCGGCAACCCCTACCGCCCCGAAGCCCACGAGGCGCGCCGCCTCGGTTACGCCACCAGCCATGACGAGGTCATCGCCGGACTGTCCTCCATCGCCGCCCCCATCCAGGTCCCGGGGGGACGGCCGGCCGCGATCGCCGTCGTCTACATCCGATTGGATCAAGACGCCGACGCCGTCGGCAAAGCGCTCGCAGCCAGTGCTGCCCGGATCGAAAGCCAATTGGCCTGAACGTCCCTTCGGCAAACCTTTCATTGCAGGTCAAGTGACGTGCCCCACAGCACAAGACGATGACTGCGACGAAGCGAATACTCGAATGAAGGGCCGGACACGCCGTCCGGTCCTTCATTCGAGCCCGAGAAGGAACCCATGAGCCTGAATCTCCTCGACACCTCCAACTGGCTGCCACTGGACGGACTGGCCCCCGGCTTCGACGCCTACAAGGCGCCCACAGTGCAAGACCTGGCAGGAAAACAGTTCTCCCTACGCAATGACGGCGGTCCCATGACGTTCAGCTTCGACGACGAAGAGGTCCAATGGGCTGCGGCCGGCCACTCAGGAACGGCCCCCTATGAGGCCTTCCTGGTAGCCGAGGACCTGTACTACGCCCAATGGCAGAGTCAGCAGGATCCCGAACTCGCCGTTTCCCTGGTCCTGGACCTGCTGCACGGCAGGGCGCTCTACATTGGCGCCACACTCGGCAAGGCAACAGCCTCCAGCGTCGCCGTCCACCACGATTTCCGCCCAGGGACACTCGATGGTCACCACACCTCGGGGGCGGCAATTGCAGAAAGCAACGCACTTATTGGTCGCCGCGTTGAATGGGTCTACAGCGAATCCCACGCGTATGAACACATCTACCTCAGCCCCACCTGGTACACATGGCAGTGTTTGGCAGGCCCGGAGCGGGGATTGGCCGACACGGATTCGAACACCGTGCTGCAGATCCGCCCCGGAATTTTCGTCTTCACCTGGCGGGAGAAAGTCATACCGTGCGGCTCAGTCACCATCGCTGACCACCGCGATCCCCACGCCATCAGGTCCCACGGCAGCCTCTTCGGATGGGACGAGGCAGGCACGGAACCCGTGCACTTCACCTTCGGCGCCCATGGCCGGCTGATCAGCATCAGTCACCACAGCATGGAACTGAACCCGGCCAACCGGACGTAGCCCAACTGCAGAATTAAAAGGAGGCCCCGGCGGTTCACAAACCGCCGGGGCCTCCTTTGTGTCTTGAGGTGGTTCTCAGTCCTCGGCCCCATGGCCGATCCGTGCGTACAAAGCAGGCTGCGAGCGCCGCAGACGCAAGCCCCAGATGACACCAACAACTCCGGGCAGCAGGACCAGCATCGGCAAGACAAACGTCACTGCCGTCGATTCTGTCTGTCCCAGCAGGACATTGAAGTTGGCCATGATGAGCACGAAGACCACGGCCAGGAGTACGAACCCCAGGCCCGGGGCAATCACCCTGACCCACAGGCTTGCGCCGTGCTTTTCCCGGCGGAAGAAGCCGATCACGGCCACCGATACGACGGTCATCAGCAACACGAGGCCGATTGCACCGCTGTTGGTCAGCCAGGTGAACATGGTCAGGACGGGGTACAGCTCGCCCAGTTCGGATCCGGAGCCGGCAATGGCGAACGCGACGGTGACGACGACGGCAATCACCGTCTGCGTCAGCGAACCGGCGAAAGGCGCCCCGCTTTCTGTCCGCACCTTGGCCAGCGACGACGGCAGGACACGCTCGCGGCCGAGGGAGAAGAAATACCGGGCTACCGCATTGTGGAAGCTGACGAGTGCTGCGAAGAGGCTGGTGACGAAGAGGATCTGGGCGATGTCGCTGAGCAGTACGCCGCCGTGGGTGCCCAGGAAGGCGAAGATCATGTCCGGGCCATTGGTGGTGGCCGCCTCGACCACGGCGGACGGTCCCGCGCCCACGGTCATGGCCCATGCGGACACGGCATAGAACACCGCGATGATGCCCACGGCTGCGAAGGTCGCCCTGGCAACGGTTCGCTTGGGGTCCTTGGATTCCTCACCATAGATCGCGGCGGATTCGAAGCCCATGAAGGCGGCGATTCCGAAGGACAGAACTGCTCCGATTCCCGGAACGAACAGGCTTTCGGGGCTGAAAGTTGCTGCACTTATGCCTTCGGGGGCCACAGCAAGGCTGATGACGTCATACACAATGACCACCAGGAACTCCAAAGCCACCAGAACGCCCAGTACCTTGGCGGACAGGTCCACCCGGTTTACTCCCAGCCACCCAACAATGGCGATGCAGACCAGCACGGGGATCCACCACGGAACACTGATGCCCAGCCGCGCGGACAGGAGCGAGGACACGGTGAAGCCGAACAGGCCGTAGATACCCACTTGCATGAGGTTGTAGGCCATGAGGGCGATC
Organism: Paenarthrobacter sp. YAF11_1; assembly: GCF_052113445.1. Lineage (NCBI taxonomy): Bacteria > Bacillati > Actinomycetota > Actinomycetes > Micrococcales > Micrococcaceae > Paenarthrobacter > Paenarthrobacter sp. YAF11_1. The sequence continues at coordinate 135,830 of NZ_JBFRDF010000001.1, forward strand.
AGTGATGCTCCCACGCCGGCCGGCCTTGAGATGCCCTGCGCAATGTAGGCGTAGAACGCCCCTGCGTTGGTGACGTACCGGCTCATGGCGGCGTAGCCCACGGCGAAAAGCGCCAGGATTGCGCCAAGGATCAGGAAGGACAGCGGCACGCCGGTGACACCGGTGACCGCGAAAGTGGTGGTGACGCCGCCCGCGAGCACGGTCAGCGGCGCCGAGGCCGCGATGATCATGAAGGTTACTGCTGGTACGCCGAGCCGCCTTTTGGTGCCTACGGCTCCGGCCGCCCTGCCCTTGACGGGGTTGTCCACGCTCATAGTGTGCTCCTGCCTCGGTGCCGCGGGAGATTGCGCGGCACGGTGTCTGTCATTCCGCAATCTTCCACCGCAGGGACCTTGCGTGACTTGTCTCACACGGCAGGGTGTTTGTCGCTGCACGCAAGCACGGACGCAGGCAGGCCCCAGTGTAGAATCGTGGGCAAGCTCACGTCCGCACAAACCGGCATTCCCGCCCCAGTGGCAGCGGCGCCGCGGGCCATTGAAAGGGAGTTTGATGACCGTCGCGGCCGATACGGGCCCCGCAACCGTGGAAACCATCGTGGCGGAGTCGTTCCAGGAGTGGAGCAAGGCAATCTCCAGCTCGTTCGTGCCCCTGATGGCAACGGGTCCCAACAGTTCATCCTTCCAGGGCTCAACCTTCCACGGGATCATGCGTGCCCGCGTGCTGGGGCAGATCTCCGTGGTGGAGATTACCGCCGGACCGCACACTGTCCTGCGCACACCGGAGCTGATTGCCAAGTCCACAGGGCGCTTTTTCAAACTCAGCATCCAGCTCGCTGGCTCGGGCCGCCTGGTTCAGGACGAGCGCGAGGCCGTGCTGCGCCCCGGTGATCTCTCCATCTACGACACCTCCCGCCCGTATCAACTAACGTTCGACGACGACTTCCGCACCTTGGTGCTGATGTTCCCGCACGTTTTGCTGGACCTGCCGGCCGAGGCCATGGGCCACGTCACTGCCTTGCGCATACCGGGCGATGAGGGCCTCGGCCAGCTCATCAGCCCCTTCCTGGTGAGACTGGCCGACAACCTTGAAGCCCTGTCGGGTACCAATGGGCTCCGGCTGGTGCACAACGCTTTGGACCTGGTGACCACGCTCTTCAATGGCGAGCTGGATCAGCTGATCGAGACAGGCCGGGATCCTCATCTGCTGCTGCTGGGGCGTATCCACGACTACATCGAGGCAAACCTCGGTGATCCCGAACTCTCGCCGGGAACCATTGCCGCTGCCCATTACATATCCACGCGGCACCTGCACGATCTCTTCCAGGAAATCGGCACCACCGTAGCCTCCTCCATCCGGCAACGGCGGCTCGAACGGTGCCGGCGGGACCTGAGGGATCCTGTGCTGACCGACCGCCCCGTGACGGCCATCGCAGCACGGTGGGGGTTTACCGATGCCGCACATTTCAGCCGTATCTTCCGGGCAGCCTTCGGGAACTCCCCCACCGGTTACCGCAACAGCCACTGACGGCTCGCTGGCCAACAGACCCCAGCGGCCGCCGTCGAACTTTTGACTAAGCCGCCGCCGTCGGGGCCGTGCCCTCGTCCGTGAGGGCTGCCATCTCTTCGAGCATGGTTCGCAAAAGCCGCTCTTCCAATCCGGCATAATCAGGGTTGCTCGCACGGTTGACCAGCTCCCCGGGGTCTTCGCGGTGATCGTACAGTTCGGTGATCCCGGTGCCGAAGTAACGGGTCAGCCTGCCCTCAGCGGTGATGACCGTCCTCATACGGACAGGTCCCGGCAGTCCCTCCAAGCCAAATGGTTGTTCTTCCTCCACCAAGAGCGAGTCCCGATGATGATCGGCTTCCCCCTGGAGAAGAGGCACAAGCGAGGAACCCTGTATTCCGCGATACTCCTTGGAGCCAGTGAGCTCCAGAAGCGTGGGGGCCACATCCGCGCTGGAAACCAGGGCCCTGCTTCGCCGCGGCAAGGTCCCGGGAAGGTGCACCACCAAGGGAACATTGGTCACAGCGCGGTAGTGGACAAAATGCTTGAGCATGAGGCCGTGGTCCCCGAAGAGATCTCCGTGATCGCTGGTGAACACCACAATGGTGTCCTCGGCCAATCCTTGGCGGTCCAGCTCATCCAGGATCCGGCCGATGTGTTCGTCCATCATGGTGATCAGGCCGTACTGGGCAGCCGCCGCGAACCTGTACTGCTCTTCCGTAGCCGCCCACGTCATGGTGGGGTCCATGTTCGGCTCACCGCGGTGCTCCACCATTTTCCTGACATGGTCCGGCGAGGCAGCGTGGTCCTGGTCGAAGCCGAGCGGGAGCGGCAGGTCCTCCGGGTTGTAAAGGTCTGAATAGCCTGCCGGGGGCGAGAACGGGTGATGGGGGTCCGGGAAGGACACAAACATGAAGAACGGCTGGTCCTGGCCGGCAGCATCCTTCAGGTGCTCGATTGCTTTCTCGCTCACATAGCTGGTGGGGTGCACGTCAGCCGGGATGGCCGTCTGGTACACCTGGTCCCACCCGCCGTACGTGCTGGACGAGTTTCCCGGACCGCCCAAAGTTTCGGGGTCAACGCCGCGTTCCCGGGCCCAATGCACGTAATGGCCGCCGGGCCGGTCCCCATGGCCGATCACAAGGTCCACGTGCTGGTATCCGTAGTAGTCGGCAGGCAGTGCAATGAAACGGGCATCGTGAGCGCCGCGATTCTCCCACTGATCCCACCCCGGGGCAAAACCCTGATGGCGGGCGTCGCCGGCTACGGCATCCAACAACAGGGGGTCCGTGGCCCGGATCTCCTCGGCCTGGTGCGGTTCAAACTCCCATCCCATGTTTTGGTGGTGCAGCTTCCCCACACCCACTGTGCGGTAACCACCAGCCCCCAAGGATCCTGGAACAGTACGGGTCAGCGGATCAAGGGTAATGCCGTTGCAGCGGGTCCCGTGGGCAGAAGGCCACCTGCCGGTCATCAGGCTGGCACGGTTAGGCATGCACGTGGGGTTGGCCACCGTTGCATTCTCAAAAACGATGCTCCTGGCTGCCAGTGCATCCAGATGTGGCGTCTTGACTGTGGCATTCCCCGCAAAGCCCAGGTGGTCGGCCCGGAGCTGGTCGGCAATGATGAACAGGACATTGGGCCGGCGGTTGGCGGCTGTCCGTCGCAGGCCCGTCATGCGGGCCTCTTGATGAGGGACAGCACTTCGGTTCGCTGCCGGGCGAAGTCCGGCAAGGAACGCGTAGTGATTTGATCGCGTGGTGCCGGCAGGTCCACATCCACCACTTTGAGGACGCGGGCGGGCCGGGAACCGAGGACCACTACGCGATCCGCGAGATAGACAGCTTCGTCGATGTCGTGGGTGACCACCAGAATAGTCATGTTGAAGTCCTTCCGGATCTTCAAGCACAGGTCCTCCAGGTCAAACCTGGTCTGCGCGTCCACTGAAGCGAAGGGCTCGTCCATGATGAGGATCTCGGGCCGATACGCCAGTGCCCGGGCGATTGCCACCCGTTGCTGCATGCCGCCGGACAACTGCCACGGGTACTGGTTGTCGGCATGGGCCAGGCCGACGGCGGCCAGCGCACTGTCGCAGCGCTCCTTCAGTTCCGCAGCGGGCAACTTGAGGTGCCGCAGGGGAAGTACCAGGTTCTTCCGAACGGTGAGCCATGGCATGAGTGAGCGGTTGTAATCCTGGAAAACCAGGGCCATCTCCGGAGGCGGGCCGCTGATGGTTCGCCCGTCAATGGCTGCCCGTCCGCTGCTGGCCGGGTGAAGCCCGGCCAAGCATTTCAGGAGTGTCGTCTTTCCAACCCCTGACGGACCGACGATGCAGACAACCTCGCCGGCATCCACGGTGAAGGTGAGGTCTTCGATGACTGTGTGCGATTTTTCGCCGCTGCCATAAGTCTTGGCGAGATGCGCCACGTCCAGCCGCGGAGTGGTCGCACTGATGCGGGTATCTGGTTGCTGTGCCATGGTGGACTTTCTGTTTTGGGTGGGAAGAGTCGGGGCCTGCCGGGCGCTCATGCCGCACGCGCCATGCGACGGGAACCGATGTACCAGGACAAAACCTTGCGCTTCAGAAGGCTGAACAGCATGTTGACCATGAATCCGATAACACCCAGGAGCAGGATGCCGGCCCACATGTCAGCGGTCATGAAGCTCTGCTGCGCCAGCAAGGTCATGGCTCCGATTCCCTGCGAACTGCCCAGCATTTCGCTGGCGATCATCACGATGAAGGCCACCTGAAGACTCACCTGCAATCCTGAGAAGATCTGGGGCATCGCCGCCGGCAGGAGGACATTGAGCACCCGTTCCTTTCGACTCAGCCGGTAAACCCTGGCTACGTCCATGAGATCGTTGCTGACGCTCCGGATGCCGTCCACGGTGGCGATCATGGTGGGGAACAACGCCGCCAGGGCAATGCTGGTCACGCGCATTTGGGTACCGAAGCCGATGAGGGAGATGAAGATCGGTACCAGCGCCACCGGAGGAATTCCGCGGAGGAAATGGATCAACGGATCGATCATCCACCGGACCGGAGGGACCAGCGCTGTGACGAACCCCACCGCGACCCCTGCCACCGCTGCGATGGCGAAGCCCAGGAACAGGTTACCCAGGCTTAGAAGGACGTCGGACTGGAAGTGGTCAAAGAGCCACAGCTCCTGGAAACGGATGAGGATGGTTTCCAACGGAGGGAAGAACGGATCAGTGGAGTTGGCGGAAAGGAACCACCACGCTGCCAACAACAGCACCGGCGCGCCTGCGCCGATCACCCAATTTCGGAATGCGACGTTTCTCATCAGGGCACCATTTCCCGGTAGGACTCATGCCAGTGCAGGACCCGGCGCTCGGCCAGCCGGGTAGCACCTTGGAACAACAGACCCAGGAGACCGAGGACAATCACCAATCCGTAAAGACTGGCGTAGTCACCTGCCGCTTGTGCCTGGTAAATGCTTTGGCCCAGGCCCGGGCCACCACCAAGGAGGCCTGCCACCACCGTGACCACCAGGGCGGCAGGAGCTGCCACCCGCATGGCCGTACCGATGTAGGGCATGGCACTGGGCAAAACCACCCGTGCCAGAATTTCTCCCTCGCCCATGCCGTAGGAGCGGGCAGTATCGCGTGCCACGGGATCGGTCCCCTGAACACCGTCTACGGTCTGCATGACGATGGGGAGCAAGCACCCGAAGACCACCAGGAACAGCGCCATCTCAGCTGTCGGACCAAGCACCAGGACCGCGAGGGGAAGGATAACGATCGGCGGGACCGGCTTCAGGAATTCCAACACAGCCAAGGTGGCGTATCGGACCGATTCGAAGCTGCCTATCAGCAACCCAAGAACCACTCCCGCCAAAGCTGCTACGGCCAACGCGAGCACCGCGATGCCAATGGTGGCGCCAAGGGCGGACCAGAACGTGCCGGTACCCAGAATGGCCGCGAGCGTTGTCAAAACGGTAGTGGCCGACGGCAGGGCGTTTCCTGCTACGTTGGCCGCGGCGAGAACCTGCCAGATGACCAGTGCTCCGGCGATGCCCAGTGCGCTGAATGCATAGGGGCGGATGGATGCTTTCATGATGAATCTCCCATGTCGCTTCCGGCCTACTTCCCGAAAATAACGTCAGCCGGCAGCTTCACAGGTGCATTCAGGAAGCCAAGCCCGGCCAGGTTCTTGTTGGCGCGCTCGATGTCTTCAAGGCGTACCTCTTCGGGCCAGTAATTCACGGCACCGGATTTAACCACGTCCAGTGGAGTCTTGGTGATCTCGGCACTGAGCTGCTGTGCTTCATCGATGTTGCCGTTGGCGTAGGCGTTGGCCTTGTAGATGGCAGCTTGGAAACCTTCCAGCGCCTTTTCCTTGGACTTCACCGTGTTCGCCCCCGCAACCCAGAGGCCAATCGCGCCCTGCTCAAAGAACTCGACGCCGGGCGAGGCCAGGAGCCTGTTGCCCTCCGAGGCGGCCTTGGACGTGAACGGGGCAACGAGCGAGGCGGCATCGACACGTCCGGAATTGAGTGATTGGAGTGCCGAGGACGGATCGAGGACCATCCAGTTCACCTTGGCGGGATCGCCGCCGTCGTCCTTGACGAGTTTGCTGACCGTGACCTCCAACTGTGCTTTACGCGCGGGGACGCTGACGCTCTTTCCTTCCAGGTCCTTGGGCCTGTTGATGGCCGAGGCCTGCTGCACCAGGAGTCCTGTGTCATCCACGCGGTTGAGGTCCGCCCCTTCGCTGGCACCGTCCTTGTAGCCGTCGGCTGCGGCGATGATCTTGAGCGGCACGTTCTGGCTCAGTGCATTCAAGAGTGGGATGGAGGGAGTGTAGGTGAGATCAATCTGACCGCTCTGGGCAGCTGCAATGCCGGCCGGCGGGTTGGCAATGACAGAAATCTCGACGTTGAGACCCTGTTCCTTGAAGTAGCCTTTGTCAGCTGCAAGGCGGATACCGGCGTCCGAACCGATGCCGATGGTACCCACCTTCAAAGTGGTGGTCCCGTCCGCAGCCGGGGCGGCGGCCGGGACCGGGCCGCCACCACAGGCGGCCAACGACAGGGACAAAACTGCGGCCAGGGCCAAGGGAATAGTGCGTCGTCGCATGGTGCTCCTTGAATCACGAATGGTTGAAAGGGAATGGTCTAACTGATGGTTTGATGAACTAAGTTGCTTGGTGGACCAGGTTTGCTTGGTGGACAATGCGGCCGCCGCTCAGGGTGAGCCTGACCTCTGTATCGAGGAGCTTTTCAATGTCCTCATCCACCGGCCAGGGGTTGGACAGCAAGCACAAATCCGCTGTCATTCCAGGCGTCAAAGCACCCTTGAAATGCTCCGCGTGGTCCTGCCAGGCAGCGTTGGCGGTCATGGCAGCCAACGACTCCAAGCCGGTAATCCGCTCCGGATCCCGCGGATTGCCTGGCTGGGAACGAGTGGCCCGGCGGACGGCTGCCACCACGGTGCGCCGCCAATCGGTACTGGTGACCGGAGCATCCGAGGCAAGGTTGAAATGAACGCCGGCTCCCGATGCTGACTTCAGGGGCTGATGCCGGGCGAAGCGATCCTCACCGAGGACCTGGCGCATGATGTCACCGGCCTCTTGGCGGATGAGGGGGTTGGTGCTGTAGCCAATGCCGTGGGTAGCCATGGTGTGAAATGTCCCGGGATCACCGAAGGCGCCATGGATGATGTAGTGACGGTTCCCTGATGTCGTCGGACGTGCTGCGGGACCGTCGGCTGCTGCGATGATCGCCTCAACAGCGGCGACGGTTGCTGCGTCCCCCGTGGCGTGGACCCCTGCTTGCAACCCGGCGTCATTGATCAGCCCCAGTATTTTGTGCAGTTCCGCAACCCGTTCGCCGTCGGTAGCCCCTTGGATCACCAAGCTTCCGTGTGTACACGCCTTGCCATAGGGCTCGCTCATCCACGCGGTGCCGCTGCGGGGAATTCCGTCCGCGAAGACCTTGACGCCCGCGATCCGCAACTGCGCCGGATCGATGCCGCGGTGACGGTACGCATCGGCCAGGCCGCTGCGCAGGCCTGCCTCAACCGCATGGGCATTGGCTCCCCCGGTTCCCGCAAAGAGCATCAGGACGTTGATTCTCAAGGTCAGTTCATTCGCCGCAGCGAGGTCGCCCAGCAACTCCAGTGCCGCCGTCGAACCGGCACCGTCCATAAGTCCTGCGCTCGCCGGCCCCAGGCCCGGATCCGTGAGCGAAGTGATACCCAGCGAGTGCAATTGCTCCTGCAATGCCAGCAGGGCCGGCCGCATGGTGGAGGCCGGCACGGGCGGCGTTGATCGCGAGAGAAGTTCCATGGCGCCGTCCTGGAGCAGGCCCGTAGGGCTGCCATCCGCCGCCCTCACGATTACCCCGCCGTCAATATCCGGCGTGTCGGTAGTGATACCAGCCCTTCTCAGCGCCTCACGGTTGGCCAGCAACTGATGCCCTGTGCTGTCGAACGCCACAACGGGCGTGTCGGGCCGTGATTCGAGCAGGACACCCTCTGCCGGACCAAGAAGTGCCTCATCCCAGCCATGGGCCCGCACCCAGCCGTCATCCCCCGCCGGCGCTGCCTCCACGACGTCGACGACGGCCGCCCAGTCCGGCGCCACCGCCGGCTCCAGGCGCACATATCCAAAAGCCGCCATGGCCGCCGATACGAAATGCAAGTGGGCATCGTTGATGCCCGGAATGACAGCCCCACCTGCTGCATCGATAACCTGCGTGTCAGGGCCAATCAATTGGCTTACGTCGTGGTGGCCCAGCGCTGCAATGCGGCCGCCCTTGACGGCCACGGCATCACTCACGCGCTGTGGTTCCGCCGCGTCCATGGTGTGGACCGTGGCATTCACGATCACCAAATCAGCGAAATCTTCCATCAGTTCTCCTCAAGTCACCGCATCCAGATGTGATGCAGACAACGTTCCTGAAAGAAGTATGTCGCTTGACTGGGTCACTTGACTAGGTTTTGGCGTAAAATTTCTTTCGAAGGACTTTTCCGCTCCCCGGCACGGCCGAAAGGTTGCCGCGGCGGATAGCGCCTACGATCGATGAGACCACTGGGTTGGTGAACCCGATCACAGGTGAGAGAACGAGCTCACCGGTGACTGAAGAAGAGGAAGGTGAATGGATGGCCAGGGTTCCCGCCGAGGAAAGGCGGCTGCAGTTCGTCGAAGCAGCAGCAAGGGTGATCGCACAGGATGGCCTCGCCTCCGCGACGACACGACGGATTGCCAGCGAAGCCGAAGCCCCGCTTGCTGCACTCCACTACTGCTTCCGGAACAAGGATGAACTCCTTGAGGAGGTGTACAACTTCCTCAGCCGTGACTACGCCAAGGCCTTGGAGCCAGTGACCGATCCCGGCATGGGACTGCGCCACATGGTGGGCGCCCACGCCAGGCGCATCTGGAGCCGCATGCTGGAAAATCCCCACGAGCAAGTCACCACGTTCGAACTGCTCCTCCGCCGTTTCCGGGTCGAAGCAGAAGACCAGCCCCAGGCCTTGCTCATGAACCGATCAATGTACGACGGCTGGGTCAGCTCAACCCTGGAGTTGTTCCGTGGAGCTGCTGAAGCAGCCGGCGAACCCGTCCCCGCCAATCTGGAGGACATCACGCGCTTGTTCATTTCGGGAATCGACGGCATCAGCATGCAACATCTGGCCGACCCCGACGACGAACGCTCTGTGCGATTGGTTGAACTCATGGCAAAGTCACTCGCCGGAGCGCTCGACTACGACTGAGGCCGGCGCTTCATCACCAGGGACGTCACGACACCCAGCAGCAGCAGGCCAGCCGCGGCTGCCATGGAAACGACGAAGGCCGCACCCGGCCCCTGCGTCTCGGCCAGTTGCCCGGCCAGGTATGCGCCCAGCGCCGTACCCGCGACGATTCCGCTGGCGAGCGCTGTCATGACCGTCGCCATGCGGCCGGCCGGAGCCACCACCCCGCCGATGCTGAAGACAGTGACCATCACAGGCCCCACCGGAATACCCAAAACCAGCAAGACAAAGACCATCGGCCAAATACCGCCGGGCAGTAGCAGCAAAAGCGACAAGGCCGACATCGCCAGTGCAGCCGCAACCCAACGGGAGGCCAGGCTGAACCGCTGTGGCCAGAATGCGACCGACAACGCAGCCACCGCAGAGCTCAAGCCCATCACCGCGTAAAGGATTCCCGCGATTTCGGCGGTGGCGTACTGGGCAGAGAACGCACTCAACGCATTCTGCGTCGCCCCGAAGAAGGTTCCCATGCAGACCATTGCCAGGACAGGCACGGCAACTACGGCACCGGCCCAACGATTCCGGCGTTGCTGGCCAGCCTGTGCGGACTGCTCCTCCGAAAGCACGACGCCGGAAGCCGGCTTACGAGGTGACGGAACCACGGCATGCTGGCTGGGGTGGACGGCGAAAGCCGGTACCAACGTGATGGTCATGACCGCAGCCAGGGCGAGTGGCAACCACGGGGCCACCATGCTGGCCAGGACACCCACCAGCGCCGGGCCAAGGACGAAGGTGACCTCGTCCGCGGTCCCCTCGTAGGACAGCGCGGTATCAAGGTCGGCCCGGTTTGCTGCCACGCTCCTGCTGCCGTTGGCTGCCGAGGGGGAAAGGTTGCGGGTAGTCAAAGCCATCCAACGGACCCTAGCCATCGGACCAACTTGCGGGCAACTGGCACCGGCAAGGAATGCCACGATGAGGACACCAACAGCGTCACTTGCAGAACCGTAGGCCGGCGTCAGGTAGGCCGCCGCAAGTAGTCCAGCTACAGCAAGGGCGTTGATGACAGCGGCCACCAGGAGCACGATCCGCTGCCCTGCGCGGTCAGCCAAGGAGCCGAGGACAGGGGCACCCAAGGCCGAACCAACGCCGACAGCTCCAGCAGCCATGCCGCCTATGGCGTACGACTGGCTGACAGCCGTGACGAGCGTCAGGGTTCCGACGGTGAGCATGGCCAGCGGAAGCCGGGCGAAAAGGCCCAAAGGCAGGAAGCCCGGCCCTGCGAGTTCCGGGAGACGCGCAAAACGGCCGGGCAGGCGGGAGGGGCGTGAGGGTGCAGAAGACAGGGGCTGGGAAGCCACAGAAGATTTTTCCATTAATCCGGGTTCGCTAAAGGATGCGCATCGTCCCTCCTCCCGATGCGCGCGACCCGGTGTAACGGGTTAAGTCTATCGGATATGGCCTGGCAGGAACCACGCCCTAGGCAGGAACCAATTCGGCAATGCGCACGGTAGATCCATGGCGGCCCTTCACCACCTGCACCTGGCTGGTGATGCGTTGCTTCATCTCGGCAACGTGACTGACCAAGCCAACCACCCTGCCGCCGTCGCGCAGTCCCTCCAAAGCATCCATCACTTGCTCCAGGGCTTGCTCGTCGAGGCTTCCGAAACCTTCGTCGACGAACAGCGTCTCGATGTCCACGCCACCGGCCTCTTGCTGCACAACATCGGCAAGGCCAAGAGCAAGGGACAACGATGCCATGAAGGATTCACCGCCGGACAGGGTGGAGGTGTCACGGCGCTGACCAGTCCACTCATCCACCACTTCCAGCCCCAGTCCCGACTTTGCGCCCCTCGCTGCCTTGGCGTCCGTATGCTGCAAGGTGTAGCGGCCATCACTCATGGCAACGAGCCGCTCGGAGGCGGCGATGGCAACCTGTTCAAGTCGACCGGCCAGGACGTAAGTGTTCAGGCTCATCCGGTAACTGTTATCGCCGGATCCCCTCACAGTGTCCGCCAACTCTGCCAACAGCCGCGCCTTGTTCCGGGGCTCCTTGCCAGCGTGGGCAAGAGCCAGGTACGCCTTCCGGAACCGGGTCACAGCTTCGGACGACTTTCCAGCCAGGCCTGCAGCCAGAGCAGCGGCCCGGGCCTTCTCGGCAGCATCGGTTGCCAGCAGTTTTGACCCGGAAAGTTCGGCCTCCGGCAACGGAAGCTCGCCAATACTTACTTCCTTTGCTGCCAGGACCAGGTCCTCGCCGGCAAACAGTTCATCGAGGCGGGAAGATTCAGCGTCGAAATCGGCGAGGTCCTTTTCAAGACCTACGACGTCGGCGGGCGGCAGGAGTTCACGACGCGCTTCTTCGGCAGATCCGAATCCGGATTCCGGTAAGACCCGGCCCAGGGAGGCGATGGCATCTGCCTGTGCTTGCCCGGCACTTTCGACGTTCCGGTCAGCATCCGTTGCCGCCTGCAGCAGCGCGCGCTCAGCCGACAGGGCCTGCAACCTTTCACGCAGGCTCGGGACGCCGCCCCTCAGGCCAGCCAGGTCCTTCTCCAGGTCAGCGTGTTGTTCCTGGAGAAGGGACACCTCCGAAGACGCCTGGGCTGCGGCGGCCAAGGAGCCGGCCAGTTCTTCCTCCACGAGGACGATTCGTTGGCTCAGGGCCTGGTGCCGGCTGCCCAGAGTCTCCAAGGACGCTGCTGCCTTACGGGCCGCAGAGAGGGCCCGCTGGGCATCCTCACGCGTGGACTCAGCGTCGGCCGCATCCGCAGAACCTCCTTGCGCCTTCAGCCCGGCGAGAACCTGGGCCGCCGTGGAAACTTGCTCAGCGAGCTCCCCCACGACTTTCTCACTGGCATCAAAACGCTCCTTCAGCTCTTCCTCTTCCTGGGCAAGGGAGAGGGCTGATCGTACTGCAGCAGCCGGATTCGGGTGGTCTTCGCTGCCACACACAACGCACGGTGTGCCGTCTTCCAAGGCTGCTGCCAGTTCCCCTGCCGCGTTGGCCAGGCGGTGCTCGCGGATGTCGAGCCACTGCTGGCGGACATCCTGCGATGCGGACCGTGCTTGGAGATGCTTCCCGGTGATTTCCTCCACATATTCGGCGGCAGCGGCATAGCGGGCCACGATATCCACCAATGCGGTGGCCTCCGCCGCTTCCCTTTCCAGCTCTGCCAGTTTCCCGGCGACAGGTTCAAGGGGCCCGATCTGTGTCTCTACTGTGGCCACGTCGTCACGAAGCTGTTCCAGCGCCGTGCGTGCCGCTTCCGATGCTGCGGTATGTTCAGCCGACTCGGCGCCCTTGGCCACCAACCGTGCTGCCATCCCGTCCAGACGCTGCTCATCGGGAAGACGTGCTTCCAGCACAGCGCAGCTTGCCTTGACACTCTCCAGGGAAGTGGCGGCGTTCCCGGGGTCGATGCCCGCTTCTTCCAATTTCAAGCGAATGCCGGCCGCAAGCTCTGTGGCGGCCTGGAGCTTGCGTGCTGTGGAATCAACGGCTTCCAACTGGCCGCTGAGAACGGCAGCACGGCGATGCCGGCCAAGCCTCTCCCTGTTCTCATGTGCCCGGGGGGCCGCCAGCTCAAGCAGGATACGCCGCTGCATTGCCGCGCCCAGGCGCCCATGACGCAGCGATTTATCCTGGGCTTCCTGGAATTTCGCGGCGAATCGGGCGGCCAAGGACTCCGCGTCTGTGGCATCGAGCTGACGACGCTGCCATGCGGCGGTCACCTCGGCTTCCGACTCGGCGAGCCATTCCTCCGGTTCTTGTCCTGCAGGGATGGAGGCAGAGGTGCGTGCTGAATCACCTGGCACGGCGTGGTGGTCCTCCAACTGTTGGCGCTCAGCGGCAACCCTGTCCAGCAGCATGGCCAGTTCCGCCGTGTTCTCCTGCACTGCGTCGGCCGCGTCAGCAGCTTGCTGGGCGAGGTGGCGTTCAACGGATTCAAAGCGTTGCGTGCCGAACAGTTTCTGGAGGAGTTCCAGACGGTCGCCTGCCTTGGACCGGAGAAACGCTGCAAAGTCACCCTGCGGCAGCATGACTACCCTGGTGAATTGCTCCCGATCCATTCCCAGGACGTCGGAAAGCTCAGCCCCTACCTCGTCATTCCTGGAGGACTTCTCCTCCCAGGTTCCGTCCACCCGTTCGCGGAGGAGGGTTTTGGCCTGTTGGGTGGTGAAGCCATTGCGCCCACGGGCGCTGGGTCGATCCCATGCGGGTGAGCGCATCACTTCAAAACGACGTCCCCGGGCAGAGAACTCACACACAACGCGTGGTTCCGCGGCGGGGGCCGCGTGATCGCTGCGGAGCCGCTTGCCTTCCTGACGGGCTCCTGGAACGGACCCGTAAAGGGCAAAGCAGATGGCATCCAGGATGCTGGTCTTCCCGGCCCCGGTGGCGCCGTTGAGGAGGAACAGTCCCTGCGCACTTAGTTGGTCGAAGTCGATGTGCTGGGGCGTGGCGAACGGACCGAACGCTTCAATATCCAAACGGTGGATTCTCACAGCTCCGCCTCCTCCAACCGGACAGCTTCAAGGGCTTCTTTCAATGCGGCTTCTTCGGCATCTCCGGAACCGCGCCCCCGGACATGTTCCAGGAAGCCGCAGCAAACGTCGAGGTCGTCTTCAGCCTCGGCGAGCCGGCTGCTGTAGCTTGTCCTGGCCCGGGACTCACCGCCTTCGGGTTCGAAGGCAAGGACCAAGGTGTCCGGGAAACGGGCGCGCACCCTCTCCATCGCCTGGGCAGGCCGCTGGGTATCCGTCAACGTGATCTGGCAGTATGCACCTTCCGCCCAAGCATGCTCTTCGGATGCCAGAAGGCCATCCAGCGGACCGCGCAGGATCGCCAGGGGTTTGGGCGACTCCCACAGGACCTCTTCAACCCCGACTTCGCCGCCGGTGCCAATGTCCACGAGCCAGGCGCCCTTGTGGTGTTTGGCTTCGGAGAAGGAATAGGCCAACGGCGAGCCGGAGTAGCGCACGTTCGGAGCCAGTTCCTGGCGCCCATGGAGGTGACCCAAGGCGGTGTAGGAGAAGTCGTCAAAGAGATCCAACGGCACGGCTCCCAGTCCACCAATGCTGAGGTCCCTCTCGCTGTCCGAGGTAATGCCTCCACTGGCGAAAGTGTGCGCAAGGACGACAGGGTGGACCGGTCCGGTTTCCCGGCGGCGCTCCACATCACGCCGAATCCGTTCCACAGCCTCCAAGGTGACATCGAAGTGGTTGGCGGTTTCGACGCCCAACCGCTCAGCCACCAGCCGGGGCTCCAGATAGGGAATGCCGTAAATGGCTACGTCCCCGCTGCTGCGGTCCGATCCCAGCGGCAAAACCACCGGCACGTCCAAGTCCTCCACCCGGGTCCGGAGGTGCACTCCCCCGCGTTCCAACAGCCGGGACGCAAAGCCAAGCCTGATGGCGGAGTCGTGGTTGCCGCTGGTCAGGACGACGGCGGCGCCTGCCCGCGTAACCCGGACAAGGGCATCATCGAGGAGTTTCACCACGTCCAGGCCCGGCAAGGCGCGGTCGTAAACGTCTCCGGCTATCAGGACGACATCAATGGACCTGGCTTCTACCGCCGATACCAACTGGTCCACGAAATTGCGCTGGGCACCAAGCATGCCAACGCCGTGAAATGACCGGCCGAGGTGCCAATCCGAAGTGTGAAGTAACCGCATATTCCCAAGTTAACCGTGGGCACCGACAATAAAGCGCAGGCAAGCCGACCGCCGTCGATCCCGTCTGGTTTCTAGCCCTTTTTGCCGTCGAAGAAGTCACGGGCATCATCGGCGGCGGCCGCAGCAGGTGCGGGTGCCGGGGTGACCGTGCCCTTCTTCGCCTGATCCTGCTGGTCCTTGGCGCCACGGGTTTCGGTGTCTTCCCCGGTAAGGTCGCGATCAGCGTCGAAGGCATCATTGACACCGTCGTCATGGGCGGCCTGGACATCAGCTGACCCGGCCTCGTTGGCCACCGAAAGGCTCTGGAAGCCACGGAAGACCAGCCCGGCCAGTGCAGCGCCCAGCAGCGGTGCCACCCAGAAGAGCCACAGTCCTTCGATGGCCCAGGAAGAGCTGAAGAATGCCTGGGCCGTTGCCCGTGCAGGGTTGAAGGGGAGGTTGCCCAGGACCTGGCCGAACTGAAGCAGCACGACCATGGCCAGGCCCACAGCGAAGGGAGCCACAGCGGGCAGAGCCCTGCGACCGGCGGTCGCCCCCAGGAAAACTGCAACAAGCAGTGCAGATCCCAGGATTTCAACCATCAGGACGCCGGCCATCTGCGTTTGGGCCGCAGCATGTTCACCGTAGCCCGGCGCCACGACATCGAAGGCGGCGCGGGCGTCCTTCAGGACGGGGACTGTGGTGATCACGAAGTAGATCAGTGCCGCACCTGCAACGCTGCCGATGAGCTGCGCCGCCAAGTAGGCCACGGCGGATACGGCCCTGATCCGGCCGGCAACCAGGTTGCCCAGGGTGATGGCGGGGTTGAAGTGGCCTCCGGAGACATGCCCGAACGCCAGCATTGCCACGGTCACTGTGAGCCCGGCGGCGAGGGCCACCGGCACGGGAGCCCCGCTGGGGTTGGAGAAAATCCCTACACCCACCGCTACGACCACAATGAACATCGAGCCCAAAGCTTCAGCCGACAACCGGGCAGTGAGGCCCGGCTGGTGGTCGGGTGTGGCCTGCACAGGAGAGGTCATGTCGAATGTGTCCTTACGGTTGATCTGAATGCTGGCCTGGTCGGCCCCCGCAGCGCGCTGATCTGCTGCTGACTACTGCCTAGCGCTTCAAAGGCGTTGGTGCGCCGGCTTGGAAGCCAAAGGCCCTTGAGCATTGTGCCAGCCGAGTCTGGGCAGTTGCTGAATCCTGACTCCGAGCTTAGCCGCCCAAGGCTATGGCCGCGATCGCCGTACCGGCAAGGCCCATCACGGCCACGGTGCTGAGCAGTACCAGCCGCGCGGAAGCAGCGTTGTTTCCGGTCTGGAGTTGGCGTGAGCGAACCCATACTACCGAGGCCAGGACGATGGTGGTGGCGGCCGCCATGAGCGCACAAATGCCTTGGTAGTCAAGTCCCGGGAGCCCGGCGACGACGCTGGCGGTGGATGGCTCGGAAGTCAGCCAACTTCGCCAAATAAACAGGTCAACCACCACCAAGGAGATCAAGGTACGGCGCCATGCCAGGGTTGTCCGCTCCGGTTGGAGGCCTGGATCGCGGACTTCCACACTCACAGGATGTCCTTAATCACCGGGCCACCAGGATCAGCACCGCGAAGGCGAAGGCTGCCAAAGCCACCACGATGGTCATGAACATCATGACCCGGGAGAACGGAAGTGCTTGGTCGTTGCGCATGGCCGCTTCCATCTGACCCCACCTGCGGTAGGACGAGGCGGCCAGGCCCGCTCCAACCAGCGCCAACAAGACGCAGAGGACCAGTCGAACGGGGGTGGGCGCGATGTTGGGAGCCAATTGGTCAACAGCTACCGCGCCGGCAAGCAGGGCCAAGGAGGTGCGGATCCACGCGAGGAAGGTACGTTCGTTGGCAAGTGAGAACCTGTAATCAGGTGTCTTGCCGGTCCGTCGCCAAGCAGGTTCACGCACGCAGTCTCTCCAAGGTTCATCGGTGCCGGGCAGCTTCCCCACCATACCAGCGGGCGTTCGCGGGCACGGTAAGTTACTGGCATGAGTGTTGAACCTTCCTCCCCCGTTGCGCCGTCCTTCGAATCCCGTGTCCACGGCTCACTTTTGGGAGGAGCATTGGGCGATTCCCTTGGTTACGCAGTGGAGTTCGATTCCATCGCCGCGATCCGCGCGCACTATGGTGCTGCCGGACTGACCAGCTTTGGACAGCTCAAGGGTGCAAGCCACTTTTCGGACGACACCCAGATGACCCTTTACACCGTTGACGGCCTGGTGGAAGCCCTCGAATGGGCGAACGACGGCGTGGCAGCGGACGAGATCGCCTGCCTGTGGCTCGCCTACCTTCGGTGGCTCAACACCCAGGACGTCGTAGTCGCCTCTTCCGCCCCCGTACCCCAACCCCGGTGGATCGACGCCCAGGAAGTGCTCCGGCACCGCCGTGCCCCGGGGAACGCATGCCTGAGCGGTCTTGCAACCGGTCAGATGGGTACGGTTGCACGCCCCGTCAATCCCGATTCCAAGGGATGCGGCACGGTGATGCGTTCGGCTCCCTTCGGACTCATTCCGCACATCTCCCGCGAGGCTGTCTACAAGCTGAGCTCCGATGCCGCGTCCCTGACGCATGGGCACCCGTCGGCCCGCCTCAGTGCGGCGGCTTTCAGTGTGCTGATCCATCACATCGTGGCCGGGCACGACGTCCGCAGCGCCGCCAAGGAGGCACTCGACTACGTGAACGGTGTTCCCACCAAGGCTCCGGAACTTAGCGAAAGGCTGGAAGCCGCCTTGCAGTTGTCGCAGCAGTCCACTGCGCTGAACCCTGAAGACCTGACCGCAGCGCTCGGCGAGGGCTGGATCGCCGAGGAGGCACTCGCCGTCGGGCTCTACTCCGTTTTGGCCACGAGCGGCAGCTCACCTGCGGACCATTTCCGCAACGCAATCGGCCTCGCCATCAACCACAGCGGCGACAGTGACTCCACCGGATCGATCGCCGGCAACATCCTGGGCGCCTTCTACGGCGAAGAATGCCTCCCGGGCGACTGGCTTGAGGCTTTGGAAGCGCCCGAGGTCATCCGCGGCATGGCGGGCAGGCTCCTCGCCGTCACCACTGGCTGACAGGTACTAGCTGCTGCGCAGCGTGATGTTGTTGCAGGCCTCGCAAATATCGGCCGGTATAAGGCCACGGCGCTGCAGGAATCCGAAGATGGCGCAGCCGAGGCAAAAGCCGACGAACGCTTCCAGGGAGGCCGCCACGATCAGCAGCGCCAGAAGGAGCCACGCGGCCGGCTGGTAGCCCATGAAGAACAGCACGACGGCGGCACTCGTCAACGCGGCGCCGATGCCTTGCGCGAAACGCTTGGGCGGACCGGCCACCAGCTTGGCATGCCCGATCCGTGGTGCCAGGACCTTGACAGAGAGCAGCGCCAGCGGAGAGATCCGGGGACCAAACAGGACGCGGAGCCAGAAGCCGGCGGCAAGAACCACCAAACCCCAGCCCCAGCCGGTCAGAAGGGTTGCGACAGCCAGAACCACTACCAGGCCGGCCGTGATGCGGGCGGCGTATTCGTTCACGGGGTTGGGAAACGCGAAAATAGCCCGCCAACCAGCCCCACGGCGTGCGGAACGCTCAGGAACATCGGCTTGCTGGCGAACCGGTGCTGGAGGAAATGCGGGCTTGGTCATACCCCAAGGCTAGGAGCGTGGCTCTTCCGTCGGGAAGCATTGTTGCGCAGTATGACCGTTTGCGGGTCAGGCCCCGCCCACCATCTGCAGGAACTCGCCTTCGGAGACAACCTCGATCTGCTGGCCCTTGGCGTGCAGTTCCAGGACCCGCTTGGCTTTGCCGGTGAGTCGTCCGGCGCGTAGGTCGCCTGCCACAAAGCCATCGCCGACAATGAGCACGGTGGTCCTTGCCGTCACCCGGCTTTCGGGGCGGGCTCCCATGTCCGCGGCCCGCGATTTGGCTTCCGGCCGCGTAATCGCGAGATCACCCGTGAAAACCACCGTCTGCCCGAACAGAGGATGCCCCGGCTCCGCTGCGGGATTGGGCAAGGGGTTGGGCCCTTCCTCAGGCCAGGCCGACCATCCGCTGGGGCCGCCAACGGCTCGTTCCAGGGCACCTTCCGCAGCACTTCCCGTTTTGACCGCGAGCGCAGAGAGGGTCGCTTTGGAGAGGCCCTGCGCGGGATCGAACGCTGGCTGCTGGGGGAGGTTAAGGCCCAGGGAAAGATAGAGTTCGGCGATGCTGTTGGCATTGTTCCGCCGGGCGATGTCCACCAGGATACCGGCGCAGGCACGGGCGTCCTCGGCGGCATCGTGATGGTTGACCAAGGGCACGCCGGCCTCTTCCGCGGCATACGGTAAGGAGTTTGACACCAGCGAGTAGCAGCGTCGGGACAGCATTACCGTGCAGACATAGTCATAGGCCGGTCCGGCAAGGCCCGATACTTCCAGACCGGAACGAATGACGCCGAGATCGAAAGCTGCGTTGTGCGCGGCGAGGACGTCGCCACCTATGAACGCGCCGATTTCCGGGAAGAGTTCGCCGAACCGCGGCCGGCCTGCAACGTCTTCGGCGCGGATGCCGTGGATGCGGGTGTTGTGGAACTCGAAGTGATCGTGGTTCTCCGGCGGGCGCATCAGCCAGGACGCTTCCTCCACCACAACTCCACCGCGGACTTTGCTGAGTCCTACCGAACACGGCGACCCCCGGAAGCCGTTGGCTGTTTCAAAGTCGATCGCCGTAAAGTCCAATGCCACTGGACAAGGTTACAGCCGGAAAAGGCCGCCCCTGCCGATTTGCTCGGTGGGGCGGCCTTTCCGGCCTGCATTGTGGTCAACGCGACATCTCGGCGCCTATGGAGTGGCCCTGCGCAGAGTTGTGTAGGATCCTGCTGCGAGTACCACGCACAGGAGCGCGGCCCATCCGCTGATGCTGAGCGGCGTCTGCTGGACCATCCAGTTTCCAAAGTGTCCCCATCCTTCAAAGACGGTGGTGAGGGCGGCTATGCCGATCAGGGCTATCGCCGTTCCCAACGTGGAGACCAGGGTTCCGGTAGTGCCCCAGCGCTTGAAGATGGTGGCGAACCAGAATCCGATGATGAACATGAACATCATCAGCACAAAGAAGAATGCAGCGGTGGAGTACCAAGGACCGTCAGTGACCCACGGGATGTTGAAGAAGTAGCCGTACACTCCCCAGCCGTTGGTGGCCCGTTCGAGGACACCGCCCAGCATGTACAGCACGGTCATCCCCAGTGCGATGAGCGAGAAGAGGCCAAGGGTTCCCAGGTAGAACGCACGCCGGCTGATGCTCAGGCCTTGGGAGAACGGGAACACCAGGGTCATGCTTTGGATTCCAAGGACCAGGAAGTACCAGAGGGGTGCCTGGCTGCCGCCGCCATTTTTCCCCTCGGTGACAGGAATGAGTGCGAAGATGGCGAGCGACATCAGGAAGGATGCTGCCAGGATTGTCAGAGGCCATCCGATGTACGTCCACTTGTTGATCAGCTGCATCCGGGCAACTGCCAATGTCCTGCTCATCGCCTTGCCTCCATCGTCTCATCGGCGAATTCTCCACTGCCTGGACCTGTTGCGCCTGCCCCGGCCATGGTCTTCCGTACCACCAACTGCTGCAATGAAACCGGTGATAGTTCGAGGCCAAGCTCCTGGGCTTCGGTTCGTTCGCGACTGCTGAGCACCTCGTCCACCGTGACGGAGGCCAAGGATCCCAGGGTTTCGCGGTGCAGGGTCTTCCTGCCGGCAAGGAAGGCGTCCACCTTTTCCGCAGAACCTGAAACGGTGACAGCCGAACCTCGGATCTCCTCGGCATCGGCGTCCATGATGATCCGCCCCCGATCGATCACCACTACGTGTTCAAGGAGGTTCGCTACCTCATCGATCAGGTGCGAGGACAAGATGATGGTGCGCGGGTGCTCTGCGTAGTCCTCCACCAGGCGGTCGTAGAAAAGCTGGCGGGCGACGGCGTCGAGCCCCAGGTAGGGCTCGTCGAAGAACGTCAGTTCTGCACGGGAGGCGAGGCCAATGATGACCCCGACGGCGGACAACTGGCCGCGCGAGAGCTTCTTGATCCGGCGCTTGACGGGGAGTTGGAAGTCCTCGGCCAACCGGTCGGCGAAGTCCTGGTCCCAGTTCTTGTAAAACAGGGCTGCGGATCGGAAGGCGTGCCGGGGCTGGAAGTCATCCGGATATTTCTGTGACTCCCGGATGAAGCAGATCCGGGACAGAACGTCCTCGTTCTCATAGGCACTGGCTCCAAAGACCAGCGCTTCACCGGAGGTGGCGAACGCTTGGGCGGTCAGGATGGACATTAACGTGGTCTTGCCCGCGCCGTTGCGTCCGAGCAAGCCATAGATACGGTTTGCAGAGAGGCTCAGGTTGACGTTGTCCAGCGCGTTCAGGTCTTTGTAATGCTTGATCAGGTTACGGGCCTCGACGATGGTCTCGTTCACAGGGCCGCGCTCCTTTCCTTGTCTGTCCCGGATTCCGGAGCAAGCCCGGAACTGCGTTCAATCATCGTGTTCAGCTGCTCCGCCGAAATGCCCAACTTCCGGGCCTCCAGCGCCAGCGGCTTGACGTACTGCTCCACGAACTCTTCGGTGCGGCGCGCTATCAGCTGGGCGCGGGCTCCTGTTGCTACGAACATCCCTATCCCCCTGCGTTTGTACAGAATTCCTGAATCCACCAGCACATTGACGCCCTTGGCAGCAGTTGCCGGGTTGATGCGATGGAAGGCAGCAAACTCGTTGGTGGAGGGCACCTGGGATTCCTCGGCCATGGTGCCGTCCACGATTCCGTTTTCAATGAGTTCGGCGATCTGAAGGAAGATCGGCCTGCTGTCATCGATCATGAGCACCACCGCCTCATTGGTTCATTACTCATGTAACTAACCATACAAGCAGCGAGGCAGGAGTCAAGGGTTCTCCCCCGAAAATCACGACGACGGCCGTCAAGTAGGCTTGATGGGTGATCTTTTCTGCGATAAACGACCTTGCCGTATCCACTTTCGGGGGCGCGGGACCGGTTCAGCCTTCCATGGCCTCGTTCCTTCCGGACTGGTTGAACCCCGACGTCTTCCTCCGCGATTCCCCGTTGGGACCGTGGGTGGTCCTCCTGGTCTGCGCCATTGTTTTCGCAGAAACAGGCCTCCTGGTGGGCTTCTTCCTGCCGGGCGATTCGATGCTGTTCACGGCGGGGCTGCTGGTCTCCACCGGCGCCATCGAATTCAACCTATGGGCCATGTGCGGCATGATCATCGTGGCCGCCATCATCGGTAACCAGACCGGTTATCTCATTGGATCGAAGGCCGGCCCGGCCATCTTCAACAAGCCGGATTCACGGCTTTTCAAGAAAGAAAACGTGGAGAGCGCCCATGCGTTCTTCGAGAAGCACGGTGGCAAGGCGTTGATCCTGGCGCGCTTCGTTCCCATTATTCGCACTTTCGTACCGGTGATCGTGGGCGTTGCGCAGATGGATAAGCGCAAGTTCTTCCTCTTCAACGTCATCGGTGCCGTCCTCTGGGGCGGCGGCGTTACCCTGCTCGGCGCATGGCTTGGCCAGTTCGAGTGGGTTGGCAACAACATCGACATCATCTTCATCGTCATCGTCCTGATCTCGGTCATCCCGATCTTCATTGAGGTCGGCCGTGGCTTCGTCGCCAAGCGCAAGGCGGCAGCAGCAGGCACTGACCCCGTGGAGGGATTCATCGAAGAACACGAAGGCGGCAAGCACGGGGAGCACTGAGGATCACCGCCCAAGCACTGAAAAAGGCACCCCGCATGGCGGGGTGCCTTTTTCGTCGAAGAAGCTAGTTCGAGCCGGACTCGGACAATGCCAAGACGATCCCCGGAAGCAGGGCCCGGAACGCCTGGCCGCGATGGCTGATGGCGTTTTTCTCCTCCGGGCTCAGCTCCGCACAACTGCGGTCCATCCCGGCAGGCAGCAGCACGGGGTCGTAGCCGAAGCCGCCTTCTCCGCGAGGTTCACGCAGGAGCGTCCCCTCAAGCTGGCCATACTCCACGGTTTCGTGGGCGATGCCATCTGGACCCGGCACGGCCAATGCGGCAGCACAGACGAACGCTGCTCCGCGGAACGCGTCCGGAACATCGGAGAGCTGGGCCAGGAGCAGGTTCAGGTTGGCGGCATCATCACCGTGGGTTCCGGACCATCGGGCAGAGAAGATTCCGGGAGCTCCGCCCAGGACATCAACGGCCAGCCCGGAATCATCGGCTATGGCTATCAAGCCTGTCGCCTCCGCTACGGCCCGGGCTTTGAGGAGTGAGTTCTCGGCAAACGTGACACCGGTTTCCGCAACATCCGGGGCACCTGCCGCAGCGGCGTCCACCACCTGGGTATCGACGTCGAGCCCTGGAACCTGGCCCCGGAGCAGTTCGCGGAGTTCCCTCAGCTTGCCCTTGTTGTGCGTGGCCAGGACAAGGCGGGGCGCTTGAGTTGGCACAGTGCCGCTCACGGGGCCTCAGCCAGGGTTTCGCGCTGGATGGCGGACAACTGCGTGGTGCCCAGCAAGGCGAGGTCCAGCAGTGCGTTGAGTTCATCGCGGTCGAAGGGGGCGCCTTCAGCCGTGCCCTGGACTTCAACGAACTTCCCTGATCCGGTCACCACCACGTTCATGTCAGTCTCAGCGCGGACATCCTCCACATAGGGCAGGTCAAGCATGGGTACGCCGTCGATGATCCCTACGGACACGGCTGCGATAGTGTCCACCAGCGGCTCGGCGTTGCGGGCGATGAGCTTGTTCTCGCGGGCGAAACGGATGGCTTCTGCCAGGGCCACATAGGCGCCGGTGATCGCAGCGGTGCGGGTGCCGCCGTCGGCCTGCAGGACGTCGCAGTCCAGGACGATCGTGTTCTCGCCGAGCGCCTTGGTATCAATGATGGAGCGCAGGGAACGGCCGATCAGGCGTGAAATCTCATGGGTGCGTCCGCCGATCTTGCCCTTGACGGACTCACGGTCCGAGCGGGTGTTCGTGGCACGGGGAAGCATGGCGTACTCTGCGGTGACCCAGCCGCGGCCTTCGCCCTTGAGCCAACGCGGCACGCCCTCGGTCAGCGAAGCTGTGCACAGGACCCGCGTATTGCCGAACTCGATCAATGCCGAACCTTCGGCCTGCTTGGACCAGCCGCGGGTGATGCTGATGGGACGCAGTTGGTCAGGTGTCCGGCCATCGGCGCGGATGACGGGTGTGGATGTAGCTTCAGAAGTCATGGTTCAAGCTTATCCAAGCCCGGCGCACCTCCCGACGTCGGTAAGGTGCTAGATCGTGTAGTGGACTCCGGCGACGGCGACGGCGACGTCACCGGCAAACACCGGTTTTGCTTCTGACAGCACTTTGGTTTGGGACGTCCACACAGGAATGTGGGTGAGAAGCAGCCTCCTTGCAGAAGCGTTCGTTGCTGCCTCGCCTGCCCGCTTGCCGGTGAGGTGGACGTCTTTGATGTCGTCGTCCCGGCCTTCCTCGAACGCTGCCTCACACAGGAAGAGATCCGAGCCCTTGGCTGCATCTTCAAGCCCCTGGCACGAGTCGGTGTCACCGGAGTACGTCAGGATTTTGGTCACTGGGACGCCGTCCTTGCCAGGTTCGGTGGCCGTCACGCGCAGCGCGTACGCCTCTTCAACCGGGTGGTTGACGGCATACGGCGTCACGGTGAAAGGACCCACAGTGACGGGCCGGCGCTCGGCCCAGTGGGTGAAGTCGAATTCCTCGTGCATGCCGGGATCCAGGTCCAGGCCATAGGCCGTCGCCATCCGGTCCGCTGTGGCAGCAGGCCCCCACACCGGCAACCGGTCCCGTCCCCATCCGCCGGGCTTCCACCTGACAGCCACGTGGAGTCCGCAGAGGTCCATGCAATGGTCCGGATGAAGGTGGGTGAGGAATATCGCGTCGATGTCTTCAAGATCGGTGTAGCGCTGGATCGCTCCCAGTGCTCCACTGCCGAGGTCCATGACGATCTTCCACTCGCGTTCGCCGTCGTGCGCCGTCACCAAATAGCACGACGCCGGCGAGCCGGGACCGGGGAAGGAACCGGTGCAGCCCACTATGGTCAGCTTCACAGTCCACGCCCCAGGGTTGTGCCCGCACTGCCGCTCAGGCCACGGTCCGGCTGTACGAAATATGAGCGTCGGGAGAACCCGGTTCCTGACCGTGCTGCTTCCAACATCTCGGGCGTGATGCGGGCCAGGCTGCCTGTGGGGTACTGCGCCGCCACATGGTCCACATGCTTCACGGAAAGAACTTCCGGCCCCAGGAAGCGGCGGGCGAGAGTCTCGAATTGTGCGGCATCACCGGTGGCAATGAACTCGTGGCTCGGCGTAGTGGACTCCGTCCGTTGGATGCCGTGGGTGGCCAAGGCACGGTATACGTCCTTGGCGGTCTCCTCCGCGCTGGAAACCAACGTGACATCCTCACCCATCACGAAGGAGATGACACCGGTCAACAGCGGGTAGTGCGTACAACCCAGAACCACGGTGTCCACGCCGGCGTGCTTGAGCGGTTCCAAGTATTCGTTGGCGGCGGCAAGCAGGTCAGGGCCGGTGGTGATCCCTGCCTCCACAAAGTTCACGAACGCCGGGCATGCCACGGACGTGATGGTGAGGTCCGGGGCAGCAGCAAAGGTGTCCTCATAGGCACGCGATCCCACGGTGGCCGAGGTTCCGATGACACCGATCCGGCCTGACCGCGTAGCAGAAACAGCCCGCCGCACTGCAGGCTGGATAACCTCGATGACCGGGATGCCGTAGCGGGCCGTATAACGTTCCCGTGCGTCCCGGAGCACAGCCGCCGACGCCGAATTGCAGGCGATGGTCAGCAACTTCACGCCCGAGTCCACCAATTCATCCATGACACCCAGGGCGTTGGCGCGCACCTCGGCGATGGGAAGCGGTCCGTAAGGGCCGTTGGCGGTGTCACCGACGTACAGGATTGATTCATTGGGGAGCTGATCGATGATGGAACGCGCTACAGTCAAGCCGCCCACTCCGGAGTCGAAAATGCCGATCGGGCGCGTCCCGACAAGTTCCCCCGTGCTGATGGGGGCGTCAGAGCCCAGGGTGCCGCTTGGTGAACCCGATGCTGAAGTCATAATTATTCGAGAATAAGGCTTCCCTTGGTGTGCGGCCATTACCTGTGGCCTCCGCCTCGTGTCTGATGTGTCACAAGGCGGGAGCACGGCCCGGCCGTCCGGATCAGGATTTCGCCTGCCTTGCGGCCATCATGGCCTGCACCAGGGACTCCTGCAGCCACGTAGTGAAGTTGTAAACCAGGGCCAAGTAGCTCTCCACGTCCTCGGCCTGGCTCCAGTCCTGCATGCTGTGGATATGTTCCGCATCCGCTTCGTCCCGAATGTCCAGGCGCTCGGCCAGGACCAGGCGGACATCGTTCAGCGCCATGGACCAGCGGGTGGCGTCTTCCGGCGTCAGGATCAGCTCGTCTTTGTCGAGCCCCATGGCCGCAGCTCTGAGGGCGCCGATCTTGTTTTCCCGCACCGAGCGTTCAGTGAGTTGACGGAACTCCAGCGAGCCGCCGTCGTCGTCCTTCATGACGTTGGGCAGAAGCCGCAACAGGGCACGGTCGCTGGGCTGCTTGACGTCCATGTCCAGGCCGATGAGCGCCGCCAACGGGTCCTCGTTCTCCCGCACGTCCTGCTCCAGCATGGAAATGACGTCGTCCAGCAATCCGCGCAGGAGGTCGCGCTCGGCGGGCTCGAGGTAGCCGGTGATGCCCTTGAGACCGTACTTGAATGCCTTAGCCACGCTGGCGGCCGCCCTTTCCAGGTGTCTCGTTGCCGCTCGCAGCCTTTTCGACGGTGGCCCACAGGCCAAACCCGTGCATGGCCACCGCGTGCTGCTCTACTTGTTCCTTGCTGCCGTGGGCCACGATGGACCGGCCCTTTTTGTGGACCTCCATCATGAGCTTGTGGGCTTTGGACTCGGAATAGCCGAAGTAACTCTGGAAAACAAAGCTCACGTAGCTCATCAGATTCACGGGATCATTCCAGATCACAAGGTTCCACGGGATATCAGGGGCTGTCAGGACATCGGTGGCGGACTGCTCTGCAGCTTTGGTCCGCTCATCGATGTCCGTGCCATACGCAACGCTAGGGCTCATCTGTCCATTCTATGGCGGCTCGCACTAGAGTGAATTCGTGAGTAGAGCCACGTCCTGGGACCATCCCGCAACTTCCTTGTACACAGACCACTACGAACTGACGATGCTTCAGGCCGCTTTGCATTCAGGCGCCGCGCATCGACGTTCGGTGTTTGAAGCCTTCGCCCGGCGGCTGCCGGACGGGCGGCGCTATGGCGTGGTGGGCGGTACCGGCCGCCTGCTGGAGGGGATCGCCGACTTCCGCTTCGGCGACGCCGAGCTCGCATTCCTTGAGCAGAACAAGGTGGTCAACCAGGAAACCCTGGACTACCTGGCCGACTACAAGTTCAGCGGAGACATCTGGGGCTATGCCGAAGGCGACGCCTATTTCCCCAACTCCCCCATCCTGATCGTGGAATCCACCTTCGCAGAAGCCTGCATCCTGGAGACCTACATCCTCTCTGTCCTCAACCACGACAGCGCCATTGCATCCGCCGCTTCGCGCATGACCTCTGCCGCGGGCACCCGCCCCTGCATCGAGATGGGCTCCCGGCGGACCCAGGAAGAATCGGCGACGGCGGCCGCCCGCGCCGCGGTGATAGCCGGCTTCGCCAGCACCTCCAACCTGGAGGCCGGACGACGCTACGGCATCAAGACCGTGGGCACCGCGGCCCACTCTTTCACCCTCCTTCATGACACCGAGCGGGAGGCCTTCGAAGCGCAGATCGCGACTTTTGGACCAGGGACCTCGCTGCTGGTTGATACCTATGACGTCGAGACAGCGGTGCGCACTGCGGTGGAACTGGCCGGTGACAAACTCGGTGCGGTACGCCTGGATTCGGGCGACCTTATTGCACAGGCCCAATGGGTACGGCAGTTGCTCGATGACCTCGGCAACGTCAACACCAGGATTGTGGTGACCTCGGACCTCGACGAGTTCGCCATTGCCGCCCTGCAGTCCGCTCCAGTGGACTCCTACGGTGTGGGCACGTCCCTGGTGACAGGCTCCGGCGCCCCCACTGCCAGCATGGTCTACAAGCTGGTCAGCCGCACCAACGATTCCGGTGAATTCATCTCCGTGGCCAAGGCCGCCAAAAACAAGACCAGCGTGGGCGGACGCAAATACGCCCTCCGCAAGCTCAATGAGCGCGGCCGCGCCACCCAGGAAGTCGTGGGCATCGGCCACCGTCCCGAAGATGACGGCAACGACCGCGTGCTGCTTCACCAATTCGTCAAGAACGGCGAGGTACTCCCTGGCTGGACCGGCCCGGAAGGCGTCATTCGCGCCAAGGAAAGGCACGCGGCCACCATGGCCGAGCTGCCCGCCGTCGTCAACCGCCTCCAGCGCGGCGAGGCTGCCATCCCCACTGTTTACGAGGAGAACTGATGTCCCGCGCCCTGATCATCGTCGATGTCCAGAACGACTTCTGCGAGGGCGGCACCCTGGCCGTCGAAGGTGGCGCCGCCGTCGCCGGAGCCATCACCGAATATGTGGACGCCAACCAGCAGCACTTCGACCACATCGTGGCCACCCAGGATTGGCACATCGAACCGGGCGACCACTTCTCCGATGAACCCGACATGGTGGATTCCTGGCCTCCGCACTGCCGGGCCCGAACCAAAGGCGCGGAGCTTCACGAAGACCTTGACCCCGAGTACATCCAGGCCTATTTCCGCAAGGGCCAGTACACAGCGGCCTACTCCGGTTTTGAAGGTGTCCTCGCCCCCGAAGACGACGTTCCTACGGGAGACCTGAAGGCCGGGGCCACCGTTGCCGAAGTCTTCGACCAGGATGCCATTGGCCTCGATGACTGGCTGCAAAGCCACGACGTCGAGGACGTCGTAGTGGTGGGCCTCGCCACCGACTACTGCGTCAAGTCAACGGCGCTCGATGCCGTGCAGGCCGGCTACAACACCACCGTCATCGCTGGGCTTACCGCCGGAATTGCCGACGACTTCACCGATGCGCTCGACGAAATGGAAGCAGCCGGCGTCGACGTCGAACGCGACTGAAGCTGAACAGCGTTACAGCAGAAAAGCCAGGGCGCGCCGCAAACGCGGCGCCCCCTGGCTTTTCTGCAGATGATGGTCTCGCTACTTCCTGCCGATGAACCAGTCCTGGAGCTTGCGCAGGCGGGCCTGCAGTTGCTCCTCATTGGCCTGTGCCACCGCAGGGCCGCCACACACTTCACGAAGTTTCGTGTGCACTACTCCGTGCGGGGTGCCGGTTCGGGCAGCCCAGGCAGCGACGTTCTTGGCCAGCTCGTTCCGGAGATCCATGAGCATCCGGTGGTCAGGCACAGCGGGTGCGGCTGCAGCCGCCAGCGGTGACTGGCGTTTCTTGCGCGACTGCTGATCGTGCTGGCGTTGACGCAGCAGTGTTCCTACTTGCTCGGCGTCGAGGAGCCCTGGAATGCCCAGGAAGTCCAGTTCATCATCGGAACCGATGTCCGCTCCCGTGCCGAACTCGCCACCATCAAAGAGGACGCGGTCAAACGAAGCTTGGGAGTCCAGTGCTTCGAACTTGCCTTTGGTGAGCTCGTCCGAGGCTTTGTCCTCCCGGTTGGCCTCGGCCATGAGGTTCTCTTCAGGATTGAAAAGACCGTCCTCGTCCTTCTCCGGGCGGTCCAAAGCGTGGTCACGCTCTGCCTCCATGGTGTTGGCGAGGATCATCAGCGGGGGCACGGACGGCAGGAAGACCGACGCCGTCTCGCCCCTCTTGCGGGCACGCACAAAACGTCCCACGGCCTGGGCGAAGAACAATGGCGTGGAGGTGGAAGTGGCATAGACGCCGACAGAAAGGCGCGGCACGTCAACACCTTCGGACACCATCCGGACGGCAACCATCCAGCGCTGTTCACCCGCGGAGAACTCCTCGATCTTGCTCGAGGCCTTGGAGTCGTCCGAAAGGATCACCGTGGGCGACTGGCCCGTGATCTTCTTAAGTTGGCCCGCATAGGCACGGGCGTCGTCGTGGTCCGTGGCAATGACCAGGCCACCGGCGTCCGGCACCGTCCGCCTGACCTCGCTGAGGCGCTTGTCCGCCGCGGCGAGCACGGCAGGGATCCACTCTCCGGTGGGGTTCAACGCCGTGCGCCACGCCTGGGAGGTGATGTCCTTGGTGACGGCAGCTTCGCCCAGCGAGGCAGCCATTTCGTCACCTGCACTTGTTCGCCACCGCATCTGGCCTGAATAAGCCATGAAGAGCACGGGGCGGACCACGTGGTCCCGCAGCGCATTGCCGTAACCGTAGGTGTAATCGGCTTTGGAACGCCGGATGCCGTCCCGGTCCTCAGCGTATTCAACAAACGGAATGGGAGAGGTATCCGAGCGGAACGGAGTACCTGTCAGTGACAGGCGCCTCGCGGCCGGATCAAATGCCTCGCGCAGGCCATCGCCCCAGGAGAGCGCTTCACCGCCGTGGTGGATTTCATCCAGGATGACCAACGTGCGCGCCGCTTCAGTCTTGGCGCGGTGCAGCATCGGCTTGCTCGCCACCTGTGCGTACGTCACAGCGACGCCCACAAAACCACGGCCGTGCTGGCCGTCGGAGTTCTTGAAGTTGGGATCGATCGCGATGCCCACCTTGGCTGCGGCATCAGCCCACTGCCGCTTCAGGTGGTCGGTCGGAGCAACGATCGTGATCCGGTTGACCACGCCGCTGTCCAGCAGTGTGGTGGCAATGCGCAGCGCAAAGGTGGTCTTACCGGCGCCGGGCGTCGCCACGGCCAGGAAGTCCTTCGGGTTGCGGGTCATGTAGAGGTCAAGGGCCTCCTGCTGCCAGGCACGGAGCTTGGGCGCAGTTCCCCACGCAGCCCGTTCCGGGTACGCCGGAGGCAGGGATGGTCCACCAAAAAGTGTTTCTGTCATGCTGACTCCCCCGGCCTGATGGCAACGACCATTACCTCCAGCCCGGCGTGACCGCCGGACTGGAGGACAAAACGGTAACGATCAGAAGGGACCTGTGTTCTCTTCCCACCCACTACTTGGAGTTGCCCGGGCCGCCGTTTTTTCCACCGTCGTTGCCGGGGCGGAGTCCTTCATAGATCTCCTTGCACTCCGGGCAGACCGGGAACTTCTGGGGGTCGCGTCCGGGCGTCCAAACCTTGCCGCACAAGGCAATGACCGGCTCGCCGGTCAACGCCGACTCCATGATCTTTTCCTTGCGGACATAGTGGGAAAAACGCTCGCGGTCGCCGGGTTCCACTTCCTGGCGCGTTTCCTCGCGCTCAATGGTGGCAGTGGACGTTCCGGCTCCGGAAAGCTCGCGCATGGGGTCGTTTTCGAATGGATCCGGAGGAAGCGTAGTCATGCCAAACATCTTACCGTCTAGATGCCCTGCCACTCCGGCTTGTTGTCGTACGTGTGCCGATAGTAATCAGCCAGTTTCAGCGATGACGCGGCTGCTTCATCCACCAGGATTGTTGCGTGGGGGTGCATCTGGAGGATTGATGCAGCACAAATCGCGGCCACGGGTCCCTCCACGAAATCGCGCACCGCCTGCGCCTTTTGGGCACCTGTTGCGACCAGCACCACATGACGGGCATCCATGATGGTCCCCAGCCCCTGGGTCACCACGTGATGGGGAACATCATCGATGCTGTCGAAGAAGCGGGCGTTGTCCTTCCGGGTCTGCTCGATCAGTGTTTTGATCCGCGTCCTGGACGCCAGGGATGATCCGGGCTCGTTGAAACCGATGTGCCCGTCAGTGCCCACCCCCAGGATCTGGAGGTCCACGCCCCCTACTGCCTTGATGGCATCCTCGTAGTCCTGGCAGGCTGACTCCAGATCCTTGGCGGCGCCGTCCGGGCCGTGCACATTCTCCGGTTTGATGTTCACCCGATTGGTGAATTCGCGCCGGATCACCTCGCGATAGGACTCGGGATGTCCGGCCTCAAGGCCCACATACTCGTCCAACGCGAAACCGTGCGCCTGGCTGAAGTCCAGCCCCCCGGCATCGTAGCGGCGTGCGAGTTCGTCATAGACAGGCAGCGGCGAGGACCCCGTAGCCAGGCCCAGCACAGCATTCGGCTTGCGGCGGACCAATGCTTCAATGGCATCGGCTGCAAGCGCACCGATCTGCTTGGTGCCAGGGAGAATGACAACTTCCATCGTCACGGCCTTTCTTGTTTGGGGTCTTCGAGCTATCTGAAAGAGACGTTATCCCATGTCCCACCTACGGGCACGGTTGTTACGCGGCTAACGGTTCACACTGAGCTGGGCGAACATTTCCGGCCCCCGTGCGTCCAACCATTTTCCTCCGAGGCGGATGCCCACGATGAACAGGATGACACCCAGTACCGGGCCCGCCACCAGGTTGATCCAGCCAGCCTCCGGCCCACCAGTGAAAGCCTGGACTGCCACCAATGCAAGTTCAGGAACCAACAGGAGAGCCAGGAGGCCCATCCCCACCGCTTGGACGGCCAGGGTCTGGGCAACGTTTCCCGGGGGCTTCTTGAACGGGCTGTCGCCGGGCAAGGGGACGGCAATGTTGTACCGGGCAGAAATGACTGAAGAAAGCCCCAGGCCGGTGAACAGCGTTCCGAGGGACAACCCCAGGAGGTTGGGCAGCCACTGCCAGTCGCCCGTCACGAACAGGGGCCCCACAGTAAAGAGCAGCACGACCGGAAGCGATATGGCCAGGCAGGCCAAGGCCCGCCCAAGCCTGTCATCCACTCCCTTGACGCCCGCCGCGAGGTGAAGGGCAAAGGCAGTGTTGTCATAAGAGACATCGGCGCAGATGGACCACGCCATGACGAAAGCGGTCAGCGGACCCAGAATCATGAGCAAGCCATAGCTGCCGCTCTGTGAGCCGCCGAAGTAGAACAGCACCGGGAACATCGGAACAATCACCAATGACGCCGCATACCTCGGGTCCTTCAACCAGTAGATCAGCGCCCTGGCAGCAACGGCCCCGGCCGGCGTACCGGGGAGCAGCCCGAACAAGCCAAGCTTTCCGCCCTTTCTGGCCGTGCCTCCGGAGTACGCAGGCGTCACCAGCGCACGCTTCAGGAGCACATGCCAGCAGAAGAGGAGCACGGCAATGGTGGCCGCCGCGATCAGGAACTTGAGTCCGGCCGCAGCAAGATTACCGGAATCGATGTCACCGCCAAGGGACCAGGCCGCACCCAAGGGCGTCCACGATACCGTTCGGGCGAGCACCGGAAGGTAGTCGGCGCTGCCGCGGACACCGTCCACCACGCCCATCATGATGGGACCCAACAGGACCAAGGGGATGAAGACAACGATGCTGCTGACGTCCTTGAAACGCCTCGAAGCCGCCAGGCCGGCTGTCGCCGTCGTGACTACTTTGGACAACACGATGCACGTCAGGGCACCAAGGACAGCCCCCAGCACGGCACCTGTGACGGCCGGAACACTGCGCCACCAGGTCCCAACAGTTCCCAGGGCGGCAATCAACGTAGCCAGGCCGGGAATGCCGATGAAACCCGCGAGGGCCAGGCCCGTCAGGAGTTGCTTGGAAGGTATGGCGAACGTGGTGAACCGCGCAGGGTCCAGGGTCATGTCCGCGGCCGAGGCAACGAGGGGGATGATGGCCCACCCAAGGACTGTGGCCGCTCCACCCAATACCACTACAGTGTGGGCGATCTCCGGATCAGCCAACCGCAGTGCTATGAGGCCTCCAACCAGGAGGACCAGCAATCCCAATGCATAAAGGAGCCCCAGGGCCATGCCCACCAGCTGCCACGGACTGCGCTTGAACCCATTAAGGAGCAGGCGCCACTTGAGGCTTAGAAGGTGCGCAACCATTCCAGCCCCTCCGTTCGGTGTCCGCCGCCCACCAGCTGGACAAAGCGTTCCTCCAACGTAGAGCCATCGCGGACCTCGTCCACGGAGCCTGCTGCCAGAACGCGTCCACCAGCCACCACTGCGACGTGGCTGCACATGCGCTGCACGAGGTCCATGACATGGCTGGAAACAATGACCGTGCCTCCGGAGGCGACGTATCCCTCCAAGATGCCCCGGATGTTGGCAGCCGACACAGGATCCACCGACTCAAAAGGCTCATCAAGGACAAGGAGTCGCGGTGCATGGATGAGAGCGGAGGCCAGGGCGATCTTCTTTGTCATGCCGGCGGAGTAATCAACCACCAACGAACCGGCATCGGCTTCAAGGTCAAGGGCAGCCAGCAACTCAGGAACACGTGCACCGACAACGTCGCGGTCCATGCCGCGAAGGAGTCCGGAGTAGGTCACCAATTGCTCGCCCGTCAGCCTGTCAAAGAGGCGAACGCCATCAGGCAGGACACCCATGAGCTTCTTGGCCTCCAACGGACGCGCCCATACGTCAACTCCATGGATCAAGGCTGTGCCAAAGTCCGGCCTCAGCAGCCCTGTGGCCATGGACAACGTGGTGGTCTTGCCTGCACCGTTGGGGCCGACCATCCCGTAAAAGGATCCGGCAGGTACTTCCAGGCTGACGCCATCCACGGCGATCTTGTCACCGAAGCGCTTGGCCAGGCCACGGATGGACAAGGCAGCCAGTGGCGCTGACGCAGGCGGTGATTCAGGGTCCTGGGTTGGCGGGGCCTGTGCGGAGACTTGAGGCGGTGCGGGGAATTGTGGAGTCGCGGCATCCTGTGGCGGCGCGGACGTGGGCGTGGGTTCATGGCGTGGTTCCGTCATGTGACCAGCCTAACCTCGCCCACCGGAGCCGGAGCCGGTTCTAGAAGCCGTGGCGGGGGACGGCCCGCTGGTACTGCGGAACCCAGGGGATGTCATGGCCGAGTTCGTACGCGGCCCTCAGCCACCAATGCGGATCGCGCAAGGCCGCACGTGCCATGAACACGGCATCTGCCCTGCCATTGGCAACAATGTCCTCGGCTTGGGCGGCACTGGTGAGAAGCCCTACCGCCCCGGTGGGGACACCGGCGTCGCGCCTTATCTGTTCGGCGAACCCGGCCTGGTAGCCAGGCACGGCCCTGATTTTCTGGTGCGCCACAGCACCGCCGGAAGAGACGTCCACGAGGTCTACGCCGCGCCCGGCAGCAGCACGGGCCAGGCGGACTGACGCCTCAGCGTCCACTCCCCCGTCAGCCCAGTCGGTGGCGGAGATCCTCAACAGGAGCGGCATGGAGTCCGGGATGGCGTTTCGGACCGCGTCCACCACGCTGAGCATGAGTCTGTTCCGCCCCTCCTCATTGCCGCCCCACTTGTCCGTCCGGGTATTGATGAGCGGACTTTGGAACTGGTGCAACAGATAGCCGTGGGCGCCGTGGATCTCCACGGTGTCAAAACCCGCAGCAACAGCCCGCGAGGCCGCGGCGGCAAAGTCGTCCACCACAGCCAGGATGTCCTCCTCGCTCATCACCGCCGGCGCGGCGTAGCCGTCGAACGGTGTGGTGGCAGGTCCAACGGTGACCCACCCGCCGTCGGACGATGGCACGGAGCCTGTCTGATCGGCGAAGGGCCAGTACGTCGAAGCCTTGCGACCTGCATGGGCCAACTGCGCGCCGATCCTGCACTCCACGGCGCCATGCCGGTGGACGAAATCAACAATGCGTTCCCAGCCCGCGGCCTGCTCATCGGAGTACAACCCGGCGTCCAGCGGGCTGATCCTGCCCACAGCGTTGACCGCTGCGGCCTCGCTCATGATCAACGCGGCACCACCGGCGGCGAAGGAGCCGAGGTGCATCAGATGCCAGTCGTTGGGGACGCCTTCTCCGGTCCCGGGATGACAGCTGTACTGGCACATGGGCGAGACCCACCCCCGGTGCGGGATAGTGAGTGAACGCAGCTGCAGCGGGGAGAACAGCGCGGACGGCACTAGAAAAGAACCCTCGCGAGTCCTTGACGGGCTTTGGCTACCCTCTCGTCCGAAGTTCCGACTACCTCGAAGAGTTCAAGGAGCCGCACGCGCGCGGTCTCGCGTTCCGGACCGAAATTCCTGCCGATGAACGTGATGATGCGGCTGAAGGCGTCCTCGATGTGTCCCCCGGAAACGTCAAGGTCGGCGACGCCAAACTGGGCGTCGAGGTTGTCCGGTTCCCGGGCGGCAAGGTCACGGAGGTTTTCTGCCTCGGGAGCAGAAAGGTTCTCCAACCGGGCCATGAGTTCAACCTGGGCCAGTCCGGCTTTGGCGTCAGTGTCGGCCGGCTGTTCCAAGAGCGCTTGCTTGTAGGACGCAGCTGCTCCGGCGTAGTCACCGGCCTCGATCGCGTCAATGGCGGCCTGATGCAGGGGCGGGAGGGGCTCAGGCTCGGCTTCCCCACCCTGGGCGGCGGCGTCACCGATGCTTCCGCTCACCCCGTTGGCGGCAGCGACTTTGAGGAGTTCCTCCACGAGGTCCCTGATTTGCGCGTCATCGGCAGGACCTTGGAAAAGAGGAACGGGCTGGCCCTTCACCACGGCTACCGCGGTGGGAACAGCCTGCATCTGGAAGGCCTGCGCCAGTTGCGGGAAGGCGTCGACGTCTGCAGCCGCGAGAACCAGCCGGCCGGCGTAAGTTTCCACCACGCGCTCAGCGGCGTCCAGGACTGCGGGCGATTCCGGTGCATAGCGCGACCAGAGAAGGAAGAGAACAGGAATCTGCGCAGACAGCTGCACCAGATCCTGGAAGTTTGTTTCTGTGGCATCCACCCTCAGGGGTGCCGAGCCGGTGCCACCATTGGTTTCATCACCATTGGGGGTTCCGCCGTCGCGCGCAGCACCGTCCGCGGAAGGGGAGGCTGGCGGCGCGGGAGGTGCGGCCGGGCGGCGCAGTGACGAGAGGTCAACGGCGCCGCGAAGGTTGAGCTGGCTGGCAGCGGCTGGAGTGGGTCGGTATCCGGGCGAACTCATACCATCCACTCTAGCCGCTGCCCTGCAGCGGAATTGCCTACTTGAAGCTGGCCCCTACCAAGCCCCGCGTAGCTGCGACGAGCTTCATGGGATCGGCGGATCCTGCCGGTGGAATGTACACAGCCACGGACTCAGCGAAGTTCAGCACCATACCGGTAGTGGTCTCCTTGCCCCCGGCAAAGACGGCGGAATCATCTTCAAGGAGGAGTTTGTCTCCTGCCGCCTTGGGCGTGCCCTCGAAGTTGAAGTCCAGTCGTCCCACCACCAGCGCGCCACCGTCAGCGGTGCGCAGCACAACGGTCTGGTTGGTCGCGGGTGTATGGGTGAATTTGAAGTTGGCGCTGGTCCCGTTCTTCACGGTGTCTGCCTGGTAGGCCAGGGCACCGGCGATGTACGGGGACGCCTGGCCGTCAGCCAGCTTGCTCCGGTTCGGCGAGTCAGGCGTGGTCAGCATTTCAGCCAGGATGCCCAAGGCCTCGTTGCCGCTGTACGCCAGGCCTGTGTTGTCGCCGGCGGGCACAGGGTCGGTTCCTTCGCGGGGTACGGGGAACGACGGGAAGTTGGTCCCGGGCTGCAGCGGCGCGCTGCCCCAAAGCTTGTAGTTTTCCCGCGGCGAGAGCTGAACAAGCGTCAGGACCTGCGGCACAACGTTGCCGTCGCCCTGGGTCAGGGCAAAGACCGTACGGGGCCACTCGCGCTTGGTGCTGATGACGCTGCTCTGGAGCTTCGTGGCCCGGACGGGCATACGGGCTTCATAAGCCGATACCGCGGTGCGGATCTTGTAGTTCTGCGTACGGATCTGCAGTTCCATCTTGTCGACGCGGGGAGCCAGCTTGGCTGCATCCTTGGCGGCGTCAGCAGCATCAACCGTGCTGGCAACCTGTTCCAGGATCCGCTGCAGCTGGGATTCCAGCAGCACGGGGGTGCCGCCGTCGCCCTCGGCGGGCGCTGCGGCAGAAGAGGTGGGGGTCGCCTCAGGCGTGGTGGTTGCCTGGGCGGCGACAGCCGTGCCGCCTACCATGACAGCTGCCAAGGCAGCGGCAATGGCGGTGACCCGGAGCGCAGGTCCTTCGGTTTCCGGACCACGACGACGGCCGGCGTCACCTGACGTCGACTGGACGGGCAACGTGGTGGTTTCCCCGCCATCATGCGGTTCGTCGTCCTGGCCGTCCTTGCGGCGGTTGGACAGGGCTTTGGCGATGAAGGGCAGGGCCGCTCCCACCAGGATGATGATGATGCCCAGAACGATCAGCGGCACAGCCCAGGGGGTGGTGGCGTTGTTCGGGAAAGTCATGGAAATCGACGACGGCGCAGGCTGGGTTCCGTCCGCGGCTACCAAAAGGGACCACTCACCATCAGCAGGAGGGTTCCAGGTGTAGTCCAACTCGCCGCTGGCGTCCTCGGTGCTGACCCAGAGATCGGATCCCGCCGGGGAGGGAGCTGTTGCTTCGCCGTCCACCGAGGAGGCTTCCAATGACTTCTGGTCTGCCGACACGCCGGTCAGCGTGGTGTGGGCGGTCTTACCCACCCAGGCTTCGA
Organism: Paenarthrobacter sp. YAF11_1; assembly: GCF_052113445.1. Taxonomy (NCBI): domain Bacteria; kingdom Bacillati; phylum Actinomycetota; class Actinomycetes; order Micrococcales; family Micrococcaceae; genus Paenarthrobacter; species Paenarthrobacter sp. YAF11_1. The sequence continues at coordinate 174,143 of NZ_JBFRDF010000001.1, forward strand.
CGTCGTCCGGGCGCCCGGTGGCGACCATGAAGTTGCCTTCACCCTGGATCTTGATCTTCACTGGCCCATCGTGGAGGTCGATCAACTTTTGGTCGATCACCGTCAGCGGGGCAGCTTTGGTATCGTTGGGAACCGAGGCGGTTACGGTCTCGGAGGGGGCCCAGAAAGTCATCTGGCCAATGCCGGCCAGCATCGTCAGCAGGCCCAGCAGCACCAGCAAGGCTGCAGTCTTCAAACGCACAGGATCACCTATCATCAGCGGTCGTTGAACTTCAAGGGTAACCGTTTTGTTATCAGAGAGTCAGATCGGGGTGATCTCCCCAACATCGGGAAAACCCCGCCATCGCGCCGCCATCGCGGCTTTCCGAGCTCCTGATAGTGTGGCGATGATCATGATATCCGGGCCTTTTAGCGCCTGAATCAGCCCTTTACCACTAATGAAAAGGCAGCAAAACCGCGTGAAAGACCACTTGGAGCCCCGTCCCACCGATGAGCCCGGGTCAAGTGCGGTGGATGCTTCCTCGGACGGCACCGCCGCAACGGTTCCGGTCCGCACCGGACGACTCGCCGCCCTCGGTCGCCGGTTGAGGCAGCCCATTCCCGGAGCCCGCACCCGCGTTCGTTTCGAAATGCCCCCGGAAGACGACACCGACGAGGGCCTCGGCGGCCTCCGGCCCGAAGACGATCACGGCTTCGGCGCCCCGGGGCCGCGAATGTCGTCCCAGCACCCTCTCTACGTGGGCTTCATGGGGACCGCCGGCGTCGGTATCGCTCTGGCAGTGTTCTATATCGCCAGCAACACCACCCAGCTCATCTTGTGGATCGTCGCTGCACTCTTCATAGCCCTGGGCCTGGACCCTGTAGTCCGCTGGCTGGAATCCCGCAAGGTCCCCCGGCCGGCAGGCATCCTGATCTCCGTTTCAGCCCTCGTCCTGGCGGTGGCAGGGTTCTTTGCAACCCTGATTCCGACCATCGTGGAACAGGTATCGGAAATCGTTCGCCAGGCCCCCGAGTGGATCCGCGGATTCCTCGACTCGGACTTCTTCCGCAACGCCGACAGCCAGTTCGGCGTCCGTGACCGGATCACCACCGAGCTGGATAAGTTCGTCAAGGATCCCGAGGCCATGGGCGGCATCTTCGGCGGCGTGGTCGGCTTTGGATCCACGGTTGCCAACGGTCTGTTCGGCTCCCTGATCGTGCTGGTCCTGAGCCTCTACTTCCTGGCCGCCCTGCCGTCCATGAAGAAGTGGGCCTACCGCCTCGCTCCCCGGTCCCGACGCCCCCGTGTTGAGGCGCTCTCCGAAGCCATCACCGATTCCGTGGGCAACTACGTGATCGGCCAGGCATGCGTCGCTCTCCTGAACGCGATCTTCGCTTTCATTGTGATGACCATCCTGGGCATCCCCTTCAGTGTCCTGCTGGCCTTTGTGGTGGCCCTGCTCGCCTTCATTCCGCTGGTGGGCGGCATGATCGCCGCCGTCGTGGTCATCCTGGTGGCCCTCACCGCCGGCTGGCAGACCGCCGTCGTCTACGCGATCGCCTACTTCGCCTACCTGCAGTTCGAGGCGTACTTCATCTCTCCGCGCATCATGCAACGCGCCGTGGCTGTCCCGGGAGCCGTAGCTGTGATCTCGGTGATCGCCGGCGGCAGCCTGCTCGGCGTCCTGGGCGCGCTGATTGCCATTCCGACGGCGGCCGCCATCATGCTCCTGATCAAGGAAGTTTTCATCATCCGCCAAGACCGGCACTGACTCGTCCCCTGCCGGGTTTTTGTACAGATAATGCCCCTTAACCTCGCCGTTAAGGGGCATTATCTGTACAACAACTCTTCGCTGCTGGACTATCCGTTCGCCACCGGCCCCGCCCACTCGCGGGGCAGGCCGTCGACGCCGGCACCTGCGGGAGTGACGTCGTCGACGATTTCATTCAGGACGCGTGCCGCGTACTTCTCGCCCACCCACAGGTGCTTGGCACCGTCGACGCCGACCAGCCGGGCCTGCGGCACCAGGCCGAACCGCTGGGCTGCTTCGGCAGGCTGCAGGTAGTCGTCGTGCTCCGGCACCAGGACCGTGAGCGGCTTGCCGGAGGCGGCCCACTCCTTGAGGTGGACATCCGTGGCACGGTGCAACGGCGGGGACAGCAGCACTGCACCTTCGATCTCCGGGGCCACCGGCTCCACAGCTCCGTACATCAAGGCAAGTTCGGTGCCAAAAGACCAGCCGACGAGCCAGCGGTTCGGCAAACCCCGCTCGACAGCAAAGCGCACTGCCGCCTCCACGTCGAAGCGCTCCCCGATACCTTCTTCGAAGTGGCCATCGCTGGTACCGCGCGGCGACTGCGTGCCGCGCGTGTTGAACCTGAGCACAGCCACGCCGGCCAGCGCCGGGAGCCTGTAGGAGGCCTTCCGGTAGACGTGGGAATCCATGAAGCCGCCGTGGGTGGGCAGCGGGTGGAGGGTGATCAACGTCGCGGTGACCTCCCCTGATTCCGGCAACGCCAGCTCGCCCAGCAATACCTTGCCGTCTTCAGTGGTGAACTCCACATTCTCGCGGCGGGCGGGAAGGACCGTGGATGCGCGGATCTCCGAGGGGGCAGCCTGCGGGGTAAACACGAACGAGGCGGGGTCGAAAGTCATGGTTCCAAGACTAGCGAATCAGCGGTAGCGGTACGTCCTGCCCGTCCAGCAGTTGGTGTGCCAGTGCCTGCGTTCGGCCAACCCTGCGGCTTGTCCAAACAGGTGGCTGTCGGACCACACCACCAGATGCGCGATGCCGGGGACGATAGCGGTGGAGCAGCCGGGGCAGATGTATTCCTTTTCCGCTTTTTTGGCTGTCATGGTCCGGACCATCCAGTCACCATCCGGTGCGCTTTCCCGCCGGGCAATTCCGCCCCGCGCCCTTTCCAGGTCAAGCTCAGGTGCCGGCTCGGCCCATTTGCCACCGGCATTGCCGGAGCGTGTGCTGGACGCGTTGCGACGAGGGCGGTTGGAGCGGGGCATGCTTCCATTCTGCCCCAGCCACACTGTTGTAGATGGTGAGGCGGTAATGTGGGGCGGGTGCGACTCGTCATAGCCCGTTGTTCTGTTGATTATGTTGGCCGCCTTAAGGCCCATCTCCCCCTCGCCACCCGGCTGCTGCTGGTCAAGGCCGATGGCTCCGTGTTGGTGCACTCTGACGGCGGCTCCTACAAGCCGCTGAACTGGATGAGCCCGCCAGCCACGCTCCGGGTGACCACGCCGGAGGAGACGGACGTGGAGGAAGGTGTGGTGGAACAGTGGACGGTCCAGTCTGCCAAGACCGATGACCGCCTGATCATCAACATCTACGAGCAACTGCACGACACCTCGCACGAGCTCGGCACCGACCCCGGCCTGATCAAGGACGGAGTGGAAGCGGACCTTCAACGACTCCTTGCGGAGCAGATCGAGACCCTCGGAACCGGCTACTCCCTCATCCGGCGCGAGTACTTCACAGCAATCGGTCCGGTGGACATCCTGGCCCGGGACGCAAACGGCGCCACAGTGGCCGTTGAACTCAAGCGGCGCGGCGACATTGACGGCGTCGAACAGCTGACGCGGTACCTTGAGCTGCTCAACCGCGATCCCCTGCTGGCACCAGTTCGAGGCATCTTCGCCGCACAACAGATCAAGCCCCAGGCAAAGGTCCTGGCCAACGATCGCGGCATCGCCTGCGTAACGCTTGATTATGACGCCATGCGCGGCGTGGATGACAGCGAGTCCCGGCTCTTCTGACTTTTCCCCGGGCTCATGTGCCGCAGGCCACTAGAATCGAAAGCATGACTGCCGCAGATCGTTTGCCCACTTCTTCCGCGCCAAGCCACCAGATCATCAAAGGCACGATTGTCAGTGACGGCGAGGTGGTGGAGGACGGCCTTGTTGCCATCGAAGGCGACAGAATCGCCTATGCCGGAGCTGCTGCTGGCTTTGATCCGGAATCATTTGAAGGTTTCCAGAGCGCTGTCCGGTTGGGAGTCCCCAGCGGCAGCTACCTGATTCCCGGACTGGTGGATGTTCACTGCCACGGTGGCAATGGCGGCGATTTCCCAGGCGGGGAAGAGGCATCGGCGCGCAAAGCCGTCGACTTCCTGCACCGTTCGGGAACAACAACGTTCCTGGCCAGCATGGTGACCGCTCCCCCGGAGGACCTACTCCGTGGCATCCAGCTGTATGTAAAGCTGGCGGACGAAGGCCTCGTAGCCGGAATCCACCTCGAAGGCCCGTTCTTGTCCCATGCCCGCTGCGGAGCCCAGAACCCGGACTACTTGCTGGAACCGGACCTGGAACTGATGGAGGAGCTCGTCGGCGCTGCAGCCGGCAAGCTGGCCACCATGACCTATGCTCCCGAGCTCCCGGGCGCTGCCGCGCTGGTGGACCTGATGACCTCCCACGGTGTCACTCCCTCCCTCGGCCACACGGATTGCGACGACGCCACGGCGGCGGCGTCGCTGGCCGCCGCCCGCGAAGGACTGGAATCAGCAGGATTCGACGGCGTCAGCTCGCTTCCCACTGTGACGCACCTTTTCAATGGGATGCCTCCCCTGCACCACCGCGCGCCGGGCCCCGTTGCTGCCTGCCTGCGGATGGCACAGGAGGGAAAGGCCGTGGTGGAGCTCATCGCCGACGGCACTCATTTGGATCCCAGCACGGTAGCTACGGTCTTCCAACTGGTAGGAGCCGCCAACATTGTCTTGGTGACGGACTCCATGGCCGCCGCCGGCCTTTCGGACGGCAGCTACATGCTGGGTCCCTCTCCTGTGACCGTCAGCGATGGTGTCGCCACGTTGGATGCCACAGGGTCAATTGCAGGCGGCACCGCCACCCTCCTGGAGGTTGTCCGCAAAACCGTAGCGGCCGGCGTCGGACTTTCCGACGCCGTTTGTTCCGCCACGACGGTTCCTGCAGCTGTCCTTGGACTTTCCGACGAAATAGGTGGACTGCGCCGTGGCCTGCGGGCGGACCTCGTTGTGACAAACGAAGATCTTGAACTCACCAGCGTGATGCGCAACGGCCTGTGGCTTCACAGCGCAAATTGAATGCGCGCGTTACCTTCTTTTTACCGAAAATTTTCCAGAATTGCCCAAAAGACCGTTGACCTCCGGCAGGGCACATGAAAGTGTTGTAGCAGTCTTTGTGTAGGTGGTTTTCATGCTCGCAAGACGAGTTGCGAGCGTGAAGCTCCTGCGAAACCAACCGGTATCCCCGGACGGAATCCAAGGTCTTCTCGCGGAGTAACAAAGCCGGTACGAGGTGTATCGGACTGATGTTCCACAATGAGGAGAAATACATGGCACTGGGAACCGTCAAGTGGTTCAACGCTGAAAAGGGCTTCGGCTTTATCACCCCGGATGACTCGGATGGGGACGTTTTTGTTCACTACTCCGAGATCCAGACCGGTGGCTTCAAGACCCTCGATGAGAACCAGCGCGTTCAGTTCGAGATCGGTCAGGGCGCCAAGGGCCCCCAGGCAACCGGCGTTACCGTCGTCTAGCCTTACCTGTTGAATTCTGCTGGTTGCAGATTCAACAAACACATTGACCCCGGCTTTCGAGTCGGGGTCAATGTGTTTAAGGCCAGTAATGTCTGATATTTCGACAACGCCTGTTACTAACCATGAAGAAAGTCGAACTGGTCCTGGTGAATGGGGGTTGACTATTCAAGCAACGAGGGTCCGGAGAAGCCGCGCCGAATGCCGTACCGACAATCCGGGGAGATAGGCGCGGCTTAGTGCCCGCCCCATTGCCGGAAGGTGCAACGGGTCTTGGTAATACAGGTACAACGTTCGGTACTCGGGCTGGAATCTCGACTTAAAAGAAGCCAGTGACCTGAATCCATAAACGGGTTCCAGTGCCTGCCCCACAGCATCCAGAATTCCCGCCAGGCCCTCAGCCTGCTGTTCGATCTCGCCCTTCTCCCTGGCCAAGGGCGAACCGGACAGTGAGATGACCTCTACGGAGCCACGCAAGTGCAGGATGGCCGAGGCAATCAGGAATTCCATGACTCCCGGGAAGGTGTCCCCACGCCGCCTCATGAAGTCCAGCGTCCAACTGACAACCTGGCCATCCTCGTAAACCGGAAGCCAACTGGTGACCCCGTACACGAAACCGGCCTCATCGACGGCAACGCAGCACAGGACGTCGTCGTCCTCCAATTCGTCCAGGCCGCCCAAGGTGAAGCCCATCTCGGGAATCTTCTTTTGGGCCGCCCACTCCTCAGACACCTCAGTGACTTGGGCGCGCACGCCATGCGAGAGTTCTGAGTAGCGGCCCCAACTGGCCCTTATCCCCAGTTTTTTGGCGCGGTTCAGTGATGTCCTGACGTTCTGCCACTCCTTGCCCCGGAATTCCAAGTCCCTGATCCGCAGGCGGGTTTCCTGGGCAACAGCCACCCTGCGGAACCCCCGCGTTTGAAGCATGGGCCACAGCTCATCCGTGCAGGAGTAGAAGCACGGTATCAACGCCTGCTGGGTGCAGTACTCGAGGAAACCCCTGGCGGTTTCCAGACGATGTCCCGACGACCCAAACGGGCCAGCCAGCGTCAAGGCCACGTGACCATGCTGTTGGTAAGCCACTCCCCCGGTGCCCTCACCGTTGAACCAATATTTGTTGGGTTCCCAGAGCGCCATCCAAGACAAGGAGTCACCCCCGGACTTGACCAGGGTGCGGGCTCTCTGGCGGGCTTGGTGGTCGAGTCCGCCGGAGTGGTGTCCACGGATGAGCAGGATCCATACGCCCACCAGCGCCACCAACCAGAACACCGTTCCGGAGTAGGAGAAAAGGAACACCTCCAGGACATCACGTTCGGCGAAGACCTTCCGGTAAACGCCCGGCAGTGGAACGGGGAGGTACTGCCTGGCCAATTCTGCAGCCAATCCCAGCAAGCCGCCGTCACGGTCCATGCCGCCGGACGCCAACCACACCGCGGTGTAGGCGATGCCAAGCCCTGCCCCGGTCAGGCCCACCAACCAGAAAATCCTGCGCCGGAGTCGATCCGAGGACACCACCCGGAAGTGGCCTCGGTAGACAAAAAGCAGCACAGCCAGCCCCAGCGGCACCAGGACGAGCGGGATCAGGTGCACCACGGCCGAGTTCAGCATCGGCACGTGGGGACGTCCCTGCAGCCTGGGCATCCCGGCAAAGAGGCCGAGGTAGATCGCTGACAACACCACCACTACCAGCTGGACCGCAATCGCGATCCCCAAGGCCAACCTGCGTCCACGCCTCATGCCGTCGGCACAAATGAGCAGCAAGACTACGGGCACCACTGCCAGCGCCAAACCCCACGGGCCGGTATAGCCTTGGCGGCCCACCTCCAAACAGGCAACATCAATGGTTCCGCCGCAACTGCTTTCCAACTGGCTGAGCGTGGGCAAAGGATTCAGGATGACGTCCCGCAGCAATGCGAGGGGACCGGACGGACTCTTCGCCGCAGCGGTAACGATGGGCCCCACAGCGAAGATTGCCATGGTCAACGACAGAAGGTTCCGCACTTCCCTGCCCGTAGAGCGATGCAGATGGAGATGCCCCTGGCTGCTTTGCATCCACCACCCGGCGGCCAAGCCGATCAAGGCCCCCAGGAAACCCACCACAGTCTCGGCGTGCCCCACGTAGAGCACCAAGAGCAAGGAGACCGAAAGGGCCACCGTGCGCAGGCGCCGTTGCCACAGCGAAGGGAGCAGGGCGCTGGCCGCCAAAGCAGTCGCCAGAGCTGCGCCATAGGGACCGATCAGCCGGGTGTCTGCCATCCGTGACAGCCAGCCGTCATCTGAGTGCTGCGCCACCTGGGTGACCAAGAGGAAAGCCGAAACGCAGGCGAACTGAGCGCCCAGGAACACACCCGCCGTTTTGAGTGATCCAAGGTGCCGCTCGGCAAGCCCCAGAAGAAACACGATCATGAGGACCGCTGTGGCATAGGCCAACGGATTGGTGGTGAAGAACAGCGATGTCCAGATGGACCACCATTCTCCCGACCGCAGACCGTCAAGTGATACGCCTGCGAAAGCAAGCCACCGTTCCGGCGGACCGGACAGGAAACTGCCCGAAACCAGGGATAACGCCACAAACAAGCTCAGCACCAGCAGGGTGAACGGTGTGGCACGCATGTGCTTGCCCGCCTGCAGCATTGCCGGCTTGATCACACCCTTGAGGGCACGGCTCATGGGGACAGCCCCCAGCGGTCGGCAAGGAAACCCAAGGCACCAGGCATTCCCCGGACAACCGCGTCCCAGGAATGTCCTGCATGCTGAACGGAATGTTCTTCTGTTGCGAAGCCCGCGCTCCGGGCCGCCTCAGCGAGCTCATGCATGTAGTCGGTGAACTCGTGGTCCGTTTCGCCGGCCGTGAGGTAGGCACCGCTTCCCGCATAAGTGCGTTGCTGCATCAAGGCCAAAGGCGTCCTCGACTCGAAAGCCGCTGCATCGCCGTCGAACGAGTCCTGAATGGTCTTGATTCGATCCTTGGCCAACGCAGGTTCCCGTTCCGCCGAGAACGCGAGCACTGTGGGGAAGAGCTCCGGGTGGGCTGTACCCATCTGCATGGCACATGTTCCCCCAAACGAGAAACCGCCCACGGCCCACAGCTGAGGGTCATTGGAAACATCCAGCGTGGAGGTGATCCAGGCCGGAACATCCTTGGAGAGGTATGTGTCCGCAGGGGCAATCAGGCTATCCATGCACATGGTGTTGGCGCCGCTTGACCCGTTCGGATCCACCACCACCGTCACCGGAGCTACTCCGTGGTGGGCTTCAGCGAAGCGGTCAAGTTGGGAACGGAGTTGGCCGCCCGTCAACCAGTCGGCCGGGCCACCGGGCTGCCCTGAGAAAAGCACCAGCACAGGCAGCTTGGGGCGGGGTTCAGCCTGATACGCGGGGGGAAGGTAGATGTACGCTTCCCGTGCAGTGAAACCGGAAGTGGTCCCGGGGATGTCGGCCCTGCGCAAAATACCGTTGGCCGGCATGGACTCCGGCGCTTTCCACCCCTTAAGGGCGGGGCCGGGCTTACTGTCCGGACTCCGTTGAAGGCCGGCCTCCAGCGGCTGAATGCGGGCCACTGCAGTACCCAGCAAATCTCCTACCGAGTTGTTCAGCCCGAAGTAGAGATTCACTTGGACCGCACTCAAGAGGACGACCCCCAGCATCGCCAGGACGCTGAGGGAGCGGCCTTTACCGGAGTTACGTGGAAAGCGGGCTGCGCAAAGAAGGACAGCCGCGACAGCCGGCACAGACCAAGCGAGAGTCTCAAAGGGCAGGTTCTCTGAAAAAGTGGCCATGAGGTCCACCAGGATCCAGTGGACCAACGCCACGATGCCTGCAGAAACAGCGAGAGAGCCCACGACAACCAGGGGCCAGGATCGTCGTCGTCGCCATAGCAGGTACATTCCACCGGCAGCACCGCAAGCAATGCTGAACCAGAGGAACGGACCACCAACCAGGCTGACGTCGGAAAGAAAATCCATAACGCCTAGCGCCAGGTACCGACGCCGATGACCGGACCGGCCTCCAGCCAGGAGGACAACCCTGCATAGGCGTCGAAGTTCATGGCGAGCATGAACTTCTTGCCCTCGTACTGCAATTCAACAACCACAACGCCGGGCTGCACCCTGACGAGTTCATCTTCCGTGGGTTGGCGGCGGCCCAACAGTTCCAGCGAACTGCGCGTAAATCTGTGCTTGGGGATCACGCTCAAGGACATCAAGCGGAACCACTCCAGCTCATTGTCCTGATAACGACAAACCCCCATCTGCCAGCTGTTTCCAGCCGTGCAAATGGAGGCGTCTACCGTGCCCAGGGCACGCCGCAGGTTGAAGCGGCGCACCCCGAACAGGCACAGTGAAATGATCAGCAACGTAAACGCTGTTGCCAGGGCGATGAACGGAATAAGGGAATCGTCCATCAAGGTCGTGCTATCGGATCCCCGCTGTAGCCGCTTCGCCCAATTTGGCGTTGTCAGCAACAATGACCACGCGATCGTTGTCAACGGAGAAGAACCCGCCGTCGACAACTACCGCAATACGGTCACCGGAAACCGGCTGGATTGCCAGCTCGCCCTCGGCCAGGATGGCCAGAAGGGGCGAGTGGCCCGGCAGGATTCCGATTTCACCATCGCTGGTGCGGGCCTTCACCATCTTGGCCGCGCCGGACCACACGAAGTGGTCCGCTGCGACAATCTCAACCTCGAGCTCAGCCATACTACTTGGTCTGTTCCTGGATCTTGGCCCACTGGCGCTCGACGTCATCCAGGCCGCCGACGTTGAAGAACGCCTGCTCTGCAATGTGGTCCAGCTCGCCGTCGCAGATGGCCGTGAAGCCTTCCACGGTGTCCTTGATGGACACGGTGGAACCCTCGACGCCGGTGAACTGCTTGGCGGTGTAGGTGTTCTGGGAGAGGAACTGCTGGATACGACGTGCACGCGACACGACGATCTTGTCCTCTTCAGACAGTTCGTCAACACCGAGGATGGCGATGATGTCCTGGAGTTCCTTGTTCTTCTGCAGGATCTGCTTAACACGGACAGCCGTGTTGTAGTGATCCTTGCCGATGTACTGGGGATCCAGGATGCGGGAAGTCGACGTCAGCGGGTCAACGGCCGGGTACAGACCACGGGATGCGATTTCACGGGAAAGTTCCGTGGTCGCGTCGAGGTGTGCGAAGGTCGTGGCCGGGGCCGGGTCGGTGTAGTCATCAGCCGGCACGTAGATGGCCTGCATCGACGTGATGGAGTGACCCTTGGTGGACGTGATGCGCTCCTGGAGGAGACCCATCTCATCGGCAAGGTTGGGCTGGTAGCCCACAGCGGACGGCATACGGCCGAGCAGCGTGGAAACTTCCGAGCCTGCCTGGGTGAAGCGGAAGATGTTGTCAATGAAGAGCAACACGTCCTGGTTCTGGACATCGCGGAAGTACTCCGCCATGGTCAGGGCCGACAGGGCTACGCGCAGACGCGTTCCCGGCGGCTCATCCATCTGACCGAATACAAGGGCGGTGTCCTTGAGGACGCCTGCCTCTTCCATTTCAACCCAGAGGTCGTTACCTTCACGGGTACGCTCGCCGACACCGGCGAATACGGAAGTACCACCGAAGTTGCGGGCAACACGGGTGATCATTTCCTGGATCAGAACGGTCTTGCCAACGCCGGCGCCGCCGAACAGGCCGATCTTTCCACCCTTGATGTACGGGGTGAGAAGGTCGATGACCTTGATACCGGTCTCGAGCATCTCCGTGGAGCCCTCGAGGGACGCGAAGGCCGGAGCCTTGCGGTGGATCGGCCAGTAGGCGTCAGCCTTGATCTCGGACTCTTCGACGTCCAGCGGCTTGCCGAGAACGTTGAAGATGTGGCCCTTAACGCCGTCGCCGACGGGCACGGAGATCGGAGCGCCGGAGTCCTGGACAGTGGTACCGCGGACGAGTCCGTCGGTTGCCTGCAGGGAGATGGCGCGGACGAGGTTGTCACCCAGGTGCTGGGAGGTCTCGAACGTGATGGTCTTCGTCTGGCCGTTGAGAGTGATCTCAGTGGTCAGAGCGTTGTAAATCGAGGGGATTGCGTCAGCCGGGAATTCGACGTCGACAACCGGACCAATAACACGGGCAATGCGGCCGGTGGCACCGGCCGTTGCTACGTGTTCGGTAGCAGTGGCAGTCATCTCTCTCACTTCACTCAGTAGATGGCGTGGGGTTAAGTTTATCTGTTTGTTGCAGGTGCGGCTTCGAACCGAATCCGGTGCAGGCTAGGACGCGAGGGCGTCGGCGCCGGCAACGATTTCGGAAAGCTCCTGCGTAATCTCGGCCTGGCGGGCCGTGTTGCGAAGGCGCGTGTACTTCTTGATCAAATCGGTAGCGTTGTCACCGGCCGACTTCATGGCACGCTGGCGGGCTGCGAGCTCGGAAGCAGCGGCCTGCAGCATGGCTGCGAAGATGCGGGACTCGATGTAACGCGGAAGCAGTGCGTCAAGCACCTGCTCTGTTTCCGGTTCAAACTCGTACAACGGCAACAGCTCGGATTCCGAGGCTGCTTCCTCTTCGACGACCTCCAACGGGAGCAAACGGATAACCGTGGGCTCCTGCGTCACCATCGACTTGAAGCGGGTGTAGACGACGTGGATCTCATCCACGCCACCCTCTTCGAAGTCAGTGGAGAAGTCTTCGAGAAGTGCAGCTCCGACTTCCTGTGCGGTTTCGAATTCCGGTGCGTCCGTGCCACCGGTCCATACGCGGGTATATGACCGGTTGCGGAAATCGAAGTACGCCTGCGCCTTGCGGCCAACCAGGTACGCCTTGACTTCCTTGCCTTCTGCGTGAAGAAGCTCGGTGAGACCTTCAGCCTGCTTGAGCACGCTCGCGGAGTACGATCCTGCAAGGCCACGGTCCGATGTAATGATCAGGACTGCGGCGCGGCGGATCTGCTCCGGCTCGGTGGTCAGCGGGTGGTCGATTTCGCTCTGAGTTGCGACAGCAGAAACGGCGCGGGTAATCGCGTTCGCGTAGGGCAGTGAAGCTGCTACGCGGGCGCGGGCCTTACCGATGCGCGAGGTAGCGATCAGTTCCATCGCCTTGAAGATCTTGCGCATCGACGTCGTCGAGCTGATCTTCTGACGGTAGACCCGAATCTGGGCTCCCATACTTATCCTTTCCTAAGTTCCCGATGTGCTGCCCTGCCGGGGCCCTTGCGGACCCCGGCAGGGCAGGTGATCGGAACTAGCGCTTCTGCTTGACGATCTTTTCCTGGTCGACGTCGCCGCCGGAGATCGCTGCGTGCTCTTCGTGGCCGGCGCCAACCAGGTGGTTGTCGCCTTCTCCGAAGAAGCCCTTCTTGAAGGAAATGATGGCTTCCTTCAAGGCTGCAGCGGTGTCGTCATCCAGGACGTTGGTCTGAGCCAGCGTGGTCAGGATGGAGGACTTGTGCGCGAGGTGCTCCAGGAACTCGGACTCGAAGCGGCTGATGTCCTCAACCGGAACGTCGTCCAGGTAACCCTTGGTACCGGCCCAGATGGATACAACCTGGTTCTCAACCGGGAACGGTGAGTACTGGCCCTGCTTCAGCAGTTCCATCAGGCGTGCACCACGGGTCAGCTGCTGACGGGAAGCAGCATCCAGGTCCGAGGCGAACATGGCGAATGCCTGCATGTCGCGGTACTGGGCCAGGTCCAGCTTCAAGGTACCGGAGACCTTCTTCATGGACTTGACCTGTGCAGCGCCACCAACGCGGGAGACGGACACACCGACGTCAACAGCAGGACGCTGGTTGGCGTTGAAGAGGTCCGACTGGAGGAAGATCTGGCCATCGGTGATGGAGATCACGTTGGTCGGGATGTATGCGGAGACGTCGTTAGCCTTGGTTTCGACGATCGGAAGACCGGTCATCGAACCTGCACCGAGCTCGTCGGAGAGCTTGGCACAACGCTCCAGCAGACGGGAGTGCAAGTAGAAAACGTCACCCGGGTAAGCTTCGCGTCCCGGCGGACGGCGAAGCAGCAGGGAAACTGCACGGTAGGCTTCGGCCTGCTTGGACAGGTCATCGAAGATCACCAGTACGTGCTTGCCGCCGTACATCCAGTGCTGGCCGATGGCCGAGCCTGCGTACGGTGCAAGGTACTTGAAGCCAGCGGGGTCCGATGCCGGGGACGCCACGATGGTGGTGTACTCCAGCGCGCCGTGATCCTCGAGGGTCTGGCGGACGGCTGCGATGGTGGAAGCCTTCTGGCCGACACCAACGTATACGCAGCGAACCTGCTTGGTGACATCTCCGGAAGCCCAGTTGGCCTTCTGGTTGATGATGGTGTCCACGGCGATGGCGGTCTTGCCGGTCTGGCGGTCACCAATGATCAGCTGACGCTGGCCGCGGCCGATCGGGATCATGGCGTCGATAGCCTTGAGGCCGGTCTGCATCGGTTCGTGAACCGACTTGCGTTCGGTAACGCCCGGAGCCTGGAGTTCCAGTGCACGGGTGCCCTCGGCCTTGATCTCGCCGAGGTCGTCGATCGGCTGGCCCAGCGGGTCGACAACGCGGCCCAGGAAGGCATCGCCAACCGGAACGGACAGGATCTCACCGGTACGGTGAACTTCCTGGCCTTCTTCAATACCGGTGAAGTCACCGAGGATAATGACACCGATCTCGCGGACGTCAAGGTTCTGGGCCAGGCCCAGCGTGCCATCTTCGAAGCGAAGCAGCTCGTTCGCCATGACCGAGGGAAGACCCTCAACACGGGCGATGCCGTCACTTGCGGTGGTCACACGACCAACCTCTACGCGCTCTGCGTTACCGGGTTCGTAGGACGCCGCGAACTCGTTCAACGCATTACGGACGTCGTCGGCGTTGATGGTCAATTCGGCCATCTGCAGTCCCTGCTCTCCTGTTTTCGTGATCATCGTTGCTCACGATGACCGGGTTTTATATCAGTTAAGTTGTGCTTAGTCTGGCTAGCCAGCGAGCTGACGGCGGAGTTCGGACAGGCGGGCGATAACCGAAGCATCGAGCACTTCGTCACCAACCTGGACACGGATTCCACCAATCAGGGCGGGGTCAACGTTGAGGTTGACCTTCAGTTCGCGGCCGTACAGGGCGTCAAGCCCGGCCTGCAGACGGCTGGCCTGCGTTTCCGTCAACGGACGGGTAACGCTGACAGTTGCAATCCAGCGCTGCTGACGCTTGGCTGCAAGCTTGGCGAAAGAATCGACGAGCTTGCTCGGCTTGACACCGCGCGGCTGCGTAACTGCCTGGCTGATGAGAACCTTTGCTTCCTCGCTGCTGCCAGGAACAAGCTTCTCGGCCAGTGCAATCTTCGCCGCAGGGGATCCCTGCGGCTCAGACAGAGCACGTTGTACTTCGTGGCTGGAGGCGACGATCTGGTTGAAGGCAAACAGATCGTTTTCCAGCTCTTCCAGCCCCGTGATACCGGAGGCAGAAACGGCCGACTTGTTTTCAGCTACGGCAATAACAACCGTGGCGGCAAGCGTCTCGAGTGCATCGCCGATATCACGTGCCGATGCCCAGCGTGAGCTGGCCAGTCCGCCCGCAATTTCAGCAGCATCAGCGGAGACTTTCCCGCCAACCAGCTGCTTGACCAGCGCCGACTTTTCGTCTCCACTGCGGGACGGGTCAGTCAGGGCGCGGCGCAAGCCAGCCGAGCTGTCCACCGTTCCCAGGATTCCGAAGAGGTCCTTAGCCAACTGCAGCGAGGCGAAGGGAAGCTTGGCTTCCAACTGCGCCAGTGCTGTGGTCAGCGATTCGCTCGATATACCTGCCATTACTTAGCTGCACCTGCGCTCTGGGTCTCCAGATCTGCAAGGAAGCGGTCCACAACGCGTGCGGCACGCTGGTCGTCGGTGAGTGCTTCACCAACGATGCGGCCGGCCAGCGTGGTGGCCAGGGTGCCTACCTCGGAACGAAGCGAGACAACAGCTGCCTGGCGCTCCGATTCGATGGCAGCGTGTGCCTGCTCGGTGATGCGTGCAGACTCCGCTGCAGCCTTGGCCTTCAGGTCCGCAAGGATCTGGGCGCCTTCGGCGCGTGCTTCTTCGCGGATGCGGTTGGCTTCGGCGCGGGCATCGGTGAGCTGCTGCTTGTACTCTTCAAGAGCTGCAGAAGCTTCCGCCTGGGCCGCTTCGGCCTTTGCAATGCCACCTTCAATTGCTTCGGCGCGCTCTGCGAAGGTCTTCTCGAACATCGGGACAATGAACTTGACCACGATGTACAGGAGGACCGCAAAGCCGACGAGGACGACGCCCATTTCCCAGACATTGGGAACGAGAGGGTTGGCGGCCTCTTCGCCTTCAGTGGCGGCTGAGATGATCAGCTGATTCATATTTCACCCGTCCTATCTACTCGGTTGCGGAATTCGCTTCGTTCTAAATCCGAAGACTAGAGAACGAACGCGAAGACGAGTCCGAGGATGGCGAGAGCTTCGGTCAGTGCCAGACCAAGGAACGCGATCGGCTGCAGCACGCGCTGAGCTTCCGGCTGACGAGCAACACCGTTGATGTAAGCCGCGAATACGAGACCCACACCGATACCACCGCCGATTGCGGACAGACCGTAACCTACGAGGTTGAGATTGCCTTCCATTTTTTTCCTTTCAAGATGCCACCCATGTGGCAGGTTGTTTGGTTTACTTCAATCCCCATCAGGGGAAGATTTTGTGCCTAGTGGCTGTCGGCGTGCAGGGCGCCTTCAATGTAGATCGCGGTCAGCAGGGTGAACACGTAAGCCTGCAGGGCCATAATCAGTGCCTCGAGCATGTACATGGCGACAGCGCCGACGAGGACCAGAACCGAGGTGCCCTTCAAGAGGACGTTTTCCTGCATGACCAAGTACTCGATGCCGGAACCGGCGAGCATGACGATCAAGTGGCCTGCCAACATGGTCGCGAACAGACGGAGGCTGTGAGTGACGGGGCGGACCAGGAAGTTGGAGATGATTTCGATCGGTACCACGATCGGGAGGATGTACCACGGAACACCCGAAGGAACGGTGGCGAGCTTGAAGTACTTCAGTCCGTTCTTCTTGATGCCGATGATAATCCAGGTGAAGTACACGATGCCGGCCAGCACATAAGCTCCACCGACGTGGGAGAAGCTCGGGAGCTGAATGACGGGAATCGCGCCATAGATGTTGTTCACCAGAATGAAGAAGAACAAGCTGAACAGCAGCGGGACGTACTTGATGAAGTCCTTGCCGCCGATGATGTCCTTGGCGATGCTGTTGCGGACGAAGCCATAGGCCATCTCGCCTGCGAACTGCAGCTTGCCGGGAACCAGCTGCTGCTTTCGTGCAGCGAGGATGAAGAATGTAGCGATAATGACGACCGAAAGGATTACCAGCAGCATCTGCTTGGAGAATCCGTCGTGCGCACCCCAAGGCAGGATTGCCGGCAGGTGCATTTCGTCGATTCCGGGTGGGGTGAATGACCCCGAATCCTGGGCGGGGAGCGCAAGCGCGATCAACGCGTTTCCTCTCTGCTGTGTCCATCATTGGGCATTGGTTGGAATCCGGGCGCGTTGGACGCATCCGTATTCCATGTGAAATTATTTGGCATTACTGTCCCCGTCCGTGGACGGACCGCTGTCTGCGTTGCTCTCGCCAGAAGAAGAGCTTTGCCTCGTGAGGCCGTGCATATGGGAAAGATAGAACCCTCCTGCGGCTCCCAGCAGAGCGCCAAGGAGCACAATCCAGCGGGTCCCCCACAGATTATCCAGACCCCAGCCTATCAAACTCCAGACAATGATCCCGCCAACGATGTAGCTGAAGACGGCGATGCCGGCGTTGTATCCGCCGTCGTTTCCGGCTTCCGCGGTTTCATTGGCTTTTCCAGGTTGCTGGGCTTGTGCGGCCGGGCGTGAATATCGCTTACGCGGAGACATCCGGGCCACCCTTCTTTTCTTCAGGATCGTTGTAGATCTGAAGGCGGGCCTTGCTGAAACCATAGATTTCTGCCGCCTGCCAGAAGACAACGGTGACCACGGCGCCAATCAGGAACCAGCGTTGGTGGAGCCAATCCGGCGCACCGAGCACAAACAGTACTACGGCAAAGCCGACCACTTTGATGAAATACGTAGCAACAAAGAGGCCAACAGCACCTGAAGGGTTGTTGCGGCCTACATAGTGGCCGATCAAAAGGCTGATGCCAAAGAAGAGCATGACCAGTGCGGCGCCGAACGCCACTGAAAGGGCGCCCTGACCGCCGTTCATCACGGCCGCGATCACGCAGGTGACTGCAGTGGCCGCGACTGCGGCCGAGGCACTCAGAAGAAGCAACCGCAGCCAGAGGTTCGACGTCTCACCGGAGACTCCAACACCACGTTTACCGGACGGGCGTCCGGTTTCGGCGTTGGATGTCATGGGGATACCAATCCTCGTGGCACAGGTGCCATATTCTCAAAGTGGGGTTACGGGCGAGTGACTGTCCGCAGAAAGAATTCTACATGAGATAGAACTGTGACGATAACCAGCCGTCACAACTACTCCCCCGGACGCGCCGAGTTACGTGTGAAGTAGGGCCACGCAGTCACAGCGGCCATGATCAGCGCCGCCGCGATGACCACAATGAGCACAATCTGCCACGGGAAGACGGCGAATGCGACGCCACCGAAAGCCAGGATGCACGTCCAGACATACAGCATGACAACGGCGGCGCGGTGCGAGTATCCGAGGTCCACCAGTTTGTGGTGGAGGTGCCCACGGTCTGCCGACCACGGCGACTGACCCCTCGCAGTCCTGCGGACCACCGCCATCCCGAGATCCAGGAGGGGCAGGGACAGAACCGCGAAAGGCAGCAAGATCGGAACAATCGTAGGGATGCCGTTGGCACGGTCATACAGTCCCGAGCCGATCTGCCCCGTCGCTACGACGCCGGCTGACGCCATGAGCAGCCCGATGAGCATGGCCCCCGAGTCACCCATGAAGATTTTTGCCGGGAACCAGTTGTGTGGCAGGAACCCGATGCAACTTCCCACCAGGATGGCCATCAAGAGGGTCGCAAGGTCTGAGTTGTCGGTGGATGGATTGTTCCTGTGGACCCAATAGGCCGTGAGGAAGAAGGCGCCGCCACCAATGATGGCCACTCCCGCTGCCAAACCGTCCAGCCCGTCAATGAAGTTGACGGCGTTCATGGTGGTGACAATGAGTCCCGCAGTGAGCACAATCTGAAGGATCTCAGACTCAAGGAAAATCGGTTCCGGGATGAATGGCACCACCGACATCCGGACGCCCCACAGTGCCACGATTAAGGCGGCAGCGCCCTGGCCCAGCAGCTTGATCCACCACCGGATGTCCAGGATGTCATCTGCCACCCCTACGGCTACGATCACCACAGCACCGGCCAGGATCCCCCAGGGCGCATCGTTGTGCCTGAAAATGTCCTTCACGAAGAAAGAGTTGCTGGCAACTACCAAGGCGACGAAGAAGCCCGCAAAGATGCCCAATCCCCCGAGCTTGGAAATCAGGGCGGAGTGCATGTCGCGGCTGCGGATGGGACGGTACAAGCGCAGTTTGTTTCCGGCCACGCGGGCACCCCACGTTCCCGCGTAGGACACCACGGCAGCCGTGAGTGCCATCAGCAGATACATGATCATGATGCGGCTCCCGGGAGCAGCCCGCCCACTGTTCCGGAAATGGCAATGTACTGACGCTGCCGACGCGTCGCCTGAAAGCCGGTGGTTTCCGGGCACCTTGAGGTGTGGAATTCTGTGTGTGGATAAATGGAACTACTCCGTCGCCATGCCTGCACCGGCTGTGCCGAATGTTGCGGGATTTCTGTGGACTCTAGTCACGATACTAATGCCAACGGCCGTGACCACCCTGTGACGCAGCCGCAAGACCCCCGCCTGTTTGACTGGGTTGTAGCTGCGTATCTGTCAGCTGGCTGGCCCTTGGACGTTCCGCAACGCGTAGATTCCCTCAAGCACCTGCGCATTGGAACGCGGTGCTTTGAAGCTGTGGCGCAGGCCCTTGAGAAGCCCGCCCAGCAGCACTTTGCGGTTGGGCGAGGCCGCGATGGTGCGGGTCCAGTTACGCAACGACGCGCCAGTGAAAAGAACTTTTTCCCACGGCGCCAAGGCACTGGAACGGGTGTAAACCCACAGCTTGTTCCGAACCTCGTAGTAGAAGCGCGGTCCAGGGTCAGCACCGGCGTCGCCGAAGACCTTGGTGTGGTGATTGGCCACCGAAGCTTCCGTGGTCAGTGCTGTTCCCCTGCGCGAGACCCTGGCAGTGTATTCAAGGTCGTCGTTCCAGATGAAGTAGTCCGCGATGGGCAGGCCGTATTTCCTGATCTCTTCGGCACGGATCAGCACGGAGACGAAGGAAGCACTGCGAATCTGCGTGGCACCGACGCGTGCAGCAGCGGTACGTGCTTCTTCGCTGGCACCCATCCGGGGACGCATACGGTTCATGGGGTGGTCCCGGCCGTCGGTCCAGACCACGCGGCTGGCAACGAAGGCCGGCGTATCTCCTGTTTCCTGCTGATAAGCAGTGGAAACATCCAGCGCTTCGGAAAGGGCGGCTGGTTGGGGTTCTGTGTCATCGTCCATGATCCAGACGTGATCCGCGCCGTGATCCAGCAGGGCGCGTTCCATTCCGACCACAAATCCACCAGCACCGCCCACATTGGCGGTGAGCGTGACTACGTCCGTAGCCAACGGCCCCTGATAGTCCCGCAGGTACTCTGCGGTTCCGTCAGTGGAGGCGTTGTCCACCACGACGACGGCGTCCGGAACCCGGGTGCCGGCCGCGATGCCCGCCAGAGTGGTCTGGAGGAGTTCATGCCGGTTATAAGTCACCACGACGGCGACCACAACAGCTTGGGACGTCATTTACTTGCCTTTGGTCTTGGGTGATTGAAAACGGCGCCGAACCAACAGGCCGGCAAGCTTCCACGGCTCAAGGAAAACTCTGTAGGCAACCCGGCCCGGGTGGAGGACCAGCCGCCAGGCCCATTCGAGCCCCAGCCTCCCCAGCCAGCGCGGCGCCAGTTTCTGGATGCCGGCAACTTGCTCGATAGCGCCTCCAACGGCGCAATACGTAGCCGGCGGCAATTCCCCCAGCCGGCGATGCAGGACATGTTCCTGGAGCGGCATCCCCAGACCCAACAGCACCAGCTGCGGCCGGAAGGTGCCCAGCCAGCCCACTACGGCGTCTTCGAGCGCGTCATCCCAGCCCTCGCCGGGCATACCGTCCACCGTGGCGCCGGGAATGATGGAACGCAGGCGGGCCACCGCTTCGGTATTGGCCTCCCGGCCGGCGCCGATCACAGCAACCCGCTGCAATCCGGGAACCTTGCCGAGTTCAGGGATCCAGTCCATGGAGCCCAGGCGGTACGCCATGGCCCCTTCGCTCAAGGGCAAACCCTGCCGCTTCCGGGAAACCCCCCACAGCAACGTGGCGGGGGCCCCATCCAGGAGGATTATCGAGCTCTTCTCATACAGGGCGCGGACATCCGGACAGGAATGGAACAGCGTGATGCTGTGCAGGTTGTGGCCGAGTACTGTGCTTGTGGTCCCCGCAGCAATGAGCCCGCCAATGGCCTCAATGAGTTCATTGACGCGCAACGGAGTAGCGTCGACGTCGAGGACGGGGACGCGCTGGCGGTCCGGAATCATTCGGACTTGGCTTCTCGTGAGGCCGGCGGCTCCACATCGCTGCCAGCAGTCAAGTCGTCGTCAGGCGTCGGTTCGACGACGGCGGTTTCCGTCACTTCAAACGGGGCGTCGCCCACGGTGGCTGTCTCCGCGACAGGCTCAGCCCCCGGAACTGCCTCATCCGCGACGGCTGTTTCTTCAGCCCCTTCTTCGGCAACCGCTTCTTCAGATGCTGTCGCTTCAGCAGGTTGCTGAACGTCTGCGAATACAGACTCGCCAAAGCCGAGGAGGGTCGGAACGATCGCACGGAGGCTTTCCAAGGAGATGGCTCCTTGGCGAACTACTCGGAACGGGGTGGCAGTTGCGTCCACAATCGTGGACGGCAGCGCCGCCGTACCTTCCACGGGCCGGAATCCGCCCTCAAGGTACACGTCTACGGATTCGGCCAGTTGCATGCGCGCTTCCGAAGCGGTCTGGGCTGCTTCCTGGCCTGTGCGGTTGGCCGATGATACGGCCAGAGGGCCCGTGAGCCCGAGGAGTTCCAAGGCAATCTGGTCGTCGGGCATACGCAGGGCAACGGTGCCCTTGGTCTCGCCCAAATCCCAGTCCAAAGACGGCTGTGCGTGGAGGATCAATGTCAGCCCGCCGGGCCAAAATGCCTGCGCCAGCGCGCGGGCGTCGGCCGGTACATCTGTGGCCAGGCCATCAAGGGCGTTGATCCGGGGAATCAGCACGGGAGGAGGCATCTGCCGGCTGCGTCCCTTGGAGGCCAGCAACATCGTCACAGCCAAGGGCGAAAAAGCATCCGCGGCAATGCCGTATACCGTGTCCGTCGGCAGCACGATGCACTTCTTCTCGCTGATGGCACGCTGAGCGTGCTGAAGTCCCTCGGCACGCTGGTCATCGGAAGTGCAGTTGTAGGTTGTGGTCACAGCGCTATTCTTTCACTCATCAGGGGCGGTGCTTGCCAGCACCGCGCTGGTGGCACGTTCCTTGCCGTTCAGGTCGAAATGCGTGGTGACGTTGTTCCAACGTCCCGTGCGGCGCAGCATCCCGGCGATCCAGCCGGCTTGGACTTCTGCGTGTTCCATCACGAAGTAGCCGCCGGGCTTCAGGAGCCGGGCCGCGGAGGCCGCTGCCGCCGTCGGGAGTTCCATGCCGTCCGCTCCCCCACCGTACAGTGCCTCGGGAGGATCGTGGAGCGCGACTTCTGGTTCTGTGGGTATCGCCTCCGCCGGGATGTACGGCGGGTTGGAGACGACGACGTCGAAGGTTCCGTTATGTTCGGGCAGCGCGTCCCGGAGGTCGCCCTGCACGAGGGTGACGCCCAGCGGTTCGAGGTTCTTCGCCGCCCAGGCATGCGCAAAGGTACTGTATTCCACGGCATGGACGTCAGCGCCCGGTACCTCGTGGGCAATCGAGCCGGCGATCGCACCGGATCCGGTGCCAAGGTCCACCACTTTGGGGTTCGGCATTCCTGCCACGTGGTCAATGACCAACTGGACCACCGACTCCGTTTCAGGCCGGGGAATGAAAACGCCCGGACCCACGCGCAACTCAAGGTACCGGAAATAGGCGACGCCGGTGATGTGCTGCAGGGGAACACGTCCCGCCCGCTCCTGCACCAGTTCTCCATAGCCATCCGGCGCGGGAGCATCGCCCAGCAGCATGGCCCGCAGGCGTCCCAGCCCCACACCCAGCAGGTGTTCGGCAAGCAACTCCGCGTCCACGCGTGGCGTGGGGACACCGGCCTCGGTGAGAACGGCAGTGGCCTCGCGAACTGCGTCCGCGAGGCTCTGGCCTTGGTAAAACGTCATGGATCTACTCTGCTGTTGATGTGCGGCAGGGTGCTATTCGCCGATGGCGTCCAGTCGTGCTTGCTCGTCCGCCTCAATGGCCGACTGGATCACCGGCTCCAGGTCACCGTTCATGACGGCGTCGAGGTTGTACGCCTTGTACCCGGTACGGTGGTCCGCAATGCGGTTTTCGGGGAAGTTGTACGTGCGGATGCGCTCCGAACGGTCCATGGTGCGGATCTGCGACTTGCGCTGCTCCGAGTTGGCGGCGTCGATCTGTTCCTGCTGGTGGGCCAGGAGGCGGGCACGGAGAACGCGCATGCCGGCTTCGCGGTTCTGCAGCTGGGACTTCTCGTTCTGCATGGCCACCACGATGCCCGTAGGCAAGTGGGTGATGCGGACAGCGGAGTCGGTGGTGTTCACGGACTGGCCACCCGGACCCGAGGAACGGTAGACATCGATCTTGAGATCGTTCTGGTTGATCTCAAGCTCTTCGGGCTCGTCTACCTCGGGAAGCACCAGCACGCCGGCAGCCGAGGTGTGGATGCGGCCCTGGGATTCGGTAACGGGCACGCGCTGCACACGATGCACGCCACCTTCGAACTTCAAACGCGCGAAGACGCCCTGCGCGGGATCGTTGGAGTTGCCCTTGATGGCCACGGCAACATCCTTGTAGCCACCAAGATCGGATTCGGTGGCCGAAATCATTTCGGTCTTCCAGCCCCGAGATTCGGCGTAGCGCATGTACATGCGCAGAAGGTCGCCGGCGAACAAAGCAGCTTCGTCGCCACCTTCGCCGCCCTTGACTTCAAGGATGACGTTGCGGGCGTCGTCGGGATCACGAGGAATCAGCAGACGGCGCAGACGCTCCTGCGCAGCGGGAACCTGCTCCTCCAACTGCACAACTTCTGCGGCGAATTCGGGATCCTCATCAGCCATCTCTTTGGCTGCTTCCAGATCATCATTGAGCCCGCGCCACTTGTTGTACGCCTCCACAATGCCCTGAAGCTGAGCGGACCGCCGCCCCAACTTCCGGGCCGCAGACTGATCGGCATAAACAGCAGGATCACTCAGCTGCGCCTGAATAGCAGCATGCTCATCAAGCAATCCCTGTACGGACTCAAACATTTTCAAACCTCTTTCGACTTCTACAAGTCTAATAACTGCATCGTGGGGTCACGCACAGCCCATCTGGGGCCCACTGGGCCGTTTCTGACCTCACGTGGTGTCGGGCCAAGGATTCCTTAAACAAAGACCGCTCAAAATATGCCGGCCACGGAGT
Source organism: Paenarthrobacter sp. YAF11_1 (assembly GCF_052113445.1). Taxonomy (NCBI): domain Bacteria; kingdom Bacillati; phylum Actinomycetota; class Actinomycetes; order Micrococcales; family Micrococcaceae; genus Paenarthrobacter; species Paenarthrobacter sp. YAF11_1. Next base: position 198,302 of record NZ_JBFRDF010000001.1, read on the forward strand.
GGCTTCGGGCCTGCCGGAGCCGGGTAGCTTCCGATCGTAGATCGGAAGCTACCCGGCGTAGGGGCGGGGCCGGCATATTTTGAGCGGTTAGAGCACAGCTACTTGTCGTTGTCCGACTTCGCTCCGAGCGTGGTCTTCTGAACCTGCATGAGGAACTCGACGTTGCTCTGCGTCTCCCGGATCTTGTTGGTCAGCAGCTCAAGGCTCTGCTGCTGCTCCAGGCCGGAAAGGACGCGGCGCAGCTTCCACATGATCTTTACTTCTTCGGGCGAGAGCAGGTTCTCTTCGCGGCGCGTACCGGACGCGTTGACGTCCACGGCCGGGAAGATGCGCTTGTCCGCCAGCTGGCGGGACAGGCGGAGCTCCATGTTGCCGGTGCCCTTGAACTCTTCGAAGATGACTTCGTCCATCTTGGAGCCGGTCTCAACGAGGGCCGTTGCCAGGATGGTCAGCGAGCCGCCGTTTTCGATGTTGCGGGCAGCACCGAAGAACCGCTTGGGCGGGTACAGGGCTGCGGAGTCCACACCACCGGACAGGATACGGCCGGAGGCCGGTGCTGCCAGGTTGTAGGCGCGGCCAAGACGGGTCATGGAGTCCAGCAGGACTACAACGTCCATACCCATTTCCACGAGGCGCTTGGCGCGTTCAATGGAAAGTTCGGCAACCGTGGTGTGGTCGTCGGCGGGACGGTCGAAGGTGGAAGCAATGACCTCACCCTTGACGGTGCGCTGCATGTCCGTGACTTCTTCAGGACGTTCGTCAACCAGAACCATCATGAGGTGAACCTCAGGATTGTTGGTGGTGATGGCGTTCGCGATGGACTGCAGGATGAGCGTCTTACCGGCCTTCGGCGGGGAGACGATCAGGCCACGCTGACCCTTGCCGATCGGGGCCACGAGGTCAATGACACGCGGGCCGATCTTCTTGGGGTCAGTCTCGAGGCGGAGGCGCTCGGACGGGTACAGCGGTACGAGCTTGGCGAACTCGACGCGGTCCTTGAGCTCTTCCGGAGTCTTGCCGTTGACGGAAGTGACGCGAACCAGCGCGTTGAACTTCTGTCGGGCAGACTGCTGGCTGCGGTCTTCGCCGTCACGGGGTGCGCGGATGGCGCCGACAACGGCGTCGCCCTTGCGGAGGTTGTACTTCTTGACCTGTGCCAGGGAGACGTAAACGTCGTTTGCCCCGGGGAGGTAGCCGGACGTACGGATGAACGCGTAGTTCTCCAGGACGTCCAGAATACCGGCTACGGGAAGCAGGACGTCGTCCTCGGTGACCTCGACGTCGTCGACATCCGGTCCCTGCGCGCGGCCACGGCGACGTTCGTTGCGGTCGCGGAAGCGGTCGCTGCGGGTGTTTCCGTCACGGTTGTCCTGACCTCCCCGACGGTCGCTGCGGTCGTTCTGGTCGTTGCGGTCACGACGGTTGCGGCGGTTGCGGCGGTTGCCGGTGTCATCGCCGTCGTTGTTCTCTTCACGGCGGCCGCGGGTGTTGTCACGGCGTTCGCGCTGCTCGCCCGAATCTGACTGTTCGCGCTGTTCGGTGCGGTCGGCACGCTGCTCACGCTGCTCGGTGCGGTCGGCACGCTGCTCACGCTGCTCGGTGCGGTCGGCACGCTGCTCGGTGCGGTCAGCACGCTGCTCGGCTGCGGGGGCTTCGGCTGCTTCAACAGGTGCTGCAGCAGCTTCGCCACGGCGGCGGTTGCGGGTGCGCGGTTGGCGACGCTCGGTGCCGGACTCAGCCGCTTCAGGTGCTGCCGGTGCTTCAGCAACCGGCGCAGCTGCGGTCTCAGCAGGCGCAGCAGCGGCTTCAACAGCAGCTACCACACCATCACTGGTGGCGCGGCGGCTACGCCCACGACCACGACCGCGGGGAGCTTCCTGGGCCGGAGCCTCGGAAGTTGCCTCGGCAACGGCACCGTTATCGGAAGCCTTGCCCTTGGACTCACCTGAAGCCTTGGCTTCCACTGCCGGGGCCTCCTTGGCCACCGCAGTGGTTCCCTTTGCCGAGGCGCTGGCCTTGGCGGGTGCCTTGGTGGTGGAGGTGCCGGCGCGATGGGCGGAAATGGCGGTAACCAGATCCCCCTTGCGCATACGCGATCCCCCGGAGATGCCCAACTGGCTCGCGAGAGCCTGAAGCTGGGCGAGCTTAAGGCCTGCAAGGCCGCTGCTCTTGGTGGTTGCTGCTGTTGACGACTCAGCAGCAGAAGATGTTGTGTCCACAGCTGAAGCCAGCTCAGTGGTTTCTGTCACGAAGGATCCTTCCCCCTCGACGGCGTCCAGAGCGAGAGCTGGACGCGATGATTTGTTCTGGGCTGCAGTTCAGATCTGCAGCCGGTGATTGGGCCGTGCCTGATGGATTGTGGCCAACAGGGCCGGATACTGATCGCCATCACTGGATCCGGTTGCCCGGACAGCCGGCTGAATGTTCAGGAAACAGAGAGATCTCGGCACCTGAGACAGGCCGGAAAGAGACGACACCACCAACGTTGGCACAGTTGACGAAAGGTACGGCGAAACACCGAGATCCAAAATCAGGGAACTGCCCGCGGCTTTACCGGCGGTGCACTTCCACTCTAGCACCTTGAACGTCCACAGCCAGCGTCATCACGCGCCAGCCAATGTCGGGTGTGTTGGACGCCGTGTAGGACTCAATGAAATCAGCAACAGTGGCGGCTTCGCTTTCCCCGTTGGCCAGCACCATCACAGTAGGTCCCGCACCGGAAACAACGGCCGCGTGGCCTGCGGACCGAAGCGCCGCGATGAGGTCGGCGCTGGGGCGCATAGCCTGTGCACGGTAGCTCTGGTGGAGGTAGTCCTCGGTCGCAGGCAACAGGAAGGACGGCTGCGCCGTGAGGGCGTGGATCAGCAGGGCGGCGCGTCCGGAATTCATGGCCGCTGCATGATGGCCCACGGATGCCGGGAGCAAACCGCGCGCGGTCTCCGTGGACAATTCGAAGTCCGGGACTGCGACTACGGGGACAACCGACGGCGCGACGTCTGCTTTGGTACTGCTGTACTGCTCGCTGTCCTGCCAGGACAGCGCCAGTCCGCCGAAAATCGCGGGTGCGACGTTGTCCGGGTGGCCTTCCATCTCGCTGGTCAACTGCAGGATCCAATCGCGATCCTTCCGCGATTCCTCCGGTACCAAGGCGTTGGCGGCGGTCACAGCTGCTACCACGGCAGAAGCCGAGGATCCGAGGCCACGTCCGTGGGGATTGACGTTGTCCGCGGTGATTTTCAGCCCGGAATGCTGGTAGCCGAGGCGATCCAGCGCAAGATCAATGGCGCGCACCACGAGGTGGCTGGAATCCCGGGGAAGGGTTTCGGCCCCTTCACCGGAGAGCTCGAACTCAAGCTCTCCGGTGCTGAGGGTTTCCACCGTCAAGGTGTCGTAAATAGACAAGGCCAAGCCGAGGCTGTCGTAGCCGGGGCCCAGGTTGGCGCTTGTACCGGGGACCTTGACGGTCAGCCGCTGGCCTGCCGCGACGAGCGCACGATCAGTCGCGGTGGGCTGCGTTGATTCCACTCTTACTTTTCTTCCAGTCCCAGTTCTGCGGCAACGGTGACGACGTCGTTCGGCACCTTGACGGGGTGGACATCACTGCCATCCTCAGTGCGCAGGGCCCACTGAGGGTCCTTGAGTCCGTGACCGGTGACCGTGATGACGATGGTCTTTCCGGAGGGAACCTCGCCCGCAGCGTGCTTCTTGATGAGGCCCGCTACGCCTGCAGCGGAGCCTGGCTCCACGAAGACGCCTTCTTTGGCAGACAACCAGCGGTGGGCTGCCAGGATCTCATCATCCGTGACGGCCTCAATCAGGCCACCGGATTCGTCGCGGGCGGCAACAGCGGTGTCCCACGACGCCGGGTTGCCGATGCGGATGGCAGTAGCGATGGTGTCAGGCTCGGTGATCGGGTGTCCGGCAACGAACGGCGCAGCCCCTGCAGCCTGGAAGCCCCACATGATGGGCGTCTTGGTGGAGACGGCCGGCAAGGTTCCGTTAGCGGTCTCGAAAGGCGCGGAATATTCCTTGTAACCCTTCCAGTAGGCGCTGATGTTGCCGGCATTACCGACGGGCAGCACATGGATGTCAGGAGCATCGCCGAGTGAATCCACGATTTCGAACGCACCGGTCTTCTGACCCTGGATGCGGGCTGGGTTGACGGAGTTCACCAGGAACACCGGGTAGGACTCGCCCAGTTTGCGGGCAATGTCCAGGCAGTTGTCGAAGTTGCCGTCAACCTGGAGCAAGGTGGCGCCGTGGGCGATCGCCTGGCTCAGTTTGCCCATGGAGATCTTGCCTTCAGGAACCAGAACTGCACACTTCAGGCCGGCCGCAGTGGCGTAGGCAGCGGCCGAGGCGGAAGTGTTTCCGGTAGACGCGCAGACTACGGCCTTGGCGCCGGCTTCAACTGCCGCCGTCATGGCCATGGTCATGCCACGGTCCTTGAAGGAACCCGTGGGGTTCATGCCTTCAACCTTGAGGTACACCTCTGAGCCGGTAAGCTCCGAGAGCTGCCGTGCATGAACCAAGGGCGTGCCGCCCTCGCCGAGGGTAATGACCTTGGTGGCTTCCGTTACGGGCAAACGATCAGCGTATTCGCGGATTACTCCGCGCCATTGGTGAGCCACTTAGACCCCTTCTACCCGCAGTACGGATGTCACAGAATTGATGACGTCCAGGCCCTTGACGGCCTCGACGGTTGCTGCGAGTGCAGCTTCGGATGCACGGTGCGTCACGATCTTCAGCTCAGCCGATTCAACGTTCGACTCAGAGTCGCGGTGGATCGTCTGACGCATGATTTCGATGGAGACACCGTTTTCCGCAAAGATATGCGCAATCCGAGCCAAAACGCCTGCTTGGTCAGCTACGTCCAAGCCGATGTAGTAGCTGGTGTTGGAGGCATCGATGGCCAGTGCCGGAACGTGCCCGGTGGTGGTTTCCGTACGGCCCGGGCCACCCAGGACCAGGCGCCGCGCTGCGGAGACGAGGTCACCAAGTACGGCAGAGGCGGTGGGGGTTCCACCTGCACCCTGGCCGTAGAACATCAGTTCTCCGGCGTTCTCCGCTTCGATGAAGACGGCGTTGAAGGCACCACGAACGGCGGCCAGCGGGTGTTCCCGCGGCAGCAGTGTGGGGTGGACGCGCACTGAAATGCCACTGCCGTTTTCGGAATCGATCTTCTCGGCGATCGCCAACAGCTTGATGACGAATCCGGCCTCCTTGGCAGAAGCGATGTCAGCGGCGCTGACCTTGGTGATGCCTTCGCAGTAGACATCATCCAGGGAGAAGCGCGTGTGGAAGGACAAGGACGCGAGAATGGCGGCCTTCGCCGCGGCGTCGTGTCCTTCGACGTCGGCGGTGGGATCCGCTTCGGCATATCCGAGGCGCTGGGCTTCGGCCAAGGCGTCAGAGAACTGAGCACCTGTGGTGTCCATCTGGTCAAGGATGAAGTTGGTGGTGCCGTTGACGATGCCCAGGACCCTGGTGATGCGGTCGCCGGACAGGCTGTCGCGGATGGGGCGCAGGATGGGGATGGCACCGGCTACTGCCGCTTCGTAGGACAACTGGACGCCGGCTTTATCAGCCTCTTCGTACAAGGTGGGGCCGTCCTGCGCAAGCAGGGCCTTGTTGCCTGTGACAACGCATGCGCCGTTCTGGATGGCCGTCAGGATCAGCGAGCGTGCAGGCTCAATGCCTCCCATGAGTTCGATGACCAGGTCTGCATCCTTGACCAAGGTGTCGGCATCCGTGGTGAAAAGTTCACGCGGCAGTTCGACGTCACGCGGGGCATCGATGGTGCGTACGGCGATGCCGGAAAGTTCCAGGCGGGCGCCGCTGCGGGCAGCCAAGGCCTCGGCGTCGTCAATCAGAATCCGCGCGACCTGGGCCCCAACGTTGCCACAGCCCAGCAGGGCCACCTTCAAGGTTCGCACTTCAGACATTCGCCACTCCCATGTCGCGGTTCAAGAGATCTTCTTCGGTTTCCCCGCGGACAATCAGCCGGGCAGCTCCGTCGCGTACAGCGACAACGCCAGGCCGTGCCAGGTAGTTGTAGTTGCTGGAGAGGGCCCAGCAGTAGGCGCCGGTACCCGGTACTGCGAGCAAATCACCGGCTGCCACATCCGCGGGCAGATATACATCTCTAACAACTATGTCGCCGCTCTCGCAATGTTTGCCCACTACGCGGGACAGCTGGGGAGCCGCCGAGGAGTCACGGGAAGCCAAAATCGCCGAATAATCCGCGTCGTACAGCACCGGACGGGCGTTATCGCTCATGCCGCCGTCCACTGACACATAGCGGCGCGGATACGTAACGTTCTTTTGCCCGTCCCCACCCTCAGGGGCGTCAACACGGACGGTTTTGAGCGTGCCCACTTCATAGAGCGTGAACGTGGTGCTGCCGACGATGGCCCGTCCGGGCTCGATGGAGATGCGCGGCGGCGTGATGTCCAACTCGGCGCAGGTGGAACGCACGACGGCGGCCATCGCCTCCGCGATCTCAGCCGGTGGGCGGGGTGTGTCCACCGGGGTGTAGGCGATGCCGTAGCCGCCTCCGAGGTCCAGTTCCGGCAGGACTATGGAGTACTTGGCCTGCATGGCCGCAAGGAAGCCCAGAAGCTTCTCCGCAGCGACAGCAAAGCCATCAGGTTCAAAGATCTGCGAGCCGATGTGGCAGTGGAGGCCCAGCAGTTCGACGCTTGAGTAGGAGGTGGCCGCTGCCACAGCTTCCTCGGCTGCCGACAGACCCGCTTCCTCGGTGGAGTCTTCGGCCATGGACAGGCCAAACTTCTGGTCCTCGTGTGCGGTGGCGATGAACTCGTGGGTATGCGCGTGCACACCAGGTGTCAGGCGCAGCATGACCTTGGCAACCTCGCCGCGGCCGGAAGCTATTTTGGCAACCCGCTCAAGTTCATCGAGGCTGTCCACCACGATCCTGCCCAGCTTCATGTCCAGGGCGCGGTTGATCTCCGCGTCCGACTTGTTGTTGCCATGCAGACCCAGGTTGGAGCCATCAATTCCTGCACGTGCAGCGACAGCGAGTTCGCCGCCGGAACACGTATCCAGGCGGAGTCCCTCTTCTGCCACCCAACTGGCCACAGCGGTGCACAGGAAGGACTTCCCTGCGTAGTAGACGTCCACTCCCCCGCAGATGTCGGCGAAGGCGGCGTCGAAGGCATCCTTGAACGCCCTGGCGCGGGAGCGGAAGTCCGATTCGCTCATGACAAACAGCGGAGTACCGAACTGTTCCTTGAGTTCACTGACGGAGAACCCGTCAACGGTGACCTCACCGGCGTCGTTCTTTCCAACCCCGGCTGCCCACATGGGTTCCTGCAGTGCGTTGAGGTCCGCGGGTACGGCCAACCATTCAGGAGCGAGCGGAGAAGCGTGGTCAGCGGCTGTGTTCATTGCCCTACATCCGTTCCGGCGCCGAAACGCCCAGCAGTTCGAGTCCGTTGGCGAGTACCTGGCTGGTGGCGTCATTGAGCCAGAGGCGCGTGCGATTGACGTCAAGGACGGGATCGTCACCCTGCGGCGACACCCGGCAGGCGTCGTACCAGCGGTGGTAGGCCCCGGCGATGACTTCAAGGTGGCGTGCCACGCGGTGTGGCTCGCGCAGCTCAGCTGCCTTGGCCACGATGGACGGGTAGCTGCCCAGGTAGGAAAGCAGCTCGTTTTCCGTGGCGTGGTCCAGGAGCGATGCGTCGAACGCATCCACGCCATCGACCTGGCGCTCCACTCCGGCCTCGGCAGCATTGCGTGCCGTGCCGCGGGAACGGGCATGGGCATACTGCACGTAAAACACCGGGTTCTCGTTGCTGTGCTTCTTCAACAGTTCCGGGTCCAGCGTCAGTGGCGAGTCGGCCGGGAAACGGGCCAGCGAGTAGCGGACGGCGTCCTTGCCGAGCCAGGAAATGAGGTCCTTGAGCTCGATGATGTTGCCGGCACGCTTGGACAGTTTTGCGCCATTTACCGACACCAGTTGGCCGATGAGGACCTCGATGTTGACCTCGGGATCATCGCCCGCGCAGGCCGCGATGGCCTTCAGGCGGTTGATGTATCCGTGGTGGTCGGCACCGAGCAGGTAGATCTTCTCAGTGAACCCGCGGTCCTTCTTGGAAAGGTAGTAGGCAGCGTCCGCGGCGAAGTAGGTCGGTTCGCCATTGGCACGGATCATGACGCGGTCTTTGTCGTCACCGAAGTCGGTGGTGCGCAGCCAAACGGCACCGCCGTCGTCAAAGACGTGGCCCTGCTCGCGAAGACGGGCAACGGCGGATTCGATCGCACCGGCGTCGTGCAATTCCTTCTCCGAGAAGAAGACGTCGAACTCTACGCCGAATTCCGCCAGGGTCGTCTTGATGTCCGCCATCTGTGCCTCATAGGCAGCGGAACGGATCACAGGGAGAGCGGCCTCGTCCGTCAGTTCCCGGATGCCGGGGTGTGCGTTGAGGACTTCGTCGCCGAGCTCGCGGATGTACTCACCCGGGTAGCCGCCCTCAGGGACGCCGCGGCCGTGCAGCCGGGAAAGGACAGAGTTGGCGAAGACGTTCATCTGCGAACCGGCGTCGTTGATGTAGTACTCAGCGGTGACGTCTGCACCGGAGGCGCGCAGGACCCGGGCTATGGCATCGCCCAAGGCCGCCCAACGGGTGTGCCCAATGTGGAGCGGTCCGGTGGGGTTCGCGGAAACGAATTCCATGTTAACCACGCGGCCTGCGAGCGCCTGGTTGGTTCCGTAGCTGGCGCCGGCCTCAACAATGGCCTTGGCGAGGACACCGGCGGTGGCGGCATCCACAGTGATGTTCAGGAAGCCTGGACCAGCGATTTCGACCCCGGTAACACCTGGAATGCCCTGCAAGTGGTTGCTGAGGATGCCGGCGAATTCGCGCGGATTCATGCCGGCCTGCTTGGAGAGCTGCAGGGCGATGTTGGTGGCCCAGTCTCCATGATCCCGGTTCTTGGGTCGCTCCACTCGCACGGAATCGGGCACGGCAGATTCCGTCAAGGTAATTTCGCCGGTAGAGACGGCGTCCTTAAGGCAGGCGGATATGGCAGCAGAGAGTTCTTCGGGAGTCACGCATCTAGCCTACCGGGGGCCCGCAAAGTCGCGGAATTGGGGGTCGCTTATGTGGATAATCCGGTCACAGCCGGCACACAGGAACGACTGGCGGGTGGCACAGACTGAACCATTACGCTGAATTCAACGTTGTGAAGACGTAGGAGGTGGCCTCGTCCGCCATCCCGCGAGTACCAATCCCATGACCATTTCTTGTCCAGTTGAAACGAGCAGAACCATGACTACGCCACTCCGCAAGAGCATTTACGCCGGAATTGCCGGCCTTTCCCTCATCGGTGCCGTGGCGGGCTGCGCGCCATCTGCGCAGTCCCCTTCCGCTGAGTCCACGCCGGCTGCCGAGAATGGCGGCCAGGCCAGCACGTCCAGCCCCACCTCTTCCTCTACTGCGTCCGGCTCCACTGCCGCGGGCACCTCGGCGTATAAGGACGGCACCTACAGCGCCGACGGAACTTACACGTCCCCCAATGGCCAGGAGACCGTTGGCGTGGAATTGACGCTTGCAGGTGACACGGTATCCGCGGTCAACATCACCACGCACCCATCGAACCCCAACACCAAGAAGTTCCAAGGCGAGTTCGCCAGCGGCATTTCGGCGCAGATTGTGGGCAAGAAGATCGATGAGCTCAATGTCTCCAAGGTGGCTGGTTCTTCCTTGACGTCCGGCGGGTTCAACGAAGCCGTGGAACAGATCAAGTCCCAGGCCAAGTAGCACCATGCCGCTCGCTGACTGGAGCTCCTTCAGTTTTGACGGCATCGGGACGCACTGGGAGATTTCGACGCCGGAGGCACTGGGACCCGCGGTGCGGCACCAACTGCTGGAAACAGTCAGTGACTACGACACAACGTATTCGCGGTTCAGGATGGACTCCCTGGTGTCCGGACTGTCCCGCGAACCGGGCAGGATCACTTTGCCCGGGCATGCCGCAGCCCTTCATGACGTCTACGCGGCCCTGTACCGGCTCAGCGGGGGCGCCATGACCCCACTGATCGGCAGCAGCCTGGAACGGCTTGGCTACGATCCCGGTTACACACTGGCCCCGTCCGGAAATCCCCAGGCCCCGCCGCGCTGGGAAGACGTCCTTGAATGGACGGATACGGCCCTGACCACCACCGAACCAGTGGTCCTGGACATAGGGGCCGCGGGGAAGGGGCAGCTGGTGGACCTGCTGGGCGGGGTCCTGCAGTCAACCGGCCATCCCGAGTTCCTGGTTGATGGGAGCGGCGACATGCTCCATGCGGGCACCCATCCTGTGGTGGTCGCCTTGGAGCATCCCTATGACCCCGGCCAGGCCATAGGCACTGTTGAGCTCCACAATTCAGCACTCTGTGCCTCGGCTTCCAACCGGCGCGCCTGGGGCGACGGCCTGCACCACGTCCTGGATGGGACCACCGGCAAGCCCATCCAGACCACAGTGGCTACCTGGAGCATGGCCGCGAGCGCTTTGGTGGCGGATGCCTTGGCCACCGCCCTGTTCATGCTTGAACCGGCCCAATTGCAGGATGAGTTCGATTTCTCCTGGATCAGGGTGTCCTCCAGTGGTGCCGCCACGTTTTCGCACCGTTTCGAGGGGAGACTGTTCACATGATTGCCGCTAAGTCCCGCGTAGACACCTGGTTGGGCCGCTTCACGATGTACCGCTTGATTCTGTGGGTGCTGGGTGTGCTGGTGGCCTACAGCATGCTCCTCAACATTCTGGGCTGGCTGACGTTCGGCCTCCCGGAGATGCTGGTGCATCTGGTGCTCTGCCTGGCGGTGACGTACGCGTCCAACCGACTGCTGGCGTTGATCTTCCGCGTCAAGCCACACACGGAGTCCTCCCTGATTACGGGATTGCTGCTCTATTTCCTGTTCTGGCCTGCCTTCGGAGTCACTGACATGACAGGCGTGGCCCTAGCCTGCGTGGTGGCCAGCGTGTCCAAGTATGCGTTGGCCTTCCGAGGGCGGCACATCTTCAATCCGGCAGCGGCCGGGGCCTTCGTCACCGGCCTGACCGGGTTGAACATCGCCACGTGGTGGGCTGCGACCCCTGCGATGCTGTGGCTCCTGGTTCCCGGCGTGCTGATTGTGTTGTACCGCACGCGGAAAAAGTTGATGGCCACGGTCTTCCTTGTGGTGGCTGCCGGCATCATCACGGTGGAGCTCCTGAGCCGCAGCATGACATTCGGACAGGCCTTGTGGCAGGCCTTGGCGCAGAGGCCTCTGCTGTTTTTCGTGGGCTTCATGCTCTCGGAGCCGCTCACCCTCCCTCCCCGCCGCTGGCAGCAGTTGGCGCTTGCCGGTGTGGTGGGCGTCGTGTTCGCTGTTCCCTACAACTTCGGCTTTGTTGCCAACTCCCCCGAACTCGCATTGTTGCTGGGTAACCTCCTGGCCTTCTTCCTGGGCCAACGGGGCGGGGTGGAACTGACGTTCAAGGGTTCGCGTTCCCTGACCCCGGGCAGCACCGAGTTCAGGTTTGAGCCACAGCGCCCGGTGCGCTTTGCTGCCGGCCAGTTCATGGAACTCAACCTGCCGCACCGGGCTTCCGACGGTAAGGGACGACGGAGGGTCTTCAGCATCACCAGCGCCCCGGGTGCCCCGGAGGTGACCTTTGGAGTTGGCACGGCCGAGCCGCTGTCCACGGCAAAGAAGGTACTGTTGGCTTTGAAGCCCGGGGACATGCTCTCTGCCACGGCCGTAGGTGGCGACTTTCTTCTACCGCGCGACGCCGGGAAACCGGTCCTGCTGATCGCTGCAGGAATCGGTATCACGCCCTTCCTCTCCCACCTGTCCGTTGACGCTGCGCCTCGCGACACCGTGGTCTTGTACCTTGCCAAAGGTCGCGATGAGTTGGCCGGCGTGGAGCAGCTGGAAGCCTCCGGGGCCAGGGTGATCGCCCGGCTGGCGGACGGTTCCGCTCCCCCGGAATTCATGGTCGACGCCGGTGCCGCCAGGATCGATGCGGAGCGCCTTAAGGAGTTGGTCCCTGACGTTGCGGAACGGGAAGTTTTTGTTTCCGGTTCACCAGCGAGCGTTGATTCCCTGCGTGCTTCGGCCCGCTCTGCCGGGGCGCGCCGCATCCACGTGGATTCGTTCGCCGGGTACTGACGCCAAGGGCCGGTCCGGACGCTCCAAGGCGGGGATTGCCGCCGGGGCGCCGGGTTTTCATTTGCGGCGCAGTGGCTGCTAAGCTCTAGGACGTCCCACCGGCAACGGAGGGAACCCTGGATGCCCTCGTAGCTCAGGGGATAGAGCGTCTGCCTCCGGAGCAGAAGGCCGTAGGTTCGAATCCTATCGAGGGCACAACGAATACCCCGCCAGTGAACTGGCGGGGTATTTTTGTGTGCCGGAGCCCGGCTATCAGTTCGGGGCTTGCCGGGCGTACACCGCAATATTGTCGGCGGCTGCTTTTAGGCTGAATCCAGTTGGTCTTTCCGATAGCCAAAGGGGTTTGCCGTGATGTGCTCGATCGTTCCTCCGTACATGCTTCGCAGGATTGCCGCCCAGAACGAGCCACGGCTGCGGGCTGTGGCCAGGGCAGCCAAAGAGTCGCTGCTGCACATCAAAGGCCTGCAAGCCATCCGCACAGCACCCATCCCGGCGGCGCCACCCAGCGCCCGCCAGGCAAAGCCGGGCCCGCCCAAGCGAACTGTTTTCGATGCCGAAACTTCAGAGACCCTGCCCGGCCGTGTTGTCCGGAAGGAAGGTGCAGGGCCCGTGGGGGACGTGGCCGCTGATGAGGCCTACGACGGCCTCGGCAGCACGCACCGCCTTTATGGCGAAATCTTCGGCAGGGACTCCATTGATGATGCGGGCCTCGCCCTGGATGCCACTGTCCACTACGGAAAGCTCTACGACAACGCCTTTTGGGACGGATCCCAAATGGTCTTTGGCGATGGCGACGGGCAGATCTTCCAACGCTTCACCAAGTCCGTCAGTGTCATCGGCCACGAACTCGCCCACGGGGTGACCCAGTACACGGCCAACCTGGCCTACCGGAACCAGGCCGGGGCTCTCAACGAGTCCATGTCCGACGTCTTCGGTGTCCTCGTAGAGCAGTACCTGAAGCAGGAGTCTGCGGCGAAGGCCAGCTGGCTCATCGGTGAGGGACTCTTCACTGAGCAGGTCCAAGGCGCTGCCCTGCGCTCCATGAAAGCACCGGGCACCGCTTACGACGACGACGTCCTCGGCAAGGATCCCCAGCCGGACTCCATGGACACCTACGTGCGCACCAGCGCGGACAACGGTGGGGTGCACATCAACTCCGGCATCCCCAACAAGGCTTTCTACGTTGTGGCCTCGGAACTCGGCGGCAATGCGTGGGAGGCCCCCGGCCAGATCTGGTACGGGACGTTGACCAGTGGATCCCTCCCCGCGACCTGCACTTTCGGAAAGTTTGCCAAGACCACCGTGGCTACCGCTGAGGAACTCTTCGGTTCCGGTTCTGCGGAGCATGACGCCGTCCTTAAGGCGTGGGAGACTGTGAAGGTCAAGGTTTAGTCGGATGGCGGGACCGGACAGCTTGGTGCGGTCCCGCTGGCTGACTGACGAGGAAACGTCGAACGAGAAGCAGCCGGCCATGAAGATCACCGTCCAACGCAGTGGGGGAATTGCAGCGATGACGCGCGTCTGGAGCGTGGACGCAGTCTCCCCCGGCGACAAGGAACGATGGGTTCCGATGGTTGAGGCTTGCCCTTGGGAGGAAGCCAAGAGCCAGTCACGGGCGGCCAACGAACCGGACAGGTTCATGTACTCCATCAGGGCAGGCCAACGCCGGGCCACCCTCCCGGACCGTGCCGTCACCGGGCCTTGGCAGGAACTGGTGGAATGCGCCAAGGCCGAGGGCTCTGAGTCCCGCGGCCGGCTGGGGAGCCGGCGCTGAAAGCCCGGGATGCACTGAACCCGGCGCGTCTCTAGACGGCCTCCGCCAACTGCCCACGAAAAGCACGCCTGTAGCTCTGCGGGCTGGTATCCAGCACCTTGGTGAAATGGTGGCGGAGCAGCACGGAATGTCCGAACCCCGCTTCCCTGGCGACTTCGTCGATGTTCAGCTCAGTGGTCTCCAGGAGTTCCTGGGCCCTGAGCACCCTCTGCGAATTCAGCCAGGCAGCAGGAGTAGTTCCCGTCTCTGCCCTGAAGCGGCGGGCGAAGGTCCTCGGTGACATGTGGAGGCGGGCCGCCAACTCGTTAACGCTGTGTTCCTCGTCGAGGTGCTCAACCATCCACCGGAGGAGCTCCTCCATGGGCGCAGATCCGCAGCGGGGCATGGGCCGGTCGATGAACTGGGCCTGGCCGCCATCGCGGTGCGGCGGAACCACCATGTCCCGGGCAATGGCGGCAGCTACGTTGGCTCCCAATTCGACGCGTACCAAGTGGAGGCAGGCATCGATGCCGGCCGCGGTGCCTGCGCTGGTGATGATGGTTCCGTCCTGCACATAGAGGACGTTCTCGTCCACGATGGCCCCGGGGTATCGGCTGGAAAGATCCTGTGAATAGTGCCAGTGGGTGGTGCAGCGCCGCCCTTCCAGCAAGCCAGCACGGGCCAGAGCGTAGGCCCCGGAGCAGATGGACATCACCCATGCGCCCCGTGCGTGGGCCGCCCGCAGAGCGTCCAAGACCGACTCGGGGACGGCTTGGTCCCGTCCGAAAGGCGCCATGATGACGAGGTCCGCATCTGCGGCAGCTTCAAGGCCCCGGTTCACGTGGAGGGACAGCCCGGACTTCATGCGGATGTCCCCCGGCTCGGGTGCGCACACCCGGAAGTCGAAGGCCGGAACTCCGGCGCCCCGATCCGATCTGTCGATGCCGAAGACTTCGAACGCCGTGCCGAACTCGAAGATCGAGAAGTCGGGAACAACTATCACCGCCACTGATTTCAACATATTTCCAGTGTGGCAGAAAATTATCTAAATGGGGCATTTCTGCCACTGTTTCTTGACCTTCCACAGGAGCAGGCTGGAGACATGGAAATCTTCGGAATCATCCTCTTCATCGTCCTCCTCACCGCCGTCTCAGCCACAGTCTCAGCCCTGCTGAAGGATGGCCGCGGCCATAACCCGCCCATCCAGTCCAAGGAACCCTGGAGCGCTTTCGACGCTCCCAGCACCCCGTATTGGAACCCCCGCATCTACTAGGCCATGCCGGGCCACTGCACATCTTCGGAAAAACCAAGCCTGCCAGCCACCACCGGCAACCGTATTGTCCATTCGACGCCCGCCCGTTCACGGAATTCTGCGCAGATTCCCCGAACGGCGGGCGTCCCTATGCCTGCCACTTGCGACGGAACGGGCATCCATGCCGATGCCACATGGACTAGATTCACTTGCATGATCCAAACCTCTGCCCGCCTTCTCCAGTTGTTGTCTCTGTTGCAGGTGCGCCGGGAGTGGACGGGTCCAGCTCTCGCGGACCGCATGGGCGTCACCGAACGGACCGTGCGACGCGATGTCGACAAGCTCCGTAACCTCGGATATCCCATCCACGCCTCCCCGGGGATCGCTGGCGGTTACCAATTGGGGGCCGGCGCGCAACTGCCGCCTCTGCTGCTGGACGACAACGAAGCTTTGGCAGTTGCCTTGGGGTTGAACTCAGTAGCCGCGGGACCCGTCGCCGGAATTGGCGAGGCCTCCGTCCGCGCCCTGGCAAAGCTGGAACAAGTGTTGCCCTCCCGGCTGCGTCCGAAATTCGCCATGCTGAAAGCAGCGGTCACTACCCTTCCCAGCAACGCAGCCACGGTTGATCCCCAGCAGCTGACGGTGGTTTCAGCCGCGATATCGGACCGGCGCCAGATCTCTTTTGACTACGTCAAGTCCGACGGCGAATCGGCACGACGCCTTGTGGAACCCTACCGGCTGGTGGACACGGGCCGCCGGTGGTACCTGGTGGCCTGGGATGTGGAGCGGGAAGACTGGCGGACCTTCCGCGCGGACCGCTTTGCTTCCCTGCCGTCAGAACGCAAAAAGTACACGCCCCGTCCCTTGCCGGCGGAAGACCTGGCAGCCTACGTGCAGCAATCCATCACCCGTTCCCCGTACAGGTTCGACGTCGTGGTGCGGCTCCGCGCGCCGCTCGCGGAGGTGGCCGCCGTCGTCAGTTCGCAGTACGCGACGCTGTCCGCTGACGGTCCGTCAGCAACGATCCTCCGTTCCGGGTGGGACAACCTTGCCGCACCGGCCGCTTATCTTGCCGCGCTGGACATGGACTTCGAGATCCTGGAACCGGAAGAATTCAGGTCCTTCGCCCGGCATCTGTCCCACCGGCTCACTGCGGCAGCGGGGACTGTGACGGACGCAGCGGACGTGGAACCGCGGCCACAGTAGACTGGCAGCAGCCATGACACTTCATATTTCCTACCCCGCTGAGCTGCCCGTATCCGAGCGCCGCGAGGATCTGATGGCGGCCATTGCCGCAAACCAGGTCACCATCATCGCCGGCGAGACCGGTTCCGGTAAGACCACGCAGATCCCCAAGATGTGCCTCGAACTTGGCCTTGGAGACAAAGGCCTGATCGGGCACACCCAGCCGCGCCGCCTGGCAGCCCGTACCGTCGCAGAACGAATCGCCTCGGAACTGGACGTCGAAATCGGACAGGAGGTGGGCTTCCAGGTCCGCTTCACCGGAGAGGTCAGCGCGTCCACCAAGATCAAGCTGATGACCGACGGCATCCTTCTGGCGGAGATCCAAAGAGACAAGCTGCTGCGCAAATACAGCACCATCATCATCGATGAAGCCCATGAGCGCAGCCTCAACATCGATTTCATCCTGGGCTACATCAAACGCATCCTCCCCCAGCGCCCGGACCTCAAGATCATCATCACCTCGGCCACCATCGATCCCCAGCGCTTTGCCAAGCACTTCGGGAGCGAGGAAGACCCAGCGCCCATCATTGAAGTGTCCGGTCGGACGTATCCGGTGGAGATCCGCTACCGGCCGTTGTCCCAGCCTGCCGGCGGGGATGAGGACACCTCGGACGATGAACTGGAAGAAGACCGGGATCCCCTGGATGCAGTGTGCGATGCGGTGGACGAGCTCGCCAAGGAAGCTCCCGGCGATATCCTCATCTTCTTCTCCGGTGAACGCGAGATCCGCGACGCCGCCGAGGCCATCAACGGGCGCATCCAAAGCAACCGTCGCCTCGCCGGGACCGAAGTACTGCCACTTTTTGCGCGGCTGAGCCTGCAGGAGCAACACCGGGTCTTCAATCCGGGTGGCAAACGGCGCATCATCCTGGCTACCAACGTTGCTGAGACGTCGCTGACCGTCCCGGGCATCAAGTACGTAATCGACACCGGCACCGCACGTATTTCGCGCTACTCCCACCGGACCAAGGTCCAGCGCCTCCCGATCGAGCGCGTCTCCCAGGCATCGGCCAACCAACGCTCAGGCCGTTGCGGGCGTGTTTCCGAAGGCATCGCCATCCGTTTGTACTCGGAGGAGGACTTTGAGTCCCGTCCACAGTTCACGGACCCGGAAATCCTTCGAACCAACCTCGCTGCGGTCATCCTCCAGATGACCGCCATGGGCGTGGCCCGCAGCCCCAAGGACGTAGAGAACTTCCCCTTTGTGGAGCCCCCGGATTCCAGGGCAATCAACGACGGCGTCACGCTCCTGCGCGAACTCGGCGCCTTGGGTTCGCCCAAGTCCGGAGACGCAGGAACGGGAGGCCGCAGCGGCAGCGGCCTCACCGCCGTCGGACAGCAGCTGGCCCAGCTGCCGGTTGATCCCCGGCTTGGCCGCATGATCGTTGAGGCAGGCAAGCGTGGCTGCGTCCGCGAAGTCATGATCCTGGCCGCTGCACTCACTATTCAGGACCCCCGCGAAAGGCCGACGGACAAGCAGCAGCTGGCCTCGGAAAAGCACGCACGCTTCCGCGATGAGACCTCGGATTTCACGGGTTTCCTCAACCTGTGGAACTACATCCAGGAAAAGCAACGCGAGCTGTCCTCCACCCAGTTCCGCAAGCTCTGCCGCAACGAGTTCATCAACTATCTGCGCGTCCGCGAGTGGCAGGACCTCTTTACCCAGCTCCGGCAGCTGGCCAAGCCACTGGGCATCGCGCTGGACAACAGGCGTGAAGCCGATCCGGTGGGCAACTATGAGGGCATCCACATCAGCCTGCTGTCGGGATTGCTGAGCCACATTGGGCTCCTGGATGAGCGCAAGCGCGAGTACGCCGGTGCGCGTGGCAGCCGCTTCGCCATCTTCCCCGGCTCGGCCTTGTTCAAGAAGTCTCCGGCATTTGTCATGGCAGCGGAACTGGTGGAAACCAGCCGCCTGTGGGCCAGGGTCGCCGCCAAATTCGATCCCCTGTGGGCTGAACAGGTAGCTCCCGACCTCGTGAAGCGGTCCTACAGCGAACCTCACTGGTCCTCGTGGCAAGGCGCCGTCATGGCCCACGAGAAAGTCACCCTTTACGGTGTCCCGATCATTCCCAACCGCAGGGTCAACTACGGACGGGTTGATCCCGGGCTCTCCCGCGAACTGTTCATCCGCCACGCACTGGTGGAGGGCGAATGGAAGACCCATCACAAGTTCTTCCACCGCAACCGTGCCCTGCTCCAGGAAATCGAAGAGCTCGAGACCCGCATGCGGCGCCGGGACATCCTGGTGGACGATCAAACGCTCTTCGAGTTCTACGACTCACGCGTGGGCCAGGAAGTAGTCTCCGAAAGGCACTTTGATAAGTGGTGGAAGGACGCCCGGCAGGCAGACCCCACGCTGTTGGACTTCGACCAATCCCTGCTGATGAGCGAAGACGCCGATGCGCTGGACGATTCCGCCTATCCTAAGACCTGGCTGCACAAGGGCTTCGAGCTCCCCTTGAGCTACGAGTTCCATCCCGTGGCACCGGGGTCGGCTCCCAACCCATCGGACGGCGTCACAGCCGAGGTTCCCGTGCTGTTCCTCAACCAATTGGACGACGCCCCGTTCCGTTGGCAGATTCCGGGCCAGCGGGTAGAACTGGTCACTGCCCTGATCAAGTCG
The DNA here is from genome assembly GCF_052113445.1 of Paenarthrobacter sp. YAF11_1. Lineage (NCBI taxonomy): Bacteria > Bacillati > Actinomycetota > Actinomycetes > Micrococcales > Micrococcaceae > Paenarthrobacter > Paenarthrobacter sp. YAF11_1. Next base: position 217,342 of record NZ_JBFRDF010000001.1, read on the forward strand.
CTGCCGAAACAAGTGCGGAAGAACTTCGTCCCTGCACCTGATGTGGCCCGGCAGGCAACCGCGGCACTGGAGACAGACTTTGACCCCGCAACCGATGAGCTGGAGCCTTCCTTGGAACTGGTGCTTCGCCGGCTCCGCGGACACGTTATTCCTCCCGGTTCCTGGAACTGGAATGCCGTGCCGCCGCACCTGCGCGTGAGTTTCAAGGTGGTGGACAGCAAGGGCAAAGTCCTGGACGAAGGCAAGGACCTCGCTGAACTCCAGGAAAAGCTTGCCCCCGCCACCCGCCGCGCCATCGCCGAATCGCTCGGCGCAACCCCGGCCACCACGGCACCGGCCAAGGCCGGTAAGGGACCGGGAGTCTCCGGCCCGGCGAACGGTCAAGGGGCTGCTGTCAAGGCTTCGTCCTCCGGCAATCCCGATGGCGTAGTAGCTGAACGCAGCGGAATCACTGAGTGGGACTTCGGGACCGTGGAACGGCAGGTAACGCGCACCGTCAAGGGCCACGCAGTCACCGGCTTCCCGGCAGTGGTTGATGAAGGGAAGTCCGTGGCCCTTCGGGTCTTCCAGACCAAGGCCGAACAGGAAGCCGCTATGCGTGGTGGCGTCATCAGGCTTCTGGCACTGCGGATTCCGCCTCCTGACCGCTATGTGCTGGAGCATCTGAGCAATATGGAGAAGCTGACCTTCAGCCAGAATCCGCATGGATCCGTCAGTGCCCTGATCGCGGACTGCGCCCTGGCTGCCATCGACAAACTGACGCCCCAGGACCTGCCGTGGGACAGGAAGTCCTTCGATGCGTTGTATGAAGTAGTCCGTGCTGAACTGATCGATACCGTGTTTACGGTGACTGCCGTCGTCGAACGCGTTCTGGCAAGTACGCGGCGCATCCAGAAAGCGCTGAAGTCCAACGCCAGCCTGCCGCTGATCAGCGCCCTCAACGACATGAAGTCCCAGCTGGAGCAGTTGGTCTTTCCCGGCTTTGTGGCACAGACGGGCTACGCGCAGCTTAGCCAGCTGCCGCGGTACTTGCAGGCGATCGAGAAGCGGATGGAGAAGCTTCCCGGCAACGTGCAGCGGGATGGCTTGAACATGGCGATCGTGCAGGCGCTGGAGGATGACTATGACGACGCCGCGTCCGCACTTCTCCCCGGGCGCCGTGCCGGCACAGAGTTAACACGGGTGCGCTGGATGATCGAAGAGCTGCGGGTCAGCCTCTTCGCCGTAGAACTCGGAACCGCATACTCCGTCTCGGAGAAACGCATCCGCACGGTGCTGAACCAGGCGCTCGCCCCGGCCTAGCATCGACCAAAAAACCCGGCGGCGCTGATTCAGCACCGCCGGGTTAACTTTGTTGAGGTCTCAGTCCTGCGGAACAGCATCCCCATGCCCGGCCGAACGCAAGGCAGCACGAAGCTTCACGGCGGTGGCATCCATGACGGCGGGATCCGGATTGTGGTCCACGTTGTGGATCTCGAAGTCCGCGGTGGAGTAGGCCGGCCACACGTGGACGTGCAAGTGGTCCACCTCAAAGCCTTCCATCAGGACGCCTACTCTCCTGGCATCAAACAGGTCCGCCTGGACCTTTCCGATGCTTTGCGCGACATCCATGACCTTGGCCAGCAGTTCTGGACTCGCGTGGGTCCATGAGTCGATTTCCGCGCGCGGCACCACCAGCGTGTGGCCTTGCGTCAGCGGCGCAATAGTCAGGAAGGCCACCACATCCTCGTCCTTCCAGACGAAGCGGCCCGGAATCTCCCCGTTGATGATTTTGGTGAACAGTGTGCTCATGCGTCTGCCCTTTCGGATGGGTCCTGAAGTGTTGAGGTGTCCAGCACGAAACGGTACTTCACGTCACCGGCAACCATGCGGTCGTAGGCCTCGTTCAGTTGGTCGGCCCGCACGATTTCAATGTCACTGGCAACACCGTGTTCCGCACAGAAGTCCAGCATTTCCTGAGTTTCCTCGATGCCGCCAATTAACGATCCCGCATAGGCGAGCCGGCGGCGGATGAGCAGTCCGGGGCTGACAGGCGGCATCTCATCGGCGGGAAGGCCCAACTGGAAGAGCGCGCCGTCCAGTCGAAGCGTGCGGAAATAGGGGTTGAGGTCGTGCGGCGCGGCAACCGTGTCAATAATGACGTCGATGCTCCTGTTGGCGGCTTCCATGGCCTCGGCATCCTTGGACAGGACCACGTGATCGGCGCCCAACTCCCGGGCAGCGTCAAATTTGGATTCAGAGGTGGTGAAAACCGTCACCTCCGCCCCCATGGCCTTGGCGATCTTCACGGCCATATGTCCCAAGCCACCCAAGCCCACCACGCCCACGGCGTCGCCTTCTTCCACATCGAAATACCGCAGCGGAGAGTAGGTGGTGATCCCTGCACACAGCAAAGGGGCTGCCGCTGCCGGGTCAAGGGCCTCGGGAACGCGCAGCACGAACCGCCGGTCCACCACAACCGATGTCGAGTAGCCGCCTTGGGTGATGGCGTCACCTTGACGCGGGTCAGCGGCACCATACGTGCCGATGTTGCCCCTTTCGCAGTATTGCTCCAGGCCTTCAAGGCAGCTTTCGCATTCGCGGCAGGAGTCCACCATGCAGCCGACACCTACGTGGTCCCCCGGCGTGAATTCCTTCACGGCGGAGCCCACGCGGGTTACCCGGCCAACAATTTCATGGCCCGGCACCAGCGGGTATGGAGGAACCCGCCATTCACCGCGCGTCGCATGGACGTCGGAGTGGCACAGCCCGCAAAACTCAATCGCGATCTCTACGTCATCTGCGGTGGGTGCCCGCCTCGCAAGGGTCAGGGGCACCAGGCCGCTGTCCGGGGACGTGGCACCATACGCTGCAGCCAGGGTGGTGCTTCCGGTTTCACTGGTGTCCAGGGTGATGGGTTTGGCAAGGGGCGGGGGCACGGGGCGTCCTGGAGTCATGATCCGACGCTACTCCCGGCAGCGCCGCTTCTGCCACTCGGCCCTACGCCGTCCCCGGCATCTTCCTCCAACGGCTCGCTGCCCACGGCCACCGGGTTACCAGGGTTGTTGGACCACTGCGAGAAGGACCCCGGGTACAGGGCAGCCCGGAGTCCCGCGATGCGCAGCGCTGCGATTTCATGGCTTGCTGTGACGCCGGATCCGCAATAGACCGCCACGGTGGACGTGCCATCCACGCCCAACGCTTCGAAACGGCGGCGGAGCTCTTCGGCCGGCAGGAATGTTCCGTCGGGTGCAAGGTTCTCCGTGGTAGGGGCGCTGACGGCCCCGGGAATGTGCCCTGCCCGCGGATCAATGGGCTCCACTTCGCCCCGGTAGCGCTCCCCCGCCCGAGCATCGAGCAGGACTCCGTCCTTGTGCCACTGAGCGGCTTCGGGTTCGTTGATGGCCGGCATGCCTCCCTCGCCCAAGGAAACACGTCCGACGACGGGCTTCACGTCGCCCGCCTCCACCGGGTAACCACCGGCACGCCAAGCGGCGAGGCCGCCGTCGAGCAGGTAGACAGCATCCAGGCCCGCATTGCGCAGCATCCACCAAACGCGGGCCGCGGCCATGCTCCCGTTGTTGTCGTACGCAACCACGGTATCGCCGTCGCTGATGCCCCATCGCCGCGCCGCATCCTGGAACCGTTCGGTGGATGGCAGCGGATGCCGGCCACGGCCTGGCTGCGCATGGTCGGCAAGCTCCGTGGGGAGGTCCACGAACACCGCGCCGGGCAGGTGCCCCGCCAGGTACTCGCTGTGCCCGTCCGTCCGGCCGAGCACCCAGCGGACATCCAGAAGCACCGTACGCTCCCCTGAATCGAGGCGGTTGCGTAGTTCGGGGGCACTTATCAGCGTGGCCATCGTTTCTCCTTCATTCCCGCGGCATGGGCTCCGTTGCTGCCGGCGCCCGGTTTCCAGCCTAGGCTTATGCGGTGAGCAATTCGTGCATTCAGGACAGGGCATGGGCCAGTGAGGCCATCCGCAAAATCGAGGCCGAGAACAACCGTTCGGCGGACACACACCTTTACGCGGTCCCCCTTCCGGACCACTGGGGCGTCCAGCTGTACCTGAAGGACGAATCAACCCACCGCTCCGGCAGCCTCAAGCACCGCCTGGCGCGGTCCTTGTTCCTCTATGGACTGGTCAACGGCTGGATCACCGAGGGAACCACGATCGTTGAGGCCTCGAGCGGCAGCACGGCAGTCTCCGAGGCCTATTTTGCCCGGCTCATCGGACTGCCTTTCATCGCGGTGATGACAAAAACCACCAGTCCGGAAAAGATCGCCCTGATCGAGGATTTCGGCGGTGCCTGCCTGTTGGTGGACCACGCCTCCGAGGTGTACGCGGTGGCCGAAGAGACCGCGAAAACCTCCGGCGGTTATTACATGGACCAATTCACGCACGCAGAACGCGCCACGGATTGGCGGGGCAACAACAACATCGCCGAGTCGATTTTCGACCAACTCGCCCTTGAGGAACATCCCATCCCGGAGTGGATCGTCGTGGGAGCGGGCACGGGTGGAACCAGCGCCACCATTGGCCGCTATCTTCGGTATAACCGCTACTCCACCCGCCTTGCCGTGGTGGACCCGGAAAACTCGGCCTTCTACCCCGCATGGCGCGATGGAAACGCCGCCGCGGCAACAGGCCAGCCATCCAGGATCGAGGGCATCGGCCGGCCACGATCCGAGCCGAGTTTCGTGCCGGCGGTCATCGACCACATGATCCAGGTGCCGGATGCGGCCTCCGTGGCGGCCATGCGCCACCTCCGGAAACTCACCGGCCTGCACGCAGGACCCTCTACGGGGACCAACCTCTGGGGCGTCTGGCAGTTGGTGGCCGGGATGGTCGCCGAAGGCCGCCGTGGCAGCATCGTGTCGCTGATGTGCGACGGCGGCGACCGCTATGCGGGCAGCTACTACGACGCCGGGTGGCTGGCGGCCAAGGGGCTGGACCCCGCACCGCATGAGGCAGTCCTGGAGCAGTTCCACCGCACAGGGGTGTGGACCGGCTAGACCTCTACCGAGTCGCGTGGGTCAAGACGCTCATAGCTTGTCCCGTAGCGGGCGCCGATACGCCTCACGTGGCCTTCAACAATGCCTCGTCCCAGTTCGTTAAGCAGGGCGTCGTGGACCGGGAACGCCCGGGGAGCGCGGACCGAGATGACGAAGTCAACAACCTCCCCCACCTTGGACCATGGGGCATGGATGGGAACCAGGAGAGTCTTGACTTCAATCCCGTCCGGGACCACGAAAGAGTCCCCGGGGTGGAACACGTTGTCATCTATCAGGTAACCGATGTTGGCCACCACCGGGATCTGCGCATGGATCACCGCGTGCTGGCCGCCGAACGTGCGCACCGTGAACCCCGCGGCGTCGAAGTCGGAGCCCGGCTCAGCCGTGTGGACACGGGCTGCTACATCCGCTTCCTCCCTCAGGGCGGCGGCAACCCCGGCGGGCGCATGGACCACAAGCCCGCCGTCGCTCCGGAGCGCGGACACCAAAGCGGGCCGGTCAATGTGGTCATTGTGCTCGTGCGTAATGAGGACGGCGTGGGCGCCGGTCAACGCTTCCCCGGATTCGGAGAAGGTCCCGGGATCGATGACCAGAACGTTCCCGTCCTTCTCCAACCGGACACAGGCGTGGGTGTATTTGGTGAGCAACATGACCAAAGCCTAGGACCACCGGCTGACAGTTTCCAAGCCTGCCCTGCTGGTAAAATTGGGGTTTGCCAGCATCCCCAGGGAAGTGAGTCCTTCAATGCCACACGGCACCAACTCCGCCACGACCGGCCCCTCGGCGCCGGCCACCAGCGGCGTCAAGGAGCAGCGCGTTACCAAGCAGCGCTTGGCCGTCAGCGCCGCACTGGACGAATTGGATGACTTCGTCAGCACCCAGGAGCTGTACCGCCTGCTGCAAAACAAGGGCATTTCGGTGTCCCTGGCCACCGCATACCGCATTCTTCAATCGTTGGCTGATGACGGACTCATTGATGTCCTCCGCAACGGTGAGGGCGAAGCGGTCTACCGACGCTGCAACGTCACCGGGCACCACCACCACCTGCTGTGCCGCAACTGCGGCAAAGCAGTTGAAGTGGAGGCACCCGCCGTCGAGACTTGGGCGGCACGAACGGCTTCGGAACATGGCTTCACTGAGGTGGCCCACACCGTGGAAATCTTCGGGCTGTGCCCGGAGTGCACTGCCAAGAAGGCAGCCGGGGTTCTCTAGAGAGCGCCTGCCGGCTGGTCCCGCGACACCCTGCCGTTGAGGCCCCTGTTGGCCCTGACCCTTCCGATCACCCTGCACACCACGTAGATCAGGAATGACAGCGTGGTGACGTACGGGCTGATGGGAATCCGGCTGCCGAGGGCCAGCAGAATTCCACCGACCGTAGCCGTCATCGCGAAAACCACGCTCAGCACTACCACCAACCGGGGCGAGGTGGTCACCCGAAGCGCAGCTGCTGCCGGCGTAATCAGCAAGGCAAGGACCAGCAGCGCGCCGACAATTTGGATGGACAGCGCCACGCTGACACCCAGAAGCACCATGAACCCAATGGCCAGGCCACGAACCGGAACACCCCTGGCTTCCGCCATTTCGGGGTCTACGCTGGCAAAGCTCAGTGGCCGCCAGATTGCCGCCAAGGCGATCATCACCACCACTGCGGTTCCCGCAAGAACTTGCAGCTGTACGGTATCGACGGAAACAATCTGGCCGGTCAGCAGTCCGAACTTGTTGGCCGCGCGGCCCTCATAGAGTGCAAGGAAAAGGATGCCCAGCCCCAGGCCGAACGGCATGATGACGCCGATGATCGAGTTCTTGTCCCGCGCCCGGACACCCATGAAGCCCAGCAGCACAGCGGCCGCCACCGAGCCGATCAACGAGCCAAAGATGATGTCGGCGCCGATCAGCAAAGCAAACGCAGCACCGGCAAAGGACAGTTCCGAGATGCCGTGGACCGCGAAAGCAAGGTCCCGCTTCATCACGAACGTGCCCACCAACCCGCCCAGCAGTCCCAGCACGGCTCCAGCCCAAATGGAGTTCTGGACGAGGACCAGCAACTCGCCGTAGTTCTCAAAGTTGAAAATGGTCTGCAGAATGGTGTCGAGGTCCATCTAGAACTCCTCCCCGGCGGTTGCATGGGCATCGTCATGGAAGTGTGTCGTTGCGTCAGGGAGGCCGACGACGACGATCCTTCCGTTGGCGTGGATGACCTCCACATGGCTGTTGTACAGCTCCGAAAGGACTTCCGTGGTCATGACTTCCTGGGGCGTGCCTACACGGAACTGGCCGCCGGCGAGGTAGAGGACCCGGTCAACATAGTCGATCACCGGGTTGATTTCATGGGTCACGAAAATCACTGCACTGTTGCGCTCATGGCACTGCTTGTTGATCAGGGAGCTCACGCCCTGTTGATGGTGCAGGTCCAAGGAAAGGAGCGGTTCGTCGCACAGCAGAACCTGTGGCTCCGTGGCCAGAGCCTGCGCCACCCTCAACCGCTGTTGCTCGCCGCCGGACAATTGCCCCACGGGCACCTTCGCGTAGTCGGAAGCTCCCACCAGCTCAAGCAGTTCGTCGATCCTCGGGTTGACCTTCCCGGCCGAAAGCCGCATGCCCCACCGGTGCCCGTCGATCCCCAGGCCCACCAGGTCGCGGGCACGCAACGGGGTGTCCGGAGCAAACGACTTTTGCTGCGGGATGTAGCCGATCCGCTTGCTGCCGCGCTCCACAGGATGGCCACCCAGGGAAACTGTCCCCGAATGCAGTTCCTGCAGGCCAAGGAGAACCTTCAGGAAGCTGGTCTTGCCGCTGCCGTTGGGGCCCAGGACAGCGAAGAACTCGCCGGGATTGATGTCGAGGTCGAGGTCCCGCCAGAGCGCCCTCTTCCCGAACTGAAGGCTCGCTCCACGGAGGCTCACTACCGGTGTCAAAAGTTGTCCTCGATCCATGCGTCACTGGGAACGCAGTCAATGGTGCCGCTGGTATTTACGGCAGTACTAATGGCAGGCAAAAGGCCCCGCAGCCATCCTGAATATCTTAGGACGTTGGCAGGGCCCTTCACCGCATACCGGGTGTCAGGAAATGCTATTTCTTGAGTGCAGAGGAGACAGCTTCCACGTTATCCGCCATCCACTGAATGTAGTCCTTACCGTCAGGAAGCGTCTCGGTGAAGTTGACCACCGGCACGCCGGCGGCTTCCGCGGCCCGTTTGACGGCTTCAGTCTGGGGCCCTTCGGTCTGCTCGTTGTACGCCAGGAAGCGCACGGATTTGGCGCTGACCAAGTCAGTGGTTTCCTTCAAGACAGCGGCCGGGACATCCGTTTCCTCTTCAATGGCAGCGCTGTAAGCCTCCGGAGTCTTGTTTTCCAGGCCGGCTGCCTCCAAGAGGTACAAGGGCACGGGTTCAGTAACAGCTACCGGCGCGTGGTCATTTTCGGCCTTGACGGCATCAAGCTTTCCGGTGAGGTCAGCGAGTTTGGTTTTGAAGGCTTCGGCATTGGCAGTGAATGTCGCGGCCGATCCCGCATCAAGGCTGCCGAGCTTGGCAGCGACTGCATCGGCGAGCTTGCCCATGGTATCCAGGCTGTACCAGACGTGCTCGTTGAACTCGCCGTGGTTATGCGTGTGGCCTTCTTCGCTGTGGGATTCCTCGCTGTGGGCTTCTTCTTCCGGGGCGAGCCCGGAGATTTCCACGGCGCTGATCATGTTCTCGTGGCCGACCTTGGTCTCATCAGCAATTTTATGGAGGAACTCGTCATAGCCTCCACCGTTCTCCACCACGAGCTTGGCCTTGGAAATGACCAGCTTGTCCTGGGCACTCGCCTCGTAGGAGTGCGGGTCCTGGCTGGTCTTGGTGATGATGGCGTTCACCTTGACCCTGTCCCCGCCAATCGCCTTCACGACGTCACCGTAGACATTCGTCGAGGTAACGACCTCAATGCCACCTGACGACGACGGATCGCTTGCCCCTGCTGTCCCAGCGCAGGAAGAAAGAAGCAGGGCGGCAAGGGCTGCGGAAGCGGCCATGGACAGGCGGGCGGCGGAACGACGCACGAGAACCTCGGATCTACTCAAAATGAGAATCAAACACAATTGCTGGCAGATTCGAGTGTATCTCTAAATAGGAATGATTCCTATTTAGACAAGACCGGCGCCGATCTGATGCGATCGGCGCCGGACTGTTCCGTGGTGCTACTTGACCTGTTGATCTCCATAACGGCGGATGCCCGTCGCCTGCGTGGCGTCGCGGATCTCACCAACCAACTGTTCAATAACGTCCTCCAGGAAGAGGACACCTTGGGTCTCACCGCCGGCGCCGATGACACGGGCCAGGTGCGAGCCCGTCCGTTGCATGACGGACATGGCCTGCTCGATTTCGTCGTCCGGTGCAAGGTTGGCAAAGGAACGGATGCGCCCCTCGGCGATGGGATGCCTTCTGCCCTCGTCCGGGATGGACAGGATGTCCTTCACGTGCAGGTAGCCGGCAAGTTCGCCGTCGTCGTCCACCATGGGAAAACGGGAGAATCCCGTGCGGCTGACCGCCTTTTCCAGGTCTACTGGAGTAGAGGCAGTCTTGAGCACCACCAATTTGTCCAAGGGAACCATGATGTGCGAAGCCGTGTGCTCGGAGAACTCCAGTGCACCGCTCAACAAACCGGTTTCGTCGTCCACCAAACCATGGCGCGTGGACTCCTGGACGATCGACTGCACTTCCTCCAGCGTGAACGAGGAGGATACCTCGTCCTTGGGCTCGATCTTCATCAGCCGAAGGATGTGGTTGGCCAGCCAGTTCAGCGTCCAGATGATCGGGTTCACCAAGCGTGCAATGAACATCAACGGGGGCGCCAACAACAGTGCGGCCTTGTCGGCCACCGAAACCGAGATGTTCTTGGGAACCATCTCGCCAAACGTGACATGCAGGAACGTGACGAACAGCAAGGCGATCGCAAAGGCGATGATGTCCGCCAATTCAACCGGAACGCCAACCAGCTCAAGGGGCTCAGCCAACAAGTGATGGATGGCCGGCTCGGCAACCTGAAGGATCAACAGGGAACAGACGGTGATACCCAGTTGTGCACAGGCAAGCATCAACGACACGTTTTCCATGGCGCGCAGGGTTGTCTGCGCGCGCTTTGATCCCGCTTCAGCCAAGGGCTCGATCTGGCTGCGGCGTGCAGACATGACGGCAAACTCGGCGCCGACGAAGAAGGCGTTGCCGATCAGGAGAACGACGAGCCAGACAATTCCTACCCAGTCACTCATACGGCACCCGCTTCGTGACGCGGATTTTCTGCGTTCTCCTGGGTGCGATCCGCTTCCACATGATGGAAACAAATCCGGTCGATCCTTCGGCCGTCCATCCTGGTCACCGTAAGCGTCCCGCCTACCGTTTCCACGACGTCTCCCGTCCTGGCTATGCGACCAAGCTGGCTCATGACATAGCCGCCCACAGTCTCGTAGGCGGACTCGTCGGGGACCGTGAGGTTGGGTATCTGCTCGGAAACTTCATCCGGCCGCAAGAGTCCCGGGAAGTACCAGTCGCCGGACGCGCTCTGCAGCACTCCCGGGCGGACTTTGTCGTGCTCGTCGGCGACCTCACCGACGATCTCTTCCACCAGGTCCTCAAGGGTGGTGATTCCTGCGGTTCCGCCGTACTCGTCCAGCACGACGGCCAACTGCAGGTTGCCCTCGCGCAACTCGGAAAGCAGCGCATCCAGGTGAATGGTTTCGGGAACCTGCAGGACATCGGTCATGATCGCGCCGGCCTCCAGCTTGGCCCGGCGTTCGGCCGGGACAGCAACAGCTTTCTTGACGTGCACCACGCCGCGGATATCGTCCGTGGAATCACCAATAATGGGGAACCGCGAATATCCGGTGCGCCGTGCGGCGTCGAGGATGTCGGATACAGGCTGGTCCGCGTCGATCGTTTCCATGCGGATACGTGGTGTCATGACATCTGCTGCCGTGCGCCCGGAGAAGTTCAGGGTGCGGGCAACAAAATTAGCGGTCCCGGCGTCCAAAGTCCCCAGCTCAGCGGAGCGCCTCACCAGGGAAGCCAGCTCTGCGGGGGTCCTTGCCCCGGAGATCTCTTCCTTGGCTTCAAGGCCGAACAGATTCAGCACCTTGTTCGAGAACCCGTTAAGAACCACGATGGCCGGCTTGAAAACGGCCGTGAACATCAGCTGGGGCCGGGCCAGGCGTTTGCCCAAAGGGAACGCAAGGGCGATGGCCATGTTCTTGGGAACCAATTCGCCGATCAGCATCGACAAGAGGGTGGCGACAGCCATCGCCAGGATCAAGGCCACCGAATGCGCAGCATCCGGGCTAAGCCCCAGGGACGCAAGCGGTCCCCCAAGAAGTTGACCCAAGGAGGGCTCCATGACGAAGCCGGTCAGCAGCGTGGTCAGGGTAATCCCGAGCTGGCAACTGGAGAGCTGTGTGGACAGCGACTTGAGGCACTTCAGCAGTGGGGCGGCAGCATGATCGCCGTTATCAACCGCACGCTGAACGCTCGATTGGTCCAAAGCAACCAGGGAAAACTCAACTGCTACAAAGAAGCCGGTACCCAGGATCAAGGCAAAGCCGGCGAGGAGAAGAATCCATTCCACTTAGCGCATCACTCCATGAGTGGGCGTGTGCAATGGGGAGGGCGCCTTCAGCGGGGGGATTCGCCCCGGCGGAGGCTGGTCGGGTTCCGCGGACGCATGGTCCGAGGAACCACCGGCTGTGAGCGCCGGCGCGTGATGGGCATGTGAACGGGTATTGCCGGCTCGACGGGCACGCTGTGCGGAGTTGCCAGATTGGCTCCCCCGACAGTTCCCAGGCCGGCACCTAGATTTACTGTCCATAAGAGTTTCAGTCTACAGTCCACCCCCCGGGCACCTCCAACAGCAGGCCTGACTCCGCGACAAAAAAGAAGTGTCACCCCACTAAGTCAGCCGCAACATGATTTAGGTCACCACTATTGGCAGTTAACCAACGATCCTAACTAGACTGTCAGGGGTCTGAGTTCGCGGGACCCGGACCCTGTCCCATCGTTGCGGAAAAGCAACTTTGGCCAGCGGGAAAACAACACTCATGGAAGAGGCGTATTTCAAGTGCCAGAGCAGCCCAGCCACCGTCTACCAGAGGAATTTGGCGGAAACGAGTGGCTCGTTGACGAACTGTACGAGCGGTACCAACAGGACAAGAATTCGGTCGACACCAAGTGGTGGCCGCTCTTTGAATCCTTTGCTTCTGCTGACGGCACTTCTTCCAACGGAACCTCCGCAGCTCCCTCAGCTGCCAATCCACCCACCCAAGTACTTCCCGTGGTAGCCCCGGCTGCAGCGGCTCCGGCACCGGCGCCGGCCGCTCCTGCCGCTGCCGCGGAACCGGCTGCACCGGCGGCACCCGCCCCGGCAAAGAAAGCACCGGCCACCGTAGCCCGGGACGGAGCAAAGAAGCCCGCAGCCGGAACCACTGCCCAGCCCATTCCTGCGCAGCTGCCCAAGAGCACCAAGGCGCCCACGGCACCTGAGGAAGATGTGGTTTCCGTCCTCCGGGGCCCGGCCAAGGCCATCGCCACCAACATGGTGACAAGCCTGGAAGTACCTACCGCCACGAGTGTCCGGGCAGTTCCCGCCAAGCTGCTCATCGACAACCGGGTGGTCATCAACTCCAACCTTGCCCGTGCCCGCGGTGGCAAGGTCTCCTTTACGCACCTCATCGGCTACGCCGTTGTCCGTGCGTTGTCCCAGTTCCCGTCGATGAACGTCTACTACGACGAAATTGATGGCAAGCCCAGTGCTGTGCAGCCCGCACACGTCAACTTCGGCATCGCCATTGACATGCCCAAGCCCGATGGCACACGCCTCCTGATGGTTCCCAACATCAAGAAGGCCGAGACCATGGACTTTGCTGAGTTCTGGCACACCTATGAGGACCTGATCAAGCGCGCCCGTAACGGCAAGCTGACGGCAGACGACCACGCCGGTACCACGGTCTCGTTGACCAACCCCGGTGGCATCGGCACCGTGCACTCCGTGCCTCGCCTCTCCAAGGGCCAGGCCGCCATCATCGGCGTCGGTGCCCTTGACTACCCCGCAGAGTTCCAGGGCGCCAGCGAGAAGATCCTCGCCCAGAACGCCATCAGCAAGATCCTCACGCTGACGTCCACCTATGACCACCGGGTCATCCAGGGCGCCGGCAGCGGCGAGTTCCTCAAGCTTGTCCATCAGCTCCTGCTCGGTGCGCAGAACTTCTATGACGAAATCTTTGAAGCCCTGCGCATTCCCTACGAGCCTGTCCGCTGGAGCCCGGACCTCCAAGTGGACCCTGCCGACGAGATCAACAAGGTTGCCCGCATCCAGCAGCTGATCCACTCCTACCGCGTGCGCGGCCACCTGATGGCGGACACCGATCCCCTGGAGTACGTCCAGCGCAAGCACCCGGACCTTGACGTCCTCACCTACGGCCTCACCCTGTGGGACCTGGACCGCGAATGGCCCACCGGCGGGTTCGGCGGCAAGCCGCAGCTTAAGTTCCGCGACATCCTCGGGGTCTTGCGTGACGCATACTGCCGCACCACGGGCATTGAGTACATGCACATCCAGGAACCTGCAGAACGCAAGTGGTTCCAGGACCAGCTGGAGCACCCCTACTCCAAGCCGAGCCGTGAAGAGCAGCTGCGCATCGTTTCCAAGCTCAACGCCGCAGAAGCTTTCGAAACGTTCCTGCAGACCAAGTTCGTTGGCCAGAAGCGCTTCTCGCTGGAGGGCGGCGAGTCACTGATTCCGTTGCTCGACGCCGTTATCTCGGATGCTGCGGACGACGGTCTGGACGAAGTTGCCATCGGCATGGCCCACCGCGGCCGCCTCAACGTGCTGACCAACATCGCCGGCAAGACCTACGCACAGGTCTTCCGCGAATTCGAAGGCACCCAGGACCCTCGCTCCGTGCAGGGCTCCGGTGACGTCAAGTACCACCTCGGCACCGAAGGTACCTTCACCTCGGACAACGGCAAGCAGACCAAGGTCTACCTCGCCGCCAACCCGTCCCACCTCGAGGCTGTGGACTCCGTCCTCGAGGGCATCGTCCGCGCCAAGCAGGACAGGCTGGATCAGGGCGAGTCGTTCCCCGTCCTGCCCATCATGGTCCACGGTGACGCCGCGTTCGCCGGCCAGGGTGTTGTGGCTGAAACCCTCAACCTCTCGCAGCTGCGTGGCTACCGCACCGGCGGCACTATCCACGTGATCGTCAACAACCAGGTTGGCTTCACCACGGCGCCGTCGTCATCACGTTCGTCCACGTACTCCACGGACGTTGCCAAGATGATCCAGGCACCGGTGTTCCACGTGAACGGCGACGACCCCGAGGCCGTAGTGCGTGTTGCACAGCTCGCCTACGAGTTCCGTCAGCGTTTCCACAAGGACGTTGTCATCGACATGGTCTGCTACCGCCGTCGCGGCCACAACGAGGGCGACGACCCCTCGATGACGCAGCCGCTCATGTACAACCTGATTGAAGCCAAGCGCTCCGTCCGCAAGCTGTACACCGAGTCACTCATCGGCCGTGGAGATATCACCGAGGAAGAAGCAGAGCAGTTGCTCCGCGACTACCAGGAGCGCCTCGAGCGCGTCTTCGCTGAGACGCACGCAGCGCAGACCTCGCCGATCCCGATCATCACGGCGGATTCCGCAGCTGTCTCGGACATCGAGCGTCCCATCGCCCAGCAGGCCGACTTCGGGACCAATTCCCCGGCGTCCACTGCCATTTCCACTGAGACCCTTGCCCGGATCGGCAAGGCGCACCTGGAAATTCCGGATGGCTTCACCGTCCACTCCAAGCTCAAGCAGCTCTTGGAGAAGCGTGAGCAGATGTCCCGTGAAGGTGGCATCGACTGGGGCTTCGGCGAGATCGCGGCCTTTGGCTCGCTGATCATGGAGGGCGTACCGGTCCGGTTGGCCGGACAGGACTCCCGCCGCGGAACGTTCGTGCAGCGTCACGCCGTCTTCCACGACCGAGCCAACGGCAACGAGTGGCTGCCGCTGGGCAACTTGTCCGATGACCAGGCCAAGCTGTGGATCTACGACTCCCTGCTGTCCGAATACGCAGCCATGGGCTTCGAATACGGATACTCGGTGGAGCGCCCGGATGCCTTGGTCCTGTGGGAAGCGCAGTTCGGTGACTTCGTCAACGGCGCCCAGACCATCATTGACGAGTTCATTTCCTCGGCTGAGCAAAAGTGGGGCCAGCGCTCGTCGCTGGTACTCATGCTTCCGCACGGATATGAAGGCCAGGGACCGGACCACTCTTCTGCACGCATTGAGCGCTTCCTGCAGATGTGCGCCGAGGACAACATGATCGTGGCCAACCCCACCACCGCGGCCTCGCACTTCCACCTGTTGCGACGCCAGGCCTACAGCCGTCCGCGCAAGCCGTTGATCATCTTCACGCCGAAGCAGCTGCTCCGCCTCAAGGGCGCCGCATCCGCCGTCGAAGACTTCACCACTGGTGGCTTCCGGCCGGTCATTGCCGACCCGGAAGTTCAGCCTGCCAACGTGGACCGCGTCATCCTGGTCTCGGGCCGGTTGTACTACGACCTCCTGTCCAACCGGCAGAAGTCCGGCGATACCTCCACTGCCATCATCCGCGTTGAGCAGCTGTACCCGCTGCCCAAGGCTGAGATTGACGCAGAGTTGGCCAAGTACCCGAACGCTGACATCGTTTGGGCGCAGGACGAACCCGCCAACCAGGGTCCGTGGCCGTTCATGGGCCTGAACCTGGCTCCGGAGCTTGACCGCAAGCTCCGCCTGGTCTCGCGTCCGGCATCTGCCTCCACGGCTGCCGGTTCCATGAAGCGCCACGCCGCTGAGCAGGATGCCCTGATCAAGCAGGCGTTCGAACGCAAGTAAGCGAAACTGCCCGGCCTGAAGAGCGAATGCGCCCCTCAGGCCGGGCAGTTCTGTTTAATGGGACAGGTATCCGGTTGCAGAACCGGCCGATGATCCGGCAAACCGTGCAAGGACCGTAACGAGTGTGAAGAGGTAACCGTGGAAGACAGGAAGCTGCGAATCGCAGCTGTAGGAGATGAACTGCTCGCGGGCCTGGGGGATCCCCGCGCCTTGGGTTGGCTCGGACGAGTGCTGGCCCGCACGCCCCAGGACGCCGTCGTAGTGGAGAGTTTCCCGCTCCCCTGCCCCATGGAAGGCACGGAGGGCTTGGCAGCCCGATGGCAGGACGAAGCGGGAAGGCGCTTCAGCGACACCCATGAGAATCGTCTGGTGATCGGGCTTTCAGGCCGCGATCTGGAGTTCGGCCTCTCCACGGCCCGCAGCCGCTTGAACCTGGCCAACATCCTCGACGGTGCCTCGCACAGCAGTGTGGAGGTCTTCGTGGTGGGACCGCCGCCCACGCTGGACCCGGCACGGAACAAACGGCTCGCAGAACTCAACACAGCCTTTGCCGATGTCACCACGCGACGCAACCACCACTACGTTGACACGTTCTCTCCCTTGCTCAATCATGAGCAGTGGAGGACGGACCTCGCAGCCAATGGGGGAACACCGGGCCAGGCCGGCTACGGATTAATTGCGTGGCTCGTCCTGCACCGCGGCTGGTTCCAATGGCTTAATATCGCTCAACCGGAGTAGCCATGACGCGGAAGATGCAGGTTTCTGTCAGAGCAGCATTCACAGTGGTCACCGCCGCGGCCCTGGCAGCCACAGTCTCCTGCAGTTCCGGTCCGCCTGCTCCATCAACGGCGTCATCAACAACGTCATCATCAGCGGCATCGGCGTCAGCGCCCGCCGCGACACCATCATCCACGTCACCTCCGGCGTCTGGAGCGCTGCAGCCTTTCGATGCTGCGACACTCCGTGCGGAATTCGAACGCACAGCAAAAGAACTTCTGGTGCCAGGTGCCATGGTGCTGTTGCAGACTCCCGGTGGATCACTGACTGCGTCCTACGGCACTGGGAGCCGGGGTACTGACCGTGCGGTATCTGCCGAGGACCACATCCGGGTGGGTTCGGTCACCAAGACCTGGACCACCACCGTGGTCCTGCAATTGGTGCAGGAAGGCAAACTTGCACTGGATGATCCCGTCTCCAAGTACCGTCCCGACGTCCCCAATGGAGACGCGATCACCCTTGAACAAATGCTGACCATGCGGAGTGGCCTGTTCAACTACACCGAAACACTCGAGCTCAACACAGGCATGGACCAGGATCCGCAAAAAGTCTGGCAGCCCGAAGAACTCCTTGCCTTGGCATTCGCGCACCCACCGTATTTCGCCCCGGGGCAGGGATTTCACTACTCCAACACAAATACCGTTCTTCTGGGCCTGATCTCCGAAAAAGTCGAAGGCAAGCCCCTTGCAACCCTTTTCAGGGAGCGAATTTTCGAGCCACTTGGATTGACGGGGACGGTCTTTCCCGAGCTTTCGTCCAACGCCATTCCGGAGCCCCATCCCCGCGGCTATTTCCATGGGGACAACGTCTTGACCATGACCAATCCGGCCCTCCCCGGGGAAATGCAGAAGGAAGCAACTGCCGGCGCCCTGGCACCGAACGATGTCACTGACGGTAATCCGTCCTGGGCATGGGCTGCAGGATCAGGCATCTCCACAGCCGCAGATTTGAAGATTTTGGGCGAGGCCCTCGTCAACGGAAAGCTCCTGAAGCCCGAACTCCAGCAGAAGCGGCTTGACAGCGTCACCCCCACCAATCCGGACAATCCCGCCGGAGCTTCTTATGGTTTGGGCATTGCCAAGTTCGGCAATTTGTACGGGCACACCGGCGAGTTGCCAGGCTTCAATACCTTTATGGGAAACGACCCCGTCAACTCCGTCACCTTGGTGGTGTGGACCAACCTGGCCCCCGCTGCCGACGGGCGGGACCCTGCTACCACCATTGCGCGCACGTTGATTGGCAAGGTGTACCGACCGGCCGCCTGACTTTCCGCAGGCCATTGATTCCTGGCCATTCGCGATATATCGTGATTTCATCAAACGCGATATATCGCAATCTGGAGGGATCATGTCTGAGGAACTATGGACCGTGACAGGTCCGCAAACCATTGATGTGGACGACGTCCGCTCTCTCAAGCTGGGAATCGTCAAAGGCCGTTTTGACGTCATGACGCACGACCAGCCTTCTGTCCGCATTGAAATCAGCGAAATCACCGGAGACCCCCTCACTGTGACGCTCGTGGACGGCCGCTTGGAAGTTCGCCACCAGCTGCAAGGGCCGCAAGGATGGTTCCGCAACCTGATGGGCACCGTCAACAACACCAGCACCAACTCGGTGGTTGTCGGGATCGCCCTTCCACCCGGTGTGGATGTCGAGGCTGGAACAGTCAGCGGCGACGGCCTGGTGTCCGGGATCAGCGGCCGCACCCGCCTGAGCACCGTCTCAGGCTCCGTTATGGCAGATGGAACCAGCGGCGAACTGCACGTGAACACCGTCAGCGGCGAGGTCATCGCCAGAAACCACGACGGCGTCCTGACCGCCAAGAGTGTCTCGGGCGAGGTGACCGCTTCGGGCAAGTTCAAGAACGTCCGGGCCAGCACTGTCAGCGGCGACCTCAGTTTCGATCTCCAGGACTATACAAACGACCTTGGGGCGAATTCGGTCTCCGGCGACCTGACCATCAGGCTTCCCCACGACGTCGGCCTGGACATTGTTGCCAAGTCGGCCAGTGGAACCGTAGTGATCGACGACCAGATGTATGCCCAGCCCGGCAGCAACGTGCACACGATTGTAGGCCCGGACGAAAAGCTCATGCTGGTGCGCACCAACACGGTTTCCGGCAAGACCTACATCATGCACGGGTCAGCGCCGGCAACAGACAGCAACCACCAGGTCCCCGGGGAAGCGGGGCTCTGATGCCTCCCGTCTTTGCACACGGCGCCCTGCGCCTGTACTTGCTCGCGTTGCTCGAAACGGGGCCCAAGCACGGCTACGAATTGATCAAGGCCCTGGGCGACAGGTTTGGCGGCACGTACTCCCCCAGCGCAGGCACCATCTATCCGCGCCTGGGCAAGCTGGAAGAAGAGGGCTTGGTGGCCACCGAAACCGAGGGCCGCCGCACCAAGTACTTCATCACCGACGCAGGCCGCGCCGAACTGGATGGCCGCAGGGACGAGTTGGCCGACGTCGAAAACACCATTTCTGCCTCCGTCAGGCGGCTTGCCGACAACTTGCGTGAAGACATCCGGACCAACATGCGGGGTCTGCGGGCGGACCTCGCCGCCACTGCTGAAGCGGCGCGCACCACCGCAACCTCAGCACCCTTCCGGAGCCGGTCCGGCGGCTACACCCCTGAGGGCCAGCGGCTGGTGAAAGAAGCCGAGCTGATGGTCCAGTCATTCAGGGACGATATCCGGGTAGAGCTGCGTCTGCACAGTGCCTCACAACCGCTGACGCCTTTGGCACTGGAAACAGTGCGTACGGTACTTGACCAGGCGCGCATCTCGATCAGGAATTCACTGCGGAATTGACGTGGGGTTGGCTTCTGCCGGCGCAACACCGTTCCCGGTTCGCGACCCGGCACCCGGATGTGCGAAACTGGAGGGCAGCTCTATTGAGTATCAATCATTGAAGGAGGCCAGCTATGAGCAAGCGTGCACGTAAGCGTCGTGACCGTAAGCGCGGCGGCGCGAACCACGGCAAGCGTCCCAACACCTAAGCCAGCGGCTTAGTGTCACAGGCTTAAGAGCGAGGGCCCCGGAAACCATGAGGTTTCCGGGGCCCTTGGCGTTTGTGTACCCTGCGATCAGGCTTCTACCGGCTTGATGGAGTGAATCCTGTCCAGAATCGAGTTCTTAAGGTTCTCCGGTGCTGACTCGGTGCACGACCGCTTGACCATGGTACGGATGAGGCACTCGAGGTCATACTGCTCGGAGCACTCCTCGCAGGTGTCCAGGTGCTGCTTGATCTCGCTGAGGTCCTCGCGGGTCAACGCGCCGTCGAGGTACTCGTAGATCCGCTGCATTCGCGTATCGTCGCAATCGCCCAATCCCTGGCAGTCGCTCATTTCTCTTTCTCCTGATTGTTGCTTCCGGCCGCGGCCTGGTCTTCGGTTTGGGCCCTGAAGCCCCGTTCGGTGGCGTAGTCCGCCAGCATGTCCCGCAGCATCTTCCTGCCGCGGTGCAACCGTGACATGACCGTGCCGATGGGAGTGTTCATGATTTCTGATATCTGCTTGTACGCGTAGCCCTCGACGTCCGCGAAGTAGACAGCCAGCCGGAATTCCTCCGGAATGGATTGCAGTGCGTTTTTGACATCGGAGTCGGGCAGGTGGTCCAACGCCTCAGTTTCCGCGGACCTCAACCCCGCAGAAGTGTGCGACTCAGCCTTGGCCAACTGCCAATCCTCGATCGTGTCCGAGTTGGACTGCAGCGGCTCACGCTGCCGCTTCCGGTAGAGGTTGATATAGGTGTTGGTCAGGATGCGGTACAGCCATGCCTTGAGGTTGGTCCCCGGCTTGTACTGGTGGAAAGCCGAAAATGCCTTGGTGTAGGCCTCCTGAACCAGGTCCTCCGCATCCGAAGGGTTTCGCGCCATCCTCATGGCTGCCGAATACAGCTGATCCACATATTGCATGGCGTCGCGCTCGAAGCGCGCCCGCCGCTGCTCAGGAGTCTCCGAAGCGACGTCGACGTCGGGTGCGGCCACTGCGTCTTCCGCGCCGGCCGCCTGGTACATGGCCGCTGCGGCCGGTTCCGTGGTGCTCATCGTTGCCAAGTCTACTGTCAGCTGCGGGGAATCCGGCTGTGTCCCATACCCGCGCTCCGGTAGAACCACACGGTCCTTAACCAAAGTCAAGAAATCAACTCCGTTCACCAAGGCGGCAACACCTTTGCCGCAGTCCGGTCTCCACCGCACCACTAGTTCACAACGGCCGCCGCTGGGTAATTATTCCGCAAAGGTGCAAGACTAGAGCAGACTGCACCCCTTGAACACAACACCTGAACACAAAACCATTGACATAGTGTGGCAAGCCATCCAGGAGGCAAGACATGTCTGTTATCCGTTTTCTCGCGCGGCCCATGCTCGCGTCCAGCTTCGTCGTCGCAGGTCTTGACAAGCTCAGGAACGCGGACGACACCGCCAAGCAGCTCTCTCCCGTCCTTCGACGGGCTTCGGAGTCCCTGCCTTTCACCACCGATGAGAAGACCCTCGCGCGCCTCCTCGGAGGTGCCCAGCTGGGGGCCGGCGCATTGCTTGGGCTCGGGAAGCTCACCCGTTTTGCCGCAACGGTGCTGGCTGTGACGTCGGCGTTGAACTCCTACGTTGAATGGCGTTCAGCGGACATCAGCACCAAAGAAGGGCGGAGCGCACGCAAGGCCCAGCTGCTGAAGAACATCTCGCTGACCGGCGGGGTCCTTCTTGCCTCGGTTGATACCGACGGACGCCCGAGCATTGCCTGGCGTGCGGAGCACTTGGCTGCCGACGCCAAAAAGGTGACGGGCAAGCAAATCAAGCGGGCAGACAAAGCAGTACGCAAGGCCGTAGACAACGCAGTTGGAGCATAAGGAAGCATGACAGGTACCACCGCCGCAAACACCGGATCAACCACAGCCGCAGAGCTGCCTCTCTGGCCGGCACCCTACGCCAAAGGGCCCGTGGACGCCACGGTGACGGTACCTGGTTCAAAGTCGCTGACCAACCGGTTCCTCGTGCTGGCGGCTTTGGCGGATGGTCCCTCGCGGCTGCGGGCTCCTCTGCATTCCCGTGATTCCGCGCTCATGATCCAGGCTTTGCGGCAGTTGGGTGCCACCGTCACGGAAGTCCCTGGCGACGGCGACTACGGCCCTGACCTTGAGATCACCCCGATGGATCCCGCTGCCCCAAGCGCCGGAACAGCCATTGACTGCGGCCTCGCCGGCACCGTCATGCGGTTCGTTCCTCCGCTGGCGGCCTTGCGCAAGGGAGCTACCGTCTTCGACGGCGATCCCCACGCCCGCAACAGGCCCATGGGCACCATCATCGAGGCGTTGACCGCCCTCGGAGTCCCCGTGGCAGCCGAAGGCGGCAGGACGCCGTCGGCCCTTCCCTTCACAGTGGACGGCACCGGCGAGGTCCGGGGCGGCCACTTAGTGATCGATGCCAGCGCGTCATCGCAGTTCGTGTCCGCGCTGCTGCTGGTCGGCGCCCGTTTCACCGAAGGCCTCCACCTGGAGCACGTCGGCAAGCCCGTACCCAGCCTGGACCACATCACCATGACCGTGGCGGTCCTCCGCAGCGTGGGCGTCAGTGTGGATGACTCAGTACCCAACCACTGGCGGGTCTCCCCCGGACCCATCAACGCCTTTGACCAGAGGATCGAGCAGGACCTTTCCAACGCCGGTCCCTTCCTGGCCGCGGCCCTGGCGACACAGGGCACGGTACGGGTCACCAATTGGCCGGCCGGCACCACCCAGGTTGGCGATATGTGGCGGACCATCCTCGCCACCATGGGAGCCAGCGTCACCATGGAAGACGGGACCCTCACTGTCACCGGTGGACCGGTCATCAAGGGCGCCGACTTCGACGAAACCAGCGAACTCGCACCCACCGTTGCCGCCTTGTGCGCCCTGGCCGCCGGCCCCTCGCGGCTGACGGGGATTGCCCACCTCCGAGGCCACGAAACAGACCGGCTCGCGGCACTCGTTGCCGAAATCAACTCCCTGGGCGGTGACGCCGAAGAGACCGCCGATGGCCTCATCATCCGCCCCGCGGCACTGCACGCCGGCGTGGTCCACAGCTACGCCGACCACCGCATGGCCACTGCCGGCGCCATCCTGGGCCTCGCCGTGGAAGGCGTCAGGGTGGAAGACATTGCCACCACCTCCAAGACCATGCCGGAGTTCCCGGAAATGTGGGCTCGAATGGTGGAAACCATCTCCAGCGCGGATGGGGCCAAGAACTGACCATGGGCCGTGATGCACGCTCCTGGGATGAATCCGACGTCCGGATCCGACCCAACAAAAAAGGTTCCAGGCCGCGGACCAAGGACAGACCCAGCCACGACGACGCCGTGATCGGCCGGATCATCACCGTGGACCGCGGACGCTACAGGGCGATTGTGGACGAGGACTCCGCGAACGCACGCGTCGTCATCGCTGCGCGCGCCCGCGAACTGCGGCGGAACCCGGTAGTACCCGGGGACTTCGTCGCGTTGGTGGGGGACGTCTCCGGCTCGCCGGACACGCTCGCGCGGCTGGTCCGGGTGGAAGAACGACGAACCCTCCTGCGGCGCAGTGCTGACGACACCGACCCCATCGAACGGGTGGTAGTGGCCAACGCCCACCAATTGGTCATTGTTGTTGCAGCCGCCAACCCCGAACCGCGCACCGGATTCATCGACCGTGCCTTGGTGGCAGCCTACGACGCCGGCATTGAGCCGCTGCTGCTCATCACCAAGGCGGACGTCAGGGATCCGGCGGAATTGCTTGCCAACTACCTCAGCCTGGACTTCCCGGTGATCATCAGCCGCACGGCAGACTCTGAAGCAGGCGGCATCGACGCCCGCTCCGATGACGGCCTGTCCGCACGGTTGGACAAGGACGCCGTTGCCCAACTGCGCTCCCACCTCGGCGGCAAGGTCACCGTGATGCTCGGCCACTCGGGCGTGGGCAAGTCCACCATGGTCAATGCGCTGAC
The DNA here is from genome assembly GCF_052113445.1 of Paenarthrobacter sp. YAF11_1. NCBI lineage: Bacteria > Bacillati > Actinomycetota > Actinomycetes > Micrococcales > Micrococcaceae > Paenarthrobacter > Paenarthrobacter sp. YAF11_1. The sequence goes on from NZ_JBFRDF010000001.1 coordinate 240,951, forward strand.
AGGGGCGGAGCGGGCCACCGGCGGCGTTAACGCTGTGACAGGACGTGGACGGCATACGTCCTCCTCCGCTTTGGCCCTGAAGCTCGTCGACGCGCCGGCCGGCAGCTGGATCATCGATACCCCCGGTATCCGGTCCTTTGGCCTTGCCCATGTGGACCCGGACCGGATTCTGCACTCGTTTCCGGATCTTGAGCCCGGGACGGAGGCCTGTGAGCGGGGCTGCAAGCACGACGCCACTGCCATCAACTGCGGGCTGGATCCGTGGGTGAACGACGGCCATGCAGGACCGTCAGGGGTAGCGCGGTTGGCCTCATTGCGCCGTTTGCTCGGTGCCGACCCCCGACTGGAAGCAAAAGAGACCAAGGAACTGGGCACGGTCAACTGATCGTTGCGGCTTCACGTCCCCGCTGCAGCGCGCGTTTCAGGATAGTTTGGTGGCATGACCCATCCCGTTTCCACCTACAACGATGACCTGCGCCTTGCCCACGTCCTCGCTGATTCTGTCGATGCCCAGACCATGGACCGCTTCAAGGCTCTGGACCTGAAGATCGAAACCAAGCCAGACCTCACACCTGTCACCGACGCAGACAAAGCAGCGGAGGAGGCCATCCGGGGTCAGCTCTCCCGTTCCCGTCCCCGGGATGCTGTCCTTGGCGAGGAGTTTGGCAGCAGCGGACACGGCTCACGCCGTTGGATCATTGATCCCATCGATGGGACCAAGAACTTCGTCAGGGGCGTGCCGGTGTGGGCAACATTGATCGCACTGGTTGATGAGGGCGAACCCGTGGTCGGCGTCGTCAGTGCACCCGCCTTGGGCAAACGCTGGTGGGCTGCCAAGGACATGGGTGCCTACATGGGCCGGTCCCTTGCCGCTGCCACCCGGTTGAAGGTCTCCAACGTTTCCCAGTTGTCCGATGCCTCCTTGTCCTACTCAAGCCTGTCCGGGTGGAAGGAACGCGGGAACCTGGACGAGTTCCTGGGGCTTACCGAGGATGTCTGGCGAACCCGGGCCTACGGCGATTTCTGGTCATACTGCCTGGTGGCCGAGGGCGCAGTGGACATCGCGTGCGAGCCTGAGCTGAACCTGTACGACATGGCAGCTCTCGTCCCGATCGTCACGGAGGCCGGTGGCCGCTTCACTTCCTTGGAAGGCGACGACGGTCCGTTCGGCGGCAACGCGCTGGCCACCAACTCCATCCTTCACTCGGAAGTCCTCAAACGGCTCAACCCAGACCTGGACGACCTCCTCTAGCGCAGGTTCCCTTCACGGTTCACAAGCTGCTCTTCAGCGAATATTCGACGGCGGAAGCCTCCTTTTGGAGGCCTCCGCCGTTTTTTCTTCGCCAAACCGGCGATTTACAACCCGGCGTAACAAAGTGCTTAACAAAGCGAAGTGACTTTGGAGGGGCCGCTGGGGGTGCCCTAACCTTTTTACAGGTCACGAGTGCCAGCGCTAAACCCCGGTTTGCTGGCCGGCAACCCTCCATTCGCGGCGGGGTGCCCCGGGTGACGACCCGGCCGGTCCGGAACGGATGCGGCAAGCGCGGATCCCCCTATGGGGGTCCCTCTTGAGTGAGGTCCCATGAGCACAGTCACGTTCGATTCAAACATCATTCCGTCCTTTGCCGGCGAAACCCCGTCACAGGCAGCTGCAGCAGCACGGCCACTCGCCGCCGTCACTGGCGCTGAGCTGCAGGCACCCCTGATCCAGGGCGGCCACGTCCGCTATGCCAATCTGGACTACGGAGCATCGGCTCCGGCCCTGACCATCGTCTCGGCCTACCTCAACGAGGTCCTGCCTTACTACGCCAGCGTTCACCGCGGCGCGGGCTTTGCCTCCCAGATCAGCACGTCGGTCTACGAGAATTCGCGCAACATTGTCCGTGAGTTCGTCGGTGGGCGTCCTGACGATTCCGTGATTTTTACGCGAAACACCACAGACTCCCTGAACCTACTGGCTGGCTGCCTGCCGCAGATCGACGGCCGCTTCTCCGGGGAAGTCCTGTACCTGGACATCGAACACCACGCCAACCTTCTTCCCTGGCAGGGTGTCCCGCACCGCAGCGTCGTGGCGGCCTCCACCTTGGCCGCCACAGTGGACAAGCTTCGCGACGAATTGGCCCAAGGCGGGGTCAGCCTGCTCGCCGTCACGGGTGCCTCCAACGTGACAGGTGAAATCCTGCCGATCGCCGAACTCGCAGCACTTGCGCACGAATACGGCGCCAGGATCGTAGTCGATGCCGCACAGCTGGCACCTCACCGCCGGATCAACATCACGGAGGCCGATGTTGACTACGTCGTGTTCTCCGGCCACAAGCTCTATGCCCCCTTCGGCGCAGGCGTCGTAGTGGGCCGCCCGGACTGGCTCGACGCCGGGACTCCCCACCTGGCTGGTGGCGGCGCCGTCCGTGAAGCCCGCCTGGACTCCGTGAGCTGGGCAACGGGCCCTGCCCGCCATGAAGGCGGGTCCCCCAATGTCCTGGGTGCCGCAACCCTCGCCCGCGCCACGCAGGTCCTCGCCGGGTTGGACCAAGACGCGTGGCACGCCCACGAAGCCGCCATCCGCACGTACCTGGTGGACGGCCTGGAAGCCATCGACGGCGTGACTGTGCACCAGATCTTCACTGACTCCGACGACACCATTGGTGTGGTCAATTTCTCCGTGGAAGGATTCGACGCCGGATTGGTGGCCGCTTATCTGGCCGCCGAGCACGGAGTTGGCCTCCGGGATGGACGCTTCTGCGCCCACCCACTGCTCAAGCGACTCGGACTTCCCTCCGGGTCCTTGCGTGCCAGCTTTGGCGTCGGCTCCCGGTTGGAGGACGCCACGAGGCTGCTCGCAGGCATCGAAGGGCTCAAGCGCAACGGACTGGGCTGGGACTACGTGGTGGACGAGGGCCGCTGGGTACCTGCCAACGACCACCGAACCTACCCGGAGTGGGCTCCCAACACGCCCGGCACTGCAGGCGCTGCTCCCTGCACCGTTGACTAAGCGCGCTTTACCCCGGCTGCGGTAAATTCGTAGGGTATCTTTCAGCGACCCTGTGAAGGAGTTTTGGTGGCATTGCGTTCTCCGGCCGCCCCCAGCGGACAGCCCGGCATTCCCGGACCTGCCGGACCACGTGGTCCCAAGCTCCACGCTGACCGTCGCAACGAGTTCGGCCAGAGCTTCCAAGACGGCGGAGAGCATTACGATCGCGTTCGGCCCGGATATCCCCTGGGCTCCGTGGAATGGCTGGTTCCCCAAGGAGCCACCGCCGCTGCGGATCTGGGAGCCGGCACTGGCAAGTTCACTGCGCTCCTCGTAGAGCGCGGGCTGGACGTTACCGCCGTCGACCCTTCCACCGACATGCTGGAGCAACTGCGGAAGTCCCATCCACACGTCCGCGCATTGGAGGGAACGGCCGAAGCAACGGGACTGACGGACTCAGCATTCGACGTCGTCAGTGTTGCCCAGGCCTGGCATTGGTGCGATCCCCTTGCCGCGAGCTCCGAGATAGCCCGTATCCTGCGGCCGCACGGGACCTTGGGACTGGTCTGGAACCAGTTGGACACCGATGTGCCCTGGGTTCATCGGCTCTCGCGCATCATGCATGCAGGGGACGTCCACAAGCCCGGGTTCCGTCCACTTATCGGACCGGAATTTGCCGGCTTGGAGAGCCACTTCACCCGGTGGGCGGACGACGCGACGCCGGAAGACATCATGGAGCTCACTAAGTCACGAAGCTACTATCTCCGCGCCAACGACGCCACCCGGGCGAAGGTCATGGGCAACCTGGAGTGGTACCTCTACGAGCACCTCGGGCACGCACCGGGAGAGACCGTTCCGCTGCCCTACGTGACGCAGACCTGGCGGGCGTTCAAGATGCGCCCTGTGCAGCCACGGTAGGCTTGGGGTGTGAAGACCAGTACGCCCTCCTCCTCGATAGAGGACTACGTCAAGGTCATCTACTCGTATACAGAGTGGCAAGACAAGCCGATAACGTCCTCCCAGCTTGCCCAGCGCCTGGGTGTAGCCAATTCCTCCGTGTCAGAAATGGTCCGCAAGCTCAAGGACCAGGGACTGGTGGACCACCAGCCCTACAGCGCCATTCGCTTGACCGCGGCGGGTATGCGCCTGGCCCTTGCCATGGTGCGCCGGCATCGCCTCATTGAGACCTATCTGGTGGAAGAACTCGGGTACAGCTGGGATGAGGTCCATGATGAAGCCGAGATGCTGGAGCATGCGGTGTCAGATACCTTTATCGAGCGGATGTCCGACAAACTTGGCCACCCGGTCAGGGACCCGCACGGCGATCCGATTCCCTCGGCGGATGGCTCCGTTGAACTGCCGCACGCCTACCGCATGATCGAACTGGACCAAGGACACTCCGGGCGTATCACCAGGATCAGCGACGAGAACCCCGATCTCCTCAGGTACCTTGCAGCGGAAGAGATCACCCTCGACGCCCCCGTTGAAGTGGTCGGACGTAAACCGTTCGGCGGAGCACTGGTGGTGCGGATTGGAAACGGCGCCACAGGCCGCGAGTTCGATCTCGCCGACGAAGTCACGTCCGCACTCTGGGTCCAGAGCGCCGAAGCCCACGAAGGCTGCGTCCTTCCCGCCCGCTGACCCAACCCCGGCGAGAGCTCAGCCGGGCTGCCCGGCTGCCCCGCCGTCGCCGGACGCTGCATCCGGTTCGCTGTCGGCGGCAGCTGCCGCCCCCTTGGGAGGATTCCTGATCCCGACGGCGGAAGCTGCTGCCCCGGTCAGGAACAGTGCCGCCGTGACCAACAGGGCGTTGTACAAACCTTCACGGCTGAAGACCGGTCCCACGATCAGCCCCGCGAAGGCAATGGTGATCAGGCCTGCGATGCGGGCTACGGCGTTGTTCACCGCCGAACCGATCCCCGCTTCCTCGGGCGGGACCGCACCAAGAATAGCGGCCGTCAGGGGCGCCACGAGGGTCGCCAATCCCAAACCGAAGACGATCTGTCCCGGCAGTACCTGGGTCCAATAATTCAGCGGCTCCTGGACCGACAACGACATCAGGAAGCCCACACCACACAGCAGCGGTCCCACGGTCATGAACCATCTGGGCCCGTACTTCCCTGCAAGGCCACCAAAATATGAGGCACAGAGCATGAGGATAACGGTGCCAGGCAGCAGGGCGATGCCCGCCATGGTGGCCGCCATGCCCCCAACTTGCTGCAAATAGATTCCCAAAACGAAGAAGCCCAGGGAAATTCCCCCGTAAATGGCCAGTGTTGCCAGGTTGCCCCACCCGAAGTTGCGGATCGCGAAGAGCCTGAGTGGCAGCATTGGCTCGGCAGTCCTGGCCTCATGGATCAGGAAAAGAGCCATGGCCGCGATGCCGGCCACCAGAGGCAACCACACCTGCACGCTCCCCCAGCCCATGCGGCCCTGTTCGATGAACGCAAAAACGGGACCGCCGAGGCCCACCATGGCCAGGACGGCCCCGAGGTAGTCGATGCGTTTGCTCTTGTCCCTCGCGGCATCGGATGCCCGGAGGCCTGCCAACATGGGCCAAATGGCAACGGCGGGAATGACATTGATGAAGAAGATGACACGCCAGGAGAGCAGGTCCACAGCCATGCCGCCAATCAACGGACCCACGATGGCCGCAGCGCTGGTCCAGCCGGACCACTGGCCGATGGCTTTGGATTGGGCCGGGCCGGTGAACGAGGTAATAATCATGGCCAGCGAACTCGGGACCAGGAGGGCCCCGGCAATGCCCTGCAGTGCCCGCGACACCACCAGGACTTCGCCGCTCCACGCCAGCCCGCACAAGACCGAGGTCACAGCGAAACCCGCAAGGCCCCATTCCAGGATTCGCGCCCTCCCGAAATGGTCGGATAAGGAGCCGGCCACCAGGATCAATGCACCCAATGTCAGCAGGTACGCGTCTACTACCCACTGCTGGATGACCAGGCCGCCACCAAGTTCCCTCCCGATGGCAGGCAGTGCGAGATTGACCACAAAACCATCAAGGATGGCGATGAACGACGCCACGATGGCCACCACCAGCACGCGTTTCTGGAGCGGAGTACTCGGCAGAAGCGCGGCAGCGTCAGTCATGAGCACAGCCTACGCCCGTGAAGTCCCGTATCGTTGAGTGGTGATCAGCAGACGTGATGCCGCATTGGCCCTTGATATTTCGATGGAAATGGCACAGCGCCACGGTATTCCGTCCAGGCTTTCCGAGGCCGAACTCCGCGAAATGCAGGACAACCCCCCGGCTTGGTTGGTGCAGTCGCGCGCCAACCGCACCGGCAAACGCCCCGTCTGGGTCCATCTGACCTGCGCTGTGTGCGGCTATTCCGAGGCCATTCGGCCCAAAAAGTGGTGGCCGGACTTTTCCTTCGTCTACTGCGGTACCCACCGGAACAGTGACCTCCCCAAGCTCTTCCTCGGGGAAGTACGCAGCGAATACGAAGGGGTCGGCAGCCGCTTCGTGGGCGTCGTCGATGTTCCGGAGAGCAAAGCCTAGTCTCGGTTCACGGCTGGACCATCTCTGAGGGCACCGCAAGAATTTGCACGGATTTCCCTTCCCTGAGCACTGTCAACGGGAAGGGTTGGCCAATGGCTTCTTCGAACAGCAACTTCTGCAGGCTCTCGGCACTGGACACAGCCCGCCCCTGCGCCCGGAGCACGACGTCCCCCGGTTGAAGCCCGGACAGCTCCGCTGGAGACCGGGGAATCACCTCTACCACCCGCAGGCCTTCCTTCTGCCCAGTCCGTACAACGGCACTGGCATCCAGTGGGATTGGCGTGCTCACCAAACCCAAATATGCGCGGTGTACCCGGCCATCCCTCAGCAGGGACGCGATGATGCGCTGTGTGGTGGTGTTGATGGGCACTGCCAAACCCAGGCCCAGTCCTGCTACCGCAGTATTAATGCCCACGATGCGTCCGCGGGTATCGGCCAACGCTCCGCCGGAATTCCCAGGATTCAGCGCAGCGTCCGTTTGGATGACATCCTCGATGACCCGTCGATGCTCGCCCGCTTTGACGGGAATGGACCTGCCCAACCCACTGACTACGCCCGCAGTCACCGAGCCAGCCAGTCCCAGCGGATTCCCCACGGCGATCACCAACTGGCCCACCTTCAGGGTTTCGGCATTGCCCAACACTGCCGGGGGCGGTGCCGACTTCACGCCACGGACCACGGCGAGGTCGGATAAAGGATCCGCGCCCACCAACTCGACGTCCGTCTGCCTGCCATCAGCGAACACAGCCCTGCCCGACTGTATGCCAGCCACCACGTGGGCGTTCGTCAGCATGTATCCATCGCCGGTGAAGACCACAGCCGAGCCACTGCCCCTGCGGATCTGCCCCCTCCGGCCGGTGCTGGTCATCTCGATGGCGGCAACGTGGGGTGTCACGAATTCCGCAACCCGGACCACGATCTTCGAGTAGGCGTCCAGGGCCTCCTCGTCGTCCTCAGGTTCCTGCAGTTCGAACTCCGGCTCAGTGCTCATCACATGCCTCCTGCCAGTGCTCCGCCGTGTTTGCCGCTTATACAGTTCAACTGCCAATCCTTGGCTGGTAGTCCTCCGGACGGTACGCCGTGGGTGAACGCGGACGTCTTCTGCCGTTGTGCGTCCGGGCATGAAAAAACCCCCGGATCACAAGGATCCAGGGGCTTTCCGTGGGTGGAGATGGGGGGAATTGAACCCCCGTCCGATGTCGTTTTGTCAGGGCTTCTCCGGGCGCAGTTCGCGTCGGATTTTCTCGGCCCCAGCCATCCTGCGAACAGGTGGCTGATCCGGGCCCAGTCATCTAAGAGTCCCGTTTACCTCAATGACGAAGGCAAACAGCAGTGGCTATCTAAATGACGCCAGGAACCGGGGCGATAGCAACCCCGGGCTGACGGACTGTCTTACTGCTTAGGCAGCGAGAGCGAAGTCAGTGCGCTTAGATTCGGCACTTATTGGTTTGCAGACAGCGTTTACGAGATAATTCTGCATCCTCGGCCCGCTTCACCTGTCGCGACTAACATCGTCGAAACCGATCATCCCCGTATTTTGTTACCAATCCCGAAAGGATCATCGACTACGTCGAATTCCCTTCGGACTACTCATCATAACGCATTCATCCGGTGGAACATTCCACGGCCCGGTGGGCGTGGCGCTACCGGCGGTTGCGTTCCCGCAACTCACGCAGCGATTCACGCTTGTCCTGCTGCTCACGCAGCGTTTGGCGCTTGTCGTAATCCTTCTTGCCTCGGGCAATGGCGATTTCCACTTTGGCGCGGCCGTCCAGGAAGTACAACTGGAGCGGCACCACGGTAAAGCCGGACTCACGGATCTTCTGCGAGATTTTGTCCAGTTCATCGCGATGAAGCAAGAGCTTACGACGCCGGCGCGCGGCGTGGTTGGTCCAGCTCCCTTGGTGATACTCAGGGATGTGGATACCTTCCATCCACAGCTCGTCGTTGTAGAAGGTGCAGAAGCCGTCCACCATGGAGGCATGGCCCTCACGGAGGGACTTCACTTCTGTTCCCATGAGGGCGATGCCGGCCTCATAGGTGTCCAGGACATGGTAGTTATGCCGGGCCTTCCGATTGGTGGCCACTACCTTACGGCCACTTTCCTTGGGCACGGTAGAACTCCTTGTTAGATGCGGATTTCAACTAGTGTACGCCAGCGCCGGGGGCCTCCCGCGCACTGCGCCACACACTAGAGAAGGTTCATGGGATCCACAGCCGAACCGTTCAACCACGTTTCGAAGTGCGCGTGGCAACCGGTCGAGTTACCGGTGCTTCCCGAGTACGCGATGAGTTGGCCGGCCGAGACGCGTTGACCGTTCGACACCACGATGCTGCTGTTGTGGTAGTAGATGGTGGTCAACGAGTTGCCCTGGACCACACCATGGGACAGCTTCACACGCCATCCACCACCGTCTGCTGAGTTCCATCCTGAGTTGAAGACCTCCCCTGCGGCCGCCGCGTAGACGGGTGTGCCACAGGCGGCGCCGAAGTCGATGCCGGTGTGCATGTAGCCACCCGTGCCGTAGAAGTCGATGGTCCCCGGGGGCGTTGCGCGCCAGCCGAAGCCGGAGGTAATGGGAACATAGCTGGCAAAGGGGTGACGCAGCCCGAAGGCGGACGGAGAACCAGCTGCCGGGGGAACATACGGCTGCTCTGGTGGCGCCGGCCGGCCCTGGGCCGCAGCCGCGGCGGCTGCGGCTGCGGCAGCCTCTTCAGCAAGGCGGCGCTGCTCCGCTTCCCAGGCTTCCCTGAGTTTCCGGTCGCGCTCCACGATTTCAGCGGCCACAGTGTTCTGCTCGGCCTTCACCCGGGCCAGGTTGGCTTCGATACCCGGTTTGGCGGCCTGAAGCTGCCCGTTCAGGCGAGTGGTGTCTTCAATCAGCTTGTCGACTTCAGCTTTCTTGTTCGCAGCCTCGTCCCTGGCCGACTTCTCCCGGTCAAGCGCAGCGTCTGCTTTCGCCTTGAGGTCCTGGATCTCTTCCTCGACGGCGACGAGCCGCGCCTGGGAATTCACGTTCGTGGCGTTCTGCTGGGTCAGCTTGGTCATGGCAGCGTTCTGGCTGCGCATGGCCTGGTCCGCCAGGTCCATGGACTCAGTCAGGTTGCCCGACTCACTGGACCCGAACAAAAGAGCGATATTGGTGGGAACGCCACCGGACTTGTACGCCTGGGAGGCGATCTGACCGATCAGTTTCTTGGTATCAGTGATTTTCTGCTTATCACTTTCCAACTGCTCGGTGATCTTGGCTTTGTTTTGCTGGGCAAGCTCCACCCTGGCCGCCAAGGCTTCAACTTCCTTGACCGCACTCGCCACCCGGCCCTGCGCCTCAAGCAATGCCTGCTGGGCGCCGGGAAGGCGGCCCTGGTAGATCACCAGGTCGCCGGCAGCTTTGGCGATGTTGGCATCGACGAACTCAAGGGACGCCTGAACCCTGGCCGCTTCAGCCTCAAGTGCGGCTTGCTGGTCTTCAAGGTTGTCGGCCTGGGCAGCAGGAGCGCCCGACAGGAGGCTGACAGCCAGACCCACAGCAATCACGGCACCCATGATCCGAGCATTGCCCGACGCAAAGCGCCGGCGCAGGGAGTTCGGGTCCAACGCGGTCATCAGGAGTCCTTTTCGATTGTCAGCATGAAGGGTGATCGGGTCTCGGCGGTCATCGCTAGACCTTCAGGTATCGCCGGAGGGTCAAGAGAGAGGATATCCCGGCCAGACCCGCACCCAAGGCGATCAGCACGGGCGCGATGACCAGCACTTGGGTAGAGGAAATAAAGGGGGTGTTGAGGAACTGTGTCGACAGATCGCCGTTAAGCCAGAAGTGCGCCATCAACCACAGGGTGACCGAGGCAAGTACTGCGCCCACGACAGCAGCGATCACACCCTCCAGGATGAACGGTAGCTGGATGACTGTTTTGGACGCACCGACGAGCCGCATGATCCCCGTTTCCCGGCGTCTGCTGAAGGCAGAAAGCCGGATGGTGGTGGTAATAAGCAGCACCGCGCAGAAGATCATGACCACGGCTACACCCATCGCAGCAACCGACGCCCCGTTCATCCAGGAAAAGATGCGTTCCAGGACCTGCCGCTGGTCGCTGACCGTCTCGACTCCCGGCTGGGAGGAGAACGTCTCACTGATGATCTGGTACTTTTCCGGGTTCTTCATGTTGATCCGGAAGGAGGCCGGCAGCTGGTCCTCGGACACCGAATCCACAATCGGTGAATTGGAGAACTGTTCCTTGAAGTGCGTGTAGGCCTCAGCCTGGGACTCGAACTGGAAATCGTTGATGTATTGCTTGACCGCCGGCGACTCAAGCATTGCCTGCAGGTTCTCCTGCTGCTCCTTGGTGGCCGGTCCCGAAGCGCAGCCGACCGCCGTCGAACCGTCGTTGCAGAGGAAGACTGCCACCTGGACTTTGTCGTACCAGTAGCCCTTCATCTGGTTGATCTGCATCTGCAGCATTCCGGCCGCACCCACGAACGTCAAGGAAACGAACGTCACCAGGACCACCGAAATGACCATGGAAAGGTTCCGGCGGAGGCCACTGCCGATTTCCCCCAGGATAAACAGGAGCCTCACAGCTGCGCCCCCTGTGCACGGTTGAGTTCCTCGCCGCTGGCATCCCGCAAACGGCGCGATTCGCCAACCACCGGAATCATCGAGGTGTAGAGCGCCTTGGCTTCGTCTCGAATGACCTTGCCGTTCTTGAGCTCCACCACGCGGCGGCGCATCTCATTGACGATGTCGTCGTCGTGGGTTGCCATGACTACTGTGGTGCCGTTCTGGTTGATCTTGTCCAGGACTCCCATGATTCCCATCGAGGTGATGGGGTCCAGGTTGCCCGTCGGTTCGTCCGCCAGCAGGATGCCGGGACGATTCACGACGGCGCGGGCGATCGCCACGCGCTGCTGTTCGCCACCTGAAAGTTCGTGGGGCATGCGGCGCTCTTTGCCTTCCAGGCCCACGGTCTTCAGGACTTCGGGAACTGTTTCGCGGATAATTGAACGGCTCTTGCCGATCACCTGCATCGCGAAGGCAACGTTGGCAAAGACATTCTTTTGCGGGAGCAGGCGGAAGTCCTGGAAAACCACGCCGATGCCGCGACGAAGCTTGGGTACACGCCAGCTCGAAATGTTGGCCACGTTTTGCCCGGCAACATACACAGATCCCGACGAGGCTTTGTCTTCCTTCAGGATCAAGCGAAGAAAGGTGGACTTGCCTGAGCCCGACGCACCTACAAGGAAGGTGAATTCGCCGCGGTTGATCTCAAGGCTGACAGAGTCGAGCGCCGGTCGGGCATTCTGCTCGTAGACCTTGGTGACATTCTCAAATCTGATCATGGCCCTTTAGAACCCCGCCGGACATGACATAGTCGCCCAGTCCAACAGCCGGAGCGCGGGCTTTCGATGGGGGAAGTGAGAGCACCGGCCACTCGACTATACGCACGGGTAAGTCGGATTTACCGGGCTTTGAAGGGCGTGTCGCAGAATCCCGAGGGTTGACGCCCCCGGATTCCGCTTGTCTCCGTTTTAGTTGGCAGCGGCTTTAGTTAGCAGCGGCGTTACGGTTGCCCGTACGCCAACGGATGCCGGCGTCAATGAAGTCGTCAATGTCGCCGTCCAGCACTGCAGACGTGTTGCCCACTTCATGTTCCGTTCGCAGATCCTTGACCATCTGGTACGGATTGAGAACGTAGGAGCGCATCTGGTCACCCCAGGACGCTTTGACATCCCCTGCCAGTGCCTTCTTTTCGGCGTCCTGTTGCTCCTTCTTGACCAGCAGAAGGCGGGACTGAAGAACTCGCATGGCTGCCGCCCGGTTCTGGAGCTGCGATTTTTCGTTCTGCATCGAGACCACAATGCCCGTGGGAATGTGGGTCAGTCGTACCGCAGAGTCAGTGGTGTTGACCGACTGGCCGCCCGGTCCCGAAGAACGGAAGACGTCAACACGAATTTCGTTGTCCGGAATTTCGATGGAGTCCGTCTGTTCGATCAACGGAATGACTTCGACTGCCGCGAAGGACGTCTGTCGGCGGCCTTGGTTGTCGAAAGGACTGATGCGGACCAACCGGTGTGTTCCTGCTTCGACGCTCAACGTGCCGAACGCGTACGGCGCCTTGACCTCGAACGTGGCGGATTTCAGTCCAGCCTCCTCGGCATAGGAGGTATCCATCACGGTGGTCGGGTACCCGTGGCGTTCTGCCCAGCGCAGGTACATCCGCATCAGCATCTCGGCGAAATCTGCTGCGTCGACTCCGCCGGCGCCCGCGCGGATGGTAACCACAGCTTCGCGTTCGTCGTACTCGCCTGCCAAGAGTGTGGTGATTTCAAGTTCCGCCAGAGCCTTGCGAATGGACGACAACTCCTTCGCAGCTTCCGCCATGGAGTCTTCGTCGCCCTCGTCCTGGCCGAGCTCCACCAGGACTTCAAGGTCATCGATCCGGGAGTCCAGCTTGGAAAGACGCTCAACTTCCGACTGCCGGTGTGACAACCTCGAGGTAATCACCTGGGCTGAAGCCGGGTCATCCCAAAGGTCCGGGGCTCCGGCTTGCTCGCTCAGTTCAGCGATCTCAGCTTTGAGTGCATCAACATCGGTAACGTTCTCGATGGAGCTGTAAGTTGCGCGAAGTGCGCGGATTTCTGCGGGAAAATCTATCTCAGCCATGGTCATCCCAGCGTACGCTATCCGTCGCGCTCCCCCGACGGCCCGGTTCTTTCATGCAGGAACCATGACCCGGACATTATTGGGTCAGCGATGAGCGGGCTACCGATCGGGCCTCGACCAGGATCCCGTCCGGCAAGAGGAAGCTGATAACCGGAGGATGGGCCACAGCGGTAAGGACCACCACAGCCGTGCCGCCGGGTTCGCTGCCCGTTCCGGCCGCCAAGGCAAGGCGATCATGATGGGAAGAGGCGTCGGTTCCGGAAAGGTAGGAGTATGCCCCGGACCGCACGCGCTCATCGACCAACGTCGGGCCGGGACGGGTCCCGGTTCCCATATCTCCCACCATGAAGGTGTCGGCGGCGGCCAGCGCGGCTCCGTCCGCAAGTGACAACAGTTTTTTGTACTCCAGGTAGACGGCCGAGACAGCCATGACCGCTGTTGCCAGAAGGAGCGCCAGCACAACGAAGCCAATAATGAGAACAGCGATCTGACCCTCTTCGCGGGCTTCGCCACGGCGACGCAGCGTCGTCACAGGAAGCGCCCCACAACTTGAGTGGCCGACGCACTCAAACGGGCGGCGCTCAAGCCCACCGAATCCCCGAAGGGCATCAAGGGCAAGGGAACGTCGAGGGAAACCGTCACCGTCACCTTTGCTCCTGCCGACAGACAGTCCGCTCTGTCACACGCCACCTCAACATTGGCTTGGTCCGGGGCGTGCCCGTAGTCCCCCAGGGCAAGGAAGACCGCCCGTTCAGCTGCAGCCCTGGCATCGGGAAGGGCACTCCGGGCCACGAAGGCCTTTGCGGCTTGGTCGGCGGCACCGACCACCGCAAAAGACCCACCTTGGATTTGCCCCACTGTCACCACGAAGTAGACCACCGGAACCATGAGCAATACGGCCAGGAAGGTAAATTCCACCACGGCACTGCCCCGTTCGCATTCTGGCGCCCGGTTGTCTCTCCTGCTTTCCCGGGTGGTCACCTCGGCTGGATCCCCAGCAGGCGCTCCAGCCGGCTCTACAGACAGACACATGGCTTCGCGCGTCCGTTGCAAGAAGGCTGCCAGCAGCTTCAGGGACGGTTCAGTACACTGCATGACCTTTCACCTCCAGCAACCCACGGGGACCTAAGAGCCCGACAACAGGCATGGGCGCCTTCACCGTCACCTCCAAGGTGCGGACTCCGTCCACCATGACATCGCTGCATGCGATGTCTCCGGAAAAGTCGCCATTCAAGGCCGAGTGAATCAACTCCGCGGTCCGCGCCCGGGCATCTGCCGGCGTGCGGTCCGCCAAGGCCCCATACCGAGCACCGGAGGCCGCAGCATCAATCAGGGTGTTTCTGACATGCAACACCAAGGTGAGCTGAACGATCGCCATAAAAAACAGCGTCAGCAGCGCGCCGACCAAGACAAAGTCGACGACGGCGGACCCGCACTCGTCGGAGACGCTCCGCCGTTGATTGGTCCGAAGACCTGAACCAGCGGAGGGTTCCGGCCGCACTCCTACTGGCCCACTTTCTTTATCGCCTGATCGAACAGGCCCTCCAAAGCAGGAGCGGCCAAGGCAAGAAGGCCAGCGACCAAGACGGCCGACATCAGTGTGAATGCGTTCCAATCTCACCCTGAGTCTTGTTCAGGCGCTAGCCGTTGTTAGCCCGACTTCACGTTGACAGTGCGGAGATTGATGAACCCCATTGTTGAGTTCTTGACGACGTCTTCGACTGCGTATATCTGGATTACCCAGTCACCGTTGGCTACTCCCTGGGGCACTGTGATGTAGCTGCGCCAGACGCCGTTCTGGTTGGTGCCTGTGGCCAGCGACGGATACGGGAAGTAGTAGTACTGGCCCGTTTCGGGGTGAAGGAACCGGGCATGGAGGCCCTGTACTGCGGTCTCGTCAGTCAGTCGAACGCTGAAGCTCAGTTTGGCCGGGGCGCCAGTGACATCCAGTGCGGTGCTGGACACGGCATTGCTGACGATGGCGGGCGCAGCAACGTCCGTCGTCGCACCTGTAATGACGTTGATGGTTCGGAGCTCTATGAATCCAAACGTGCTGTTCTTGAGTGGGTCTTCTACTGCATAAACCTGAATCACCCACTGCCCGTTGGCTACGCCCTGAGGAAGGGTGATGTAGCTGCGCCAGATGCCGTTTTGAGCCGTTCCTGATGAGAGGGATGGGTATGGAAAGTAGTAGTACTGCCCTGTTGCTGGGTGCAGGAATCGAGCGTGGAGACTCTGTACTGCGGTCTCGTCGGTGATCCGGACGCTGAAGCTGAGTTTCGCTGGGGCGTTGGTGACGTCCAAGGTTGTGGCGGAGACCGCGTTGCTAACGATGACCGGCGCGGCGACGTCAGTTGAGCCGGATATGACGTTGATGGTTCGTAGGTTGATGAAGCCCATGGTGCTGTTTTTCCAGGGGTCTTCGATGGCATATATCTGGATTGACCACTCCCCGTTGGCCACACCTTGCGGCACGGTGATGTAGCTGCGCCAGACGCCGTTTTGAGCCGTTCCGGACGAGAGGGACGGATAGGGGAAGTAGTAGTACTGCCCGCTGCTGGAATGAATGAACCGGGCATGGATGCTGTTCACCGCCGTCTCATCCGTCAGCCGAACGCTGAAGCTGAGCTTCGCCGGGGCGCTTGTGACGTCAAGGGTAGTAGCGGACACGGCATGGCTTACCACCACCGGTGCGGATATATCGGGCGCGGCGACGGCCGGCGAGATACCTGCGAAAAGCAAACCGCCAGCAATGAGCAGCGCCCAGGCGGCCCTTAGTCTGGTGCCAAAATTTGTCAAAGAGTACCCCCATGAAGTGGAAAACGATCTGCAATGCGGCGTCCCAGGTCACGCCCTAGTGGAGCGGGATACTTGCGCCTTCAAGTGGAATATTAGCTGCATCTCGCCGCGTTCCTTTCTTCGGCATTACTGGTGGGACGAGAGCGCGGCCGAATGTCACCACTTTGCGTGGACTGTGACCTTTGACCGTGGGCGCATTGGCTCGACTTCCACATAGTCGATGAGCCGGGACAGTAGGTCGCGTTTGGCGTCGACGGGCAGGATGGGCCAGTTGGCCAAAAGATCGGGGATGAGCGACGCCGGCGGCCGGGACGCCACCACAAGGGCGTCTCTGATCGAGACCTCCATTTCATCGCGCTGGGTTTGCAGCTCGTCCCTCAGCCTCCGGTAGGTGTCGTCAGGGATTGTCCCGTCAAGCATCTTGTTGGTGAGTTGGTCCATGCGCGTTCCGAGCTTTGCTAGCTGCTTGCTGAGGTGGGCTGCGGTGTCCTTGGCTTTGCTGGCTTGTTCATCGGCGCGTGCTGCAAGGTCCGCTTCAGCGTCAACATTGTCTGCGAGGTTCTCCAGCCAGCTCACTACTTCGGTTTCGACGGTGCTAGTCATGACGTAGCCGCCTTCGTGCTTCCTTTTGGCTGCCACGTCGGCGCATTTGTACTTGGGAGTCCTGCCGCTGCCAAAGAGGCCGGCGTGCATCCTTGCTCCGCAGAAGCACCTGATCATGCCGGAGAACAGATACTGGGACCGTTCAGTCCGCCGGTGCACCCGCCTGGACTCGCGACGTGATTGGTACTCATTCCATTCCTCTGGCGTGATCACTGGCTCATGAGCGCCCGGAAGGCGCTCGCCGTGCCGGGTGATGTAGCCGGCCCCGAAGCCTTGGTCCATGACTCGTCGGAGCGTCACGAGCGACCACATGCCGTCACCTGGTGGCCCGTAGCCGGTGACAGGCCTGGTCGGACCGTCGTTGAGCCATTTCAACAGGGAATAGAAAGACTGACCTGAGAGGTATCGACGGTACGCCTCGGCAAGTACAGGGCCAGTCACGGGATCAGGGCTGAAGCCTTCACCCTTGGTGTACTGGTATCCGAAGCGCGGCTTACCGTTTGCGGGTATTCCGGCTTGGACTCGCCTGTTGTGCGTTTCCTTCCACTGCTCCCCCATGCGTTCTGATTCGAAGGCGGCCAGCTCAGCCAGCATGCCACGAGCGAACCTGCCAGACGATGTCGTGGTGTCCATGGGCTCAGTCGCGGATTCCATGCGGCCGCCAATGCCTTCGACGCGGTCAACGGCAATGGCCCAATCTTTGCGGTTCCTGGATACACGGCTGACTTTCCAAACAACCAGGACTTCAGCGCTCCCGGCCTCGATCATTCCAATGGCACGTTCTACTTGCCGGCGCTTCCAGAAACGTCCGGTCATGTCGAGATCCGTGATTGTTTCCACGATCTCGTAGCCGCTGCGCTCGCAGTGCTGTTCGATGGAGGCCAATTGCAGCTCCGGGCTGATCATGCCGTCGCGCTCTTTGGAAACTCGGATGTATGCGACTGCCCTTTGGGGCGCGTTTGGGACAGCCCGAAGCCGGGCTTTTGATGTGTTCACGTGATGGGGGCTCTCTGAGAGGTCTTAGGCTGCGAGGCGTGCGCGGAGGAGTTCCGCTAGAGCTTCTCGCTCAGCCTTGGTGAGCGCTGCGATGTAGTGCTCTACGACGTCGGGCAAAACCCCGAGGCGGTGAGCAATCCCGACAGCGTCTTGACGTTCAAGGTAGGCGTCGATGAAGTCTTGCTTTGTTATCAGCCGTAGGGCCGCCCAGGTGTCCGCTTCGCGTTCCTGCCGGCGGCCGCGGCCCTTATGGCGGTGAGCGGCATGCCCCAACTCGTGCATCAAGGTGCATAGCAGTTGGAGCGGGCCGAGGCCCGCACGAAGTGTGATCAGGTGAAGGTCCGCGTCATAGCTACCCCACGCACCATCCGGCACCCAGCCGAAGCGGATCCGGACGCCCAACTCTCGTGCGTACGAGTCAGGTGTCCTCGGGATTCTGATCATGTGCAATGCCCCCTGGTGCTTTCTTGGCCGCCAACGTTTCCCACTGCTCTTTATGCAGACGGTCAATCGCATCATCGCTCAGGGGCACGACAGTATTACTTTTCAAGTCAGGTTCGGTCTTCTGTCCAGCGCGAGCGTCACGGCGCTCGCCGGCACGACGGATGTCGATTGGCTGTTCTTGGTCACTTGTGAGTTCTGCATCTGCAAGGCCCTGATTCATGTCTACGAGGACTCGCAGCATGTCGATGGCAGCTTTCCGCGCTTTGGGCGGGAGGTTGTCGACACCTGCAGGTAGTTCCTCGGCAAACGGTGGACCGGGGACGGGTTGTCCCGCGGCCATGAACGCGAGTTGCTCACTGACGCCGGCCAGCCAGGCGATGGCCTTGATGGTCACTTCTGAGGGCGCGGACTTGTATGTTCCGCTCCGCACTTGGTTGAGCGTCGTGTGAGTAACCCGGTAGCCCTGCTTCTGCGCAAGGATGCTCAGCTGCCGGACGGACGTCTGGTGACGTTCCACGGCAGTCTCCACAAGGCTGCGGAGGCTTGGGTTCATGTTCACGGCGGTAACTCTTCCCGGCTATGCCTCGCTATTGGTAGCGGCGACACGCCATGCTCTGACAAGTGACAAGTCCATCTTTGCAGGTGAGGCGCGGAATTTACTGCTTATCAGTTTGACAAGTAGTGGAATATGGAACATGATCAACTTGTCATCTTGAAAAGAGGAGAGTAGAAATGAACTCAACAACGATCCGCCGCCGCCCACCACAAGCCAAGAAGGAGGTCTGGATGGAAATCAGGGACCCGGAGTTGATCCGCCGCCGACGCCTCGCCAAGCGATACACGCAACGCGACGTCGCCCATCTGGCTCGGCGCTCGCAAGCAGCCGTACAGCAGGTGGAGACGGGCAAGATGAAAACGATCTCCGAAGCATTCGCCATGGGCATCGCATTCGCCCTGGACTGCGACTGGGAGGACCTCTTCATTGACCACGAACACGCAGCCACGCCCAATATGGAAGGTGGAACGCGAAACGCTTCTCACCGCACAGGTGCGCGGAACGTGAACCCCCACCCCCGCCGGATGCACGCGTGAGCGGCTACAGAACGGTTCATTCCGTGGAAGCCGTCGTCACCCGCCCAGACCACCTCTTGGGTCACGGCAGCTATACCCAACGCCACCGGGTTGGAGTGATCGCCTGGAATGAAGAGGCACCGTCGCTCATTTCCGTCCAGTCCGGATATGACCACGACGTGATCCAGTTCGAAGTCGAGGATCTTGACCTTGTTATCGAGCTGCTCCAGCAGACCAAAGCTCTCCTGGATGCCGCCTCCACAGACACCGGCACGGCAGCACCTTCCCCCGCTGCTGCCGTGCCGGCCCCCACTTCCTCAGCGGAGAACCACTGAGGGCAGAAAGAAAGCGGCCCAGTGCTATTCCGCCAAGAACTCACTGGACCGCTCGTCACAACCCAAGAGCCAGGCACCTCATCTGAAAAGAAGCCTGGCTCTCGAATCAGAAAAGAGTCTAACAAATGGTCATCAGAAGACTCCGGCAACTACCGCCGGAAGCCCGCCCCCACATCGCCGCCGCTGGCCGCGTTCTTGCCCAGGCAACAGCCCGCATGAACAGCATGAGCCCCCGCGAGATCGCAGAGGCCGCCTACACGCCCG
The DNA here is from genome assembly GCF_052113445.1 of Paenarthrobacter sp. YAF11_1. Classification (NCBI taxonomy): domain Bacteria; kingdom Bacillati; phylum Actinomycetota; class Actinomycetes; order Micrococcales; family Micrococcaceae; genus Paenarthrobacter; species Paenarthrobacter sp. YAF11_1. The sequence goes on from NZ_JBFRDF010000001.1 coordinate 260,616, forward strand.
GAGGTCCGTCGCTGGAACAGCTGGAGAAGCTGGCCGAAGCCCGCCTCATGGGCAGGCCCATGAGCACCGTTGCCGCCGCGGCCGAGGTCGCCTGATGACTAACAAGGAAACGGCTGACCTCCTCCCCCGCAACTCATACTTCCACGCCGTCGATCGGCAGATGGAAACAGAGTCCTTCCCCTCAAAGATCATCCCGACAGAACAAGGACGCCGGCACAAGCTCCTGACCATCGCCATTCAGGACGCCGAAAACTTCATCGGGGCACTCAAAACGGCCAAGCACTTCGACCGCCTGGGAAACATCGAACACGCACTCCCCCAGATCGCAGACGCGCTCGCCGATGTGGTGGCTAAGGCGAACAACTTTATTGCGGATGTGGAGGTGTCAACGGCCCGTTATCGTGGCGCGGTTGCCGCTTCCTCCACCAAGGCTGCCGGGGGGCAGTCCTCTGATCCGGCAGCTGCCGTCGAATCCCCCGACGTGCCGGCGGCAGCTGCCTCCACTCATGAATCAGACGGGATGAACATCGTTGAGTTCGAGTGGACAGATCGGACCGGTGGCCCCGCGCCGAAGCCGGGCCCGCACCTGGCGAGTGTGACCGTGTTCGATCCGAACCGATCCGCACTGGCACAGCTTGAAGAGTTGGACCGGCAGGCGCGGCTTCGGGAAGGCAGAAGATGAAGACCCGGAAGCGGCTATTCGCGGTCATTCAGCCGATCGGGCATCGCCCATATAAGGATCGGGCTGACCTTCACTTCCGGGACAACACGGAGCTGACCGCCCAGCTGACAACGTATGCACGTTCGAAGTGGCCTGTACCGCAGAAGGTCGCCGTTGATATTCACGCAAAGCAGATCATCGTGGACGGGACTCCCCGCGCGAACTTCTCACTGCATGAGTATCGCGGCCACGGCGACCAGGGGCCGGCGCTTCCGGGGGTGGGCTCGTGATGCGCCCGACGGCGCGGGTCGGCCGGTTTCGCCGCCGCGCCTACCTTTACGGCCCCTTGGTCATTTTCGGCGCGGCTCTGGTCCTCATGACCTGCCCCACGATCAACGGCGCCTATCTCGCTGGCGTGTTGGTCATGTTGGCCGGGTCGGCCGGTTTCGTCCTCGAGTCAGGGCCGCAGCCCGGGCGCAGAAGATGATGACCGGCGATTGGGGGCGCCGATGACAGCTAGACCACCAGGCGCCCGCCCCGGCGCCGCCCCAGTACCCCAGACAGCGGACGCTGTCCCGGTCCTTACTCAGAAGGACCAGGAGAACGTCCACCGCCAGAGGCAGGAACCAGCCACCGAACAAGAGTGGCTTGGCAACCCAGTAGTCCGTGATGACGCTGCGTTGCGCCTTCTCCGCATCGAACGCACGACCACCCGCGCCCTTTCGGCGTTGCAGGATGGCGAACTCGATGCAGCCATCAGCCGGCTACAGGCCGCGCTGACCCTTGCCCTGGCGGAGCAAGCATTTTCCACCACTTGCGAAGGACAGTCATGACCACCATCGAAACAAGAAGAATCGCCGTCGATGCCCTTATCGACAACCCCGACAACCCCCGCTCAGATCTCGGCTCCGACCAGGACCTAGTTGAACTTGCGAACAGCCTCGCCAAGGACGGCAACACCGACGACTGCCACGTAGTAGCCATTGCCGAAGGCGTGGACGCCGGCAAATTCATGCTGCTGGAGGGCCACAGAAGAAAAGCCGCAGCCCGGCTGGGAAACGTTGCAGACCTCGCCTGCAAAATCCGGCATGACCTGGACACGAAGGCAAAGCAGATCGCCTTCATGATTGTGGCGAATACCCACCGCGAGAACTTCACTGAAATGGACGCTGCCCGCGGAGTGCAGTCCCTGCTGGACTGCGAAGGGATGAACGTCAAGGCCGTCGCGAAATCCTTGAGCCGCGGTGAGAAGTACGTCCGCTCCAGGTCGAAAATCACGAAACTGTCAGAGGCAGCTCAGACCAAGATCGAAGACGCGACCCTGAATATCGATCAGGCGCTGGAGCTGCTCAATTTCGCTGACGACGAGAAGGCAGAAGCACGGCTGCTTCAGGTCGCAGACAAGCCCAACGACTGGGAAGTGCGCCTCGCTGCTGAGAAGGAAGTGAAAGCTTGGCGGGAGAACCTGCCTCGCCTGACGGCCGAGTTGCAGGGAGCTGGCGTTGAGGTCGAGGACCGCCCTGAAGGCCCGCAGTGGGAATGGAAGGACATCTCGCCCACGTACGCTGAGCACTCGGTTGCTGAGGCGGTAGAGAAAGACCTCATTGCCGTTGTGCATCCGGACTTCCCGAAGATCACTTGGGCCCGCAAACGCGAAGCTACGAAGCCGTGGACTCCTCCGGAAAAGACGCCCGACGAGATCGCAGCTGACATCCGCCGAAGCGAGATCATCCGAGGCTTGGAGCTTGCCGCGCCCGTCCGCGAAACCTTCCTCAAAGGCATCCTAAAAAAGCCAACGGCAGAAGTTGTGCACCAGCTGGCTCTGGACATGGCTGAACAGCTTGACCTCGCCGACGTCGCCCACTGGCTCGGCATTGAAGAGCACGAGGAAATCGATGACCAGGAAGTCGTTGACGGCATCGCTGCTCTCTCCACAGACCAGCTGATCGTCCTAAGTCACCTGGTACGTAACGGCAAAGAAGAACGCCTCACCGACCTCGCCGCATGGAGCCCAAATGCCGGTTTCTACTACTCAACGGAACCATGGCGCGAATCGCTGGAGCATTCCTACGGCTACAAGTGGACCGAGGCTGAGCTGGAAGCCATCCAGCAGTTCGCCGCTGAGAAGGCTGCACTCGCGGAGGGCGGCAACGATGAAGACGCCTAGCCACTTCCTCAAACGCAATGCTGACAACGAAGCAGTCTGCGCCTGTGGCTTCCGCCCGGAGATCCTTGATGACCCGGCACCCGTGGGCCTCCAGTGGAAAGCCAAACGCGACGTGCTTGACCACGTAGACGCGATGGAAGGCTACCGGCCCTCAGCACCGTTCGAAGGCAACCAAGACCGCCGATTCCCTCGGGCCGGCGTCCGACCAGGAGCCAGCGGACGCTGGAAGCTCACCCTGTGGGACGAACCTGACGTCACCCACCCGATCTCGAAAGAGAACCAGTGGCACGACACCGCCCGGGAAGCGTTTGACTTCGGCCAGCTCATCATCAGCACCCACTGGAAAGCCGGCACACGCCTGAACGGGATGGGCCGCTGATGGCCTGGGCAAGCACGGACCAGCGGTGGCAAGACCAGAAAGTCCGGATCTACCGCAGCAGGTACGACGAAGCCGCCAAGATCACAGCGGCACTCACCATCCGCCGGCAGAACCTCCTGACCGAGATCCTTGCTGACGACCTCGGCGGACTCGACACCACCACCAAAGCCCGCCGCCTCCGCCAAACTGACGACGAACTCGACCTGGCACGCGACAACCTGCAAGCAGCCTGGGCAGCCCTCCAAATCGAGGAAGCCCAACACCACATCCACGAACCACGAGAGGCCAGAAGATGACCATCATCGCCACCAAACCCACGACGACCACGGAACCGGCGCTCGCCGATCTGGAGATCACTGCCACGGGCACTGAGTGGCTGCGGAAGCTGGCTGCCGTTGGTGCTGCCGTGTCGTCACGGCCTCCGGTGCCCATCCTCAGCTTTGTCGTGCTGGAATGCCGCAGAGGCAAGGCAACGATCACGGGCTACGACTATTCGACGTCGGCCGTAGTCAAGCTGAACCACGAAGCGATCGGGACCCTTCACAATGCCATGGCGCTCGCTCCGCATTCCTGGCTGGTTCGGACAATCCGGGTTCTGACGGAACGCAAGCGGGACATCCCCGTGACGGTGGCCGCAAAGACGCTGCTGGGCAGGCCCATGATTACGGTCACCGCGGCAGGCTTCACCATCCCACGTCTCCATGACGTGCCATTGTCGGAGTATCCGCCTCTGCCGGCTCATGGCGAGCTGGACGCGTTCGACATCGACCGCGCCGAATTGGCGGGGGCTCTGGACCGTGCAACCATCGCGGCCAGCAAGGATGACACCCTGCCGATCCTGACGGCAATCGAAGTGCAAGCCAAAGGCAAGTCGCTCACTCTCCAGGCAACGGACCGGTACCGCCTCTCGTCGGAGACGCTGAAGCTGTCGCGCGAAGTTGCAGAATTCAGGTTCCTCCTCCAGGCCAGCACGTGGAAGGCCATAGCGAAGCATCTCAACGGAGAGAAAGTAACTGTTGGCGTTCTGGTTTCGGGGGACGTCCACGGCAAGGATGGCGGCCGTTCTACCGTCCACCTGTCTTCCGGTGACTGTGCCTTCACGCTCAACGGGGTGCTCGGTGATTACCCCAAGATCAGGTCTCTGTTTGATCTGGACTGCGGGATGCAGCTGGACGTCAATCGTCGGGACCTGATGGACCAAGTGCTGGTCGCTCGGGAGCTGAATGATTTCAACGAACCTGCGCTGCTGAAGATCGGCCCAGGCTCCGTAACCCTCTCGCCAACGTTCTCCGAAGGAGGGAGCGAGGCAGCCACGCCGATTCTGCTTGCTGACACGACCAACATCGACACAGCCGATACTGCCGCCTACAACCCGACGTTCCTCTATGAGGCCCTGAAGGCGATCAACGCAGAGGTGGTGCGCTTCTCCTTCCACAACATGGTCAAGCCGACGTGCATCTCTCCGGTGCCAGCCAAGGGTGACAAACCCAGCACCTACCGCCACTTACTGATGCCGGTACGCCTGCCGCGCACTTTGGACGGTGAGTAGATCATGGCCGAAGAAAACGAAGCAGCGATCCTGGCCGGGCTCCTTAGCCGCCCAGAGAAGCTCAACACATGCAGTGCCTGCCGGAAGGCTCTCAACGGGCAGGGCGAGTGTGATTGCTCATGAACGACATTGAAGCGCCGGCGCTGAAGGCTGTCACGGTCAAGAACCCGTGGGCGTGGTGCATCCTCCACGCGGGTAAGGACGTCGAGAACCGTTCACAGTCCATCAACCACCGCGGAACGCTCTACATCCACGCCGCAAAGAAGGACGACGAGGCCGGATACGAGAACGAGGCGTTCCGTCAGGCAAGGGACGCTGCTCCGCTGGCCGTCAAGAACGCTGTCCGGCTGCAAGGTCACGTGCTCGGAACCGTGGATGTCGTTGGCTGCCACTACTCCCTGGACTGCAAAACAGCGGACGGCTACTGCTCCGAATGGGCGCGCCCAGGGATGTACCACTGGGAACTAGCCAACCCGCGCCCGCTCGCGTGCCCGTTCCCTGAGATCGGGCAGCTGGGGCTGTGGAACCTGGCAGCGACGAAGTCGTGACCGGACCTGGGGCGGATCCCGATCTGCCCCAGGCGCCCATCCTCGCCCGGAAGCTACGCAACATGCTCCCTCAGCAGCTCGCCACCATCCTCACCGAACAGGACAAGAACACATGAGCGAAAGACTCACCGACCACGAACTCACCGTCTGCTGCGAAGCCGCAGCGGAAGGCGTAGTCACCTCCCGAGCCGGCCACGCTGGCGGCCCGGCTTGGAACGACCTCACCGCGTCCCAGAAGAACAACGTCCGCGAACAAGCCCTCCCATTCATCTTCCACGGAACAAAAGCGCTCGCCGATCTGGGCTATTGGAAGTCCCCGACCATCACCACCGCCGAAGAGTTGAAGGATCTGTACAACTCGGATCGCAACGTGGTGGTCATGGACGACTGCGGCCTGATACTCCAGAACCTTGCCGGCGGTTGGAAGTCCCCAGGGACGGATCGCTACATGACCTCCGATATGGCGCACCAAGCATTTGGTCCTACCTTCCGAGTGCTGCTCTTCGGCGAAGACCTGAGCATCACCCACGCGAAGGAGAAAGTCTGATGAGCCGCCAAGAAGCAGCTGCCGAGGCCATTCACTTTCGCCGTGCCCTGAGCATGACTGAAAGTGAAGCCGCGGCGTCGGTCGCGCTCACCGCAGCCGACTCAGCAGACACGACCATGAAGGTATATCGCGTTGGCCTGGACGACTCCTCGCTGAAACGGACCGCCGAACGGTCATGGGACGCCATCTCGGGGCGGGACAAAGGGCGCAGCTGGTCGCAGGTGGGGGAACGCAGCCAAGCACTTTGGATGGAGAACGTCCAGAACGTGCTTCAAGCAGCAGTTGCAACTCAGGAGGATACCCAGTGATCAGCGTTCAGGAATCGCTCCACGAGTCGCACGCAGCGAACGGCATCAAACGCCCGGGGTGCAAGTTCTGTAACCCGGCGTTCGTGCACTATGTCGAGCTGACGGCCGCCGAACCCGCCTATGACGGGTGGCGGGGTCTGCCCACGCTGAAGTTTGAGTGCCGAGGGAACTCCGCCGCAGAGTGCCATCAGTATCCGGATTCTTGCGGGTGCGAGAGCTTCCCGTGCGGGCACCCATACGTGTCTCACGAAGAGTGCTGGATGCAGGACTGGTTTGACAGCAGCTGCGTCAATTACGCGGGTGAGGACAACGATGACATGCAGGAAGGCTGCCTGCCTCGGGACCTGACCAGGTCCGGGCCAATAACAACCAGCTGGGAAGACGAGTACGTGGAATGGGAGTGGGCTGAATGAGCGCTGCGGTTCAACACAACACGGAATATTCGGTCTACAAGGGTGCTGAAGACTGCGGCCACTCTGCTCCAGAGGATGAGGAATCAGAGGCCTATGCGGAGTGGGCATCTGACCATCCCGAAGGTGAGGGGCTGAATAGCTGCGTGCAGATCTGCGAACTCTCGCCTATCGGCGTCTTCTGCCAGGAGTGTTCCCAAGACAACGGCGACTGGATTGCTCATCTCACCTACTGCAACGAGTGCGAGTATCCACTTGAGGATGACGGCGCGTGCCAGTGCAAACCTGAAACCGGGGAACAGTGAGCACCGAGCGGCCCGGCAGATGCAACGAGCCCGGTCCATGGGGAGCCATCTGCACTGATTGGCCTGGACATCGCTACTCGCACTACGACGGCAGCGCAGACACGTCTTGGCAGGACGGTTGGCCGGAGGAGACCCCGCCCGAAGGCGGAGGGACCCTCATCGATGACGAATGAAGCGAGGTCTCTGCTCCAGCTGCGGTCATCACCACGGAGAAGCTGACAACGAGTGGCCATCCTGCAAGGGCTACACGTACCCAGAGAATTCGAACGGCATCCGCCGGTGTGCGTGCACCGGCCCCGGAACAAGACGAGAGGAGACGCGATGAGCCATCGCCCCATACGGGACTGCGAACACCCTAAAGCCCGCCACCAGCACGGGACCCCTCAGGCATACATCCTGGACAAGTGCCGATGCACGCCCTGCACCGACGCCAACACTCAGCGCGAAAACGACCGAGCCGAGGCGAAAGCCGCCGGCACCTACGACTCCGGTCGGGTTGACGCTGAGCCAGTACGCAAGCACATCCAGAAACTCAAGAAGGCTGGCTACGGCCTGAAGACCATCGCCCGTCTGGCCAAGGTCTCCAACGCAACGCTGGGCAAGATCATCTACGGCGATCCATCACGCAACATGCCACCCAGGGCACGCGTCGAGAAGCGCGTGGCCGCACGAGTACTGGCCATCAAGCCTTCGCTCACCACCCTCGGCGAAACCGTGAAAATCAATGCGGCCCCCACTCAGGCCCGAATCAAGCACCTGGTCTGCCTGGGCTACTCAATCGGCTGGCAAGCCAAACGCATGGGCAAAGAACACGGCAACTTCGCACTGATCATGAACAAGACACAGTGCAACGCCAAGACAGCACGCGAAATCCGAACCCTGTACCTGCTCCTCTGGGACAAGCCACGAGTCGCAAGCAACCGCCACGAACAGGCCGCCATCACCCGGGCGCTCGCCTACGCAGCTGCGAACGGTTGGGAGCAGCTGCCTCCACCAGCGGAGATCCCCAGCGCTGAAGCGCCGGTGAACCCGGACCCCGCCCTGATGCAGTTCCTCCATGACCGGATCCACCGCCAAGCAAGGAGGAAATCAGCATGAGCAAGCAGCGCTCGAACGACCTCGCCGTGTTCGCTGAAAAGGTTCTCGGCTTCGAGCTGACCCCTTGGCAGCGGACATTCCTCCGCAACATACAACGAGGGTCACCACTGCCCCCAACATCCCGTGGCCGCCACGTATCCATTCACCCGCCGAGACCGGCAACCACCACGAAAGAAGGTCCATCCAGTGCCATGGCTGAAAGAGGGCGACAAGGCGGCGAATCACCCGATCGTCCTCTCAGTTTTGGAGATGGAAGACGCCGATGACCGAATCCTCAATGAATGCTTCGGCTTCGTAAACCGCTGCGCAACCCAGTCCGCCTCCCACGAGCAGGACTACATCATCACCGTCGGCACAGCCATGACAATGGCCGGCTCAATCAGCAGATACCAAGCCCTGATCAAAGCAGCCAAGTACTGCGGCTACCTCACAGACACAGTGATCATCGTTGACGGCGAAGAACGCAAAGCCTTCAAACTCGTCGAAGACAACGACCTGTTCCACATGATCCTCAAAGACGAAAGGGCGTGGGCCAACCAACGCAAAAAGGACTCCCGCAACGTCAAACTCACCACAGCCGTCAGGCTGCGCGACGGAGACGCATGCAGATACTGCGGCAAAACCGTCTCCTGGAACGACCGCGTATCAGGACGAGCCGCATCCTACGACCACACCAACCCCGGCCAGGCCGCGACAGTAGAGACCTACGTCGTCTGCTGCAGAGAGTGCAACGGCAAAAGAGGCGACGACCCAGACAGCACCTGGTCAACCCTCCCGGCACCCACACAGCCCCTCTACGGACCCGAAACCGTAGAGTTCCTGGCCAACCACGACATCACCGTCAAACCCACCTACACCCGCAACACCCAAACCCCCGCGCTCGCCGATGGCAAGCAGCTGGAAGAGGGCACGCCCGCCGTTGAACTCCCCAAGGGTGAAGTTCCGGCTGAGGACGAGGCAACGGCTATCACCGGCCCGTCCAGCGACTCTGACACTGCTGCAGACGACGCATCTCCAGCGGCAACGGATGCACCGGCCGCGGACCTGCCTGATCGATCTAGGTCAGGGACAGGTCAGAGGTCTCCCGGACCAAGCCATGTCGGGACGGGACGGGTCGGGACGGGGCAGGTAGGTACAGGGAGGGGCGGGAGCACAGAGCACACCACACCTCCCAAGAGATCCAGAAACAAAAGAAGACGCCCCCGTGACCGAGGACGGAACTGAACATGCCTACCAAACGACTTTCATCGCACAACTCACCATCAGAAGATCAACTCCAGACCTCAGTAATGCAACTCGCTCAGTTCCTTGGCTACGAGCTCCGCTACCACAACCCGGATAGCCGGCGTTCGCAGGCTGGCTTTCCGGATCTTGTCCTGGGCAGTTTGTCCAGGAGGCGCGTCCTGTTCCGGGAGCTGAAGACTTCCACGGGTCGGGTTCGCCCTGCCCAGATCCTCTGCATGAAGATCCTCAAATTGGCCGGCCTCGATGTTGACGTGTGGCGACCCGAGGATCTGCAGAGTGGTCGAATCATGCGAGAACTGAGAGGGGACAAATGAGCACCTGCACGACGGAGGATTGCCACAAGCCGACCTCTCTGTATCTCTGCACGGATTGCATCGTGGAGCTGGATTCCTTGCTTGCCGACGTTGGGCCACTGCTCCAGTTCATCGGCGGCGCTATCGACCAGACAGCCGTGACCAGGAGCCCGGGCGCTAGCGGCGGCGGTGGAGGTGTGGCAAAGTCCCGGCCTGCCATGAACGTGGACGCCTATCTGCTGAAGGCGTGGTTGCACCAGCTACCAGCTCGCGCTTATGAAACGGCGGCCGACAATCCGAAAGCGGGCGAAGTTCTCTGGATGGCGCGGGACTGGGTCAGCAAGGCCCGCGACTTGGTGTGGGGCCCTGAAGACAGTCGCGTCTACGGGCGGTGTGAGGAGCTGCTCGAAGGGGAAGACGAGGACGACGAACCGTTCCCCTGCGATGGTCGGCTGGTCGCCCACCCCGATGATGCAACAGTGAAGTGCCCCGCTTGCAACACCGTCCACAACGTCACCGATGTGCTGGACAGGCTGAGGCGTAGGGCCAGAGGGGAGCCGATGCCGCCGAGGGCAGTTCGTGAGTATCTGCAACGGAAGACCAAGGTGGTGATTCTCAAGAAGGACTTTGAGAATTGGGTGCAGCTGGGCAGGTTGCCTTACGTCTTGGACCGAGTGACGACCACTCCCAGCCCGCAACGTATCTACTATCCAGGAGACGTGCTCAAGGTCTTCGAGTACATGCGAGGGAGAAAGCGGATGAGGGCCTGAAAGTGTAGTACCCTAAATCCGAGGGGATAGCTGTCCCTACAGCTTTGAGCGAAGGCCTCGACGGATAACCGTCGGGGCCTTTGTCATTGTCCAGCCAAGGCGGTGAGTCTGATGTGAACGGACTGAGCATCCCCTCGTGGTCGGGCAGGCGGGCAGGTGAAGCGCTGGCCAAAGTCAGAGCCGAAGGGCGACGACGCAACGAGGCCTGCTGCATCTGCAAGCAGAGCATCGACTACTCGCTTACCTACCCGCATAAGCAGTCGTGCAGTGTCCAGCATGTGAAGTCCCGCAAGCTGTACCCGCACCTGACTTGGGAGCCAAGCAACTGGAAGCCCGCACATCTGGACTGCAACAAAGCAGCCGGCCCGGGTGAAGACCTCAGTATGGGCATCACCTCCGAAGACTGGTGACCCTCCAGGCCTCAATAAAATCCAGCAAGGCGAATCGCCGGACACTCCCCGCCTGCTCCTCCCTCTCCCCCCGGGAGTTTCCCCGAGTGAAATAGCCCAGGATCGTTGAATTGGCGGGGAAAACGGACCCGCCATCCTACCCGAAAGGCGGCAGCAAGTCATGGCTAGTCCCGGAAATCTTACACTCGTCCTTTCGGCCCGAATCGGGGATGGTGACCCCCATGACATCGGAGAAATCGAACTTCCTGTCGTTCAGGAAACGACCCACACGGTGGGGCACGTCTCCATCACGGCAAGGGTCCGCATGGACGACGTTGAGCTGAACCAGCGACTGCAAAAGTTCGCAGCTGCAGTGACTGATGAGATGGCCGCTGCTGCCAAGCCTGACGTCTTGGCTTACTCGCCGGATCGTATGATCGGATCTGCTCTGACCATCGACCCTTCACCCGTCTTCAATGCCCGGCTCAAAGCCGCCAAAACCCGGCAAGCGGCATTGGCCGCTCCTTCAATCCTTGACGGGCCAGAGCACGTCATCATCGGGGCCCGCCAGGAGGGTAAGACCCGCCTAGCGCTGAAGTGGCTCACGGACGCTCAAGAGGGAGTGGAACGAGTCCTCATCGTCACCGACAACAACTCGGCTGAACACCTCAAATCCTCTTGCGGGCTGTCCAAGAGTGATCCGCGGATCATCAGCTACCGGACTTTACTCAACAAAGGCCCCCGAGAGGGCGTTGAATATGGAGTGGACGACACAGCCCACATCCTGACGGCGCTCCTGGGACTCAAAGATCTGCCCCGTCTTCTGACCATTGGCCACGCTGAAGCTTGGCAGGGCACGAAGAAGTAGCGTGCACGACCGCCCAGCGATCCGGGAACAGCGGGACGAGGGCAACTCCATACGGAGCATCGCGAGGGAGCAAAGAGCTTCTCGGAACGCAGTCCGCCGTGCAATTCGGCCCGGCGCTCGCGATGGTTACTACCGCCCCTCTGCAATTGAGGAAGCTGAGCCAGCCGTCCGCGACGTCCTGGCCGACTATCCGCAGATGTGCGTCGCCGACGTCGCTCTCCTGATCGACTGGAGGAAATCCCGCCGGCAGCTCTCAGACCTCGTAGCACGACTTCGGCCAAAGAGCGCGAACGAGTGGCCTACCGTCCAAGCCCGCACGCTTGAATCACTCGCAACCGGCAAGCTCACCACAAAGCCCCTCGAATGCGGCTCTATGAAACTTGGGGAGTTGAAACTATGACCTCAGCTGAGAACTACATCGAACCTCCTGATCACCTTCCGGAGCCTGTTGCCGAGGTGTGGCGGGAAATCGTTGAGAGCAACGACCTGGTGGGCAACGTGGACCGCTCCGCACTGGAGACCTTCTGCACCCTCATGGCTAGGCTCCGCGAAGCACGACAGCGCATCGAGGATGAAGGCATGGTGGTCACCGACCCACGAGGCCGCGTCATCCCCCACCCGGCGCTCGCCGTCGAACGCTCCACCGCGGAGCAGATCCGGGCGTGGGGTGACCGCTTCGCCCCGCTGGTGAAGCCAGCCAGGAAGCGCGGCTACATGGCCGACGCGACTGCGCTGACCATCACGGCCGCGAAACACCTTGAAGGGCCTCGCTTCGCCGGCCCCGTGGCAGCTGTGAAGACACTTGCCTGGATGATCGATGAGGCCCAGCGCGACAGCATGGAAGCGCTCCAGAAGGCCATGACAACAACCGTGCCGAACTACCTCAAAGCATGCGCTGAGCTGCAAATTACACCCGCCTCCCTTCCATCCGGCGCGGGACTGACGGCCGCTCCGACAGCTGAGGAATCCAAACCGGCAGAAGATGGAAAGCCGGAGGGTGCGAGTGTCACAGACTTCCAAGCTCGCGCCAGGGCACGCCGATCCGGTTAGTGGCCCAAACGCGGTAGACCCTGGCGATTACTACCGCAAGGTCTGTCACGTCCCGATCCCGGATCAGTCTGGGGCGAAGCGTCCGAAGATCTACGGGTACGCGGAACCTCGGATCTGCACCCCGCCGCTGCGTGCGCTGACGCCGGACACCACTCTTGGCTATGACGTCATTGAATTCGCCCGCGATGCCTTGGGAGTGGACCTCTACCCATGGCAGAAGGTTCTGCTCTGCCGGATGCTGGAGCTGCTGCCAGATGGCTCGCTGAGGTTCCGGACGGCAGTGGTGCTGATCGCCCGCCAGAACGGCAAGAGCACGCTGTCGCAGGTGCTGGCGCTGTGGTTCATGATCGTCTGGGGCTGGCCCCTTGTTATGGGCACAGCTCAGGACCTTGAAACTGCTGAGGAAGTATGGCAGGGCGCCGTTGACCTCGTGGAAGAAGACGAGGAGCTGTCCAAACTCCTTAAGCGCGTCGTGAAGGTCAACGGCAAAAAGGCCCTAGAGCTGAATCCCCAGGAGCCTCAGGGCAAGGTTGGGAAGAAGACGGGCCCGCGGTACAAGGTCAAGGCAGCCAACCGTCGCGCTGGACGTGGTTTCACCGGCAACCTGATCATGCTTGACGAGTTGCGCGAGCACCAGAACTGGGAAGCCTGGGGAGCGATCACCAAAACGACCATGGCGCAGGCCGAGGCTCTGATTTTGGCGCTTTCCAACGCCGGCGACTTGACCTCTATCGTCCTCCGCTACCTCCGCAAGATGGCCCACGAGGCTATCGGGGATCCGGACGGCATCTGTGAGGAGATCGGAGCTGCCGGGCCATCCGCGCTCGACGTCGCTGACCTCACGGAAGACGATGAAGAGCTTGATGACGACGAGCTGGCCGACTATGAGCAGGACGAGGACACTCTAGGCCTCTGGGAATGGTCGATGGCCCCGGGAACCGACAAAAGGGACCGTCAAGGCTGGGCACAGTCCAACCCCTCGCTGAATTGGAACCCCGGATTCACCGAACGCACCATCGCAGCGGCCTGCAAGACCGATCCCGAGTGGGTTTTTCGTACAGAGGTCGGTTGTCAGTGGTCAGAAGGCACTCTTACAGGGCCGTTCCCTCCTGGCGCGTGGGACAAGGGCAAGAATCCGGTCCAAACCCTTGACGACGGAACGATTGGCGTCGCCGAAGAACACCGGATAGTCCCCGGCTCGGAAGTTTGGGCAGGAGTTGACCAGTCCCACGACCGATCCATGACATATGTGGCATTCGGCGGCTTTAGGGCCGACGGCAAAGCCCAGGTGGAGATCGTGGCCGCCCGCCATGGCTCCGACTGGGTAAAGGGCTACCTGATGGACGTCAAACGACGCGGACGCGTCAAGGCCGTGGCCGGTCAGTCCAAGGGTGCTCCGATCTCACCACTGATGGAGAGCCTGGACGCTGACATTGAGTTCACGATTCCCGTTGTCGAGTGGTCAGGCAGCGACTTAACCAACGGATGGGCTGATGTCTTCGACTCTGTCAGAGACGTAACCGTTTTCCACAACCCTCAGCCTGTGCTGGACACTGCTGCGGCAACCGCCGTCGTGAAGGTGTTCAGCGGTGGCGCATCTATTCCTGATCACCGGGCGTCACCAGCTGAAGTCGCACCCCTCATGGCCTTCACAGCCGTGAAGTGGCTGATGGGCCGTCGCGTCGTTGCACCACCGCCACCACCGCCACCACCGGAGGCGCTACAGACCGCTGATACCGACTTTGCAGCTGACGACGTCGCCCAAATGGGCTTCTAGATGAGAGGAGTGCCGCATGGCAGTTCCGGAATCCGCTAAGGGTTACGCGGTGAATACCTCTCCGTGGTGGGCAGCACCAGACGAAGAAGAAACACCAGAGCTTCAGTGGCCGAAGAACGTTCGTGTGTACGACCAGATGCGCCGCCAGGACGCCCAGGTTGTTTCCACCCTCCGCGCCATAACGCTGCCGATCCGGCGCACCACCTACCGGATTGATCCGAACGGCGCCCGGGACGAAGTCACCCAGCAAGTCGCAGATGACATGGGCTTGCAAATTGTGGGTGACTCCGGGCGTTCGATCCTCCGAACTCGCAACAGGTTCTCCTGGGCTGAACATCTGCGTCTAGCGCTGACGATGCTTCCCTTCGGTCACTCGTTCTTTGAGCAGGTGTACCGGATCGAGGGGGGCAGGGCTCATTTGCGGAAGCTGGAATGGCGTCCGCCCCGCACTATCAGCAAGATCGACGTCGCGTCGGACGGCGGTCTGGTCGCCATCGAGCAATTCTCCGCGAAGGCGGGCAGTAAGGATCCGCGCATTGATGTGGGCAACTTGGTTGCTTACGTCAATGACCGTGAGGGCGGAAACTGGCTGGGCCAGTCAGTTATCCGACCGGCCTACAAGTACTGGCTCCTCAAGGACCGTGCTTTGCGGGTCCAAGCGCAAACCTTGGACCGCAATGGCATGGGCGTCCCCATCTACACTGCCTCCAAGCTCCCGGACGGGCTTGCCGAGGCGGAGTACGTGAAGCGCCAGAATGAGGAGATCGCAGCTGGTCTGAAGATCGCCAGGGGCCTGCGTTCGGGTGACAATTCGGGAGCTTCACTTCCCGATGGAGCAAAGCTCGACATGAAAGGCGTTGAAGGTGACCTGCCTGACGCTGACAAACCTATTCGGTACTACGACGAACAGATGGCCCGAGCGGTGTTGGCCCACTTTCTGAACCTTGGCACCGAGACCGGTTCCTGGGCCTTGGGTTCCACGTTCGCGGACTTCTTCACGCTGTCCCTTCAGACAGTCGCCAATCAGATCGCGGACGTAACCAACCAGCACGTCATTGAGGATCTGGTCGATCACAACTGGGGTCCGGAAGAGCCGGCACCAAAGCTCGTGTTTGACGAAATTGGCTCTCGACATCCCGCAACAGCTGAGTCCATCGCTCGCTTGGTCGACGTTGGTGCACTGACGCTGGACGACCCGCTAGAGGCTCACCTCCGGAACCAGTACAGCCTCCCGGCAGCGGACCCTGCAACGGCCCGTGAACGGGTCACAACTACCCAGGCAAGTCAGCCCCCGCAGCCCACCGAAAGCCGCTGGCCCGGTTCATGACAAGGAGAACTCAATTGAGCAGACCACTGAAGATGGCAACCGAAGGTAAGCAGTGGTACCGGATGGAAGCCAAGTCCGGAGATGCCGCGGACGTCTACATTTACGACGTCATTGACAGCTACTGGGGTGTGAACGCATCCGAGTTCGTGACGGAGCTTGCCGCCCTCGACGTCGAGAACATCAACCTTTACGTCAACTCCCCGGGCGGGTCAGTGTTCGATGGAACGGCGATCATGAACGCGCTTCGCCGGCACAAGGCGCACGTGACCGCAACGGTGGACGGGCTGGCAGCCTCCGCGGCTTCATTCATTGTCCAAGCGGCCGACGAAGTGGTCATGGGATTCGGCGCGGAAATGATGATCCACGACGCCTCAGCCGTGTGCTGGGGTAACGCAGCGGACATGGAAGAAACCGCTAAGGTCCTCAACCAGCTGTCCGAAACGATCGCCAACGTCTATGCAGAACGCGCTGGGGGCACCACAGAGGAGTGGCGCACGGCTATGCACGCGGAAACATGGTACACCGCAGAGGAAGCTGTGGCCGCCGGTCTTGCCGACCGTGTCGTGACCCGCAAGGGCAACGACACGGACGACGAAGCAGAGGCCTCAAACGCCAAGTTCGATCTGTCGATCTTCGCCCACGCCGGCCGCCGCGACGCACCCCGGCCCATGGTCCCCACAAACCACGCCCGCAAGGAACGTCTGAGCCTCGAAAACGGCCAAGCGCTCCAGCAACTCACCAACCTGGTCAATAAGACCTCCACAATGCCTCCGGCCGAGCCGAAGGACACCACCCACCCCCAAGAGGAAGGAACCGACACCATGTCGGATGCACTGAAAAAGGGGCTCCGTGAGCGGCTCGGCATCTCCGCCGAAGCAAACCTGAACGACGACGCCTTGCTGGCCGCCGTTGACGAGGTGCTCGCAGAGCAGGACACCGCTGCACCAACCGCAGCAGCAGGAACCGTCGTACTGGACGAAGCCCAGTACGCAGACCTCCAGGCCGCCGCTGCCGAAGGTCGGGAAGCCCGCAACCAGCAGCTCGCCGCAGAGCGAGCAGCAATTGTCGACTCCGCAGTGAACGACGGCCGGATTCCCCCGGCCCGCCGAGACCACTGGATCAACGCGCTCGCCGCTGATCCCGGAATCGCTGAGACTTTGGCGGGCCTCGCGCCCGGCCTGGTCAATCTGTCCCCCGCCGGCTACACGGGCGGCGTCGATCAGGCGTCGGACGAAGACGACACCTACTACTCCAAGGTGTACCCCACCGAAAACAAGGAGGCCTGAGAAATGCAGTACTTGCCGATCTTCCGTCCAGGAGAGACTGTCACGTTCGACGTCACCACGGCTGTGACCGGAGGGCACCCCGTTGAAGTCGGAGCGGCCGATCGCTCCGTTGCCCCCGCGGCCGCTGCTTCCGCGAAGTATGTCGGCGTAGCCGGCCATGACGCAGCGGTAGGCGACAAGGTGACTGTCGAGGTCAACAAGCCCATCCATTCTCTGATCGCTCTCGGCGCTGTAACTCGCGGCCAGAGGGTAGAGACGGCCGGCGCGGGAAAGATCCGCACACTGGCAGCTGGCACCGCCATCGGCCTCGCTCTCACTTCCGCGGCCGACGGCGCAGCCGTCCAGGTCCTCGAGTTCTAAGAAAGGACTACAGAGAATGTTGACCTACCCCTACACTCCGAGCCAGCTGGCAGCAGCCAGCGCTACGGACTTGATCGCCTTCGTCAAGTCCCCGACTCTCCTCGCCCGGCGTCTTGGAGAGATCCTCAACGCCCAGCAGTTCATCGGGAACTTCCTCCTGCAAGGTCGCTACACCCTTCAGGGTGGAGCAATCGCGGTTCCGTCGAATGAGACGATCCGTACCGAACGTGGCGCCGAGACAGTCGCTCCGGGCGCTGAGTACAAGCTCACGACCATGAGCGCCGAGCAGTACGAGTTGTACACCGGCTCCAAGGAAGGTCTCGCCACAGAGATCACCGACGAGGAGGTTGGCCGCAGCCTGCGGCAACCCGTCGATGATGCGATGACATTTCTGCAGACCGAAATGGTCTTCAGTGCCAACGAGATCGCGCTCGGCGTCATCCTCTCTTCGGTAACGAGGACACTGGCGGCAAGCGCCCCGTGGACCAACGGAAAGACGATCCTTCGGGACGCGCTGCGCGTCCAGGCCGCCACGCGCAAGCTCAAGTTGGGCTACTCCATCGACACCGTGGTGTTGCCCGGAGAGCAGTACGCCGACGTCCTGCCCGAACTGCTCGACGTCCTTCCGGACAACGACAACACGGCGCTGACGGGGAATTTCCCGACGATCTCGGGTATCACCTGGGTGCCCGCAGACGACGACGACTTCACAAACCCCATGTTCGTGGACCGTCGGCGCCTTGGCGGGATCGCCCGCGAGAACATCCCGTCTCCGGAGTACAAGCCTGTCGGCGGCGACACTGGCGTGGAGGTGGCCTCGTTCCGCGAGAGGTCCGACAAGACCCGCATCCAGGCACGTAACCCGCACGTGCCTGTGGTCACGAACCCGCTTGCCGGGGTCGTACTTACCGGAACGGAGGCCTAAGCAATGGCAACTTTCTACCGAGCTAAAGCCAAGGTTGTGAAGGTCTCCATTGGCCCCGCATCCGGCAACCGAGTGGCGCGTATCCTCACAGGTGGCAGCGTCATTCCGGAGGGCGTCGAGCAGGAACAGCTGGACCGCCTGGAAAAGGCCAACCTCATTGAGAAGGTCACCGTCCGTGACGAGCCGACCGAAACCGAACTCGCCGCGAAAGCAGCGAAGGTAGCGGCAGCGAAGGCAGCCGCTGACGAGAAGGCCAGGGCGGCGGCAGATGCGAAAGCAGCTGCTGATGCAAAGGCAGAAGCTGACGCCAAGGCCGCGGCTGCCAAGACAACCCCGGCGAAGTAAGAGGAGGTGGACGCCATGGCTACTGATCTGGCAACAATTCCAACGATCGAGCAGGCATGGCGTCCACTTACCTCTCTGGAGAAGCCAAGGGCCGAGTACTACCTCGGCAAGGCTTCTCGCGCCATCCGACGTCGTTGGCCGGATGTCGATCAACGCATCCTCAACCCTGACGATTACCTGACTGCTGATGACGTCTCTGACGTCGTGGTGCAGATGGTTCTCAGCGCGGTGGACGTTCCGCCCATACGGGGAGCGAAGTCCTTCTCAGAAGGTGTTGGACCAATGTCGCGTTCAGCCACACTACTGGCTGGCAGTACCAACCCAACCGAGATCCACGGCTGGATGGTGGAAGTGTTCGAGGGGCGCAGCGCGGCCCTTCCCGTCTTCCACTCCCCACCTTCTGGTAATTACGAGGGTCTTTTCATCTGGCCGGAAGGGCGGTGTTGATGTTTCCCCTGGCGAACGGCGAAACGGTGGTGCGGGAACGGGCGCAGCTCGTGAACGATATCTACTCTGGCGAAGCAACCAAGAGGGACTGGTCAGAGCCGGACACAATCGACATAGAGGGGTGCGCCATTGCCCCGTCCAGCAGCGTCGAGACGCAGACGGAGAACCGGAACACCGTCACCACGGCCATGAGCCTCTACGGCGCTCCCGGGATCGACGTGCTGCCCCAGGACCGCATCAGGGCACGATCTGGGCTGTGGCAGGTTGAGGGTGAAGTTGCCGACTGGCTCAACGCGCTAACCGGTTGGAATCCCGGTGTCGAGTTCAGAGTGACGAAGGTGGTGGGCTAGTGGCCGGCGTGGACTTCAACGACTCATTCTTTGAACAGCTCGGGCGCTCGCCGGCAGTAACCGGCTTGTGTGTGGAAAAGGCTAACAGGGTTGCCGCTGCTGCCCGAGCCTCGGCTCCGAGGGACAGCAACGCGTATGCGAACAGCATCCGCGTGGAAGTTGTTCGCCGCGGCCGCCGTAACGCGGCACTCGTAATCGCTGACAGTCCGATTGCTCTGCTGGTCGAATCCAAGACCGGCAACCTTGCCCGGGCGTTGAACCAGGTGAAGAAGAGTGGGTAAGCGCGTTATCCACTCAGACCTTGAGGAGTTCCTTGCCCGGTTCATCCGACAGGAGCTGGAGGTCATCGGATCTCCACTGGCCTCTGACGTGTTTGTGAGTAACCAGTTCCCTAATCCGGCCCGGCCTAAGTCGGTGATCGTCCGAGACGATGGCGGCCCCGACGTCTCGATCATCACCAATGAACCAACAGTCGGGATCACCGTCCTGACCGACGACGACTTCACCGACGGTAAGACGGCCACGGACCTGTCATACCTGGTCAAGGCCATCGTCAAGGACTGCGCTCGCGTCGAACCCGGCAACCCGGTCGCCGCCGTGCTCGGGTTCACCGGCCCGTACAAAGTGCCAGATGAAACAGGCCACCCCCGGCGCTACATGACGGCTGAACTGTCCGTCGCCGGCCACGAGCTGGCTTAGAGCTTTACCCAAACCAATCAACCAGCCATTCACGCCTGTGAATGGTTTTTCTATTTGGAGGCAAATAATGGCTGCTGATGAACTCGGCAACGACGTCGAAGCTGTTGGTGTACCGGTAACCGGCCACATCGGCTTCGCACCTTTCGGGACGGCTGTCCCCACCCCCGTGGCCGGCAAGGCGCTCGACTACGAACTTCCGGTCGATTTCAAGATCCCGGGTCTTCTCACGGAGGACGGCGGCTTTGAGTGGACCATGGAGGCTGACGGCGATGCGATCGTGTTCTGGCAGGAGGGATATTCCATCCCATCCGGCCTCGCGAACGTTGAACTGAAGGTCAAGTTCGCCCAGACCGATGAGACGGTGCGCCAGATCATCCGTGGCAAGACCGCGGACGCGAATGGCTACATGACCATCGACGGCGGTGGCACGTCAACCAGGTACGTCGCGTTCACCGAGGAGATCTTCAAGAACGGCGTGATCCGCCGGCGCGTGGCAGCCAACACCGGCGTGAAGTCGGTCAAGGAAGACAAGTCCGAGCGCGGCAAGGTCCTCGGCTACGAAGTCACCTTCTCGATCTCCCGAGCACCGGAGCTGGAAAACCAGCACCTGGGCGAATGGCTGATCCCGCTCCCCGTCGCTCCATAGCCTCCGGGCTCCTTAGACCTGTGGTCCCGTGCTCTCGATGGGTGAGCGCGGGACCACAGCTTTTAACCCATCAAACCCATCGCACCCATTAGGAGAAGTCATGACCAAGCAGGAAGCAGCCCCCAAGCCTAAGTTCCTCATTGTTGAGAACACCCTCAAGTGCCAGACAGAGAACGGCGAACTGTCGCTCCCGCTCGGCGTCAAGTTTGGGACTATTCGCAGGCTGATGGGCGGCGAACAGAAGACCCAGTACGAAGAATTCGAGTTCTTCATGACCGAGATCTTCAGCGAAGCCCATAACAAGGCGTTGGACGACTTGGACGCTGCTGAGGCAGGCGAGATCCTCACGGAGTACAGCGACGCCCTCTCGAAGCGGTTCCAGGTGAGCATGGGAAAATCCGTTGGCTCGTCGGACTCCTCAGAGAGCACCGAGGAGCAATCGCCTACGACTTCCGAAAGCTAGGCATCTCCGTTGAGGACATTGGCGATTCTTTGCCTGTGTGGGAAGCCGTAGAGCTTGCCGAACAGATAGCCCTGGACATGGGCTCTCGCCTGTTCGCTGCACTCGCAGGCTGGTCGTTCCCTATGACTCGCGGAGAAATGATGGCCACAGCCTCGTTTGCTCAGGAGTTCAACGCAAACCGGGACAAGGACACCCCGCCGTTTGTTCCTGACTGGCCGTGGCCTACTGAGCCAGCAGTTGAAGAAGTCACCCCCGAGGAGCGCGCCCGAGCTGAGGCGCAACTGAAGCAGTACAGCGCCTTCGGGCAAATCAGAACTAAATAAGGGGGCCTCTGGTGTCTGAAGTCGGGTCCGGTCAGGTAGCAATCTTCCCCACATTTCGTGGGTTCCGGTCTTCAGTCAACTCCGAGGTTGCTGGCGCTGGACGCGAGGGCGGCAAAACGTTCAGCTCCGCGTTCAGCGCCGGCGCTGGCGACCCCGGCCAGGCGCTGGTCAAGAAGCTCAACGCGCAGATCGCATCCGGCGCCAAAGCTCTCTCCGCAGCGCGGCTAAGCGAGCAGGACGCAACTGGCAAGGTCCGGGTCGCTGAAGCAGCGCTCAATGAGGCCCGATCCAGGGGTGAGCAGGGCAGCGCTCGTGTCATCGCCGCAGAAGAGCGCCTAGCGACGGCAAAGCGGAAGCTGACCGAGGCCAGCGGCAAAACCATAGCCGCATCGGACCAGCTACGGCAGTCGCAGTCCAAACTTGCCGAAGCCATGGACTCTGCCGGCGCTTCGGGCGAACAGGCATCCGGCCGGTTCGCCCGCGGCTGGCAAAGCGTCAAGTCCAAGCTCAACGGTGCAGCCAAGGGCGCCGTGGACGATGAAGGCGCCAAAGCCCAAGCAGCTGCTGACAAAGCCGGACAGGATGCAGGAGGCCGGTTCGGCAGGGGCTTCAAAGCTCTTGTCGGTCCGGCCATCGCGCTCGCCAGTGCGGGGATCTTTGGGAGTTTCGTTGGCGAGGCGGCCAGGGCCAGTGACGCCACGGACAAGTTCAAAGCCACGATGGACTTCGCTGGGCTTGATACCTCGGCTATCGACGCAGCGTCCAAGGCGGCGAAGGACTACGCGGATCAGACCGTTTTTGATCTGCCCACGATCCAGAACACCATCGCGCAGCTGGCCTCGAACGGCGTCCAGGACTACACCGGCCTGACGAAGGCTGCGGGTAACCTCAACGCCGTCGCAGGCGGAAACGCTGACACGTTCAAGTCAGTGGCCATGGTCATGACCCAGACGGCCGGCGCGGGCAAGCTCACTACGGAGAACTGGAACCAGATGGCGGACGCCATCCCTGGTGCTGCTGGGCCGCTGATGCGTTCACTGGAGCAAGCTGGCGCGTACACCGGAAACTTCCGGGATGCGATGGCCGCCGGCCAGATCACGTCCGACGAGTTCAACGCCGCGCTGATGAAGCTCGGCAACGACCCGGTTGCAGTCGAAGCTGCCAAGTCCACCAAAACCTTTGAAGGTGCCATCGGCAACCTTCAGGCCACGATCAACTCAGGTCTGATGGGCGCCCTGGACAAGATGAAGCCCGGTATCACCGGGGCGATCAACCTTCTCTCCGGTGGACTCGGAAAGGCGTTCGAGTGGACGGGCAAGGCTGCTTCTGGCCTGATTGACGTCTTCGCCAATGGCGACTTCACCACAAACCTGCGTGAAGCGTTCAACGTCGAGGAGGACTCAGGCTTTGTCAGTTTCCTCTTCAGCGCCCGTGATGCTGCTCAAGAGGTGGCGGGAGGCTTCCGGGCATTCGGTGCCGCGTTCAGAGCCGCGGACGGTGACGTAACATCCGCTGGGTTCCCCGGGTTCATGGAGCAGCTAGCGAACGCCGTCAGACCAGTCTTTGATGCCTTCTCAGCACTCGCGCCCACCGTGCTGGGGCTCTTCCAGTCTTTCTCGCCAATCGGGCTGCTGTTCCAAGCCCTGCAACCGGTACTGCCTGTCCTTGCCGCTGCTATTGGGCAGCTCGGGATGGCGTTGGCCGGGGTGCTTGGTTCGGCTTTGACAACAGTTCAACCGCTGATCCAGACCCTTATCGGGCACCTCAGCGGGGTGTTCATCGCGATTCTGCCGAGCATCGTTGGACTTATCGCGATGCTGGGCGACGCCTTCACCATGCTCTCACCAGTGATCAGCATGGTTCTCGCAGCGGTGATCCCGCTCGTGACCACGCTCGTTTCCCAGCTCTCACCGATCATCATCAGCCTGGTCACGTCGGTCATGCCTCCGCTGATCAGCATCTTCAGCATGGTGATCGCCGCGATCGCGCCGCTTATCACGCAGATCCTGGGTGTGCTGATCCCGGTGATCCAAGCGCTGATGCCGGTGGTTGTGACGGTGTTCGGTGTCATCGCGGAGATCATCACGGCAGCCATGCAGATCGTGCAGGGCATCATCCAGGTGGTCACCGGGATCATCTCTGGGAACTGGTCGCAGGTTTGGTCCGGTATCCAGAACATCTTCGGTGGCATCTGGAACGCCATCGTTGCTGTGGTCCGCGGGGCTATCCAGATCGTCGGTTCAGTCATCCAGGCTGGGCTAAGCATCGTGGGCAACGTCGTCGGGTCCGTCCTGGGCGGCATCGGTTCGTTCTTCGCAGACACCTGGAGGAACATCACCAACGGCGTCTCCGGTTTCATCTCCGGCTTCCTTGGGTTCTTCAATGACCTCCCGGGGAAGATCATGGGCGCCTTGTCCGGGGCAAGCACCTGGTTGCTCGACGTCGGCAAGAACATTGTCCAAGGCCTGATCAACGGCGCCAAGGGAATGATCGACAGCGCCGTAAACGCGATCAAGGATGTCGGCGGGGCCATGTTGGACGGCGTCAAGGGATTCCTTGGCATCAAGTCCCCATCGCGGCGATTCCGGTTCGAAGTTGGCCAGCAGGTTGGAGAGGGTGCCCGGCTGGGCATCCTCGACAAAGTGAAGTCCGTAGCGGAAGCGGCCAAGCAGCTGGTGACAGTTCCATCTGTTGGCGGCGCGAGGGTATCCGGGGGTGCCGGGGGGCCTCAGGGCTCGCCGGGCGGCCAGACCAACTACGTGACCATCAACCAGGTGGACGATCCGATAGGAACGTCCCACGCGGTCGTCAGGCGCCTCGGCGCCATCGCACCTTAGGAGGCGCCTGACATGCCCTACCCGTCCCCGATCACCTACCCGTCCCGGTTGCTGTTTCCCGGTACGGCGATACCTGAGAATCAGGGCAGGTCACCCATAGCTTTGGGTGACCTGCTCATGAACTGGGTGGATGACGATGGCACCGTTTGGGCGGTGGAGGAGAACCCCGGCTGGCTCGGCTCCCCCGCATCCACCGCGGAACTGACGCAACGGGCTCGAGGCGATGGCGCAACGTCGACGGAAGGGTTCCTTCAGGCGAAGACGCTGCCCATGCAAGGACGAATCCGCGCCCAGACAGCAGAACTATTGTCTGCCGCAATCGACCGCCTCAACCACGCGGTGAGCGTTGAACCATTCAATTTGATTGTTGCCGAAGCGGGCCGGGTCAGGCACATGACAGTTCAACGTCAGGACGAGATTCTGACCAGCACAGTCAAGGGCTCGGCGACGGTGGCAACATTCAGCATCCAGCTGAGTGCGAAAGATCCGCGAAAGTTCGGAGACGTTGAGTCGCATTCGACGCTGCTGCCGAAATCGAGTGGCGGAATGACCTACCCAAAGACCTATCCAGTCACGTACACGGGTGTCAGCAATGACGGCAAGCTGCAGATCGAAAACCAAGGCAACACAAACGCGCCAGTCTGGCTCCGCATCGATGGGCCAATCCCAGCCGGCGGGTGGACTGTGACGCACGTTGGGAAGAGGCTTCAGCTGTCATTCGCAACCAGCATTGCCCTCAGCGCAGGCGAATTCGTGACCGTGGACATGGACCGTCGAGAGATTCTGGCTCAGGGCCAGTCCGCAAGGGCAGGCTACGTGACTTCACGTGGTTGGTTCTCCCTGGATCCAGGACATAACGAGATCGCCTTCAGCGCCGCCAATTATTCGGCCACCGCGCAACTGACTGTAACTACGAAACCGGCTTGGAGCTGAGATGACAATTACTTGCCAGCCTATGGATGCCGTCGCTGGGCTACCCACCTACTCAGCGGGCAATGAGCGCCAAACGAGCGCTGTCATGTACGGAGGCGGCGCCAATGTTCCATTGAAGGCCGTTCAGGGGTTCAGGCCCGGAACAATCAGCGGACTTGTGACGGCTACGTCAACGACGTGGACGATGCGACCTTGCCCCATCGTCATTTCGCCATCGGCTTCGACGGCCCAAGGATCTTACCGGTGGGCTTCCGATTCAAACATCACAGGAGCCGTCACGGCCGCGAACGCGACGTACCCGCGCAAGGACATTCTCTACATCCAAGTGAGTGACTCTTCCTCGGGTGACGGTTCCGGCGCTTTGTCTGCCCCGGTGCTGTACTTGGCCGGCACCCCCGGGGCTGATCCTCAGGCACCGGATCTTCCAGTGCGCTCGTTCTTGGTGGCAACGATCACCGTTCCGCAGGTTGGCGGAGGATCTCCTACGGTAGTCCGTAACCCGGCAACGTTTGTCGCTGCCGGTGGCATTCAGCCTGTTTCGGGGACCACCGAGCAGGCTGCGCTGACCCCGTATGAGGGTTTGCGGATCGACCGCACAGACCTTGATCTGATGGTCCGTTACAACGGCACACGGTGGGTTGGCGGCCGCGCTGCCATCACCCTGGATCCGTTGTACGTTGCTCGCGGCGCAGGAACCGCGGCGCCGCGAGTGTGCCAGAACTCAGACGGTGACGTGATCATGGAAGGCGTCTTGCAACGCGCTTCCGGGACGCTCACGATGCTGGCCAACAACCCGTACCCGATCGGCACGATACCCGAAGGGTATAGACCAGCCGAAGAACGCGGAATGCTGGTGCAGACGTCCACGGGTATGGGTGGGTGGGGGCGCATCCGCATCGACCCGGGCACAGGCGTGATCAGCTTCGAGACTCCGGTTGCGTTCACGGGCCTCGCCGCGGCCAGTGCAGTGATCTGGCTGGACAGCTTCACCTGGACCACACCGTAGGGGGCCCGGATGATTGACGGACTTCCCGCATGGGTTGGACTCGCCTCCCCGGTGACGGCAACGCTCGTGGTGTTCTGGCTGGTGTTCACGCACCGGCTGGTCACACGGGCGGCCCACACCGAAATGGTGAAGGTTCTCCAAGAACACACTGCCGAGGTCATAAAGCAGCGCGACCTGTGGCAGTCAGCAGCCAACTTGGCAAACAAGACCAACGGCGACCTCGCGAAAACAAACAGTGACTTCATCGAGAATGCGAAGTTCTCCACGCATGTCATGTCCGCCATCCAGGAGAACGCGGCGGGGGGTGGCGCCCATGCTGTTCAGCAAACTACGGGCTAAGTGGGCGGCCGCCCGTCAACTGCCGGAGATGGAACCGGTTGACCACACGTTGGCTGAGGCTGCTCTTGAACATGCGGTGGATGCTCACCGGGCTGCGCAGGAGCAGCGCGCCGAAGCCACGCAGGTTGTCACGAATCTCCGCGAGGTGAATATCCGCAATGGATTCGCGCCGGCCATCGAAGCACAAATTATGAGGAAGTTAGGAGGGGCCACGTGAAGCGGACCATCTTCAAGGCGTTCACTTGGGCCCTGATCGGCGCGGGTTTTCTGACCACGTATTCGATGCTCGGCCTTCCGGGGTTGTACATCGGCTACGTGGCCGGATCCTTCTGGGTTGCCCTGCCGATCATCTACTGGATTTGCCATCCGGATTGGTGGATGACTCGGCTAGGCCGGGCGCTCATGATGCTGCTCGGCTCTCTGGCATCCCTCTTCATCCTGATCATCACCAGTGGACTCTTCGGCGCCACACCGCTGCGCGAGGTCTTCCGAATCATCATTTACTCCGCAGTGCTGGTGGCAGCCGTCCGCTTGGCCGTCCTGTTCTTCCAGCTCCGGCTGAGCGCCGACTGGCACAACGATAAGAGGGGGAACGATGGTTAGGCCAGTTGACTTTCCTATCACCCAGACATTCGGGGAAAACCCCACCAAGGACATCCGACCCGGCAACCCTGATTACTGGATCATCGAACTGTTCGGCAACTATCAGCCAGATGGGCACGCGGGGTTCGATTGCGCGTGCCCAGTGGGGACTCCGGTGCGGGCCGTTGCAGACGGCGTCGTGCTCCACATCGGGTGGATGGGGGGAACGTATGCGGACAATCCGTGGTGGATCGCCCCGAACTTCGCCGGATACTGCGCTGTCATCGATCATGGCAGCTTCATCGGTATCTACGGCCATTGCAAGGACGGCTCCGGGAAGGTTGCCAAAGGTGCGCGTGTGCGCGAAGGCCAGGTATTCATCCTGTCCGGAAATACCGGCGGTTCAACCGGCGCTCACCTCCATTTCGAGGTCTTGCCCGATGGATACAACCTCAACGCCAAGTTCTACGGGCGTGTCAACCCAATGCCTTACCTTGGCTCGGCCTCCATCGGCCCAGCCGGCGAAATCACCGAAACCATGGAGGAAGACGACATGCCCAGCGCACAAGACGTAGCCAAAGCCCTACTCAAGGAGCCCGCATACGACGGCGGCAAGTCCGTCAGCCATGTTCTCAAGGCACTGTTCGAACACGACTTCGTTGGCGGCGACTCTATGCCGGAGGGAAAGCCGCTTAAGGACCTCGTGCAAGACAGCTTCAGCGCCGTCCGGACGCAGCTCGCCACCATCGGCGGGAAGCTGACCACGGCGCCGGGCGGCAACGTTCAAGCAGACGCGGCGGCCATCGCGAAGGCGCTTGCCCCGGATCTCGCCAAGGCGCTGCTGGTGGAGCTCTCTAAGGAGGGCAACTGATGGGTGACCACTCAGCAGAACTGTCCACCCAGGAGCGCAACCCTTGGTCGGCGGTGGTCCGGACGGGCGCGGCCATCTTGGCGCTCATCCCAGTCATCAACGGCATCGCGGCTCTGATAGTCGAGTCACTGAAGCCGTATGAGGTCTACCTGCCTTCATGGGTGTTCCCCGCGCTCAACGGCATCCTCGTGGCCACCGCCCTGCTGGCGTCGCTTGTGACTCGAGTCCTTGCCCGGCCGGACGTGAACGCCTGGCTGAGGAAGTACGCGCCCATGCTGGCACCGGAAGACAACAAATAACTACATAGGAGGTCCGCGATGGCTTTGTCTTGGGTGGCAGTAAACGCCAATGACGGATCAATTATTGAGGACCTCCCCACATTGAGGGTCAGCGGAGCCTTGAAGCAAACGCTGATGAGGTATGAAACCCAGACGGCCAACCTGCCCATGGGTGACGCGCCCTCGAGCTGGCGCCAGGCCACCCGGCCTGGCGCCGTGTTCCTTGTAGCCCTCTCAGAGCCCGAAGAGAACGAACCCCGCGGCCTGCCACTATGGGGCGGAATGATCATCCGCCGAACCCGCAAAGTGGGCAACGGCGTCGACGTCAGCCTTGTGACAGCTGAGGGGTACTTCGACCGGGTCTATGTCGGAGACGAAACGTTCAACGCCACCGCGCAGAACATCATCGTCAAGACCATGGCTGAGAAGTACGCCAAGACTGGCGCTAAACGTGGCCTGCCGCTACGTGTCCAGATCATAGGCGGCAACGGTGTCTTGCGAGACAAGAACACCTGGAAGGACGCCGCCGACAAGACCCTCTACGCGGCCCTGCAAGACTTCGCCGGCCTGATTGGCGGATCGGAATGGACTGTCGGATGGGAATGGGTAGACGAACAAAAGCTCGGTCTGGTCCTATACGTCGGGGACCGCATAGGCAAGAAGCCTCCAGCTGGACTCGGACCAGCCGCACAGTTCTACCTCCCAGGGGCAGTCACCGAAGCTGAACTCGTAGAGGGCTACGGAGCAGATGAAGGCGCCAACGACGTCATGGCCGTATCAACCGGGACCGAAGGCGCCCGCCCACAATCCCCACACCAAACCGTCGCCACGGATCTCCGCCCACGCTTCGAATACCGCTGGACCCCGGAAAGCGACATCAAAGACACGGCCACACTCACCGCCCACGCTCGCCGCGCTCTCGCCGCCCTGAAAGACGGTTCCCTTGCCATGACCCTCACCGCCAACCGCGGGGAGGCACCAAAGCTCGGACTTGACTGGTTTATCGGTGACGACATTGGTTTCGACATCGACGCGCTGGAGTTCCCTGATGGCCTCGTGGGTACTGCTCGTTGCGTGGGTTGGGAACTAACAGAGACAACTATTACTCCACTCATCGACGTGACAGCTGTAAGGGGAATTGACTGATGGGACAGCCAGGCCTTCCGGGATCCCAGTTCCCTGGTGAAGACGCCATCCTGCGAAAGCTCCGCGAGCTGGAGCAACGCGTCCAGCAGTTCAGCGCCGCCAACATCCTCGCCACGGCAGGAATCAATGCTGCCGCCGGCGGTGTACTGGTCAACGGCTTCATGCAGTTCCGGCGAACGGACGGCACGACAGGCGTCCAAGTAGACCCGGAAACGGGCACCTTCACCGTCTTCGACGACGCCGGTTCCGTGCCAGTGACGCGATTCGGTGAGCTCCTGGAAACCGCCCCCGGAGAGTACGGCGTGGAAGTCCTCGTTGGCTCCGCATGGGTTCGACTGGGCAACCAGACGACCACATGGGAAACGATCAGCGACAAGCCGCTACTATTCCCGCCCTCAGGGCATACGCACGCGGGCGGGGAAATCACATCTGCCGTCGCAAACGCAACGAACGCCTCCGAAGCGTTACATGCCGCCCAAGCTGACGGCTCCGAATATGGCTGGACCAACAACGTTGCCGGCACCTCCTTCTACGCCCTCTGGGTCGGCAACGACGGCGGGTTCCACCTCGGCCGCAACGTGTCCTCCATCAAGTACAAGGAAAACCTCTCAGACGCTGCTATCGACCCGCTCGACGTCTTACAGCTCCGACCCGTCAGGTACGACCGCAAGCCAACATACCGCTATCCCGAAGACGGCAACGGGAACCGCCTGATAGGACCCCCACAAGAGTTCCCAGGCGCCAAAGGAGAGTTCGGGCTGATCGCCGAAGAAGTCCACCCCCTCCTACCAGAAGTCGTCACCACCTACAACGGAGAGATTGACGGAGTCCGGTACGACCTCCTGGGCGTCGCTCTCCTGCCCGTAATCAAGGCCCAACACGAAGAGCTGACCAACCAGCGCTCGCAGATCGACAAACTTACCGCGGCTGTCCGCGCATTAGGAGGCGATGTCTGATGGCACGTAGGAATTGGGAGAACGGCCTCATCGGCAACACTCCTTTGACAGCCGCCCGGCTGAATGATCTCGAGGACGATGTGGAGGCTGGCCTTTTGGCCCTCGCACGTGAACCATCCGCCCTCTTCAGTGGAGCGGTCACACGGGATGCCAACGGTGCGCCGACATCAGCGACAGTCGTTTGGCCAGATGGGGCCATGGGCGTTTACTCCGGGACCGCGTCGGTTGCATGGCCAGGCGCTATCAACTCATACACGATCACGCACGTTGGGGACGGAGCAACGCTTACCTTTACGCAGCCTATGGTGACCCGCGACGACAGCGGCGCCATCGTCGATCGACCAGCCATCACCGTAGCTTAGGAGGCGACGTGGGTATTCTTGACGTACCTGGCATCACCCTCGGTGCCCTTGTAAGCGGCATCAACAACGCATCATCTTCGATCCGGACCAGCTTGGACCCACTCTTCATGCGGACTTATGGGCAGCGAGGCACCACCCGGACTATCTATGTCCGAGCCACAGGTGACGACTCGACGGGAGACGGGAAAACGTCTGGCACGGCGTACCGTGAAATCAAGACCGCTGTCAGTTCACTGACGACAGATGGCCCAGTGATCCGGGGGTCTGTGGTGATCGATGTCGGCGCCGGGACCTACAAGGGCGGCATCACGCTTCCAGCCATGCGCGGTTACGCCCAGGACGACTTCATCAAGATTGTCGGCCCGAACATCAACCATCCAACCGTCCCGGCGGTCGTCATCGACAAGGCTGCTGATGCGGCGCAGACGTACGGCATCAGGGCCTTTGATGGCGCGTATCTGTGGTTGGAAGACATCAAGTTTGTAGGCGCGTTCGAGAACCATGCGGATATCCGGCGAAACTCCTACCTCATCTGGCGCAATGTCCACATGGACGGGCAGGACGTTGGAACGAATGGGCTGAGCATCCAGCAACACTGCCGCTACACCGTATTGGGCGGCATCATCGAGAACATGTTGGAACTGGGGATCAGCGAGCACTTCATGGTGCACCGCTCCTTCGATTCAGCAACAGCTTCGGACCAGCAGCTCATCATCCGCAACTGCGGAACAGGCTTCCAGACCAAAGAGGCATGTGTCGGGCACCTCGACTATCTGAACGTAGAGGATTGCGACACTGCCATTGAGTTCAACGGCAACTGTGTCACAAACGTCAAGGGAGTAACGCTCAAGCGAAATGGCCTGGGCATCGCTAACGTGAACTCAGAAATGCACAACGGACAGTCAGTTGTATTTGGGACTGGCGCGGATGCGAACACCCGCACGTATCAGCAGATCGGTGTAGCCGGAACCGATCTGACTACGCTCGGCTGGCTTGATGGGTCCTATGCCCGCACCACGTTGGCGGGGCACAGCCCGGTCATAACAACGGCGGCATCATTCGCCGACGCCACGGTGACTGGGACAACCACAGAAACCAACTTCTACAATTTCGTGGGAGCTATCAAGCCTCACCGATACACCTCGCCTGGGCGGAAGTTCTTGGTGCGGGCGAACGGCAAAATTGGCGCATCGGCTCTGGTCGGCACCTACCGGCTGGTCTTGCGCGTCGCGGGCACCCTTGCCGTTGATGTGACGATCCCCGCTGGCACAGCGGCGAACACTCGCTTTGCAGTTGAGTTCGAGGTGGTGTGCTCCGCGAACGGCAACAATCAACGCGTATTCACCACCATGTACGGCGGCATTGGAGCGTCAAACTATGCAACCCGAACCCTCGTGCTGGACAGCGTTGATTCCGGCATAGCCGTGACTGCGATACCGACGAACAGCGCTGATTCTGTAACCCTTCATCGCTGCGAGGTGTATGGATGAGACAAATGGCCCCCACCAAGCGGTGGGGGCCATCTTGTCGTTTAACTCAGGATGCGAACAGGGCGTACAGGACAACGTTCTTGGTGGGCGAGTCTTTCGCCGCACCTGTGAGTGGATACTTCTTGGTTTCGAGTCGCCACTTACCGTTGTCGTAGAGCTTCTGATAGATCGCGCGCAGCGGGTCGGAGGTCAGCACGTCCAACCCCAGCCGGCCAAGATACAGGACCGTCTCGTTCGTGAGCTCCCGGTCTAGGTCATGCGCGGCAGCAATGGAGAGCATGAACTCAGGCGGGCCAGCGGGTACGTCATCCGGGGCGCCGAACACTTCGTACGGTTTCAGGATGGACGTATCGATGGGACCGCCGATGCTCGCCAGGCGTTCCTCAATATAGGCGGGCGTTAGGTCCTTCGACACGCGACCGGCCTTGCCAACGTCATATGGCATCGCGGACAGTTCGGGGCTGAGCGCAATACACAGGTCATTGACGATGGACTTTTGGTAGCTCGTCGGGAATGGGTGCTCGTTGACGTCGGAGTGCGCCAAGGCAACGAGCTTACTTTGCAGTAGCGGGGCGAACCCGAGCATCTGCAAAGGTCGGCCCGTGCCGCCGTGCAGCGCGTATCGGTAGTTCATGTAGTGAAGCTCGGATGACTGCCGGGTGTTCGGGGCAGCTCCGACAGCTTCTAAGCCCTTCACGCCTTGGTGGTAGAGGGCTGTCACGACGGCGGGGTGCGGGTCGGTGAATGAGTCGCAGATCGCCCCCCAGGACCGCCACCCGTAGTTGCCGCGCATCACCTCGCCGCCCATGCCAGTCAGGTTGATGTGTTTTACCTGGTTGCGGGCAGCTTTGGTGCGGGTGATGTAGTCGTACATGCCAAGATCAGCCAACGCCCACATCGTGAACGGGGTAGCCGAGTAGGTGCGGTCGCTGAGTCTGCCCGCGTCGGACTTTCCGTTGAGGGTGAGCCCGAACCTATCTACGATCTGGGTTGCTTTGTCGAAGTCGTCCGCGTGAATGGGCTGCGTGTTCTTGGTGTTGATCTGCAAGTCCTGGGCGGTACCGGCCGCGATTGCCCCCGCCAGGGGTACGCGGGAATCGTAACCGCCCGAGAGGCTGAGTGCCGGTTTCCACCCGTCGCCTAACTGCGTGAGTGTGGCCATGGTCCGGGCAATGTTCTCAGCGCCGGTACGCAGACCGTCCCTATATGTTTCTCCCGGTTCGAGCCGCAAACCGTCCAACGCTTCACCGGATGTCCGTGCTGTCGGTGTCTGGCCGAGGGATACTGTCAGGGTTTGTCGCGCCGGAACGAAACTGATCTGCTCAACGTACGTGTCTGGGCTGAGCTGCTGCCCACCGTAGACGGCCAGGAGTGCGCGGGACAGCAGTACCTCTTCGTTGGGGGTTACTGCATCGCCCATGTTTCGGCGGAAGTCTGTGAGCGCGAGCATTGAGTCTGAAACGGCAACGTAGCCGCTGCCTTGGGTGTGCATGAGTGGCAGCATCCCGAACGCGTCGCGCCGGAACGTGGCTTCATCGTTGGTCCAGTTGAGGTGAACGAATTGACCTTCCCTCACGTAATCGGATGTGTCGTGCTGTTGGCTGTAGTCCAGCCACCCTTTGAGGCCGAACACGGCGGACCCTGCCCGGTGGTCAACCATGTGGCCTTTGAAGAACGTGTTGGTGGGCAGGTCGAGACTGTCGTTCAGTGCGTGGCTGATCGCGGTCATCTCGATATCGGGTGAGACGTGCACGGGGTACGTTTCGTACATTTTGCCGGTCTGATGCTTTCGAACCCAGCGTTTTACCTTGCTTTGAGCGCTGGTAGCCGCGAAGACGAAAAAGTAGTTAGACACGAGGGTTCCCCCAAAGTTGTTATGGTCGCCCTCTTGTGGAGCGAGCCTAGATTACAGGATGGATCTGGGCAGCAAGCTTGTTAGGGTACTGATGCTCCGAGTTCGGCAAAGCGCTGCTGTGCGGCCTGCCGCGTAACCCCCAGCATGGCGCCGATCTCGGCCCAGCTGGCTCCAAGTTCTCGCGCCCTTCCCACGCACTGGCGGACGTCTTCTTCAGACTGCTGCCTTGCAGCCTCATACTGGCGCAGATCGTTTAGCGCTTCCGTCTTGTCCATGCGTCAAGACTGCTTGACGGTTGATGGAATGTCAACCTGCCTTGACGCTCAGTGCTTTGTTGGTCGGGACGGGGGTCTCCGTCGCCGCCTCTGGTAGATAGCTCGACCACCAAAAATCCCGAGCCCCGCGGCGGCCGCGACAGCAACGATAATCAGCAGTTGGACCTGCTGCGCGGTGCCAAGTTTGGAGATCATGTAGCCGATGAAGACCAGGAAGGGCAGGCCCATAAGGATGCGACGGACAATCCGGCCGCGGAGGCTGCGGCTGATCATCGATCGGTGCGGATGGCGATGGCCCGGCACCCCTCGGGTATGAGGGCACGTGCTGCTTCGTAGGCGGCCGCATAGTCCTGGCCGGTGGCGGAAACGCTCCCCCGCTCGCCTTTTGCATCTTCAACAGTCAAGGTAACTTCCATCGCACCATCTTGGCATGATGGGAACCATGCCTATCTATCCGCCGACGTCGTTCTTGCTTGAGGGTGTTACGCATGAGTTCGTACATCCGGAACGGCTAGGGAACATAGAAGATGTCCGCTCATGGGAGCCTGGACAGCGCCCCAAGGTGCATGCGCAGGTTCCTCTAAAGGCCGGCGGCACGGTTGGCGTCTACGCGCAGGCCACGCACTGGAATCGGACGCAGATCAGCGTGCAGTGGTTCGACGACGACAAAGACAGCCTCACCGCTTGGATACCGAAGGGCGCCGTCCGGCCTGTAACCAACTCCGAATGGGACATCGATGAATACAACCGGTGCCCCGAATGGCTGCGCGTCATCCAGTGGGGGAAGCGACTGCCCGGGTTCTTAGCGGAGTAGGCGGCTTGATGTCCGCTCGGGCTTCCGGCGGCGTGCGAAAAGCCGCGCTACCGTAGACGGGCTGTAGGCAACGGCGGCCTCCGTCGATATGAGCTGATTGATCTCCTGCCAGTACCGTGTGGGGCTCATCCCGAATCGCTCCATTGCCGCAGTGTCCAAGGATCCAGAGTGCTTGAACTTTTCTCCGGCAAGGTCCAGCATGGCCTTTTGGTGATCTGAGAGCATTTCGGCAGCTTACGGGCATGGCCCGACAAAATAGCTTCGGTGAGATCAGGGAAGAGTCACTAATATGACTGTGGCCTCTTCTCACCTTTGGCTGGGCAGAAACGGCAGAGGGTGAGATTGGGGCGCAGTCACTAGGGTGATCATGACCCAGCCAGGCACGTCCCCTCGATCCCGATCCTCGGCACAGGGCTGTCCCCTGAACGCGACTGACAGGACCCACGAGGCGCTGACACGGTTCAGGAAAGAGGTGGCGGACATTCTGCTTGCAATGCGGTTCATGGTTCTCCCCAAGATGAATGGATCGGTATGCGGATATGACGTGAAGTGATGCGATGTTTACGAGGAAAATGCTGCTTCCATGGACTGGATTGCTTCGATGGATGGAACTCCTTTGGCGGCCCCGGCGAAGGCTTACAGGCTGATTTCCAGCGCCGCTACGGCCGGGAAGGCAGCGAAGATAACAGTGAGCGGGAGCACTCCGAAAACGAGCGGCACCATCATGGCGATTTCTTTTCTGCCCGCGGACTCCATGAGTTCGCGTTTTGCGGCGTCGCGAACGTCCGCAGCCTGTGCCCGGAGGACATCGGCCAAGGGCGTCCCCCGTTCCACCGCGACCACCAACCCGTCAAAAAACCTGGCCAGGGGAGGCAGCTCCGACCTCATGGAGAACGCTTGGAGTGCCTCGGACAGTGATTTGCCGGATCTGGCATCGGCGAGGACAAGACCAAACTCTGATGAGAGTTCCCCCTTGGAACTGCGGCTTACCCTGTCCATGGCGCCCATGGCGCTCTCGCCTGCAGCAACGGCGAGCGCCATCAACTCTGCGAGACTCGGAAATTCGGACAGCATCGCCGATTCCCGCTTCCTGATCCGTTGTCCCAGAACGTAATCCCGGAGCACGTAACCCCCGGCTGCGCCTGAGATGACACAAGCAACAAGGAAAGCAGGGCTGAACTGGCCTGCGGCGGCGCTTATCACGACGACAAGTACTCCCACTACGAAGCCTGCGCAGGCCCAAAGGAGCTGTTCGGCTCGGAAGTCCAGCGTGGATTTGGAAGAACCAGCGCGCGCCAGCCTCTTTCCCAGTGCTGCAGACCCGATGTTGAACCGGGACAGGTACGTGATGGCGTCACCAATGATGGGACGCACTATCCTCTCCAGCGGCCCGAACGGCGTGAGGTTATGAGTTGGCGTGCGCAGGAGCCGAGATTCCAGGTTCCTGGATCTCAGCTGGGCCTCGATGCGGTCGGCAAAGGTGTTCTTTCGCATGAACGGGAGCCGCACCAGGATCAACCAGCAACCCGCCCCAAGAAGCAGCCCGCAGAGCACGGCAAACGCGGTGGTAGTGGTCATCGAAGAACCCGTTGATCCTCTGGTAACGCTCCAACCCGCAGCATCACGGAATAGCTGACAACGGATACCAACAGCCCACCGAGCAAGACCATGGCTCCTGTGCCCGAGTTGTAGGCCAGCATTGCTTCAGGCCGGCTTGCCATGACGACGAGGACCACCCAGGGCGCCGCTACGGCCAGCCGCGCTGCATTGATGGTCCATGACTGTCGGGCTTCGAGTTCGCTTCGAGTGCGTGCGCTGTCTCGCAGGAACTCGGAGAGAGTGCCGAGCATACGGCCGAGATCCGAACCGCCTACCTCGCGGGTCATTCTGAGTGCCTCGATGATTCGGTCTGCGACAGGGTCTGCCAGCCGTGCTTTCAGCCTGTTAAGGGCGGCCTCAAACTGTCCGCCGGATCTGTAGTCGGCCCCAAAGTCCACGAACAGCGTGCGAAGTTCTTCCGGTCCCTTATCTCCCAATTGGATCAGCGCTTCCGGCAAGGCGAGACCAGCTCGTATGGCTGAGCGCAAGTGGTCCACAACGTCCGGCCACAATAGCCGAAGCGCGGCCCGGCGCTTGCGTGCCCGCCAACGGACCGCTGCGAAAGGAACCCACGAACCAAAGAGCGAAAAGCAGGCTGCAACCGGCGGCGACCCCGTGATGACGAAGAACACCAGCAATGCGAAGAGGCCGAAGCCCGCGCACGTGAGAAGAAGACCTCCACCCGTTACTTTTTCAATGCCTGCTGAGGTGAGCAGCAGCTCAAGGCGCCCGGGGCCTGATTCTTTTGCTTCTGCCGGCGGTTGTACCCATGCGGACCACCAGACGAGGAACACCCCAAGTCCGCAGAGGATGCCGAGAAGGGACGCCATCAGTTCAATTCCAGAAGTGCGGCGACATCGAAGCCTGCCCGGGCGAACTTCTCCGCGGCGGGCATGGAGTTGGCCCGGGGCAGCAGTTGCGAGCCGACCATGCCGAACACAACCGAGGACTCGATGATTCCGTTTTCGACCCTCCGTCCGAGTGAGAGGATCTCAGTCACCTGCCTGCGGCCCGTGGAGTGGCGGCTGCAATGCACTACGAGGTCGATGCAGGATGCCACTGTCGGCACCACGAAGGCACTGGAAATATTTGCCCCTGCCAGGAGCGGGAGCGTGCAGATCTTAGTCACTGCATCATGTGCGGAATTGGCATGGACGGTGCACATGCCTGGCAACCCGGAGTTAAGCGCAATCAGCATGTCGAGGCTCTCGGCTTCCCGCACCTCTCCCACTACCAGTCTGTCCGGCCGCATCCTCAAGGCTTCCTTGACCAACCGCCGCAGTGGAATTTCGCCTTCCCCTTCCAGATTGGGTTGCCGGCACTGCAATCCGACGACGTCACGCAGCGGGAGTTGCAGTTCGAAGATCTCTTCCACCGTAATGACACGTTCACGGGAACCGATGTGGGCAGCCAGGCAGTTCAACATGGTGGTCTTCCCAGCCTGGGTGGCACCCGATACGAGGATGTTGAGACCGCTGGCGACAGCTGCTCCCAGGAACCGTGCGGCCTGTGGCGTGAGGCTTCCCAGCTCGACCAAATGCTCCAGACGGCTTGCCCGCGCAATGAACTTCCGGATATTGACCGCCCAGTGCTTCCGGGTAATGTCCGGGATGGCAACGTGCAACCTCGAACCGTCCGGGAGGGCGGCATCGACGAACGGGGACGAAAGATCCAGTCGTCGCCCCGAACTCTTGAGCATTCGTTCCACAAGGTCCCTGACCTGCTGCCCGGTCAGGCTGATGCCCGTGAGTTCCGATTCACCATTGCGGGCAACGAAGATTTCGTGCGGCGCATTGATCCATACCTCTTCAACCGCGGCATCGTCCAGGAGTGGCTGCAGCGGCCCGAAGCCGGCCACCGCATCGAAGATGTGCCGCCGGGCAGTCTCAAGGTGGCCGAGGGAAGGAAGAGGGCCCAACAGCGCACGTTCGTCGTAGTCATTCACTGCTGCTTCCACCAGGAGCCTGACGTCCGAAGCCTGCTCGAGGGGATCCAATCCCCTGCGCCGAATGAGCTCCCGAACTTCTCCCTCGACGATCCTTACAGCATCCACTTCTTCCCCAACCGACCACGAAGTTTGTCAAACGAGAGGAACATCTCGCCTCATTCACGCTAAGCGAGCACCAACACCCCTTCAACCCAGTGGAGCGGGCATGTGGATAACTAGGGATCACCAGTCACGTCAGCAACCCAAATCCCACTAGTCACTCCAGTTTCAGGATGTTAGGGTAAAGCCCGTTAG
The DNA here is from genome assembly GCF_052113445.1 of Paenarthrobacter sp. YAF11_1. Classification (NCBI taxonomy): domain Bacteria; kingdom Bacillati; phylum Actinomycetota; class Actinomycetes; order Micrococcales; family Micrococcaceae; genus Paenarthrobacter; species Paenarthrobacter sp. YAF11_1. The sequence continues at coordinate 299,736 of NZ_JBFRDF010000001.1, forward strand.
GAGCTGGCCTTTGGTCTCATGCGCAAGCGCCCGCCCCGGAGCTTGTCCGCAAGCCACCCCATGCGCCGCTGAGCCGCGGCACAGGGCCGGATGTGAAGATGAAAAGACGTTCTAGTGAACCGTCCCGCCGCACCCCTCTCACCCGTGTTGGCGTAGCGCTGACGATCGCCCTCTTAGCAGGCTCTTGCCTGGGATCGCCCGCCTCGGCAGAGACGCCCGGACCACGTCCAGCTCCATCACCCGCGTCCCCATCAGGAAATCCCTCGCAGGGGCCACAACCAGTAGGTGGTATTGCCCCCACAACCACCCCGGGCAGTGAAACCCCTCAGGTGACACAGCAGGCACCGGGCCAGCAACAGCCGCCTCCCGCCGTCGAACCTTCACCTGCGGCACCGCCGCTGCCGGCGGTGGGACCTACAAGCGATTCCGGCGAGCAGGCGCCCAAGAAGCAGGAAATGCCTGGCAACGCACCGAACGCTGAAGCCATGAAGGCAGCGATGCTGGCAGCCATCCCGGCGGGCGGCGCGGAAATGGGTCAACGGTCTCCCCGTGTCCTGGCAGCCAAGCAGGGCAAAGATGCGTCGGGAGCCTCGGGCTCACTGGCAGTAGGAGGCGCAGTCAGCGCCGCCGTCCCCATGGCGGCCGACCCGGGCCACTGGCGGCCGACTATCGGCATCGCAGGACAGGACGTCAGCGCCCACCAAGGGAACGTGAACTGGCAAAGCCAGTGGAACCAGGGATCCCGCTGGGCGTACGTCAAGGCATCCGAAGGCAATTACTACCTCAACGAGAACTACACTCAGCAATACAATGGCTCCCGCAATGTGGGCATGGTTCGGGGTGCCTATCACTTCGCCATCCCCAACTGGTCATCAGGTGCTGACCAGGCACGGTATTTCGTCGCGAACGGTGGAGGCTGGACGGATGATGGATACACCCTTCCGCCCGTCCTGGACATCGAATACAACCCCTACGCCGGGCGAACCATCAACGGGTTCTACTTCGGCAACACCTGCTACGACATGTCCAAAGCGCAGTTGGGGCAGTGGGCAGCCGACTTTGGCAACACCGTCAAAGCCCTGACCGGCCGCTTCCCGGTCATCTACAGCACCACCGATTGGTGGAACACGTGCGTTGGCAACACCACATTCGGCAGCTATCCCCTGTGGATCGCCTCTTACTGGAACAACCCCACCAACTCCCCTGGCTCCATGCCGGTCAGTTGGGGCGACTACACCATGTGGCAGTACAGCAGCACCGGCCCTTTCGAAGGCGATTCGAACATCTTCAACGGCAGCTACGACCAGCTGCGGACCTTTGCCCGCGGGGTTTCAAATCCTTCAAACCCGTCCATCAAGTCAGCCGCAGACATCCTGACCACCAGCGCGGCAGGGCGTTTGGACGCCTTCCCGGCGAACGGGGCCGGCAGAATCACCGGCCCCGTGGCCATAGGTTCAGGATGGTCCGGCGCGAAGGCGCTCTACGTCGTGGACTGGAACCAGGACGGCGTCCAGGACATCCTCTCCCAGTGGTCCGATGGGACGCTGAAGGTCTTCCGGGGAGCTCCCGGGGGTTCTTTCTACGCACCCATTCAAGTCGGTTCCGGATGGCAGGAAATGTCACTGACCGTGGGCTGGTGGAACGTCAAGGACGCCTACCCGGGAGTGATCGGACAGGACTATCGGGGGAACCTGTACAGATACTCGAACAATGGTGGCGGCGGCCTCGGGAACGGTGTTCTGATAGGAACCGGTTTCAGTGGACACCAACTGAACCAGATCGACTTCGACGGCGACGGCAACCAGGACATCGTCACACGCACCACGGACGGCACCCTGCGACTCTTCCGATCCAACGGTGTGGGCAGCTTCATCAGCGAACCCGGACGAGTCATTGGTTCAGGCTGGGGCAGCATGACGGCAGTGAGCTCCGCAGTCAACTTCAACGGAGCGGACTCGCAGGGACTCCACGCCCGGGCATCGAACGGGGACCTCTACTACTACCCCGCCGGATCCGGGTCGTGGGGCAACCGCAGCCTCATCGGCGTGGGGTGGAACGATGCCAGCCTCATCAGCGGTGCAGCACTTGACGTCGAGTCCACCCTGGGGATCGACCAAGAGGACATCGTGGCAGTCCGCCCCGATGCCAACCTCTACCGATACCCGGGGACCGGAACCACGGCCTTGTTGCCGGAAGACCTCATCGGCACGGGCTGGGCGGGCTTGAAGGCAGGCTTCGTCACAGACTGGAACGGCGATGGCGCCCTGGACATCGTGGCGCAATGGTCCGACGGCCGCTTGAACGTTTACCCCGGCAGGAACGGCAGCGGCTTTGGAGCCGCGATCTCCCTGGGGAGCAACTGGAAAGACTGGACGCTGAGTGTCGGCACCTGGAAGAAGGCCGACGCGCATCCCGGAATCGTGGGATACGACTCCGCGGGCAGGTTGTATTACTTCAACAACCCCACCGGGAAAACCGTTTCCACAGGCGTATCCATAGGCGCCGGCTGGACGGGCCTGGAGATCACACAGGTGGACTTTGACAAGGATTCCAATGCCGACCTCCTCGTCAAGACGGGCACTGGCGATCTCAAGCTGTACCGTTCCAACGGCACCGGAAACTTCGTCCAGGAACCCGCCGGCGTCGTGGGCACGGGGTGGAACGTGATGTCAGAGTTTGCAGCAATCCGTGGTTTCGCAGGTGCCGGGTCGCTGGGCATCATCGCGCGGACCACCACCGGGGACCTCCGGTACTACCCCGTGGGCGCCAACAAGTCGTGGGGTACGCCCACCAAGATCGGCACTGGCTGGAGCAGCCTGACAATTCTGGCGCCGGCTGCCAAGTAGCGGCCAGCGTCGTCAGTGGCGGCCAGCGTCGTGACGTGACGGCGGGCCGGTCCAAGGAGTCCTCGGGCCGACCCGCCATCAAGTAGACACACTCTAGGCAAGCAAGGCATTCATCGCATTGACCAGCGTCGTCTCCACGCCATTGGTTCCGGCTTTAAAATGAGCCAAGTGGCCATACACTGTCATTGAACCACCGGCAATCCCCGGGAAATCAGGTTCCCATCCACCCTCATAGCTGCCAAGCGGCATGAACGGCGGAAAGAATTCATTGCTGGGGATATAGCAGCATGATTCATTTGCATATCCGCCAACAATAATTCCGTTGTTCCCGCCATTCCTTCCACGGAAGTAGGCTGCGTACCCACTGACGAGTTCACCACCTATCATGGCGATCTTCAATTGGGGGCTTCCGTTGAATTTCCACACTTGGAAGGGTGACGGCACAGCCGTATCAAAACTGTTGCTGTCGATCCGCCCGATCATGACCTGCGCGTGGCGCTGGTACCACTGGGGTTGGCCGTTGGGGTTGGCGAGTCGGGCTACGTAGGAAGCGCGCACGGCGGCCAGATTGCCGGCAGTTGGAGTGATATCCAGCGGCAACTGGACCTCCTGGTAGCGTGTGACCATGGGGCCGCTCAGCGCACGCCCCGCCGATTGCATGTTTGAGTGCACGGTGGCACCCAACGCGTCCCCGTGCTGATCCCTGAGTGCCCAACTGCGGACTCCACCCGGATCCTGGTCACCGGCTGGCCCCTGAACGAACATCGCAAAACAATTCGGGTTCCGGTTTTCAATGTAATTGCAGGCACCTGCGGCGAAATCTCCATCAAAAAGCGTCCGCAAGCCTGCGCTGATGGGGTGGCATCCATAACTGAAAATCACTGCTGCCGGCGTCCCGTTGCCCCGCCTGGCCACCAGAATCGGCACGGCAGTTTCGGTGTATGGCAACCCTACCCGGTTGGCAGAAAAGTTCTGGCTCGAAACTTTATAGTCGAAGGTCACCGCCGTTTCATCGGCATCCAGGGCTTCCTGGGCAAGGTTCACTATGGTGTCTTCAAGATCGTCGCTGTAGGAACGCACCAAACCCAGGTCCGCGAGCCCATAGGCCATGAAGGGGTGGAGGGTGTCAATCAAGGCGGGCCCATTATGCGTATGGGTCGCCTGGATCAGGATGTCGCTGCTGGACCACGTCGTAAGGCCAATGATCCTGTCACGGATCCTTTGATGCATGGCCCGCGGCAAAGCCAGGACGTCCAGGCTGATGATGATGTGGGGGTGGGCGTCTTCCCAGATAAGAATCGCCCGCGCGTACAACGGCTCAAAGGGTGAGCTGCTGGTTGCCTCGCGGCCACCGTCAGTTGAACCATATCCGGCCATGTAGGGATTGGTGCTCAGCGACGGCGTTATGTCAGCGCTTGCAGTTCCAATTCTGAACGCCATAAAAGATCACTCCTTGATTGTGCGCAACGGGTGATCTTTGTTTGCTCTGCAACAAATTTCGTTTCCCGGATACGCTGAACAGCCAATACGTGAGACCACTTTCATTAGACCATGTGATCCCGCAGTTTTGTGTGGTTGGAAGGGATGGACATCGGCCCCATTAGGCGCCGTCCCGGCCTGGAAAAATCCGGCCGGGTTCCACGGGTATTCAGGACTAGCGGGGCACGGCAGTCTTAAGCCACCTTGTGAGCTGGGCAGCCTGCGGAGCCAAAGGCGCCAGAGTCAAAGCGCCCTTGACTACTGGTATGCCGTAGGCGGCGAGTGATGCGGCGAGCGTCCTGTGGTCCGTGCGTGTGCAAGCCCTGATGATGAGCAGGCACAAAGCGGAGTCCTGTCCAGGCGCCGCCCCTGCCGCAACTGCCGCGTTGACGGCCGCCCGTTCTTCCGGAGTCAAAAGGTGCGGGCCGCTTCCGACGTAGACCACTTGGCAGTCAGTGACGTGCATGTACCGGGTGGAAGCCCAGACTTCTTCGAGGCTCGAAAATTTGCCTATGAGGCTGCCATCTGCCGCCGTACACGTGAACTGGTACCGGATCAGAGGCTCCGGACGTTCAATGGGGACTTTGTCATCGTTCGCGACAACCGGCGCCATATCGAGTGCGGCTGGTTGGGAAGTATCTACTTTGGTTCCTGAACAACCGGCCAGGGCAAGACTTGCCACACCGAGTTGAAGAACACTGCGCCTGCGCATGTTCACCGAGGGATCCCCACTTCATTCGGATGCTCCCCAGCTCCGCATGCATTGGTTATTCGCCCCAAGCCGTTTCCGGCTGCGTCTTAGTACATCTTCCCCCAAATTCCGCATTTGTCACTAGTAAACTTTTGACCCGGCTTCAACTCCACCCTGTTGCCCGCCTCCGAGAGGCCGCCGCCGGCAACAAAGGAGCCGTCCTGGCTGCTGACAGACCAGGTGCATTCGGCCGCCGCGGCACCCGGTCTAATCAACTGCAATCCCCCAGGCTCAAGGTTCTCTCCCGCCACGTGGGTGCCGTCCCCCACGCGGGTGCCCTCCGCCCAAGCGGCAATGATCTTTCCTTGTGGTGCGTCCGGACAGAATTCCGCCGCTGCCACCAACGTCGACTTGCTTGCTTCCTCAAATCCCCCTGGCCCGGTTTCATCACTGATCCTCGTGCAAAGGCGGAGGATGTCCAGCATGGTTGCCAGCCCATCATCAGCTGCCACTCCTTGCGGTGCAGCTGTCGAGATGGCTTCAGCTTCCCGGGGCGTCGGATCGAACTGACCGCCTCCCTCGAAGGTGACCCCACAGGAATCCATGCGGGTGTAGTTGGTGGCGGCCCAGACTTCCGCCAGGCTCGACAACTGGACTTCCGGCGAGGCGTCAAGGCTCGTGCACAGGTAGGAGAAGCGGCCCGGTTCGTCGTCGCCCGCAGCCGGGTCCCCGTCGCTCGGTTCGCTGCTTGCGGGTCCGGATTCGCTGCTTCCCGGAGCGGACGACGGCGGCTGGCCGGGCCCCGCGGTAGCGCTGGCACTGTTGGTCGCCGGCGAACTGGTTCCGGCGGTTGGCTCGGACGACGGCAAAGTGCAGGCGGCCAGCGCCATCACCATCGGCACCGCCATCAGGAACAGTCTGCGCATTGTGACCTCCACCTCAATCGTGCGGTGCAGCCGTGGCGCGGTCAAGACGGACGGGTCGCGAACCCCTATCTGGACATCTTCTGAGCTTTAGTAGTGACAAATGTGAAAATTGGTGGAAGATGGACGTAGACGCAGCCGGAAACGGCGTGGGGCGAATAACCAATGCATGCGGAGCTGGGGAGCATCCGAATGAAGTGGGGATCCCTCGGTGGACACGCGCAAACGCAGTGTTCTTCAGCTTGGTTTGGCATGTCTTGCCTTCGCCGGTCGCTCAAGAACCTTTTATAAGACTCCCCGTCACCTTGCATCCCGCAAGGCGGCCGGTAGCCGGCAACACCACAAACTCACCGCAGTCCTGGCCACTGCCAGCCTCGCAACGGCGGCACTTACCGGTGTGCTGACAGCAGGCCCGGCATTTGCGGACCAGGCACGCCAAACCGTGACTACAGGTCTCACCAAAGCGGCCGGCACCGTGGTAGACCCGGACGGACGCCTGTGGGTCTCCGATGCACGCGCTGGGTTCTGCCGCGTCACAGAAGCGTCCGGCGCCACCGCCGGTAGCCTCGAAACCAACACCTGCCTGGGCGGTACGCTGCCCGGACACGACGATGGTCCGGCTCTTGCCGGTACACCCGCAATGATCGATCCGTCCCCTGCCAGCCACGGCGATGGTGATGAAATCGCCTTCATACCGGATGCCGCCGTCGGAAGTTCCGACGTCGTGCGCGCGCTCTGGAACCCCAGCAGCGGCGTCTTCGATTACGACGGTGCGCTGACCATCTTCGACGGAGACCTGAGGCCAAACGCCGTCAGCGACGGCCCGGACGGCAACATATACCTGTCGTTCGCCAACGCACGGTCAATCGTCAAGATCGTGAATCCCACAGCGCTCCATCCGAGCATCGAATCCATCGCTTCCGTCAACTCCAGTTCCCTCAGCCTTGCAGCCACGCACCGCAACAGCGCGGGAAACGTCGTAGTGTATGTCGCCGAAACCTCCGGCCTGACGGTGTTCACTGCCCCCGATGACGGCGTTCTGACCAATTTCGTCCCTGCGCCCCTCTATAACGTCGGCAAGCCGACGGCCATCTACTACGACTGGCAGTCGCCCCTGGTCCTCTACACAGGAACTGGTGGCGGAACCACCACAGCCGACGCCGGCAAGGACACCATCACCCGCATCGACCTGAGCACCGACACGGTCAACAACCAATGGGCTCTCGGCTTCAGCAAGATCGGCGGCCTGGCCATGCGTGACGGCAAGCTCCTGGTGATGGAAGATCCGGGACAACTGGAACCCGCCAAACCCGCTGAGCGGGGAAGGCTGCTCACCTTGGGAGGCGTTGTTCCATCCATCGTCAGCGGTCCGACGGCGGCCAACGGAACCCAGGCAGCCAACCCGGCCTTCACCAACGACTCCACGCCAACCTTCACTGTTGCCTCCACGCCACCAGGCGGGGCCCTCGAATGCAGTCTTCAACTGAGCACAGCGACGCCGGTTTGGCAGGTATGTACCGGCGGAACCTTTACACCGTCGACTGCCCTGGCCAACGGCGCCTACACGTTCTCGGTGAGGGCCGCACCAACAGGCCTTCCTGTTTCACGGGCCTTCACGGTCGATGTCACCGCGCCCGCCGCTCCGGTCATCACCTCGCCCACGGCCGGTGCAACCGTCAACGGCTCGCCTGTCCTCGGTGTCACTTCCGACCCGGATTCGGTCTTGTCCTGCTCGGTGGATTCCACTACGACGTTCACAGCCTGCACCAACGGCCAGGTGCTTACCCTGGCAACCGCGGGGCAGCACGTGCTGCGCGTCAGGGCCACGGACATGGCCGGCAACGTCAGTCCGGTGGCATCGGTTACAGTTACCGCTGACCTGACTCCACCACAGGTGTCCATCAGCTCACCGGCGGAAGGCGCAACTGTGGGCATCTCGCCGTCGTTCACCTTCGCGTCAACGGCCACGGACATTGCGGGATTCCGGTGCAAGCTCGGCTCCAATGCCTACACTGCATGCACCTCACCCAAGGCCTACACCAACGTTCCCAGTGGTCCCGTCACCTTCACGGTGGAAGCGCGGGACAACGCTGGAAACACCACTACTGCCACCAGGAATGTGACGGTGTTCGCTGCAGACACAGCACCACCAGTTGTTTCCGTGGACCCGGCTGCAGGCACCTATGGAGCCGGCAAGTCCATCACGTTGTCGGTCAACGAAGCAGCCACCATCTACGTCACCAAGGATGGCACCGTGCCCACGACATCGAGTCCCGTGTACTCGGGCCCGATTCCGTTGACGTCGCTGACCCTGAAGTATTTCGCGCGGGACACCGCAGGTAATTCCTCGGCTGTGGCCACGCAGACGTACGTACTCGACAACACCGCACCAACCCTGACCGTGGCACCCGCGGCCGGAGGATATGCCTCGGGACAACCCGTCACCATGTCCTCGAGCGAACCGGGCAACATCTTCTACACCACCGATGGCACCACCCCTGCCACGGCTGCCTCGGGAAGCACCAAGGCCTACACAGCCCCCTTTGCCCTCACGGGCAACACCACCGTGAAGGCCCTTGCTGTTGACGCCTACGGAAACGCCTCCGCGGTCACCACGCGGGCCTACACCGTACTGGACACGACACCTCCAGTGGTTACGGTGACCCCGCCTGCGGGCAGCTATCCCGCCAACCAGCAGATCACGCTTGCGGCGAATGAGGTGGGTGCGAGCATCTACTTCACCACCAACGGCACGAATCCGACCGCCACAGCCGCCAACAAGTACTCCACGGCCATCACCCTCACGGCAGCGATGACCTTGAAGTACTTTGCAGTGGATACGTCCAACAACAGTTCGGCAATCGTCACCCAGGCCTACACTGTGACGGCACCACCGGCGAACACCTGGAAGGACTACACGGGTGATGCAAAGAACGACGTCGTGGCACGCGACAATGCCGGCACGCTGTGGCTGTACCCCGGTAATGGAGCCGGAGGTTGGCTGGCCCAACGTTCGCTCGGCACCGGCTGGAACTCGTTGAATGCCATTGTCCCCACCAAGGACTTCAACGGGGACGGACGCAGCGACGTCCTGGCCCGGGATACCAACGGCGTTCTGTGGCTCTACCCTGGAAATAGCTCAGGAGGCCTCCAGACCCGCGTCCAGGCCGGCACAGCCTGGTCCGGCATGACGCTGATCCTGGCTCCGGGAGACTTCAGCGGCGACGGGAAGGCAGATGTCCTCGCGAGGGACTCCGCCGGGATCATGTGGCTCTACCGGGGCAACGGAACCGGTGGCTTCACCTCGAGCGCCCAGGTGGGTACGGGATGGAATTCCATGAATGCCATCCTCAGTACCGGGGACTTCAACGGTGACAGCAAAACCGACGCCCTGGCCAGGGACACCTCAGGCATTCTCTGGCTCTACCCCGGCAACGGCACCGGAGGCTGGCTGAGCCGGGTCCAGGTGGGAAGTGGCTGGAGTGGGATGACCGCCATCCTCGGACCGGGCGACTTCAACGGCGACGGCAAGAATGACGTCCTCGCCCGTGATGCCGGCGGGAACTTGTTCCTGTATCCCGGCAACGGGACGTCCGGATGGCTGTCCCGGAGCCAGGTCGGCTGGGGCTGGGGAGGTTTCACCTCCCTGCCGTAGGAATGACAAACAAGGAGGGGCCCGGACGCCAACGTGTCCGGGCCCCTCCCCTGTTTCAGCACATGCCTAGGTACGTTCCTTCATGGGATGCATCGTGGGCCTGTTCGGGCTCGCCTGAATATCCAATTGCAGGGATACCAGCAGCATCTGGACGCCCAGAACAAAGGGCACCACAGCAAGCATCACCGAACCCGCGGTCGGAGACCCCACGCTTGCGGCAAGTACCCAGATTCCGGCCACCAGGCCCATGACGATCAGGGCGATGCCTGCGATCAGCAGGAGGGCAACAGCGGAGAAGGACCACACCATGTACTTCCACCACACACGGCGCCAGAAGCCGCCAAAGAGCATGGCAAGAAGTTCGGGAATAACCTTGCGCAGCTTGATGCTGGAGACCTCGTTGCCGTACACAGCTGGAATCGGCACATCAACAATAGGAACATCAAGAATGTTGAGGTGGATCAGGAGGTCATTTTCGAAGCTGTAGCGCGCCGCCACTTTGTTCATGGGAAGACGGCGGAGGACCTCCGTGCGAATGGCTGTGTAGCCATTCTGCGGATCGAAGATGTGCCAGTAACCGGAAGCAAGCTTCGTCATGAAGGACAACACGATGTTGCCGAAGATCCTGTAGCCGGGCATGCCCGCGAATGACTCGCCCGAAAAGAAGCGGTTGGCCTTGGCGAACCCGTAGCCATCGACCACCGGGTCAAGAAGCTGCGGCAGGTAGTCGGGATCCATCTGGGCATCGCCGGCCATGACCACGTTGATGTCTGCGCCCAGTTCCATCGCGGCTTTGTGGGCGGTCAGGACTGCGCCTCCCACGCCTTGGTTGACTTCATGTCGAATCAAGGTGACCCGGCCGTCGTCGGCCCGACGTGCTGCCCCTGACGTGTCGTCCGGGCTGCAGTCATCAACAATGACGATGTCATCAACAAAATCAGGCATCGTTTCGATGACCTGTGCGATGTGGTTTTCTTCTTTGTAGGCCGGTACTACCGCGGCAATTCGAACGCCTCGATACATCGATTATCCTTCGCTGCTGTTTGGTGTGAGTTTCTGTGTTGGCGTGTCGGTGTCCGACTGGCCATCTGACTGTTCGCTGCCGCTGTTCGGTTGCTTTTTTTGCGGGAAGACCCAGTGCTTGTAAATGAAGTAGTTCCATCCCATGGTCACAATGGTCGCAACCACCTTACCTACCACGTATCCGGCACCGATGAACTGAAAAAGCTCAACAATGCCCATCACGGCAAGCGTGTTGAAAACCAGGAGCCCTGAGTAGCGCAGTACGCCACCCAAGGCAGTTCCACCGCCGTTGAACGCAAAATGGCGCTGCAGGAAGTAGTTGAAGAAGAAGCTGCCCCAGAAGCCCGCACCGGTCGCCAGCCACAACGGCCACCCGAAGACCTGGAAGCACAGGGCCAGCAGACCGAGGTCCAAGAGGAAGCTCAGGCCGCCGATCAGCAGGAACTTGAACAAACTGGACGCCAGGAACTTGGAGATGAATGCCTTCATGATCAGCAGATCCTTCCTAGCGGTGCTATGCCATCAGGGTTCCGGTTCTCAAGGATTCCCGACACGCCATCGAGCTGGAGACGGTCCTTCGCGGCGGCGTCGAATGTTTCTTTACCGCCAGGCAGCTGCGACCAGTCGATCTTGTACAGCGCAGCATTTCCTTCACGCACAACGAGCTGAAGATACGGAATGGAGTCAGGTTGGGTCAGCCCGGCCTTGGGCTCGTCCCAGGCCCGGATCCTGCCATCAGCGATGTACACCCATTCGATGCCCAGTTCAGCAGCTGCGTCACGGACCTCGGAATCGGTCGCAAGCTCGGGAAGCTTTTGGAGAACCAGCAGCTGACGGTTCGTCGGAAGGATCTCGAAGTGGCGGATCATGGGCATGCGGTTACCCAGTGCGTACATCCAAACCGAACCGTCGCAGGAGTCATTCAGGACGGTGGCATCCTCTGGCACATATTCATCAATCTTGCTGAGGAGTCCAACTTCGGATGCGCTCAACGTGGCCCCATCAACCTTGGTATTGATGTTGATGCGTTGGGCGTTTTGCTTGAAGTACGGGATAGCCGCAATGCCGCTGACAAGAAGCACCGCTGCCGCGGCAACTGCAGTCACCACGTGGCTGGGCCTGCGTCCGGCTTTGATTCCGTCCGTAGTGGTTTTGGCCGAGCGGTTCCGTACTTTTGCCACCAGCCATGCAATGGCTTCAGCCAGCTGAGCCACTCCCAAACCCGCAAGGGGTACCAGCAGCATCACCAGTATGCCGAAGATACGCCATTGGTCGTCGTAGAACGGGGCCGTCAAAGTCATGAAGCGTGGGTTGTCGGTACCCATGGTGTAGACCGAGAGGAAGGCGAAGGCCAGGACAGGACCGAAGTACCACCACATGCGGATCCTCAGGACCACGGCCAGGCATCCAAGCGCCACAAGGGCCGTCAGGATCGGCATGGCCATTGAACCGTGGTTCAGGAAAATGACGTTCTGAATGGCGCCGTTGCGGTCAGTGTCCGCAGCCCAGACCTGCTTGGAGACGCGCTCGGATTCCTTCAGCATCTGGGCGATGATCGGCCAGCCGAGGACGACTGCCAGAACACCGGAGACCGCGAGGTAGACCGTGATGCCGAGGATTCTGCCCTTGCGCCGGATCAGTGCGGAAAGCAACCAGAAGATCAGTACCGGCAGGACAACGAAGGCCAGTGAGGGATGGACTGCTATCAGTCCAACTGCGCCAAAAGCGATGCCGGGGATCCAGAATTTCTGCCGCTCCACTGCTCCCTTCACTGCCAGCAAGGCGAACGGGCCAACCAACAGCATGCCGGCAAAGAATGGAATCAGCGGCCCACGCCACAAGAGGTCGTAAGGGTAGACCGTAAACCACCCGGCAACGGCCGCCGCGGCCGCCAGAGCAATCGGGCGGCGGGTGACCAGCATGGTCAGGGCCATGGTGCTCAACGGGAGCTGAACTGCCATCATCACCAGGACAAAGACGTTCAGGAACACCGGGATACTGACACCGCTCATCGGCCAGAACAGCGACAACACAGCGTGGAAGGCAATGGGATAGCTCCGGATGGGAGCTTCAGGAATGGTGGTGTCGTAGTAGGCAAAGTTGCCTGCGATACTCGGATCCCACTCGTGGTTCACGGAAATCAGCCGGATCATGTTGGCGTGCCAGGGAATGTCCCAGTCCTGGTTGATTCCCTGGAGGCCTTCGGTTCCCACAATCCAGGAGACGGCCGCAACCGCACCGCCGGCGACCAATCCGGCCAGGAGGATCCACCATGAGCCCCTAAACCGGTGCTTGCCAAAGACGGGCGGCTGAGCAGCGGTGCCGAACTTGTCCGGGAAATAGCGCCGCAGAGTGAGCCGCAGGGCAAACAGAAGTGCGCACAGCACCAGCAGGACGGCGGTCACCGGGAGCAACTGCCAGCTGAGTCCCACCGCATTTCCCATAACGCCAATGACGGTCAGGACGCCCATTCCGAGCAATGGCGCTACAACGGGCAGGAGAACCCGGCGAACGCCCAGCGCTTCTCCCAGGATCCACCCCGGGCCCCACCACAACACAACGATCAGGAGTACACACAACAGCAGCGGGCCGATACCCATTCCAACGATCGCCTTTCTTAGATGCTTCCACCAGCCATCCGTTGACAGACGACTCTTTGCAATTGGATGCGGGTTAGTTACGTTCCCGCAGCCACGCCACAGCTTGGTCAGCCGGACCCTCGAACTGGACCGTGCCCGAGGATAACACCACTCCGCGGTCGCAGATCCGCGAAATCATGTCGAGGTCATGGCTGACCACCACCAACGTCCGGCCTTCGTCGGAGAGTTGCTTGATTTTGGCCAGGCACTTCCTCTGGAAAGGCTCGTCGCCCACGGCCAGGATTTCGTCCACGAGGAAAATATCCGGTTGGGTATGGACAGCCACGGCAAACGCAAGCCTGAGGAACATACCCGAAGAGTAGAACTTCACCTCAGTGTCAATGAACTGTTCAATCTCGGAGAAGGCGACGATGTCGTCGAACTTGTCCTGGATTTCCTGTTCCGTCATCCCCAGGATCGCAGCATTGAGGTAGACGTTTTCACGGCCCGACAAGTCAGGGTGAAAGCCTGCTCCCACCTCAATCAGACCTGCGACCCTGCCCTTGGTGCGAACGGTCCCTTGGTCGGGCAGGATGACGCCCGAGATCAGCTTGAGAAGCGTGGACTTGCCGGAGCCGTTGAAGCCCAACAACGCAACGGTCTCCCCCGGCTGGATCTCAAAGCTGACGTCGTGCAGGGCATCGAATTTCTTGGTGAGATCCCCTTTTCGCCCCTTGGCGAGCCACACCAGCGTTTCCTTCAAGGAGTGCGAGTGGCGGAGGTTGAAGGTTTTTTTCAAGCCTTTGACGATTACTGCTGCACCCATTTAGACCTCCTGCGCAAAGTGGCCCTCGAGCCGTCGGAAGACGATTTGGCCAATAACAAGGAACAGTGCCGCCATGCCCAGGCCTATGAAGCCGGTGATCAGGAGGTGCGGAGGCAACTCGACAGGCTGATCGACAGTTGGATACCAAAAAGCCCAGTGGAACAGTTCCACCGCAACGGTAATGGGGTTGAGCTGGTAGATCGTCAGGACCCAAGGCGCAGCCAGGCGGCGGATCATGGTCCAGTCATACAAGACCGGCGAAGTCCACGTCACGATCATCATCAGCATATCCACGATGTTTTCGGCATCCCGGAAGAACACATTGATGGCACCGGCCAACAGGCCAAGGCCTGTCGCCGTAACGGCCACAATGACAAAACCAAGAAGGGCGCCGAAGAGCTGCATGATGTCCGGATGCCACCCGCTCAGCAGTGCTGCGGCCAGCAGGACAATCAATTGCGGGAGGAAATGGACCGCAGCCACCCATACGGATGCCACCGGAAACAGTTCACGCGGAAGATAGATCTTCTTTACCAACGCCGCATTGGACACGATGGATCGGGTGGCATTCGAGAATGCCTCCGAGAAGAAGTTGATGACAATGACGCCGGAGAACATATAGAGCGCGTAGTTGGGAATTTGATCCCCAACCCGCAACACAATACCCAAGGCAAAAAACAGGACCACGTACTGGACCAGCGGCTTGACGTAGGACCACGCCAAACCCAATACCGAACCGCGGTAGCGGACACGGAGTTCCTTGCGGACAATCAGCTTCAGGAGGTACCGCCGGCGGTAGACGTCCAGCAATCCGGCGCCCACCCCCGGAACAGCATAAGTATCAGTGGAGTTCGACATCGCTACTTGCTGGGCTCCGACGCTTCAAAGGTTTCCCGCCAGGACTCCATCGATGTGATCTCAGGAAGGGCTTCACGATACTGGGCCCGGAGGGTCTCCCAGTTGGAGAAGAGCTGCGCGTGCAGTTTTGCCGATTCCACCACGAGCTGGCGGGCCAGCTTGGGGTCACGCAAGTGCCACGAAGCTCCCGTTCCATCCGCATTGGAGACGACAGCGCTGTCCAGGTGCGCAAGGCTCCACCATTTGCCGTCCTGGTGCGCCACCTGTGCCTCGGGGTTCTCCTTGGCGGAGTCACGCACGGGGGCCAGCGTTTGCTTCAGAACGGTCTTCACGGCCCAGGGAAGTAGACCAAGGGCACCGGGCTGCTTGTAGGACTGCGGCTTCTTGGGGGGACGCTTCCGGAAGACCTCCGGGAAGGCCCCGGGATCGGTCTTGACCTGGGAGTCCTGGAATTCTTCGCGCATTGCGCGGAGTTTGGGCATGGTGGTGGGCAGCTGCCGGTGCAGGTTGCCCGGGCCCTCAAGGACATCCCGCAGGGCCATGATCCGCGCCTGCTCCGGGTAATACTGCATGGACACCAAGTGCTTGACGTCCGTGTTCAGGCTTTCGCGCAGGATGCGTCCGCCCTTGGGGAACGGCGAGTGCAGGAGAGTCGCGATAAGCCTGTTGCGCTCATGGTAATAGGCCTGCCAGTCAACAGAGTCGTCCTTGTCGGCCCAGGAGACGTGCCAGACTGCTGCCCCGGGAAGAGTGACCGTCGGGAACCCGGCTGCCCGGGCGCGAAGTGAATACTCTGCGTCATCCCACTTGATGAAGACGGGCAGGGAAAGTCCAATGGTCTCCACCACGGTCTTGGGGATGAGGCACATCCACCAGCCGTTATAGTCGGCATCCCAGCGCCTGTGCAGCTGAGGGGTGGAGCGCAGGCCCGCAGAAGAGAAGTCGTGGTTGCCGAGGCCTTCCACCGGACCCCACAGGAAGCGGTAGAAGTTGACGACCTCCGAGTAGGCATGCAGGACAGACTTGTTGTACATGTCGAACATGTGCCCGCCGACAATGGTGGGCTTACGGCAGAGGTCAGCAAACGCCACTGCGCGCATGACGCCCTCGGTCTCAAGCTCAATGTCGTCGTCCAGCAGCATCACGTAGTCGCTCTTGTCGGAGACGACCATCTCGTACATGTTGCGGGCGAAGCCGCCTGATCCGCCCAGGTTGCCCTGATTGATGATGCGGAGCTGGTCGCCCATCGACTCCGCAACTGCATCAAATCCGGCTTCATCGGCAACCTTTTTGTTGCCTTGGTCCACGATGATCAGCTCGGCGAGGATCTCCCTCAGCCCGGCGTCGCCGTCAATTGACTTGATGGTTTCGAGGCAGTAGTCAGCGCGGTTGAACGTCGTTACGCCGAGGGTCACCCGGCCCTGGGGGCGTCCTTCATCCGGGACTGCCCAGTGGGCGCTCTTAAGTGTCATGCCGTCGCCGCCCGCAATGAGGTCGAACCAGTACCAGCCACCGTCGCCGAACGGCGCCAGGGTCAGCTCGAATTCGTTGGCGGCCGTGCCTTCTACGAGTATGGAGTCAACACGCTGCGAGGCCCCACGGGCGTTGGAGCGGTAGACAATGACCGTTCCCTCGCCTTCCGTTTCAAGATGCAGGACTGTCTTCGTGGCAACGGTCCACTTCCGCCAGTAGCTGGCAGGAAAGGCATTGAAGTAGGAACCGAAGGAAAGCCGCTCACCGCGGCGAACCTGCACCGAACCGCGGTCCAGGATGTCCTCGGGGTGCAGTTTCCGCGTCATACCAACTGCCTGCACGACGGCGCTGCTGTCGCCGTCGTCCTTCTTCACCTTGCTGGTATCCGGGTCAACATACAGCGGAAGGGTGTCGAGGTCGCGGTTGGCCGGGAAAACCACACGCTGAACGATACGCAGATTTTCTTTGGCCGGTGACAGGTCATCCGTAGTGGTCATCGCAGTCTTCTGACTTTCGTTCGTAGTAGCCGTCATGCGTCCACTCCCCCGCTTTCAAGCTTGGCGCCGCCAGTGAAGTGCGGCTTGATCTTGTTGTCGAACATGGACAGGGCAGAGCCAATGGCCATGTGCATGTCGAGGTACTTGTAGGTTCCCAAACGGCCGCCGAAGAGGACGGACTTCTCGCCACGGGCGAGGTCGCGGTAAGCGAGCAGTTTCTGGCGGTCGTCAGAGGTGTTGACGGGGTAGTACGGCTCGTCACCCTTTTCGGCGAAGCGCGAGAACTCACGCATGATGACCGTTGCGTCCTTGGTGTAGTCACGCTCAGGGTGGAAGTGACGGAATTCGTGGATGCGGGTGTAGGCAGCATCGGCGTCAGGGTAGTTCATCACGGAACAGCCCTGGAAGTCCTCAATGGGGAGTACTTCCTCTTCAAGGTCGATGGTGCGCCACGAGAGGTCGCCCTCCGCGTAGTCGAAGTAACGGTCCACCGGGCCGGTGTAGATGACCGGCACCTGGCCCAGAACAGAAGACCTGCCGAACTCACCGTCGTCGAAGAAGTCCGTGTTCAAGACAACCTCGATGTTGGGGTGATCGGCCATACGCTCGATCCATGCTGTGTAGCCGTCAACCGGAAGACCCTCGTAAGAGTCATTGAAGTAACGGTTGTCGTAGTTATACCGCACAGGCAACCGGGAAATAATCTCGGCCGGCAGGTCCTTGGGATCTGTCTGCCACTGCTTGCCTGTGTAGTGCTTGATGAACGCCTCGTAGAGCGGGCGGCCAATCAACTGGATGCCTTTGTCATTGAGGTTCTGAGGATCGGTCCCGGCCAATTCGCCGGCCTGTTCCGCAATAAGGGCCTTCGCTTCGGTTGGGCTCATGGCCGAACGGAAGAACTGGTTGATGGTGCCCAGGTTGATGGGCATCGGGTACACCTCGCCCTTGTGGCTGGTGTACACCTTGTGCTGGTAGCTCGTGAACTTGGTGAAGCGGTTCACATATTCCCAAACGCGTTCGTTGGACGTGTGGAAGAGGTGCGCACCGTAGCGGTGGACCTCGATTCCCGTCTGCGCTTCGTTCTCGCTGTAGGCGTTTCCTCCAATATGGTGGCGGCGATCAAGCACCGCGACCTTCAGCCCCAACTCGGTAGCGGCGCGTTCTGCAATGGTCAGGCCAAAGAAACCCGAGCCGACGACGACGAGATCAGCGTTCACAAACTCTCCTGTGTATTGGCGTGCGGGCACAGAAATGCCCACGTCTACTGGTCAAGGCTACCCGACATGACTCGGGTTCCCGGTATCCGGGGCGGGCCACGGTGGTGAGGGGCCACGCCGGGAAACGGCAAGGGGAGGTTGGCCAGCGGCCAACCTCCCCTTGGTGCCTTGCTTGATCTGAAGTGCTCAGAGAGTGATGACTGAGCCGGATTTCGCGGATTCCAAAACAGCCTCAGCGACCCTCAGGGTCTCGAGCCCCTCTGCCATGGTGACAATGTTCAACGACTTTCCGAGAACTGCATCACGGAATGCCTCGTGCTCCATTTTGAGGGGTTCGCGCTTAGCCAGCGCAAAGCGCGTCGATGATCCCTCGGAAACTCCGCGGAATGCCGCCACGGAATCCCAGTCCGTCTGGAACGTACCGTTCTCCACGAACGTGAGGTCCGCGGAAATGGTGTCGGCAATGAACGCGCCGCGTTCGCCAAGGACTACCGTGGTGCGTTCTTTCATGGGCGACAACCAGTTGACAATGTGGTTCGTCACTACGCCACTCTTGAGATGGCCTATGGCCGTGACCATATCCTCATGCTCGCGGCCACTGCGGGAGGTGGTGTGGGCCACGACGTTGACGAAGTTGCTTTGGGCCAGCCAGGCCGTGAGGTCGATGTCGTGGGTGGCCAGGTCCTTGACGACCCCGACGTCGGCTATGCGGGCCGGGAAGGGCCCCTGCCGCCTCGTGCTGATCTGGTAGACATCACCCAGGTCACCGTTCTCCAACCGGTCCCGGAGGCTCTGCAGCGAGGGGTTGAAGCGTTCAATGTGCCCGACGGCACCGATGAGTCCCTTGGATTCAAAGGCTTCAGCGATGCGTCGGCCGGATTCGGAATCATTCGCGATCGGCTTCTCGACGAGGCAGTGGACACCTGCCTCGGCAAGCTGCAGCGCCACTTCCTCGTGCAGGATGGTGGGCACTGCCGCCACAGCCATATCAATGCCCTGCGCGATGAGTTCCTCAACCGTGTTGAAAACCGTCAAGCCGTCGGCAACGTTGTGGGGGTCGCCGAAGGAGTCGGCAACAGCAACCAGGTCAACGCCCTCGAGCTCACGAATGACACGGGCGTGGTGACGCCCCATCATTCCCAGTCCGATGAGGCCTGCGCGAAGATTTGCCACTAGCTGCCTGCCTTGGCGACGGCGTTGACCGCAGCAACAATCCGGTCAAGGTCATCCTGGCTCAGGGACGGGTGCACCGGAAGCGAGAGCACGCTCGCTGCCGCTTCTTCGGTGACCGGGAGGTCGTCCGAGGTCTGGAAAGGCGCAAGGCGGTGGTTGGGGATCGGGTAATAGACCCCGCAGCCAACGTTGTATTCCTCGCGCAGGGCCTTGGCGAAACCGTCACGGTCCTCAGCGATGCGGATCGTGTACTGGTGGTAAACGTGCTCGTAGCCTTCTGCGACCTTTGGTGTCACAACGCCTTCGATGTTCGCGTCAAAGAAGGCAGCGTTTTCCTGGCGGGTCTTGGTCCAACCGTTGACCTTGGTCAGCTGGACGCGGCCGATGGCCGCATGGATGTTGGTCATACGGCAGTTGAAGCCAACCAGTTCGTTCTCGTACTGGCGTTCCATGCCCTGGTTGCGGAGCAACCGGAGGCGACGCTCGACGTCGGCCAGACCAGTGCTGACCATGCCGCCCTCACCCGACGTCATGTTTTTGGTGGGGTAAAGGCTGAACATGGCGAAGTCGCCGAAGGTGCCAACCTTGCGCCCGTTGACTGCTGCGCCGTGCGCCTGTGCCGCGTCCTCAAAGACCTTGACGCCGTGCTTGGCGGCAAGCGCGCCGATCGCATCAACGTTGAACGGGTGCCCGTAAAGGTGTACCGGCATGATGGCCGCAGTGCGATCCGTGATTTTCGCTTCGACGGAAGCCGGGTCCAGCGTGTAGTGGTCCGGATCAACGTCGGCGAAAACGGGGGTGGCGCCCGTCAGTGCGACCGAGTTGGCCGTCGCTGCGAAAGTGAACGACGGAACGATGACCTCGTCTCCAGCGCCGATGCCGGCAGCCAGCAGGCCCAGGTGAAGACCCGAGGTTCCGGAGTTAACGGCAACGGCGGCCCTGCCGTCGAGGAGGACCTGGGAGAATTCCTGCTCGAAAGAGGCTACCTCCGTGCCCTGGGCGAGCTGGCCGGAAGCCAGCACGGCATCAACGGCCTTGCGCTCTTCATCGCCGATGATGGGTTTGGCGGGGGGAATGAATTCGGGGCTCATGCCTCTACCTCTCGAAGGGTCTCGTTTTGTTCAACATACGTTGCGCCGGTCTCCGGACACACCCAGTTCTCTCCGCTGCGCTGCAGCGGGAAACCAGCTTTGCCGACCCACCCGTGACGCTTGGCCGGAACTCCGACCATCAGGGCAAAATCCGGGACATCTTTAGCCACGACCGCGCCGGCGGCAATTGTGGCCCACCGCCCAATGGTCACAGGAGCAACGCACACGGCGCGGGCACCGATTGATGCGCCCTCGCGGATAGTGACACCAACGGGCTCCCAATCGTGGGCACTCTTCAAGCTGCCGTCAGGACCGACAGCGCGGGGGTAGGTGTCGTTGGTCAGCACAACTGCGGGGCCAATGAACACGCCGGCTTCAAGTTCCGCGGGCTCGTAGACAAGTGCATAGTTCTGGACTTTGCAGTTGTCCCCCATCTTTACCCCGGTACCGATATAGGCACCTCGTCCCACGATGCAATTGACGCCTAACTCGGCCTGCTCGCGGACTTGGGCAAGATGCCAAATCTTTGATCCATCACCAATTACCGCCTTGTCTGAAACATCGGCGCTCTCTGCAACCACTATCACCGGTGAAGGTCCTTCCTCATTGAGCACACGCGACAACGAGATTCATCTTAGCTGAGACACCATGCTGCAGCGTCAAGGGCTATCCGTGAAGATCGCTCCGGTTTGTCCACATACGCCATGCCTAAGGCTGCAGCACGGAGTAAACGCCTCTAGCGTCAGGTGCAACGCCCACCACTGTCCGGCAGGGGCGTTACTGAACACAGGAAGACGGAAGCCATGACTTTGGAATGCACGTTGGTGAGGGGCCCGGCGGCCGCGGAGTTTTCGGCTCCGGAGGAATTGACCATCAGGGTCCCTGCGGGTACGTCCGGAGCCTACCTTCAGTCGATTCTTGGGGAGGAGCGCGGGACTGGCCCACTGGCAGTGGATGGAAAAGACATAGCCGCCCTGACGGTTGGCCGGCCACCCTTGGTGTCCGGCGCAATAATCGTCGATGGTCATGCACCGCACCATTTCTCCGAGCCAGCGTCCCTGCCTCTCATGCTGCTCACTCATTCGGGTCCCTATGCCGGTGCCGTCTTCCATATTCATCGCGGCCGCTTCCGGATAGGCCGCGGTGCCGCGGAGGTTTCCGTGCCGGATCCAGGGATGTCCAGGGAGCACGCCGTGCTGGATGTTTCCAGCACGGCACTGACCCTGAGCAGCGTCGCACCCGTCAACCGGGTACTCGTGGATGGGCGGCCATCCCGGCGCACGTCCGTGACGTCGGAATCGACAATTCTGTGCGGCAACAGCGTGTTCTCCGTCTCCACGGAGAGAGGACCACTCCCGGAAATTTCCAACGATGCCGGCCGCTCCGTCGAGGAGCCGATTGAGGTGGCGCATGCCGGACGGCAAGGAAACCGTACGGCGATCATCCTGGCTGCCGGGCTGCCGTTGATCGCCGGCATTGGACTTGCCGTTGCCACGGGGATGTGGATGTATCTGGGATTCACTGCCATCTCCGCGATCAGTCTCCTGATCCCCTTCATGACAGGACGGAAGAGCCGCCGGGAATGTGGATTGGCTGTGGCTCGCGCCGCACACGATGACCTCGTCCGCCGGCAACGCAGCTCTCCTTCCGCTGCGGAGCTGGTGGTGGCTGCCATCGGCAGGGCCACTATGCAGGCTCAGGACGCAGCACGAGGTCAGTCCCGATCGCCTGCTGGCTCCCCGGGAGAAACCTTCCGTGAAGATTCCGGCAGCTGGATCCGGTTGGGTACAGCAAACGCGCTGGCGAACATCCGATTGACACCTGAAGATCCAACGTTCAGCGCTCCAAGCATCGGTGCAGCGGCAGTGACTTTGGACCCGGATCTTCCCACGGTGGCACTTGCCGGACCTCCCGACCATGTTGATTCCCTGCTCCGCTTCATGGTGATGCAGATGACCGGCTATCCCCGTGCTGCGGAGACACCCGTCGTTGTCGTTGGGAGTGTCGGAAGGTTGCCTCTCAGTGCCAGGTTCCTCTCGAAGGTAACTCTGACGACGAAGCATGAGGTGGCCCTGGCAGCCATGCACCGGCTCAGCGGCAGCGCCCTTGGAAGGCTGCTCATCATCGATGAACCGGCAGGCGGAGACAAGGGCGCGTTGTCGTTGCTCCTGGGCGCCGCGCACCGGAACGGGTGGCAGGTGATCCATTGCGGCCCACCTGCTGGACAGCCCGGACCCCTCATCGAGCTTTCGCGGTCAGGGACATCAGGAACACTGGACGTGGCCGGCGAGCGCCTGGACTTCGTTCCAGACCTTGTCCCGGTCAGCGTTTTCGATGCGTTCTGCCGCTCCATGGCTTCGCTGGCGCACCACGAACGTGCCGGCACACGGCAGCCCGTTCCTGAGCAATGCACTCTGGCTGCCATTCTTCCTTTCGGGACCAGGAGGGTTCTTCGCCGCTGGGATGACGCTGCACGCTTGCCTGGACTTAGGGCAGTGTTGGGCCAGGGCCGTCAGGGCCCTGAGACCTTTGACTTTAAGCGAGACGGTCCACACCTTCTGGTGGCAGGTACCACGGGCTCTGGAAAGTCGGAGCTCCTGAGGACCCTCGTCGCTTCCGTGGCGCTGACGTACTCCCCCGAGCACACAACCTTCCTCTTTATTGATTTCAAAGGCGGCTCGGGATTGCGACCGCTCGCCGGCCTGCCCCACTGTGTTGGCCTCTTGACCGATCTTGGTGGGCACCATCTGGATCGCGCTCTTGCGTCGCTCCGGGGGGAGATCAGATACCGCGAGGAGTTGTTCGCTGCAGCTGACGTCGCAGACCTGAACCAGTACCGCCTTGCTGCGTCGAGCACGTACCCAGCCGTTCCGCATTTGGTTTTGGTCATCGACGAGTTCCGCATGCTGATTGACGAGGCTCCCGAAGCCCTTCGCGAGCTCATGCGGATCGCCACCATCGGCCGTTCCTTGGGTATCCATCTTGTGATGGCGACCCAAAGGCCTCAAGGAGCATTAACCGCCGACATCCGGGCAAACGTTGCCTCAAGTATCGCTCTGAGAGTGCAATCTGAAGCAGAGTCCGTGGACATCATCAATTCCAAAGTAGCTGCCTCCATACGGGCTGACACTCCGGGAAGGGCCTACCTGGTCCGGCCCTCAAGCAACCCGGAAGAATTCCAGGCCGCGTCCCTTGCGGTTTCCCCCGACGCCAGAGCCTCCGATGGCCCTGACGACGGCCCTCCACAGTTCGTCCAAGCCGCCATTCAGGTGCTCAACGGCGGTTCGCAGCATCAAGGCTCACTGTCCCACCCCTTGGCAGGTCTGCAGGAGGCCCTCCCGGATGCCGGTGTCCGCCGGCTTGTTTCTACTGTCCAGGACGCATGGCACCGCCAAGGGAGTTCCCTCCCCCGGCACCCCATAGCGGAGCCCCTGCCGTCTGCGATTCCGTGGAGTGGGGGACTTTCCCTGGCGGATGCCTCTTACGTCCCCGCAACCACTGAAGCAGCGCCTTGGTGTGTCGGGCCGCTGGCGTTGGTTGACAGGCCCACACGGCAAATCGTGGAGCCCTTGCAGTGGTTGCCGGCCGAGCACGGACATCTGGCCATGATCGGAAGCGCGTCGAGCGGTATGCACGCCTGCTTCAGGGCCGTCTCAGCCATGCTGGCCATGCAAGGGCCCCAGCCTCACCCCTTTGTCCTGGATGCGGCCGGAATACTGGGCGACCTCCGTGGCCATCAAAGGGTGGGTGCGTTCGTCGGCCTTCACCAATTAACGCTTGCGGCACGTGTGTTAAAGCGTCTTGCCGAGGAAATGGGCCGTAGACGCACCGGCAACGACGCGGGGAGGGCCGCCAAGCCCCTGGCTTTGATCATCTCAGGGTGGTGCTCATGGGCAACTGCATTCCGGGCCGGGACTTCAGCCTGGGCAGAGAGCCTCGTGCAGGACATTGTGCGGGACGGCCGCCCTCTGGGCATCACGGTGATAATTTGTGGCGAGCGGGAATTGGTCAGTTCGCGTTTCTTTGGAGGGATACAAAACCGGGCCTATTTTCCGTCAGGCTCCACGGAGGAAGCCCGGTTTCATTGGCCCCGCCTTCCGGAGGTGGAGCCATTCCCAGGGCGCGCCGTCGCCACGGGCAACTTCGTCAACGGAGAAGCAGTGGTCACGCAGTTTCGTGAGGCCCCCGATGAGGGGCGCTGGCCGTTCGCCCTTCTCCCCCAAGAGAATCCACCCTTCAGCCTGCGGCCTCTTCCTGATCGCCTGGAGGAACAGGCATTTCATGATGGGCTCGCTGCGTCCACCGCCCACGTGATGCCTGCCGGGCAGGAACCGGGGTACGCTCTGTGGATCGGCGTTGGAGGGGACGAAGCGACACCTGTTTCCCTGCCTCTCCGGTCGAACGGTGTCAGCATCATCCTCGGCAGCCATCGATCAGGGAAGAGCACGGCCTTGGCATCACTGCGTCGCCTGAACCCTTCGGTTGCTTGGGTTGTTCCGGCACGCGGAACATCCCAAGACTCATTCTGGGCCTCAGCCGCACAAGAAGCGGGCAAGCTGGACCCGGAGAGCGTCCTGTTGGTGGACGACGCGGACGCCCTCGGCGCCGCAGGGCGGCAAGCCCTCGCTGCCTTGGCTGGAAAAGTCCGGGGCATCGTGATGACAGCCACTCCAGGGCCCGCATTGATCCAACAACTGCCGCTTGCCCGGGAAGTACAAACATTCCGGATGGGTTTGGTCCTGGCGCCGGAATCGCCTCACGATGGCGATCTCTTGGGAGTTCGACTGGAAACAGAGCGCCCAGCGCGCCCAGGGCGCGGGTATGTGGTGGAGGCAGGAGACGTGCGGCCATTTCAAGCAGTGCTCACAACGGGCTCCCCGCCCACTGCCGCCCATGATTCCCCAACGGAAGCGGGCTAAAGGACTCCGGAGGTACCACCTGTACGCGATGCGTAGGCAATGACGTCCTTGTGGAAGAGGAACACGATCGCCGCAACGGCCGGGATGATCATTGCCAGCCCGGCCAAAACCAGCCCGCCGGTCAAAG
Source organism: Paenarthrobacter sp. YAF11_1 (assembly GCF_052113445.1). NCBI lineage: Bacteria > Bacillati > Actinomycetota > Actinomycetes > Micrococcales > Micrococcaceae > Paenarthrobacter > Paenarthrobacter sp. YAF11_1. Next base: position 325,113 of record NZ_JBFRDF010000001.1, read on the forward strand.
TGGGAAAACCGATGGTGAGCACGAACAACTGGGCCACCAACGCAGCCGCCCGGGTCCACCGGTATCCACGGAACAGATAATGCCCCACTGCGAACAACCACACCGAGAAGGCAAGGAGCAGCCCCAGCGTAAACACGGCGCCCCAGAAGGTCAGCACAGGGGCCCCAGTGAGTAATTCGTATGCGTACCAGGCTGCGGCGCCCATGAGAGCGAGTGCTTCCAACAGGACAACAGCCGATATCACCGCGACCCCACGGGGCCGGTGGCTGCCTCCTGGATCGCCGGTTTCCTGGTGCGCCTGCGCGCCGGAATCTTCTCCTGGCTCCGATCCGGAGGCGGGTTGGGCAGGGTTTACGGGAGGTCTTGACACACTGGCACACTACCGGACATAGTCATCTAGCAGTGAGGGCACTGGCGGCTGATGTGATGCATCGCTCACGGATTCCGGGCATTTCGACCACTAACACCCCTTGTTTACAAGGCGTTAACATGAAACGCTTGACTCAGACGACCAAGGGGGCCCATGCGGGCCCCTTTCCTTTGGAGCCTCTCGTGAATGTTTTCACAAAAGGCCCTATCTAGTTCTCACGAATGGAGTGACTGATCAGCATGGATTGGCGTAATCGCGCAGCCTGCCTCGACAAGGACCCGGAGCTCTTCTTCCCAGTCGGCAACACCGGACCAGCACTTCTGCAAATCGAGGAAGCCAAGAGCGTCTGCCGCCGCTGCCCCGTAGTGGACACCTGCCTGCAGTGGGCCCTGGAGTCCGGACAAGACGCCGGCGTCTGGGGCGGTATGAGTGAAGACGAGCGTCGGGCGCTCAAGCGTCGCGCTGCCCGCGCACGCCGCGCTTCCTAGACCTCATCAATAAGGAAGGCCGCGGACCGATGGTCCGCGGCCGCTCGTAACCAGCGTGCGGACGATCTGCAAGCCCAGACCTTCGGTGTATTGACCGTCCGGCAAGCCAACGCCGTCATCGGCAATGGTCACGGTCAGAAATTCGTCATTCCCGTCTCCGTCTGCCCGATCAGCCAAGAGCCATACCGTACCCGTGCGCCCTTCAAGACCATGCTCAACAGCGTTGGTGACCAACTCGTTGATGACCAGGGCCAAGGGAGTGGCAAAATCGCTGGGCAACTCGCCGAACAGCCCTGAACGTTCCGTTCGTACCTGCTGGGACGGCGACGCCACCTCTGCAGACAGCCGGAACTGCCGTCCAATCAACTCGTCAAAATCAACACTCTGCGTCAGCCCCTGGGAAAGCGTTTCATGGACGAGTGCGATGGTGGCCACCCGCCGCATGGCCTGTTCCAGGCCCTGCTTCGCTTCGTCACTGACCATACGGCGCGATTGCATTCGCAGCAGTGCCGCCACAGTTTGAAGATTGTTTTTCACCCGGTGATGGATCTCCCGGATAGTGGCGTCTTTGGTAACCAATTCCATTTCCCTGCGCCGCAGTTCCGAGACATCGCGGCACAAAACGAGGGCACCGAAACGGTGTTGCTCGTCGCGCAAGGGAATAGCCCGAAGGGAAAGGCTGACGCCCCGGGACTCAATCTCACTGCGCCAAGGCATTCGTCCGGTGACAACCAATGGCAGCGTCTCATCCACCATCCGGCGGTCTTTGAGGAGCCCGGCAGTCACCTCCGCCAAGGACCGGCCCTCCAATGACTCAACTTCGCCGAGTCGCCTGAAGGCTGAGACGCCATTGGGACTCGCGTACTGAACTATTCCTTCGGCGTCCAGCCTGATAAGCCCGTCCCCGACACGTGGGGCCCCACGACGTGATCCAGTGGGCGAAGCGAAGTCGGGCCACAGTCCCAGAGTTCCCATGCGCAGGAGGTCATAGGCGCATTGACGATACGTCAGCTCCAACCTCGAGGGCATGCGCGAGCTGGACAGATCCATGTGGGACGTTACTACGGCCAGTGTCCTGCCGTTGCGCACCATGGGAACCGCTTCGACACGCAACGCCATCTCGCTGCTCCAGCTCGTTTCGCTGGATCGTTCGATCGAGCGGCTGTTCCATGCCTTATCAACCAGCGGGCGAAGATCGGAACGGATGCCCTCCCCCACGAAGTCCGCATGAAACACCGTATGTGATGTCGACGGACGGACGTGGGCGAGGGCAATGTAACCAAACTCCGGGTGCGGAAACCACAGTGCGAGGTCCGCGAATGCCAAGTCGGCGACCATCTGCCAGTCACCGACGAGGAGGTGCAGCCATTCGGCATCTCCAGGCCCGAAATCAGCGTGTTCCCTGATGGGGTCTGTAAAGATTGCCACTGCACCTCCATTTGCGACGCCGGGATTGCCCCTAGCGTCGAACGATTGACCTCAAGAGCCTTAATGCTACCGACAGTGAAGCCATGTCGTCGGCTTCGAGCGCGTTGACCTCGTCAAACATGGTCTTGGCCCGGCCCAGTTGCTCGGCATTCTGCCCTTCCCACGCCCTCAGGCGATCTTCAGCTGAGGTGCCGGACTCCGTCGACTCCAGGACCGACGTCGTCATATCCGCGACCGTTGAGTACAGATCATCCCGAAGGGCGGCCCTGGCCAACGCCTGCCAGCGATCATCACGCGGCAGGGAACTGATCCGTTCCAGCAGCGAATCGACGTGGAAGCGGTTGAACACGGTGTAATAGACGTGGGCAACGTCTTCGACGCTGCCACCGCCGGTCTCGGCAATCCGCGCGATATCCAACAGCGCGTAACTCTCGAACAGCTCCGCCCACCTATGGGCAAGGTGTTCCGGCAATTCCCAGCCACGTGCCTTCTCAAGCCAGCCTGAGATGCGGGTCTTGTCCTCGCCCCGGAGGTAGTCCAGCAGCTTGGCCCGCAAGGGGGCCAACATTGGCTTGAACGATTCCACCACTGTGGAAATCGGCTGGGACGCCATCCCTTGCCCCAGGACCCATCGCACAGCCCTGTCGAGCAGCCGGCGGATGTCCAGGTGGACCTCACTCCAGTGTTCTGTCGGGAAGGACGCCGGGAGCGCGTTCAACTCCTCCACCATGGGATCGAGGTCGTAAATTTCGCGCAGCGCCACAAATGCCTTGGCAACCGCTACCTCGTTTGCCGATGTTTCTTCGATGGCCCGGAACGCGAACGTGATGCCACCCAGGTTGATGATGTCGTTGGCTACGACGGTTGCGATGATTTCGCGGCGCAACGGGTGTGTGTCCAGTTCGGCGTCGAACTTCTCGCGCAATTGCTTCGGGAAGTAGTTGCGGATGGTGTCCGCAAACCAGGGGTCGTCGGCAAGGTTGCTCTCGCGCAGTGCGGCGCCGAGTTCGATCTTGGCGTAGGCCGCCAGAACTGCCAGTTCCGGGGACGTCAGGCCTTGGCCCTGCTCCAACCTTGCACGAAGTGTCTCCGTGGTGGGCAAAGCTTCGAGATCACGCTTGAGATCGGCGGACTTCTCCAACCAGTCCATCAACCGCTCGTAGCTTGGACTCCATTCCGCAACCCGCGTCCGATCATTCAGGAGCAGGATGTTCTGGTCGATGTTGTCCTGAAGGACGAGTCGTCCCACCTCATCGGTCATATCTGCCAGAAAAGCGGCCCGTTCTTCAGCCTCAAGCTTGCCGGCGGCCACCATTCGATCCACGAAGATCTTGATGTTCACTTCATGGTCGGAGCAGTCCACCCCGGCCGAGTTGTCGATCGCATCCGTATTGAGGATGACTCCTTGCAGTGCGGCTTCGATGCGCCCCCGCTGCGTCAAACCGAGGTTTCCGCCTTCGCCCACAACCTTGACGCGCAGGTCGCGTCCGTCCACACGAATGGCGTCGTTGGCTTTATCGCCAACTGCCGCGTGGGTCTCCGTACTGGCCTTGACGTAGGTGCCGATGCCGCCGTTGTAGAGGAGATCCGCCGGAGCCAGCAAAATCGCGCGAAGAAGCTCCGGCGGGCTGAGCTGCGTGGTGCCCTCGGGCAGGCCCAACGCCTTTCGGACCTGGTCCGAGACGGGGATGGTCTTCGCCTGGCGCGCAAAGACGCCTCCGCCTTCACTGATGAGGGACCGGTCATAGTCATCCCAGGAAGATCGGGGCAGCTCAAACAGCCGCTGCCGTTCCGCGAAGGATGCCGCGGCATCGGGTGTGGGATCAAGGAAGATATGGCGGTGGTCGAATGCGGCCAGCAGACGGATGTGCCGGGACAGCAGCATCCCGTTGCCGAAGACGTCGCCGGACATGTCGCCGACGCCAACTACCGTGAACTCTTCGGTCTGGGTATCCAGATCAAGTTCACTGAAGTGCCTCTTGACTGATTCCCACGCCCCGCGTGCCGTAATGCCCATGGCCTTGTGGTCGTAACCCACGGATCCGCCGGAGGCGAAGGCATCGCCCAGCCAGAATCCATACTCGGCCGCGAGCCCGTTGGCGGTGTCGGAGAAGGTGGCGGTTCCCTTGTCGGCCGCCACCACCAGGTAGGAATCGTCACCGTCGTGGCGAACAACGTCCGACGGCGGGACCAGCCTTTCGCCGTCCGCTGACGTCACGAGGTTGTCGGTGATGTCCAGCAGGCCCCGGATGAAAGTCTTGTAGCTCTCAATTCCTTCGGCCATCCATGCGGCCCGGTCAACTGCCGGGTTGGGCAGCTTCTTTGCGAAGAACCCACCCTTGGCACCCGTAGGAACGATCACGGCGTTCTTGACTGTCTGGGCCTTCACCAAGCCAAGGATTTCCGTGCGGAAGTCTTCCCGGCGGTCTGACCAGCGGAGACCGCCGCGGGCTACCTTCCCGAAGCGCAGGTGCACACCTTCAACCCTGGGTGAATAGACCCAGATCTCGTACACAGGGCGGGGGAAGGGCAATCCGTCGATCGACGTTGGATCCAGCTTGAAGCTGAGGTATTCCTTGTTTTGGAAGTAGTTGGTCCGCAGGGTGGACTCAATCAGGTTCACGAAAGTACGCAGTACGCGGTCAGCGTCCAACGTAGCCACTTGCTCAATGGATTCGGCGAGGGCTGCCCGTGCTGCAGACTGGCGTTCCGGCCGAAGATCCTCCGGCACAGTGGGGTCGAAGCGCGCAGAGAAGAGGGCGTTGAGTCCACGGGCAACGTCGGGGTTGCCCAGAAGAGTGTCAGCGATGAAACCGAACGAATTAGTGTTGCCCATTTGCCGCATGTATTTGGCGTAGGCCCGGAGGACCACTACTTGGCGCCAGTGCATGCCTTCACGCAGCACGAGCCGGTCAAAGTTATCCGACTCAACGGATCCTGTGACAGCCGCTCCGAAGGAATCGCTCAGAAGCTCCCCGGTGGCGAGGGGGTCCACGCCGGCGGGGTACTTCAACCCGAGGTCGTAAAGGAAGAAGTCGCGGTGATCGGAGGTTTCGATTTCGAAGGGACGTTCGTCCAGGACCTCAAGACCGAGATTGTGGAAGTAAGGGAGGATCTGGCTCAGGCTCTTGGGCTCCATGAGGTAGAGCTTGACGCGGGCATCCTCCTCCAGGGCTTCGCCGGCACCTTCTGGAAGGTACACGTGAACCCCAGGTTTGACCTGCCTTGTTGCTTCGCCGGCCCTCTCGGCCTGGGCCCCATACTTCTCGAAGCGTTCGATGTCCTCCAGGGCGTCTTCCACCTCATAGTCCACCCGGTAGCCTGCGGGGAAGGCCTCCGCCCACAGGGCTGACAGGACATCGGCGCTTTCTGCCGGGCGGTGCTCGCGGAGGACCTCGGCCACTCCTTCGCTCCAGGAGCGGGACGCCCTCATCAGCCGGTGTTCAAGCTCCGCAACATTGACTTCTGCAAGCTCAGCCGTGCGCGGGAGCCGGATCCTGAAGAAGACACGCGCCAAGGCGGACTCTGTGATCCGGGCCTCGTAGTCGATGCTCTCGGCCTGGAACGTTTCCCGGAGCTCCTGTTCGATCCGAAGGCGAACGCTGGTGGTGTAACGATCGCGGGGAAGGTACACCACTGCCGACATGAAACGGCCGTAAATGTCGGGCCGGAGGAACAACTTGGTACGGCGACGTTCCTGCAGCCTCTGGATCCCGGTAGCAGTAGCAGCAAGGTCGGGAATCTCGATCTGGAACAGTTCGTCGCGCGGGTATGTCTCGAGGATACCCAGGAGATCCTTGCCGGAGTGGGAGTCAATCGGGAACCCAGCGTTCCGCAGGACGGCGTCCACCTTGTCGCGGACAATCGGGATGTTGCGCACAGAACCGGTGTAGGCACTTGTTGCGAAAAGCCCGATGAATCGCCGTTCCCCATTGACGTTGCCTTGGGCGTCGAAGCTCTTGACGCCGATGTAGTCGAGGTAGGCGGGCCGGTGGACTGTAGATCTGGAATTGGCTTTGGTGATCACCAGGGCCCGTTTTTCCCGGGCGCGCTTCCGTCCGGCGTCCGTGAGGTGCTGAACCTGACGCGTGGTGTCCCCTGCCCGCAGAAGACCGAGACCGCTGTCTTCGCGCAGTTGAAGGACGTCCTCGCCGTCCTGGTCTACGAGGTCGTACTCGCGGTAGCCGAGGAAGGTGAAGTTGCCGTTGTCCAGCCAGCGCAGGAGGTCCTGAGCCTGCCGGAGTTCGGCGATCTGCTCGGGGTGCGAAATGCCGGCAAGGGCTTCTGCGAGTTCGAGTGCTTTGCTGCGCATCTTGGGCCAGTCTTCGACTGCTGCCTTGACATCGCCGAGGACACGGTGCAGTCCTTCGATCAGTTCTGCACGGGCGTCGTCGTTGACACGGTCAATCTCCACCGCAATCCACGACTCCATGTGCGATGAGTTGTCACCGTCACCCAGGAGGTGGGCCACGCTTGGAAGTGCGGCGGTGTCGCCGCTGGAGATCCCTACGTTGGAAGGAACCCGGGAGATGTTCCGGAGCTCCCCGGAGACACGGTCGCGGGTGATCACGAACAAAGGATGCATGACAAGCCTGATGGCACAGTTCTGGCGAACGAGTTCTGCATTGACTGAGTCAACGAGGAACGGCATATCGTCCGTGACGATGTACACGACGCTTCGGTCCGCCTCAATGGCGATGTCGACGACGGCGTTTCCCGGCATACGGGACTGCGCGACTTTTTTGTGATTCGTAGCCCGCGAGATCAACAGCTCAGGCGAATACGCACGGGCATCCTCCTCTGCCAGGTGTTCATAGTAGTCACCGAAGAACCCTTCACGGACAACTGTTGCATCGGACCGATCCTCCACGCTGGATCCTGACGACATCTACAAACGCCTCCATCACATGTTGATTGCTGCGACTCTGCAGCCCACATTTTGAGCCTAGCGCTTAAGCAAGCGGGCGGCTCTGGTGTTTCGACCAAAGGATTTTGCTTTTTGCTGGTCAGGCGCACAGACCAATCCGGCGATGGCAATTCGAAGGGCGGATTCGGGCGCGCTTTCAAGCAGGACGGAGCCCGAGAGCAAGGCGGCGTCGCAGGCCACGGGATCTGCCGGGAGGTAGGCATCGATCCGCAGGCCTGGGCCATACCGGTCCCACGCTTCCGCCAATTGCTGCTGGGGCGCGTGGCCCACGGCCGCCTTCTTCACCTTGTTCAGCACCACGCGGAGGGATGCTTGTGGAACGACTGCTTGAAGGTCGGCCAGGCCCCGGACCAGCCGCGGTACCCCGATTGCGTCGGCTGCTCCCACAGCGAAGACAACGTCGGCCATTTCCAAACTCCTGAGAGTTGCTGCGTTCCGCCGTGGGGCCATGGTGTCGAAGCTTAGTTCCTCATCTGATTCGAGGCAGAATCCGGCATCGACCACCACGACATCCGACATTTCTTTGGATCGCTCAAGGACCTGCGACAGCGCAGCCGCCCTCAATTCCGTCCATCGATCCGCCCGCGTAGTCCCAGTGAGCACCCGAAATGATCCCCCTTTGGTGAAGACGGGGATCGCCGCGGCCTTCAAAGCACTGGGGTCGAGCATCCCCTGGTCCGCAAGCCTGCAGACCTGGGCCAGTCCTGCGGCTTCGTCCAACAACCCGAGTACAGCTGACACGCTGGCACCATAGCTGTCAGCATCCACGAGGATGACGGACTTACCCTCTGCTGCCAATTCGGCAGCGATGTTGACCGCAAGCAGGGTCCTGCCGGGTGACCCTATGGGCCCCCATACAGCAAAGACCAGACCTGAACCCGCCGCTGGGTCCTCCCCCGTTTCGGGAGCAGACATCAAAAGCGCCCCGCCTCCCGCATCAGCGAAACCTGCGTCCTGTCCCGCGCCCAAGCGTCCGCGCGCGTGCTCACGACCCACAGCCTCGGATATTTTTGCGGCGAGTTGTGTTGGTTCTATCCCGGAAGCCGCGACAACGACTCCAATGGAGTGCAGCCGCCGCACTTCGGCCGGATCATCGGTCAGTGCAACGATCGAAACTCCAACAGCGCCAAGCCGATCCACCAAGGTAGTGGTCAATTCCTCGCAGCCCTCGGCCACGACGGCCGCCATCGCAAGGCCGCTTTGGCAGGCAGCCATCAGCTCAGCAAGCTCTGAACAACGGCGAACCACCGTCACCGGACCGTGCAGGCCCTCAAGACCGCCCACGACGGCCTCCTGGGCAGGGCCCACAGTAATCACCGGGATGCTCATGGGTTGAGGCCCGCCGGATTCCACACGACGGAGATACTGGCCCCATTTGCTTGGGCACCCAATAGCTTGGGCATCTGCTCATCCGTCACCAGCACCAACACTTGAGTGGTCTTCGATGCCCCCAAGCCAGCCGAGCCTGACACCACCTGGGCGATTTCTGCACCAGGCAAAAGCAGTTGCGGCTCATCAAAGGCGGTGCTCGAACCAGGCAAGGCAACCCATACGTCCACCCGCGCACCACCGACCGCCTGGGCGGGAAGTTCTCCTTCCATGGAGATGGCCACTGGCTTCCTGTTCAGGGCATCAGCTTTTCCCAGGCTTTCCTTTGGAACGAGTTGGTCCTTGGCCACCCGCTGCAGGGCTACCCGCCCCTCCGCCAGACCACCCTCCACAGTGACGTACCCGGACTCGACATCATCCAGGCGCACATTGACAATCGAAAGATCAGCGACGGCGATCACCTGGCCAACTGCGATGTCTTCGCGCGCAGTGTAGACCTGCGTAGTCCTGTCAGCCGTACCAACCAAAGCGATGACGCCCGCAATGGATACGAGTACCAGCAGTATCCCGATGAGGAGCCGCGGGTCCTTCCACGATGGCTTCTTCAATCTTGCTGCAGCGACCGCTGCCACTTGACCCATGTTCCTGATACCCCCGATGATCTAAAGGCATGGTCGACGGACCCGCCTCCTCATTCTTACCGGCCCCCTCCCGAAGGACGAAAGCCATCGACCTCAAAAGAGCCGAAACTGTGGATAAACGCATCAAAAGGGGCCAACAGTGGCAAAATGGTGACATGCCCCGATTCCTGACTCTGGCGGATGTCGCCGAACAACTCCAAATCAACTCACCACAGGCCTACGCCTTGGTGCGAAGCGGCGAGTTGAAAGCGATCCAGGTTGGAGGGCGTGGACAATGGCGCATCGAGGAGACGATGCTTGAGCAGTACATCCAAGAGCGCTACGCAGAAACGAGCCGGATGATTCAGGAAGCCAAAACCAAGGCGAACCAGCCCTAGGGACTACAGCAGAGGGGCTACTCGCCGACTGCCGAGCAGAGGGCTGAAACAGCACTGAACGGGACGGTCACGACTGATGCCACGTTGCCTGCCCGCCGTACTTCACCGTCACGGACAACAGCCACGTCGAAGTGGTCCCGGCCGACCCTGTCGATAACACCGTTGACCTTGGCGCCATCTCCGGTCCGTGTGTTCAAATGAACTACCACTGCGGACCTGTCCCGGGCCAATGCTCTCAGGGCTGAGGCGATCCCTGGCAATTGCCGAACCGTCGACACAGGTTTAAGGGCCAGCCTCCCCAGACCTTGGAATGTGAGCACGGCCGCGAAGGGAACCAGCCATTGCCGCGAGCCCTCGGACAACACCAACCATTCGCCGCCCACACGGCCCAGCGCTCCATGAATGATGTTGCCGTCAGCGAGGAAGAGCTTGATCATGGAGCCAGCTGCACCACGGAGCCGATCACCCAGTTCGATCCCCGCAAGCTCAACTCTGGCCCGCTCGGTGATCTCCGATTCCGCCTCCAGGGCACGTCCGGCAGAAAATTGTGCTTCCAAGTCCTCAAAGAGAGAGTCCCATCTCATGTAATCAGACTAGGCTGCAACATGGAGGCACGGCGAATCATCCGTGACCCTGGCACCCAAATTGGACAGAAAGCCCGGGACGTGCCCACAATAGGCCTAACGATGTCAAAATGCATCAAAATGCATCAAACGAAGCTTGGGGGCTTTGAATGGCAAGAACGGTACGCAGCGACGCCTGCCTCGCTGCGACAATCCTGGGGCTTGGGCTGCTGCTCGTCTATGTGGGCGGCACGCTCTTGGACCAATGGCGGTCAGCAGATCATCGCCATCAGAACTTCTCTTTTGAGGACCTCCTCGGATTTGCAGCGAACGGTGCCGGCGTAGCGCTGGTAGCCTGGTGGGCCCTTTCCTTGCTGCTCGCCGTTTTCGCATCGCTGTTGCATGCGAGTGGACGGAAGAGGGGGGGGGCGAACGCCCTTGCCAAGTTCAGCCCTGCTTTCATGCTGCGGATTGCTGCAGCGGTGGTGAGCCTTAATCTCCTGGGTATCACCATGGCGCAAGCATCGCCTTCACCCGATCCTGGTTGGGGACCGGCACCCGCGGGTGTGGGAACCTCTCCCCACCCGGCGTGGACGCCGGAACCCGTTGCGGGACCGGCACTTTCATCACAGAGGTCCGTGGCCGGAAGCCCGGCAGTCGCGGGTGATCCACGCTGGAAGCCCAAAACCCCTGCAACCGATCCCGGGCTTCTAAGCCGCCCTTCGTCCAGGCAACAGATCTCTCCTGACGAAGCCGGCGTCGTCGTGAAGGCAGGAGACTCCTTATGGTCGCTGGCAGCGTCCCGGCTGGGTCCCTATGCAACGGACGTGGAGGTCGCCCTCATGTGGCCTAAGTGGTATGCCGCAAACCTCACCATCATCGGCGGCGACCCTTCAGTGTTGACTCCGGGTCAGATCCTGCGGCCGCCCGTACCTGGCTGACAGCCCGGGTCGTCCGACCCACCCCATGGCCCGCTCAGGGGCCGTATTCGGTGTATCAAACCAAGTTCAGCGTCATCCCAGAAGAAGCCACCAGAACAGAGCGTCCCCACACTCTTGTTCATGTAGTGAATACCTGAGGTATGACCATGACCGTTGCGACCGCAAGCCGGCCCGCGGGCCGACAAAGCACCCAACGAACATTTTCCGGCTACGGGTCGAGCGGTTCGGATATCGACGTTCGGCTGGTTGCGCGCAGTATCGCGCAGGCAGCTTTGGAAGTCCTGGCCGGGACACGCGCCCTAAGCCAGCTTTCCCGTTCCTTGGACCCTGACTGCTATACCTCCCTCCAGCACAGGGCGGCCCTCACCCGCAAGCACGCCGCCAGGCAACGGGGAAATCTGCAGCCCCACCGCAGCCCCATGGTCCGCTCCGTTCGGACCTGCTCCATCTCCGAAGATATTTGCGAGGCGAGCATTGTAGTTGCCGAGGAACTCAGGTGCCGCGCTGTAGCCATGAGGTTGGAACGCTTGGACGGCGTGTGGCGCGTCACGGCCCTGGAGATCGGCTAGAACTGGCGAATCCATCTGCGGGCAACAAAAAGGGTGGGCTCCGGACATTGAGTCCGGAGCCCACCCTTTGGAGTGAGCGTTATCCGTCATCGGAACAGCCATCGAAACGCTGCTGGCCGCCGTACGGTATCGGGTCAGCGACGCTTCTTTTTAGCCGGTTTCCGCTGATCCTGGCCAGCTGCCTTGGCTGGATTGCCGGACCGACCGGATGCCCGGCCCTCGATGCGTGTTTGGGTGGCGCCATCTTCGCCTGGGGCCGTGTACTGCAACTGGGCCGGCTTCTCCGGGGCCTCCAACCCCGCTGCCCGGATCTGGGGCTCATGATGTTCGGTGTGCGCCCCAGCTGCAGTATCGTCGGCCACGACAACGTCTTCGGCAGGTGTTACCTCCACCTCCAGGTTGTAGAGGAACCCGATGCTCTCTTCACGGATGGCTTCCATCATGCTCTGGAACATCACGAAACCTTCGCGCTGGTATTCCACCAGGGGATCGCGCTGGGCCATCGCCCGGAGACCAATACCCTCCTTGAGGTAATCCATCTCGTAAAGATGTTCCTGCCACTTGCGACCCAGGACCGAAAGCACAACACGGCGCTCAAGCTCGCGCATGCTCTCAGAGCCAATGGCCTCTTCGCGGGCCTGGTACACCAGCCGGGCATCCGAGAGGATCTCCTCTTTCAGGAACTCCGCAGTGACACGTGCCCTTCCGCCCGCTTCCTCAATGATTTCGTCGGCAGTAACGGTTGCCGGGTACAACGTCTTCAGGTTGGCCCAGAGCTGGTTGAAGTCCCAATCGTCACCCGTTCCCTCAGCAGTGGCGGCCTCGATGAGGGCGTTGATGGTGTCTTCAAGGAAGAACTGGACCTTCTCGTGGAGGTCGTCGCCTTCAAGGATTCGACGGCGGTCGCCATAGATCGCTTCGCGCTGCCGGTTGAGGACGTCGTCGTACTTAAGAACGTTTTTACGCTGTTCGGCGTTACGTCCTTCCACCTGGCCCTGGGCCGATGCGATGGCGCGGGAGACGAGCTTGGATTCAAGGGCAACATCATCGGGGACCGAGCTGTTCATGAGGCGTTCGGCCGCACCTGAGTTGAACAGCCTCATGAGGTCGTCCGTCAGCGACAGATAGAAGCGCGACTCACCGGGGTCACCCTGTCGGCCTGAACGGCCACGCAGCTGGTTGTCGATCCGGCGGGACTCGTGGCGCTCGGTTCCCAGGACGTAGAGTCCGCCAAGGTCCAGGACCTCTTCGTGTTCATCCTTGACCGCCTGCTTGGCTGCAGAAAGCGCTTCGGGCCAAGCGGCCTCGTACTCTTCCGAGTTCTCCTCGGGATCGAGCCCACGCTTTGCCAGCTCTGCAATAGCGGTAAATTCCGCGTTGCCGCCAAGCATGATGTCAGTACCGCGACCGGCCATGTTGGTGGCAACAGTGACGGCACCTTTTCGTCCGGCCTGCGCGACGATGGACGCTTCACGCGCGTGGTTCTTGGCGTTCAGTACTTCGTGTCGGATACCTTCCGTTGCCAGCAGCTTGGAGAGGTACTCGCTCTTCTCGACGCTGGTGGTGCCGACCAGCACAGGCTGGCCGTTCTCGTGCCTTTCGGCGATGTCCTGTACGACGGCGTCGAATTTCACGACTTCGTTCTTATAGACAAGGTCCGACTGGTCAATGCGCTGCATGTCGCGGTTGGTGGGGATGGGAACGACACCGAGCTTGTAGGTGCTCATGAATTCCGCGGCCTCAGTCTCAGCCGTGCCGGTCATGCCGGCAAGCTTCGAGTACATGCGGAAGTAGTTCTGCAGGGTCACGGTGGCGAGAGTCTGGTTCTCCGCCTTGATTTCGACATTTTCCTTGGCTTCGATGGCCTGGTGCATGCCTTCGTTGTAGCGGCGTCCGGCCAGGATACGGCCAGTGTGCTCGTCAACAATCAGGACCTCGCCGTCGAGGATGACGTAATCCTTATCCCGCTTGAACAGTTCCTTGGCCTTGATGGCGTTGTTGAGGAAGCCGATCAAGGGCGTGTTGGCTGATTCGTAGAGGTTTTGGATTCCGAGGTAGTCCTCCACCTTTTCGATACCGGCTTCGAGTACGCCTACGGTGCGTTTCTTTTCATCGACCTCGTAGTCGACTTCGGGCTGCAAGCGGAGTACGACTTTCGCGAATTCGCTGTACCAGCGGTTGGTGTCGCCCTGGGCAGGTCCGGAAATAATGAGCGGAGTACGGGCCTCATCGATCAGGATGGAGTCGACCTCATCCACGATCGCGAAATTGTGGCCGCGCTGAACCAGCTCGCTGGAATCCCAGGCCATGTTGTCACGCAGGTAGTCGAAGCCAAACTCGTTGTTGGTTCCGTAGGTGATGTCCGCGGCGTACTGCTGCCGGCGGACGGCAGGGTCCTGGTTGGACAGGATGCAGCCGCTGGTAAGTCCCAGGAACCTGTAAACGCGGCCCATGAGTTCGGACTGGTATTCGGCGAGGTAGTCGTTGACCGTGACGACGTGGACGCCCTTGCCCGCCAGCGCGTTCAGATACGCGGGGGCGGTAGCTACGAGGGTCTTGCCTTCACCGGTTTTCATTTCTGCGATGTTGCCCAGGTGAAGTGCGGCACCGCCCATCAGCTGGACATCGAAGTGGCGCATGCCCAAGGTGCGGGAAGAGGCCTCACGCACAGCGGCGAATGCTTCCGGCAGGAGGGCTTCCAGGGTCTCGCCGTCCTGGTGACGGGACCGGAGGTGGTCCGTCTCCTCGCGGAGTTCGGCGTCCGTGAAGGACTTGAAGGAGTCTTCCAGGGCATTGATGGAATCGGCATAGTTCCGCAATTGCTTGAGTGTCTTTTTGTCACCCGTGCGGAGAAGTTTTTCGATTAGTGATGCCACGTGAAATTGCTCCCAGTCTCATGCTGCCGAATTCTGGCTGTTTCAGTCTACGGGAGAGACCAGCGCCACGTTGCCGCGTTCCCCTCTGAGCGGACTGTCCGATTGCAGCAGTCCGCCCCGGCCATCAGCGCGGTCCGCCACAGCGTCGGCGAGAGCTGCGGCGAGGTCACCCACGGGCCACACCACTATGTCCTGCAGCCTGAGCCAGGCGGCCATGAGTTCCAGCTCGGCAGCAAGTTCGACGGCGGTATCCGCCGGAGCGCCCACCTCGGCAAACGCTGAGCGCACCAGGAGCTGGCCGGTCGCGCGGTCGGCTTTCAGGTCAACTCTTGCGACGACCCCGTCCCTGAGGAGGAACGGCAGAACGTAGTAGCCGAACTGGCGCTTCGCCGCGGGGGTGTAGATCTCAATTCGATAGTGAAAGCCGAACAGTTCCTCAAGACGCCGTCGCTCAAAGACCAGCGAGTCGAAGGGGCTCAACAGTGCACGGCCGGCCGCGCTGCGCGGAATCCTGGCACTGGAATGCTTGTAGGTTTCCCTGTCCCAACCACGCACTGAGACTGGGTGAAGGCGCCCTGCGCGCACCAATCGTTGGACCGAGTCAGCTCCAGCCTTCAGGGGCGTACGGAAGTAGTCGGAAAAGCAGCGGACAGTGCCGATGCCATGGGCTTGGGCGGCCGCATCCATCAGGCGGTCGAGCGATTCTTCGGAAGTGCCCCCGGGCTGTGGCATGTCGGGAACAACCCTCGAGGTCAAGGTGTACTTGCGTTCGAATTGCTGTGTCCGTGAGGCGGCAGAAATCCGGCCCTGCTCAAACAGGTGTTCCAAGACCCGCTTGACGATATTCCAATTCCAGCCCCAGTTCCCACGGTCAGCTTCTTCGTCGTGTCCGAGTTCGGCCGTCAGTTCCGAGGCCGTCATGGGGCGTCCGGCAGTGAGAGCAGCGAGAATGCGGCCTTCCATATCCTGACGGACAAGGGGTTCAAGGTTATGGGCGCCCACCCACGCTCGCTTTTGCCAGACCAAGAGGTCGTGAAAGTGCTCAGGGCGGATAAAGCTTGCTTCGTGTGCCCAATACTCCATCATCCTGCGGGGTTTCCGCCCGGCCATGACGTGGAGGATACGGGGGTCGTAGTCACCCAGCCGGGAGAAAAACGGAAGGTAGTGGCTTCGTGCCACGACGTTCACGGAATCGATCTGGACAAGCTGGATTTGGGCAAAGGTCCGGCCCACCGCCCGTGCTGTCACGGGGCCGGCGGGCCGGACCTTCGCCAATCCTTGAGCTGCCAACGCGATCCGCCGTGCCTGTGCCAGGCTCAGCGAAACGGTCACGGAAGTCCCTTCATTCAGGAAATATGGCCCTACTTGGCCGTGGACGCCTGATCATCGGAACGGTAGGCGTGGATCTTCTCTTCCACGGCTTCCTCGCCGGGTTCGCAGGTGGAGTCGAGGGTGATCACACCGTAAGTCCACCCACTGCGCCGGTAGACAACCGACGGTGCATTGGTTTCCTTGTCCAGGAAGAGGTAGAAGTTGTGGCCAACGAGTTCCATATTGTCCACAGCGTCATCCAGTGTCAGGGAGGCTGCGGGGAAGACTTTCCGTCGGATCAGGACGGGTGAATCGCCTGCCGGAATGTCGTTCTCAATCTCGTAAGGCGAACGCTCGTCGGCCGTCGGAACGGGTTCTTGGTGGTTGCTCGCCTCGACGTAGAGCGGTTCGCTCGCGCTGGCTGGCTCAAGTGTTGCTGTGGCCTCCCGCACGGCTTTCGGCGTGTGGCGTCCGTGGTGCACCTTTTTCCGGTCCTTCGCACGGCGAAGCCTCTCAAGAAGCTTGTTGTACGCGAGATCGAAGGCAGCGAATTTGTCAGCGGCTGTGGCCTCGGCACGGATGACGGGGCCGCGGCCCAGGACTGTCACTTCTACGGTGAGCTGGCCCGGCGTCTGCCGCGGGTTGGTTTCCTTGGAAACTTTGGCGTCGACTCGCTGGACCTTGTCCCCCAGCGATTCAATCTTTGAGATTTTCTCGCCGGCGTATTCGCGAAAGCGGTCAGAAACTGTGAGATTTCGTCCGCTGATCATGAACTCCATGGTGCCCTCCAAATAACTCAGGTGACACGACAACGACGCTGTTAGGGGCTTGTCTGACGGACAGTCGAGCCCCTTTCCGAGCCGCTATCGACAGGTACATCTGTTCTTGGTACCCACAACCGACGTTAGTTCATCGCCACGCGTTATTCATCCTTTAGTCACTTATTTTTTGATTGAGTCTTAAGGACTTAACAGGGATCGCCCCTTGCTGTGTCGAGAGCATAGGCTGGTGGCCTCGTGGCCGCGAGGACAACAGCGCCGCAGACCACCCCACCCGCGGCTTCCACCGCCCGAATCGCTTCCGCAAGCGTGGCGCCGGTAGTGAGGACATCGTCCACGAGAATGCATTTCCTGCCCCTGATCTCCTTGAGGCATCGGCTTCGTACCCGCATGGATCCGCGGACCCTGCTGGCCCGCGCACCACGCCCCAGTCCTTTTTGGCCGGAACCGGAACCCCGCGTCCCCTTGCCGGCCAACGAATCGGCGGCCCGGGCAAACAGAGTCCTGATCAAATCCCTGTTGATGTACGTTGCCGGCGGGTCGCTTCTCTTCACAAGCGCGTCAATGCTTGGGCATCCCGGCAGTATGCCTCGCATCCGCAAGCAGAACAACAAGAGGTGCAGCGGACTGAATCCCCGTTTGCGGTATGCCCGGCCTCTTGTAGGAATTGGTACAAGACAGAATCCGGATTCGCCTCCGACAGCTTGTTCCACCGCCTTGCCCAGACATGGCGCCAAGACCCCGGCCAAGCGCCACTGACCGAAGCGTTTAAAAGACAAGATGCACTGCGCCAGTTCATCCCGGTAGGGGCCTGCGGCCACCACCCCAAGCTTCACTGTGCCATCCATCTCAACCAACGCGGGCGATTCCTGTTCTGCGCGGAATGGTTGGCTGCAGAGTTGGCGGACGCGCTTTGCGCAGCCTCCACATAAGACTGTGTCCTCCACTGAACAGCAGACACAATCCACCGGGACCAGCAGTCCAAGCAGGTCGACGGCGGTCCCCTGGAGTGCAGCCAGGAAGCGGCCCATGCCATGTTGGTCCGGACCACGACGACGAGCCCTGACGGGATCCACCGGGTGGAGGTCCGGGTCGCGTGCCCTCACGGGCTGCCGCACACGCTTACGGATACCAGGGCCGGAAGCAGCGCCTTGGACAGAGCCTGTCCCAACCACGGAGCCAGTCTCAATGACAGAGCCGGTCCGCATGCATGCCGTGGTCCCCTTTTTTGGTGTGATCATGGTGCCAGCCTGCGCGGACGCAGGCCCGGCCGGAAGACGCGTGCCGCCCTATGTGGACATCCGGCACGACATTTTACGGCGGCCTAGCCGGGAAATGCGGGCTCCGTGGGTCCTTTAAGTTGGAGCTCCCACCCGTTGCCGACCCGTTGGAACACTCCGTCCTCGGATTGCCCATAAATCTGCTCGGAGCCGTTGCCGGCGCTGAGGCTGGTCAAGGCATCCCAAGGGGCCAATTGCTGCGGCTCACCCGATTCAAGCGAAAGCAGCTCAGGTACCACCGTTGCCGTGGCCGAGCCTGACATCACCGCCACCGTTGAACTGTTAACCCAGACTCCCTGATCAGCAGAGCCTGTACTGACCAACGTGATGGGCGCAGTGAGATCTTTGGGAACGCCGTCGGCATTCCGGACTATTCCCGTAATCTGCACCGTTGATTTACCGTTTGCTTCAGAAATGACCAGCGCCCTGGTCCCTTCCCGGGAAACCCTGAAGTCCCGAACGGTTCGTCCTGACAGCCAAGCAGGAGTGATGGTGACATTGGGAATGGCCATGCCCGGTGCAATGCCCGTGGGTTTGAAGGCCACCACTTCGGCGGCCCCGTTGGCACCCGGCCCTGCTGTCCATACCCAGTCGTGGGGGCTGAACGAGGGCCCGGTGAGCGTGCTCCTGGTAGTCAACTGGCGCGCGGGCTGACCTGGTTCGATTGCATACAGGGTCGTCTTGTCACCGTTGAGGAACGCGGCTGTTTGGGACACCGGGGACTCGGCCGGCGAGTGGGGTCCCAGCCCGGACACGGGTTGCATGTCAGGAAGTGGAGTCATTCTGTTGTTCTCATAGCGCACCAAATCCCCGTTGCTCACAGCAATCTGGCGGGCCGGTACGCTCTTGTCCACCACGGGAGGCAACACCGTACCGTTGTCCTCGACCCTTACCAGGTCCTGATCCGCCCGCAGTTGGACGTTGATGACATCGGGCTGGTCACGAAAGGTCAAGGCCAATTGGTTCTGCATCCTCTGGCGGTCCTCCGCCGAGGCATCAAAAAGTTCCTTGGCAGACAGGTCCACCTGAGCGGAGCCAGACACCACCGGCACGGATTCCCGTGCGAGTTTCATACCGGAAGGGAAGGCACTGACAACTGCCCCGCGAAGGTAGGGAGCAGGGCCTGCCAGCACTGCAGACGTCATGGACTTGACCGTGTTCTTCTTGATGAACCACCGGTAGTCG
The DNA here is from genome assembly GCF_052113445.1 of Paenarthrobacter sp. YAF11_1. Lineage (NCBI taxonomy): Bacteria > Bacillati > Actinomycetota > Actinomycetes > Micrococcales > Micrococcaceae > Paenarthrobacter > Paenarthrobacter sp. YAF11_1. Next base: position 344,177 of record NZ_JBFRDF010000001.1, read on the forward strand.
GGCACGGCATAGGTAAACGTGGGGTCATAAAAATAGATGGGGAAGGCCCCGTAAATGACCTTGAACGTCTCTTCCGGTATGGCCGTCCCGTCGGGCACCTTGGAAATCCGCCATTGGCCTTCCACCTGCTCGAGAGTCAGCGGAATGGTCTCCTTGGTACCCGGCGGGAATTGCGTTGCCACGCCATCGGCATCCACTGAATAGGCGAGGTCCAATTCGTAGAGGTACTCGTTCTCCCCCGCGGCCTTGACTACCTGCGCCTCACGGAAAACGATGGCCCGCTTGTCTGGTTTCCAGGTAACGGACTGTGCCTGCGTCAGGTACTGGCGTGCAACAGGGTAATCGTCCTCATAACCGCTGCCCGCCATGTAGAAGTCCTCGATCACGGTCTCCGGACTCGACCCTGCACGCGGGGCAGCCGGAAAGAAGACCGGCGCATTGGGATTGCCAGCGCCCTCGTCCTTGCTCTTGCCAACAGGACCGGACCGGGGAATCTGCGCACAGGAAGCCAATAAAACCATCAGCACCGCCAGGACGACTACAACCGCACGTGAACGCCGGAGACGCACCATGTTCAGTCCCTCTCCCCTGCTGAGCCCTCATCAAATGCAGGCTTTCCGGCGCCGGAGTGGGCCGATTTCGGGACACTTCCGGATTCTGCGCCCAGGATGAGCATGTGCCGCTCGCTTGCGGTGCCAGGGAATTCAATGTCCGCAGGTTCGAGCTGAAGCGGTGATTTCACGATGGTGCCGCCCTGCCGAAGGGGGAGGGTCAACCGGAAATTGGAACCGGATCCTTTGCGGCCCCAAGCCTGAAGCCAGCCGTTGTGCAGTTTGGTGTCCTCGGCTGCGATGGAGAGACCCAGGCCGCTGCCGCCGGTGGTCCGGGCGCGTGCAGGATCTGCGCGCCAGAATCGGTCGAATACCCTCGCTGCCTCTGTTTGCGTCATTCCAATGCCGTGGTCCCTCACGGAAACGGCCACAGCATCGTGGTTGGCTGCCACGGAAATCTGAATCGGGTTGCCTTCTCCATGTTCCAGGGCATTGAGCAGCAAATTGCGGAGAATCCGCTCAATCCGCCGGGAGTCCATCTCCACGACGATGCTCTTTTGCCGGGCATTCAGCCTGACCTCTGAGCCGTATTCCGCGGCGACAGGTGCGGCGCCTTCCATCACGTGGGAGATGACTTGGAAAATGTCCTGGGGTTCTGCATCCAAAACAGCTGCCCCGGCGTCGAAGCGGGAGATCTCCAGCAAGTCGGAAAGCAACGACTGAAACCGCTCAACTTGGTGGTAAAGCAGCTCGGCCGACCTTTTGTTCATGGGGTCGAAGTCGTCACGGGCGTCGAAGAGGACCTCGGCAGCCATTCGGACCGTAGTGAGCGGTGTCCGCAGCTCGTGCGAGACATCGGAGACGAACCGCTGCTGCATTTGCGACAAAGTGGCCAGTTGCGTGATCTGCTCCTGCAGGCTGGCTGCCATGTGGTTGAACGAAGCGCCCAATCTCGCGACCTCGTCCTCGCCTTTGACCACCATGCGCTCCTGGAGCTGGCCTGCCGCGAGCTTTTCGGAGACCACAGCGGCGTGGCTGACAGGACTGACCACATTGCGTGTGACATACCAGGCGATGGCGCCGATCATGAGTACCAGCGCTGCCCCGCCCGCCCAGAGGACGTTCTGGATTTCGTCCAACGTCTGCTGGGCGGTGTTGAGGTCGTAGATCAGGTAGAGCTCATAGGACGTGCCGTTGAACGTCACCATGTTTCCGACCGCTATGCCTGGGCGGTCCTCATTGCCGACGGGGAATTGGGTGGAGGCCCAGAACTGCTGCTTGCCACCTTCCTGGACTGCCTTTCGCAACTCCGGCGGTATGACCCGGACCGTCAGTTGATCGGACGCGCGTGACTCGACCCAGCGATTGCGGGGCTTGGTCTGTTCAGGTTTCGCTTCAAAGACGTAGCGGCGTTGGATCACCGAACCGCGACCTTCGACGGCAGTCAGAGTGTCGTAGACCAGGGTGATGACGCTGGACTGATCGGTGACTTGGGCGCCGTCGAACGTGTCTTGAACCTGCTTGACGTTGTAGCGCGACTCGGATTCCGCTTGGGCCAGACGTTCCTGGAAAAGGTTGTTGGCGATCTGGTTGGACAGGTAGGCGCCCACGATGGCGAAGGATGTCACTGCCAGCAGCAAGGTGGTCAGGACTGTCCTGAACTCCAGCGACCGCCGCCAGCGCCGGAGCACTGAGCGCCAGAGGTAGCGAAGCCCTGGTCTGATCTGCCGGATTCCGAGGGACACCAGCCGCGAAACCCGCAGAACCAGGATGAGTCCGCGTCGCGTCCAGATCCGCGCCCGGGTAAGAATCCACGGCAGGGTCCGCACGCTCCGTTCCGGTTCACCTGAGGCAGCTGGTTGCATCGCCGACGACGGGTCAGACGGGTCAGGCGACAGATTGGGGGTCGTTGACGCAGCCGGTGTCACTTGGTGGACACCGGCCCCCTCCCGACCCTGGGTATCAGGGCCCTGTCCTGCCGCGCCGGTCTTGCCGACCGGGGACTCAGGAACCTGCTTTATATCCGACACCACGCACCGTCAAAACGACCTCGGGCGCCTCCGGGTCGCGTTCGATCTTGGACCGCAGCCGCTGGACGTGGACGTTGACCAAACGCGTGTCCGCAGCATGGCGGTAGCCCCAAACCTGCTCAAGGAGGAGTTCGCGGGTAAAGACCTGCCACGGCTTCCGCGCCAGTGCCACCAGGAGATCGAACTCCAGGGGGGTCAGCGAAATCCGTTCGCCGCCGCGGGTGACCAAGTGGCCGGCGACGTCGATGGTCACGTCAGCAATACGCAGGGTTTCGGGAGCCTTCTGATCGCCCGGGCGGAGGCGCGCACGAACACGCGCCACAAGCTCGGCGGGCTTAAAAGGCTTGGGTACGTAATCGTCGGCACCGGATTCAAGGCCCCGGACCACATCGGAGGTATCGGACTTTGCCGTGAGCATGACAATGGGGACGTCGGACTCACCGCGGATTTGCCGGCACACCTCGATGCCGTCGGATCCAGGCAGCATGAGGTCCAGCAGCACCAAGTCCGGCTTGGAGGAACGGAAGACCTCCAGGGCCTGGCCACCATCTGCGCAGAACACCGGCTCGAAGCCATCATTGCGCAAGACGATGCCAATCATCTCTGCGAGCGCTTCGTCGTCGTCAACTACCAGAATGCGTGCCTTCATAGTTATATATTCCCTTATCACCAAGTCTTTGTCCCGTTGGGCACGGCGCACGGCATGGCGCCCCAAGGGCAACTTCCACCGTACTGCACAACAACGGTGGCCCGCCTGTCATGGCTGGCCGGCCATCAGGCTATGAGGGACGACGGCGGGACTATAGGCTGGGTGCCAAGGTCCGAATGGGGGACGTCGGATGCCGGCGCGCCGGGTCTTATGGGGAGGATATCGTGTCACAGCCAGAGCATGGCCACCAGCCATCGCCGGGTAATCAGCCCGGGTGGGGCAACCAGCCGCAGTGGGGCGGTCCCCCGGCGTGGGCGGCTCCCCAGAGCGGTGGACAATACGGCCAGGGCGAACCGGCACCCGGTTGGCCGCCGGGCCCTCCTTACGGACAACCCCTCTACGTCGCTCCTCCCAAGCCGGGCATTATTCCCTTGCGTCCGCTGCAGTTCGGCGAGATCCTGGATGGCTCGTTCCAGACGATCCGTCGCAACGCTGCTTCCATGTTTGGATCAGCGCTGATCGTACAAGCACTTGGCGCGGTGTTCATCGGGATCGTCACAGTGGGAATGTTCCAGCTCTCGATGTCCTTTGAATCCGTCAGCACTGAGGCGGAATTCACCGAAGCCATGGGTCCTTTCCTGGCCATCATGGCCGGCACTTTGGGTGTCTCGGTGCTGATCGGTTTTCTAGGTTCGGTCCTTCAGGGGGTCCTGGTGGTGCCGGTGGCGCGATCGGTCCTCAACCGGCGTACAGGCTTCAAGCAGATGTGGAAACTTGCCGGCCGAAAGATCTGGCCACTGCTGGGCGTTGCTGCCCTGCTGACACTCGGCGGGCTCGTGGCAGCAACAGCGGTGGTGGGGATTACGGTGCTGTTGTTCACTGCCATGGGACCCGCGGCCTTGCTCATTGTCCTGCCACTGGGCCTTGGGTCGGTGGTGGCCTTCGTTTGGATCGGGCTGAAGTTGATGCTGGCGCCCGCGGCGATCGTGGTTGAGCGGACAGGCGTCTTTGGCGGACTTCGCAGGTCCTGGCAGCTGACCAGGAACAACTGGTGGCGGATCTTTGGTATTACCCTTGTGGTCGCCATCATGGTGGGCGTCATCGCCCAGATAGTCCAGATCCCGGCCTCCTTGGCAGCGGCGGCCATTGGTGAGGTGGTTACTCCCCACCCGGACGCTGAGTCGGTTGCCTCCACTCTGGTGATCACCACTGTGATTTCTTCAGCGATCGGCGCCTTGGTGGGGTCCGTGACGTTCGCTTTCCAAGCCTCGGTGTTCGCCTTGATCTATATGGATCTGCGGATGCGCCGGGATGGTTTGGACGTTGAGCTGATGCGGTTGATGGAAACCGGCGCCGATCCTGATGGCGTGCCGGGCGGACCGTCGACCCAACCCGGAAACCCGACCCAGCCCCAAGCCCCCCTGTGGCCACCGAACGGCGGGCAGTACCCGCCTCCTCCTCCGTCCGGGCCACGGCCACCGGCATGATGCTGAGCCTGTTGAATGCATCCACCACCTTGGCGGCCATGGAACCGCCCGTGACCCCGGACCGCGAAGAGGGGCGGCGCTGGGCGGCTGAAGAACTTTCCAAACCTCAATACCCGGACGCCCAACCTGCTTGGCTGGAGCAGTTGTGGCGTGATTTTCTCGACTGGTTGTCGTCGTTGGATGGCGACGGGATGGGCCAGGGACCTGACCTTGCTGTTCCTCTGATGATCGCTGTGGCCCTTGCGATCATCATTGCTGCGATTGTTGTGGTCCGGCCCAGGCTGAATGCCCGCCGAAAAGCCGCTGCAGTCGACATCTACGGGGATGACGACAGTGTGGATTCGGAAGGTTTCAGGAAACGTGCGGCAACCGCGGCCGACGACGGCAACTGGCCGTCCGCCGTCGTCGACCAGTTCCGGGCATTGGTCCGCTCCGCGGAGGAGCGTGACATCATTGACCCGCGCGCAGGGCGGACAGCCGATGAAGCGGCCGGGCAACTGGGGCAGGTGTTTGGCGCCGCACAATCCCGGCTGGACGCAGCCGCCCGCCTTTTTGATGCTGTGCGCTACGGCGAGCTGGGTGCAACAGCATCGGACTACGAGTCGGTCCGCGGACTCGATGCAGATCTCCTGGAAATGAAGCCCGACTTCGCTGGACAGGCCCACGCCGGATTTGCGGTGCCCCGATGACCACATCCTCGGCGAAAGGCAGAACGGTTCAAGGCGACGTTACTGCCCTCCAACAGCCCACGGGCAGGGGTTTCCGTGTCTGGTTCCGGAAGCATCTGACATGGATCCTCATTGGCTCACTCTTGGCCGGCTTGGTGACCTACCTGGCTGTCTCGAGTGTCGCGGGCGCCAAGGATCCGAGGCCACTGTCCTCCCGGAATCCGGCCCCGGATGGCGCCATGGCGTTGGCTGAAATCCTGGGGCGCCACGGCATAGCAGTCACAGCCACGGATACCCTGGCGGAGACCATGGACGCCTTGGCCGACCGGGATGACGCCACGGTCCTCCTCTTCGACCCCCGCGGCTTCCTCGACCGGACACAGCTGGAACGCATCACGGACGCCGCGGACCATGTGGTGCTGGTCAATCCACGCCTCAGGACACTCAAAGCGCTGGAGCAGGACTTCCGGCCAGGCGGCGTTGTACCTGAGGCAACAACAATTCTTGAACCCCGCTGCGACCAGAACGATGCCGCAGCGGCAGGCAGGGTCTCTGCGCAAGGCTTCATCTATTCGGGACCCGTAGTGTGCTACCCCGTCGCGGGCATCGGTTCGGGTCTCTATGCAGCATCGGACGACGGCCAGGTGGTGGTCCTTGGCAGTACAGACTTGGTTGACAACCAGCACCTCGCCATGGAAGGCAACGCAGCCCTCGCGCTCCGCACCTTGGGCAAGGACCAGAACCTTGTCTGGTACTTGCCCGGAGTCGGTGACCTCGCCACGACTGATTCAACACCTACCCTGAACGAGTTGGCGCCCCGATGGCTGGCGTTTGTGGGACCTTGGCTGGGAATCGTGGCGCTTTTGGCCATCGCCTGGCGGGGCCGGCGCCTGGGCCCGCTGGTTTTCGAACCGCTTCCCGTTGTGGTGAAAGCTGCCGAGACCGCAGAAGGCAGGGCACGCCTTTATCAGGACTCGCGGGCAGTGGCGCGTGCGGCCGAGAACCTCCGGGCGGGAACCTTGGCCCGCTTGGCGCGGCACTTCAACCTGGGGGTGGATGCCACCCCGGAGGCAATTGTGGACGCCTCAGCCAGACAGGTGGAGCGGCCGGCATCAGAAGTCAGTTCAGTGCTGCTCGACGCCCGGCCGGACAACGAAGGACAACTGGTGCAATGGGCACAACAGATCGAACGAATCGAACAGGAGGCGACCGCCCGATGAGCAGCCAGCCGAACAGCTACACCGACAGCAACAGCCAACACACAGGTGGGGTCCCGCCCCAGCAGGATGTGCCCCAACAGGGCTTGCCGCAGCAGAGTGTGCCGCAAGGAGGCGATCCGTCAGGAAACGGGCATCGCTCCGCGCCGGAGGACCCCGCGCGGCAGTCGCTGCTGAACGTCCGCGCCGAAGTGGGCAAAGCCGTAGTAGGCCAGGATCCCACCGTCACCGGTATGCTCATCGCGCTGCTCTGCGGGGGCCACGTTCTCTTGGAGGGCGTCCCGGGCGTGGCCAAGACCCTGTTGGTGAGGGCGCTTTCCACTGCTTTGAGCCTGGATACCAAGCGTGTCCAGTTCACCCCCGACCTCATGCCCGGTGACGTCACGGGATCGTTGGTCTACGATTCCCACTCGTCGGAGTTCACTTTCCGTGAGGGCCCCGTCTTCACCAACATCATGCTCGCGGATGAAATCAACCGCACCCCTCCGAAGACCCAGGCCTCCCTCCTCGAAGCCATGGAAGAGCGCCAGGTTTCCGTGGATGGAGTGTCCCGCCCACTGCCGAGCCCGTTCATCGTGGCGGCAACGCAGAACCCGGTGGAATATGAAGGGACCTATCCCCTCCCCGAGGCGCAACTTGACCGCTTCCTCCTGAAACTGACCATGCCTCTGCCCGGAAGGGCCGAGGAAATCGAGGTCATCCGGCGCCATGCAAGCGGCTTCGATCCGAGGAACCTGGCCGCTGCCGGTGTGCGGCCGGTGGCGGGCGCCGCAGAGCTTTCCGCCGCCCAGGCCGCCGTAGCCCACGTAGCGGTAGCCCCGGAAATTCTGGCGTACATCGTTGACGTTGTCCGTGCCACCCGATCCGCACCGTCCTTCCAACTGGGGGTTTCCCCTCGTGGTGCCACGGCGCTGCTCAATACGTCCAAGGCCTGGGCTTGGTTGTCCGGACGGACTTTTGTCACCCCGGACGACGTCAAGGCTTTGTCTTTGCCGTGTCTGCGGCACCGTGTTGGCCTTCGACCCGAAGCCCAGATGGACGGCATCCAGGTGGATGATGTCCTGGGCAGCATCCTGGCATCCGTTCCGGTGCCGCGGTGAGTTCGGGCACGCAGGTGAAGTCGGGCTCGCACGTGAGTTCCGGTGCGGGAACCACCGAGGTGGCCTGAATGGCCATTACGGGTCGATTCGTGGTGCTCGCCTTGGCCGGCCTCATTCCTTTAGTGCTGTTTCCGGCCTGGATCACAGTCCTGTTCGTCACTGTGGGTTTGTTGCTGTTGCTGGTCCTTGACCTGCTCCTGACTGCATCGCCGGCACGTCTCGGCCTGGACCGCCAGCATCCGGGAAATGTGACACTGGAGGGACAGGTGGAGACTGTCGTGACGGTTGCCAATCCCACCCGGCGGACGCTGCGGGCGAAGGTCAGGGATGCATGGCAGCCCTCTGCCGGCGCCATCGATAATGCGCAGTCTCTGATTGTCCCCCCAGGCGAGCGGCGACGCATGAGGGTAGCCCTGGTTCCCCGACGCCGCGGTGACCTGCAAAGCCCCCACGTCACCATCAGGTCCCAGGGACCACTCGGGCTGGCAGCCAGACAGCGCACGCGTCTGCTTCCTGGGCATCTGAGGGTGCTGCCACCCTTCCACTCCAAACGCCATCTGCCGTCCAAGCTCCGGAAGCTCCGGGAACTTGACGGCAGGGCCGCCGTTCAGATCCGCGGAGCCGGAACGGAATTCGATTCCCTTCGCGATTACGTGCGCGGTGATGACGTCCGGTCCATCGACTGGCGGGCTACGGCGCGCCGCACCTCCGTGGTGGTGCGCACCTGGCGCCCCGAACGCGACAGGCGCGTTGTCATTGTCCTGGATACGTCCCGCACCGCTGCCGCCAGAATCGAGGACGAACCCCGCCTCGATACCGGAATCGAAGCGGCATTGCTGCTCTCCGTGCTGGCCGAACGCGGCGGGGACCGGGTTGATTTCCTCGCGTACGACCGCAGGCTACGTGCCCGGGTGGAGTCGGCGTCCAAAAGCAACATGCTGGGCCAGCTGGTCCAGGCCATGGCCCCTTTGGAGGCAGAACTGATTGAGCTGGACTGGCAGCAAATTCCTGGACAGGTGAGGGCGGTCTCGGCGCACCGATCGCTGGTGGTGCTGTTGACAGCGCTCGACGGCGGTGCCCCCGAGGAGGGCCTCCTCCCCACAGTGGCGCAATTGTCCCGCCAACATGTGGTGGTGGTGGCATCCGTCAGGGATCCCCTGCTCGCGGCCATGAAGGAGAGAAGGACCACGGCAAGCCAAGTATTCCGGGCCGCAGCAGCCGAACGCGCCTTGTTGGAACGCGCCGCGGTCACGGCCCAGCTGCGGCAATTGGGCGCCGAAGTGGTGGATGCTGAACCACTTGACGTCCCACCCCTGCTTGCGGACACCTATATCCGGCTCAAAGCGGCCGGAAGACTCTAGATTCCACGTCCAGAAAGGACTGCCATGACGGCCCCCATCTACCAGTTGGCACTCGGCGATGACTTCACCAAGCTGACGCCGGAGCTTCAGGAGTACTTTTCGCTGACAGCGGGTTCAGGCTCCTATGGGATAGGCGAAGGTGTTTTTGACGTAGTCGGCTGCCGGCAGAAATGGTTGCGGCCCCTGCTTGCCCTCACCGGCAGTGAGGAAGCGTTCTTTCCTGAATACGGCGAGGGCATCCGGTTCAGGATCGAGAACCACGCGCATGTGGATCCCTTCGGACGACCAGCCCTGACAGCACGCCGGGAGATCTACTTCCCCTCAAAGACCAGGCTGTTCCACGACACGACGAGTGCCGTAGTGCCCGGTCCCGGGCTGGGCAACGGCAAGCAGCGTGCCCGCCTGGTGGACCACGTGGGACGGTATCGGCGGCTGGTGACGGATCTGGATGTCGGCGTCACGTCCGAGGGCAGGCTTCGTGGTGTCTCCAATGCGAGCCGACTGCTTCTGGGGCCTTTGCGCATTCCGTTGCCGGCTGCCTTGGACGCACGCGCCTATGCAGAGCAATGGTGGGACAAAGCGGAGGGTAAACACCGCATCCAGGTCAAGGTTATCCAGCCCCAGATTGGCTTGGTCCTGGTCTATGCCGGACGCTTCGATTACCGGTTGGTTCCGTATCTGCCCGGCGCCGCCCCTGGTACGACGCTCCCACGATACGCAGAACCGGAGCGCTGGGAACGGCGAATCTGAACGTGCCGCCCCAGCGCTGGGGCGGCAAGTTCAGCACTGTGCACGTCAGCCTTGGGCCAGCTGGTCCAGTCCGTCGGCCACTTGGGTGAGCTTTGTCAGTACGTCCATGGCCGCTGCAGGCTTATGGCCGGCGAGTCCCGTGGAGGGAGTGACACGCAGTCCGGCCAAGCCCGCCGCAGGCAGGCCAAGCTGGCGCCATGGCTTCCAGATACTCTCCACGATGTCCGAAGTCCGTGGCAGTTGTGCCCGCGGATCGTGGGTGGGCAGCGCGCCGGCCCACACACGCTTGCCGCTCTCCACGGCGGCGGCCAACTGCTCCCACTGACGCATGGTCAACGCCCTCAGCGGGACGGCCAGGCCGTCTGCTCCAGCAGCAAGGATCCGTTCGATCGGTGCTTCGATCTCTGGTACAGACACCACGGTCTCGACGACGCCGGCCGTCTTGAGTGCCTCGATCACCAGCCGCCAGGCCCCGGTGACCTCTTCGCCGGACACGGACCGCAGCGTTCTATAGCCGCTTGCTGTAGGGATGGTCCCGGCCATGACCGAGGCGATGTCCGGCTCGTCTAACTGGACCACGATGTCAGCGCCCGGAAGCGCCCCGGAGACCCGGCGGATGTGCTCTCCAACGCCGGCGGCCAGGGATTCAGCAATGTCACGGCGGGCTCCATAGTCAAGAAGCGCGCGTTCGCCATTGTGCAGGTAAAGATTGGCAGCAAGGCTCAGGGGACCCACCACCCTGATCTTGAACCCAGCTGCAGAAACGTCCTCGGCCCCGGCTACGTCGGCCAGGATATTGATGTCCGTGGACAGTGCAGATCGGGCACGCTGGGCGTCCTTCCCCGGCCGGTCTACAAGCCGCCACCCATGCGGCTGGACGTCGAGTGCCAGGTCCATCAGCAAGGACCCTGACCGGCCCACCGCGTCCGAGCCCACTCCGCGGTCCGGAAGTTCGGGAAGGAACGGAAGGTGGGGGTCGCCGAGTTCGCCGCGGATGATCCGGGTTGCCTCGGCGGGATCGATGCCTGGCCACGGCCCCAGAGCGGTTGCGCTGGCGCGCAGGTCTTTCACCGATGCCATGGATCAAGCCTGCCGGCGTGATATCTGGTGATCCTCGGCGATTGCCTCGTGGTGGCGGATCACTTCGCTGATGATGAAATTCAGGAATTTCTCGGCGAACCCCGGATCCAGGTGCGCATCTTCGGCGAGCCGACGCAGGCGTGCAATCTGGGCTGATTCGCGGCCTGGGTCTCCGGCGGGAAGCTTGTGCGTGGCTTTGAGGATGCCTACCTTTTGGGTGGCCTTGAAGCGCTCAGCGAGCAGGAAGACAAGGGTGGCATCGATGTTGTCGATGCTGGACCGGATGGACAGCAACTCATCCATGACGGCGCGGTCCACTTGGCCGGCCAGGGAACTCGCTGCCGGGTTGAAGGAATCGGCGTCATCGGGAAGGGCGTTGTTCTGCTCGGTCATGCACCCCAGTCTATGGTGCTCGTTGATTCGGACGCGGGTGTTACCTCGGCGCACCGGATGGCGGGAAAGGCACGCCCCTGGCCAAGGGGCGTGCCTTTCACCAACTTTTATGGGTTCTTCGGCCTAGCCGCCCAGCAGCGCTCGGTGGGCCTCCCGCCGTCGTGCTTGCTCATCGGGGTCCGGCACCGGCAGGGACGCGATGAGCCTCTTGGTGTAGTCGTGCTGGGGCGATCCCATCACGTGGTTGCCGATCCCCTGCTCCACCAGTTGCCCTTTGTAGAGCACGCCCACCCAGTGGGACAACATGTCCACCACGGCGAGGTCGTGGCTGATGAAGAGGGCTGCAAAGCCGAACTGTTCCTGGATGTCCTTGAACAAGTCCAGGACTTTCGCCTGCACCGAAACGTCCAAGGCGGACGTCGGTTCGTCGGCGATCAGGAGGCGCGGGTTCAGCGCCAGCGACCTGGCCAGGGAAGCGCGCTGCCGTTGTCCGCCGGACAGCTCGTGCGGATAGCGTTGCGCGTACGACGCCGGCAGCTGGACTGACTCGAGCAGCTCGCCTACCTTTTTCCTCGCCTCAGCCGCGCTCGGTTTGGTGTGGATCATCAGCGGCTCGGCGACGCACTCACCGATGGTGAGATGTGGGTTGAACGAGGCAGCCGGGTCCTGGAAGACGAAACCGATCTCTTTTCGGAGCGGGCGGAAGGAGCGTTCCTTGAAGTCCAGCATCTCGTAGCCAAGGACCTTCAAGCTGCCGCCCGTAACGCGGTTCAGGCCCGCGATGGCACGGCCGATGGTGGACTTGCCGGAACCGGACTCGCCCACCAGTCCGAAGACCTCGTTCTCCGAGACGGTAAAGCTGACGTTGTCCACGGCCTTGAAGCCGTGGCGCCCGAACCGGCCGGGATATTCGATGGTGAGGTTCTTCGCTTCCACCAGGACCTTGCCGTCCTGATGAAGCCGGGCCCGGGCACCTTCGGAGGCTGAATGGCGCCCCAGGTGCGGAACGGCGGCCAGCAGCTTCTTGGTGTAGTCCTCCCGTGGTTCCGCGAAGAGGACCCGGGACGGGGCCTCCTCCACTACGTCCCCCTGGTACATGACCACAACCCGGTCCGCGAGGTCGGCCACCACGCCCATGTTGTGGGTGATGAGGACAATCGAGGTGCCGTAGTTGTCCCGCAGATCCCGGAGAAGTTGCAGGATTTCCGCCTGGACGGTGACGTCCAGGGCAGTGGTCGGTTCGTCGGCCACTATCAGGCCCGGGTTCAGGGCAAGCGCGGCCGCGATGACCACACGCTGTTTCTGGCCGCCGGAGAACTGATGCGGGTAATAGTTGACCCGCGTTTCGGGGTCCGGGATACCCACCTTGCGCAGTGCCTCGGTGGCCCGCTCCTTGGCCTCTTTGGCCGAGACGCGTTTGCCGTCCGTTGCGTGTGCCCGGATGCCTTCGGCGATCTGCCAGCCGACAGTAAAAACCGGATTCAACGCGGTGGATGGCTCCTGGAACACCATGGCAACGTCGCGGCCACGGATCTTGCGCAGCGTGGATTTGCTGACACTGATCACGTTGTTGCCGTTGATCAGCACGGCCCCGGAACTGATGGCCGTCTCAGGAAGCAGGCCCAGGATGGTCTTGGCGGTCACGGTCTTTCCGGATCCCGATTCCCCCACGATCGCCACGACCTCGCCGGCTTTCACGTCCAGGCTGACATCCTTGACGGCGTGGACGTCCCCGCCGTCAGTGGCGAAGGTGACTTGGAGCCGGTCGATGGTGAGGACTGGCAGGCCGCTGCCGGCCTGGTCCGAAACATGTCCAAGGTTGGTAGTCATGGCTTACCTGTTTCTGCCGGCGTAGACGCCGCTGTTGGTGCTGCGGGGGTTGCCGGGGTTGGTGTTGCCGGCGTCCTGCCTGCCCGCTTGCGTCCACGGATCCGGGGGTCGTTGAGGTCGTTGATGCTTTCACCGACCAAGGTCAGGCCCAAGACCGTGAGCACAATGGCGATGCCGGGGAAGACACCGGTCCACCAAATTCCGGACGAGGTATCAGCCAGCGCCTTATTGAGGTCAAACCCCCATTCAGCAGCAGAGGTAGGTTCAATGCCGAAGCCCAGGAAGCCCAGCCCCGCGAGGGTGAGGATCGCCTCGGACGCGTTGAGGGTGAACATGAGCGGCAGGGTCCGCGTGGCGTTCTTGAAGATGTGCCGCCCGATAATGCGCATGCTGGAAGCACCCAGTACTTGGGCCGACTCGACGAACGGTTCAGCCTTGAGCCGGATGGTCTCGGCTCGGATCACCCTGAAGTACTGCGGCACGAAAACCACGGTGATGGAGAAAGCGCAGGAGAAGATGCCACCCCAGAAGCTGGACTGACCCCGGCTGATCACGATCGAGATGACAATGGCCAGGAGCAAGGTGGGGAATGCATAGATGGCATCTGCCACCACCACCAGGATCCGGTCCAGCCAGCCGCCGAAGTAGCCACTGAGCAAGCCCAGGGCAACGCCCAGGAAAATCGACATGGCCACTGACACAACAATGACGGTGACAGCGGTCTGGGATCCCCAGATAACACGGGATAGGACGTCATAGCCGCTGACGGTGGTTCCGAGCAGGTGCTTGGCGCCCGGAGCTTCCTGGGTGGGGAAGGAACCGGAAGCATCACTGAGTTGTGAGTAGCCGTAGGGTGCAAGCAACGGCGCGAAGATACTGGTGAGGATCAGTAGGCCGGTCAGGACGAGGCCCACTATCAACATGCCGCGTTGGAGGCCAACACTCTTCTTGAAATGAGAGACGACGGGCAGCCGGGAGAAGAACGGCTGCTTGGGTGCGGTCAGTGCAGGAGTGCTCATGGTCAGTACCTCACTCGGGGGTCGATGAGCGCGGCAATGATGTCCACGACGAAGTTGGTGACGGCCACAATGATGGCCAGCAGCACGACTATTCCCTGGACAGCCACAAAGTCGCGGGCATTGAGGTACTGCACCAACTGGTACCCCAGCCCCTTCCATTCAAAGGTGGTTTCCGTCAGGATGGCGCCGCCCAACATCAGGGCAATCTGCAGGCCCATCACGGTGATGATGGGGATCAACGCCGGCTTGTAAGCGTGCTTGGTCACCAGCCGGAACTCACTGACACCCCTGGAACGCCCGGCCTCGACGTAGTCCTTACCCAGCGTGCCTATGACGTTGGTGCGCACCAGGCGCAGGAAGACGCCGGCAGTGAGCAGTCCGAGGGCAAGGGCAGGGAGGACCGCATGGGAAGCGATGTCCCCCAAGGCCGTGAAGTTGCCGCTGCGGAGCGCGTCCAGCCAGTAGATACCTGACGGTGCGGCCAGCCCGCTCATGGTCAGTTCCGTGCGGGTGGAGGCACGGCCGGCTACCGGGAACCATCCGAGCCACACTGAGAACGTCAGCTTGAGGAGCAGGCCGGCGAAGAAGACAGGCGTGGCATAGCAAAGGATGGCAAAGAACCTCAGCAGCGCATCCGGAGTCTTATCCCGGTGTTGGGCCGCGATCAGACCGAAGGGGATACCCACCAGGAGCGCGACGATCAATGCGTTGATGGAAAGTTCAAGGGTGGCCGCCCCGAAGGTGGTCAATACTTCCACCACTGGACGCCGGTCCGTGATGGTGGTGCCGAAATTGCCCGTGAGAAGTTGACCGATGTATTCGAAATACTGGATCAGAATGGGTCGGTCGTAGCCTGCGTCGTGAATGCGCTGGGCCAGGACATCCGGAGGAAGCCGGCCACCTTGTGATGCCGTGATGGGATCTCCAATGACCCTCATCAGGAAGAACACCAGTGTCACCAGGATGAAGACTGTGGGGATGATCAGGAAGAACCGGATCACAATGTACCTGCCCAGACCTCCCCCGGCTTTGGACTTGCTCTTGGGAGCAACGATCCCGGGCTCGGCCTCGGGTACCTCAATAAGTGTTGTCATTATTACCTGTATTTCCTGCCCGTGGATTGCGCGGGGTTGGCTCATGCGTGCCGGCCAAGGTGGTGGTCAGCAAAGGAGGCGGGACACCGGATCAGTGTCCCGCCTGCCTTCTGGTCACAATGGTGCGGTTACTTGGAAATGACTCCCAGACGGAACTTGAAGGACGGGTCCAGCGTCTTATCGACGCCGTTGACGCCACTTCCGACCACAGCCACCTGCGCACCCTGGAGCAGGGGCAGCGTGGAAATGTCCTTGGCGAGCGCGTTCTGAACGTCCTTGATGGCCGACTCGCGGCTGGTCTTGTCCGCATCAGTGAGCTGCTTGCTGATCAGTTCGTTCACCGTGGCGTTGTTGTAGTGGTTCTTCAGGAAGCCACCCTCGGGGAAGAACGGGGTCAGGTAGTTATCGGCATCGCTGAAGTCCGGGAACCAGCCAAACTGGAACAACGGGTATTCATCGGCGCGGCTGGCCTTGCTGTAGGTAACCCACTCGGTGGACTGCAGGTTCACTGTGAAGAGGCCCGACTTCTCCAACTGCTCCTTGACCATGGCGTACTCGTCACCTGAGGATCCGCCGTAGTGGTCCGGGTTGTACTGGAGGTTCAGGGCCACGGGTTCGGTGATCCCGGCGTCGGTCAGGACTTTCTTGGCCTTATCCAGGCTCGGCTTGCCGGCGTCACCATAGGCGTCCTTGAACGACTCGTTGGCACCAAGGAATCCACTCGGAACGTTGGAGTACAACGGCAGGTAGGTGCCCTTGTAAACCTGGTCGGCGATTGCCTGGCGGTCAACAAGGTTGGCCACGGCCTGGCGTACGGCCAGTGCCTTGGCCGGGTCCGCGCCCGCAGCCTTGGTTCCGTACGGCATGGTGTCGAAGTTGAACGTGATGTAGCGGATCTCGCCACCCGGACCGGTGAGTACCTTGACCTTGGAGTCCTTGCGGAGATCGTCAATGTCCGTCGCGCTCAGGCTGCGGAAGGCGACGTCAATGGCTCCCTGCTGGATTTCCAGCTTCAGGTTGGTGGGGCTGGCGTAGTACTTGATGGTGGCTGCATCGTTTGCGGGCTTCCCCAGAACGCCCTGGTAGTCCGCGAACGCCTTGAAGCTGACAAGTTCATTCTTCTTGTAGCTGTCAATGGTGTACTGGCCGTGGAACGCATTGGCCTTGATGATCTCGTCGTCCGAAAGCACCTTGTCCGCCGGGAAGACTTCGTCGTCAACGATCGGCGCAGCAGGGCTGCTGAGGATCTGGCTGAACGTTTGGTCGTTGGCGTTCTTGAGCTTGAACACCACGGTGGTGGCGTCGGGTGCGGTGACGCTCTCGATGTTGGTCAGCAACGATGCCGGACCTGCCGGGTCATTGATCGCCACCTGGCGGTCAAACGAGAACTTGACGTCCTTGGAATCCAATGTGTGGCCATTGGCCCACTTCAGTCCGGATTTGAGCTTGACCGTGTACTCGGACGGCGACGTGAACGACGACGATTCCGCGAGGTCGGGCACGGGTTCCGCGCCACCGGGCTTGGAGTTCAAGAGGAAGGAATAGATCTGGTTCATCACCATGAACGAACCGTTGTCATAGGATCCAGCTGGGTCCAGTGACGTGACCTTGTCTGTGGTGCCGTAGGCGATGGGGCCCGCAGCGGCCGGGGCGGACGAGGAGCCGCCGCCGGAGGGTCCCGTGCATGCCGTCAGGGCGAGCGCGGAGATGCCCGCCAGCGCGATAGCGCCGTGCAGGGCCTTCTTGTTCAGTGCCATCTGGTGAACCTTCTGTTCGATGGATTCGGCGCGCCGCCGTGGGATATTTGTGACGGCGCACACTCTTAGTGCCTCGATTCAACCAGACTTCGCAGTCGGCGAACCCTCATTTTAGTGATTTGAGACACAAAATTTACTTTCCAGTAGCTTTGTTCCCATGCCTTCGGGCCATTGCTCCGGGTGACGTGCCGGAATATCGTAGATTCCGAGTCGCCACTCACTGAAAGACCGCCCAAAGGACAAGCCCATGAGCAAGGCAGCACTCTGTGTAGGGATCAACAAGTTCAAGTTTCTACCCCAAGCCAGCTGGCTCAACGGCTGCGTCAACGATGCCGAAGACCTCGCAGCGATGCTTGAAAAACACTATGGCTTCGAAGCTTCCAGCATCACCGTGCTACGGGACGCCAAAGCGGTGAAAAAGACAGTCATGGCTGCGCTCAATGCCCTGGTGGACGCTGCCGTGGCGGGCACGGCCACTCACATCGTGTTCACCTTTTCGAGCCATGGAACCCAAGTGCCGGACACCAGCGGAGATGAAAGCGACCGCATGGACGAGGCCTTTGCGTGCTACGACATCAACAACTCCGGTGATGACTGGGACGCCACCACAGTGATCACCGACGACGAATTGGCAGCTTTGTTTGCCCGACTGCCCCAGGGTGTCCTGATGGATGTTGTGCTGGACACCTGCCACAGTGGAACGGGCCTGAAGTCATTGGACCTCCTTCCCGGACGCCGTCCACGTTTCCTGCCGGCGCCCACGCCCCGGGCAGTGATAGCCAACGAATCCAAGGACACCCGCAGCTTGCGGGACATGGTCAAGACTGCCAAGCTCTCCGCGCCGGTTCTGATGGCGGCCTGCCGCTCGGACCAGACTGCTGCCGATGCGTTCATCGAGGGCCGGTACAACGGCGCCTTTACCTACAACTTCGTGCGGGCCCTCACGGGTGACGGTACCGTGGCGCGCGCCGACATCCTGAAGCAGGTCAGCAAGGGCCTCAAGTCCGGCGGCTTCGATCAGATCGCCCAACTGGAAGGCTCGACGGCGGCACGCAAGGCCGCGTGGGGCGCCTGAACCTGACGTGTCTGGGACCGGCGCCCGAATCGGGCGCCTGAAACCCTTTCATGGCGGCCGGAAGCTCAGTCCCCGGTGCCGTGGAACTTGTCCCGGACTCCCGAGGAGGCGGCCTCTTCCGCGTCGTGATGCGGGTCCGAACCAAACATCTGCCCTTGCCGTTCCCGGTCCATCACCGGCTTGAGGGCCGCATATACCAGCCGGCCACCTGCGTCGAAGCGCAGCAGCCCTCCCCCGCGGATGTCCACGAAATCCCTCCGGGTTTTCAGGCCAAGGCGGACATACGCTTCCCGCCGGCTCATCCGTACCGTCTGGATGAACGAGGCCCCTATCTCGGAAATGATGAATCCGTCCGGGGATACACGCTCCGAAGTACGTACGCGCGTGGAGCTCAGGGGTGTTCGCCGCTCAAGCCGCGCCGCCTCCAGGAGCCGGGGATTTTCCCAGACAAAGCGTTGCACCTCCTGGGGATCGGAGCCGAGGGCCGAAAGCCTGATGGGGTAGCGGAGTCCCTGGTAGTTATCCACGCCGCTGATGTTGTTCATTGACACCCGACGAATCCCGATCATGGAGAACTCAGTTTGGATCGCCTCGCGGTATCCGTAATTATCTTCGGGAACCATGTCCAGGTCAGCCGCGATGATGCCACGGAGGAGATCCCGCCAGGAGACGTCCACAGGTGGCATATAGGAGAGTCCGCGGATCACCATCCGCAGGACCCTGGTGGCCACGATCGAGCCTGATTCGGCCTTCTGTTGCAGACTTTGGCCGTCCCCGAACCGCGCGTTCCGCTCCGACCACAGCCGTTGGACGGCCCGGAGCACCGCCCCTACCACCACGGCACCCCGCGCATGCGGCTCCGGCAGTGACTGCCAACCTTCCGGCACAGCGCCAACGAAGGGCTCGCGCAGCGGTCCGCGGGCGAAAAGATCACGGGCAAAATCGAAAAGGGACCTCATCAGGACCGCATCATCGACCACCTGCCCGGCCTCGAAGCCGTTGCCCGCCGCTTCGAGCTGCCGCGACACCACTTCGCGGGAAGAAAAGACCGAAAGGATGGCCACGATGTCGGCCAAGGCCTCGTGCATGGCCAACTGCTCCATGGTGGCCATCTGGTCGGCCCACGCCGGCCGGAAGCCGTCCAGGATGGCATGTGTCACTTCGTGGGCGACGATGTCCCGGTAGAGGGCTGTGGGGACTTTATAGCCCATCCGGTCCACCGAACCGAAGCGGATGATGTTGGTTCCCCGCTCGTAGCCGGTGTCAGTGGCGGTGATCAGGTCCCGGGCCTTGAGAACCACACGCCCTTCCGGATTCCATGGCATGCGCCTGCCGAGGGTGGTCTCGAAGATGTCCAACGTACTCATTGCCACGCCATAGACATGCTGTGCCAGGAAACGCGTGTCATCCAGGAGTTCACGTAAACCCGCCGGCGGTGGTTCCGAGATCAACTGCCAGGGATCGCCCTGCTGCGTCAGCGTCACAGGGGACACAGTGGTTCCCCGCCACTTCCTGATGTGGATGGCGTAGCGGTGGCCGGTGGGACCACGCCTGAGGCGTTCAACCGGGATACGGACCTGTGCTGTCAGAGGAGGTGCACCTGGGGCACCGATAGGCCCCTCGGCCAGAACGGTCACCGAGACCATCTGCCCGGCTTTGATGTCTCCCGGGCTCTTTTTTGGAAATGCCACAGTCATCGCCGTCCCGAATGCGGACCCCAAACACCGCAGCGGAAGCGCTGCTTAGCCCAGTATGGAGGCGCCCCATTCCGGAGGCAATGGCTCTTGAGGGGAAGGGCTCCTAGAGAGCCACGCGCTGAAGGGAACGGGCGGCGTCGATGGTTGCCTGCCCCAAGACCCGGCTGCCCTGATAAAGGACCACTGTTTGTCCCGGAGCCACACCGCGGAGCGGGTCGGTCAGGGTGACAACGAGTTCGGCCCGCTGAACGCCTGAGTCGTCGTCAACGGTTTCCACGAGTGCCCGAGCCGGGACGGGATCCCCGTGGGCCCGTACTTGGGCATGGCAATCGAACTCCGCGCCCGTCGCAACCTCGGAGATGGGCAAACCTGCCCACGACACCTTGATGCCCCGGATCTCGTCGATGGCAAGCAAGGCTTCGGGTCCCACAACCACTTTGTTTTCCTTGGGACGGATCTCCAGGACAAAGCGCGGCTTGCCATCAGCGGCCGGAGTTCCCAGCTTCAATCCGCGGCGCTGTCCCACTGTGAAAGCGTTGGCACCGGGATGTTCGCCTACCTTGGCCCCGGTCTCGTCAACGATGTCGCCGGTGGTCATATCAATCTTTTCGGCCAGCCATCCACGGGTGTCGCCGTCGGAGATGAAGCAGATGTCGTGGCTGTCGGGCTTGTTGGCCACTGAAAGGCCCCGCCGCTCAGCTTCCGCACGCACTTCTGCCTTGGACGGCGTGTCCGCCAGGGGGAACATGGAGTGCTTGAGCTGCTCATGGGTCAGGACGCCCAGGACGTAGCTCTGGTCCTTGGCCCAATCCGCAGCGCGGTGGAGTTCCCGGTTACCGTCGGAGTCTTCGATCACCTTGGCGTAGTGCCCGGTGCACACGGCGTCGAAGCCCAGCGCAATGGCCTTCTCCAGCAGGGCAGCAAACTTGATGCGTTCGTTGCAGCGCATGCAGGGGTTCGGCGTTCGGCCCGCAGCATATTCGTCGATGAAGTCCTGGACGACGTCTTCCTTGAAGCGCTCCGAGAAGTCCCACACGTAGTAAGGGATTCCCAGGACGTCGCAGGCCCGCCAGGCATCACGGGAGTCCTCGATAGTGCAGCATCCCCGGCTTCCGGTGCGCAGGGTGCCGGGCATGCGCGACAACGCGAGGTGGACGCCGACGACGTCGTGTCCGGCCTCGACGGCGCGGGCGGCGGCCACGGCGGAGTCCACTCCGCCGCTCATTGCTGCAAGTACTCGCATGCTGGCTTTCCGTGTTGGGGGCTGTGGCAACTGTTCCGGCTCAGACCAGCCGGCGTGCCCATCTATTCTAGCCTGCAATACCATGCCTGCGCTAAATCCCTAGACCCGCCCCACCAAGCCACCGCTACAAGGACGTCGGCGATCCCTGCCGCGCCACTGTTGCCGCCGTCTGGATGCTGGACTCGTGACCGGCCATTCCTGCCTGCCGCGCCCTTGTGCATGCCTCGGGAAGAGCCTTCAGCAGCGCGTCCACATCCGCATCCGTGGAGCTGTGGCCCAGAGTGAAGCGCTGGGCGCCGCGGGCAGTATCCTCGTCCAGGCCCATGGCCAACAGCACATGCGATGGGCGCGGGACTCCTGCCGTACAGGCAGAGCCAGTGGATGATTCGACGCCTGCCAGGTCCAGGAGGAAGAGGAGCGAATCGCCTTCGCACCCTGGGAAGGTGAAGTGGGCATTTCCCGGCAGCCTACGCTCTCCCGCAGCACCCCGTGGCACTGCGTCGGGCACGGCAGCGCAGACGCCATCGATCAGACGGTCGCGCAACGCGCTGAGCCGTTCCTGCTCTTCGGCCAGGTTCCCGGTGACTGCCTCAGCCGCGGCGGCGAATGCGGCAATGGCCGGGGTGTCCAGGGTTCCCGAGCGAACATCACGTTCCTGGCCGCCGCCGTGCTGTACCGGCGTCAATTTCACGGACCTCCCCAGGAAGAGCGCGCCTACGCCCACTGGACCGCCAAGCTTGTGCCCGGATACCGACATGGCTGCGAGTCCGCTCCCCCGGAAATCCACAGGGATCGAACCGAAGGCCTGCACAGCGTCGGAGTGGACCGGGATTCCATGGGGCTTTGCGAGCTCAACGATCTCCGTGACTGGTTGGATAGTGCCCACTTCATTGTTGGCCCACATGACGGTGACGAGTGCAATTGATCCGGGATCCCGCTCGATTTCTTGTTGGAGGACTTCGAGCCGCACGGTGCCGGACTCATCGACGGGTAGCCATACCACGTCTGCACCTTCGTGCCGCTCCAGCCACTCCACAGTGTCAAGGACCGCATGATGTTCGACGGCGGAGCACAAGACCCGCGTCCGGCGGGGGTCCTCGTCCCGGCGGGCCCAGAACAAGCCCTTGACGGCCAAATTGTCCGCTTCGGTTCCACCCGAGGTGAAGATGACCTCCGAAGGGTGGGCGCCGGCTGCTGCGGCCAGCATTTCACGGGCATCCTCTACGGCGCGCCGGGCGCGACGACCCGCTCCGTGCAGCGAGGACGGATTGCCGGTTCGCGCCAACTCCCGCGTCATGACGGCGAGTGCTTCTGCCGACAGGGGCGTGGTGGCAGCGTGATCGAGGTATACAGGCACCTTGCCATTCTACCGATGGGACCCAGAACGCAGTTGTCTCGTTCGCAGCCACGATCCTTGCTTAACCTGGCGGGACCACCACAAGCTGGGCCGCCGCTTCGGCTCGGGCCTTGTCCAAGGAACCGTCATCCGGGCAAGCCACCGAGAGGTAGACCGACGACGCCGGAACACTGAACAACCGGGCCATCACCACAGCGGCGTTACCGCCCGATGCGGCTGACGATTCCAACGCGAGGAACTCCACGTTGTGCTGTGGCTTATCCGAGTCCTGGCCCCACCGCAGGGACACCGGCTTCAGGCTTTCCAAGGAAATACCGGGATCAAGATAGCGGAAGAGCTCCTTGGTGGAGGCTGCGTCATCCTCCACGACGACCAAGGGACCCTGGTTGACACTGACACGGGCTGCCACGGTGCAGCCATCAGTCTTCCGATACCGGACTTCGCCTTGGAGGCCTGAATGCACCACAGTCCACCCAGGAACCTCTTCCAACCGCGTGGAGACCGTCACCGGGTCTCCCGGAGCCAGGGTGTTCCCGGCTGCCAAAGGCAAGTCCTTCGCCGCAACAGCGGCTGCATCATGCCCGGGCGTGATGCTGGGCGTCGCCAGCGTGGACTCCGATGGCGACGGTTTCGGCGCCGCTGGATCAGGAACGTTAACGGTGCAGCCGGCCATAACGGCAGCAACGGCTCCCAAGGCAGCAATCCCAGCCACCCGTCGTCGAACGTTTCGCGCCACCATCGCTCCTTATCCCCATGCCACCTCGGATGGCATGCCATCTGCCGCGATCGAGTCTAGCCGTCCGGCCCACCTACGCCAGGACGCGCAGAGCACCCGGAACAATATCGACCTCCACAGGCAACGCGCCGATGCGTTCGCCATCCGCATATGCCACCACGCCCTCCGCCTCCAACCGCACCTTCCGGACACGCCGGATCTCCACAGCGGGGTGGCTGGTGTGCCTGCCGGCAAACACTTTCGGAAATACTGCGAGGAATCGGAACCGGGACAATGGTTTGACCACAAAGAGATCCAAAAAGCCGTCGTCGGGCGACGCGTCCGGGGTGATTCGCATGCCGCCGCCGATGTACTGCCCGTTCGCCACCGAAATCAGCAACGCCGGCTGGCGCCAGGTCACGTCATCGGCAGTCACCGCATAGTCGATCCGCCGGAAAGAACCCAGCTCCATGAGCATCGCCAAGTTGTAGCGGCTCTTTCCGCGAGGCCATCGCCACGAGTTGGCGCGTTCGTTGACTGCGGCATCGAACCCGGCCGAGAGGACACCGGCAAAATACGTGGTCCGCCCCTCCGCAGCAACCCGTCCGGCGTCGATTGTCCGTCCACCTGAAACCATCGCGGCCAGGATCAGGCGGCAGGCAGCGGCGGTGTCATGCAACGGCAAACCCAGGAGTCGGGCAACATCGTTACCCGTTCCGCTGGGGACGATACCCAGGGCAACATCGTGTCCGGCGAGCGCATTGACCCCCAGATGGACCATACCGTCGCCTCCCACCACTACCAGGGCGTCAACTGCAGTGCCGGAAAGGGTTTGGGCTACAAGCCGCTGCAGGGCGTCGTAACTTTCTGCTTCTAGCACGACGACGTCCCGTCCGGCGGCGCGGAACTGCGCTGCGGCGTGGTCCCCGGCGTTGCGGGTCCGGCCAAAGGAAGCCGCAGGGTTTATCGCCACTGCGATCGTCCCCGCCTTGCTGGACTGGTTTGCGGCTGCCGGTGGGGTCACAGCGTGAATTATGCCAGCCGGGAACCACCCGCCCCGATACCAACGTTCACATAGTGGCTGGATAAACTGGCCACTACCGCGTCTGTGCTGATGCGCATCGACTTTAGAGAAGGGCCCGTGCTTGGCCGACGGCAGCAGTTCGCATTATCAGGTTCTCCGCGTTTCCGTCACAGCTACGGACAAGGAGATCAAGGTCGCCTACCGCAAGGCTGCCCGGAAGGCGCACCCCGACCACGGCGGAGAAGCAGAGATGTTCAGGCGCGTGACGCTCGCCTACGAAACCCTGATCGACCCGCAGCGGAGGGCTGAGTACGATCGCAGGTACGCCAGCGGCTCCTCTGGCCGCGGCCAGCCGATGCCCGGAGACTACTCGGGCACCGCGGCGCCGGGCCCTTTCGCAACGGGCAGCGTCAGACGACCCCAGACCCAACGCAACACCGCCGGTGATCCCCCGGTCTACGTCCCGGCCTTTGACGATCCCCAGGAAGTGCCGCTCATTTCTGCCGCGGAAGCAGCGCAGCAGGTCCATGGGCTACCGCGCAAGCGCGGCATCTTTGGTGCCGAAGCACGGATCCAGCGGGAAATGCGCACCGTTCAGCTCATTAGCAGGCAGGTCCTGCCTGCCATTCCTGCTGCCCGGCTCATCAACGGTCTTCGCTCGCCGTCGGACAACAACCACATCGACCACGCGGTCTTGTCCGGCTACCGGCTGGCCTTGGTGGGCTCCATGCTCCTCCCCAAGGGTGCCTACGCCTGGGATGGCCACTCACTGCGGCACGGCGGCCGATCCGTCGCGCCCCCGCAGCTTGCCCACATTGTCCGGCATATGCAGGACATCTTCCCTGAACTCAATGTCACCGGATGGGTTGTCCTGCACAGTCCCGATGGCAACCTCCACGAACCGGTCATCGACCAGTACGGCAAAGGACAGTCCAGCCACAACGCCGTGGAAGTAGTCAACGCCGCCGGCCTGGTCAGGGGGCTCAAGCAATTCTTGAGCTCGGGGCCGGCGCCGAACACTGTAGTGGTTCCGGTTCTGGCGCGGCTGCTGCGCGGGATGCACTAAGAGTCCGTGCCACCGGACGCTGGTCGGGGCTGGCTAAGATGGAACAGTGTTCCGCATCCTCTTCCACACCCCTGAAATCCCGGGCAACACGGGCAACGCCATACGTTTGGCCGCCATCACCGGGGCCGAGCTCCATTTGGTGGAGCCCCTCGGCTTCGACTTTTCCGATGCCAAGCTTCGTCGCGCCGGCCTGGATTACCACGACCTTGCGGTGGTCACCGTTCACAAGGACATCGACGCCGCGTGGGAGGCCCTGCAGCCGGAACGCGTCTTCGCCTACACGTCCGACGGCGAAACGTCCTATACGGATGTCAGCTACCGTGAGGGCGACGTCCTGATGTTCGGGCCCGAGTCTGTTGGCCTGCCGGACTGGCTGAAGCAGGACCCGCACGTCACCGCTCGAGTCCGCCTTCCCATGAAGCCGTCACTCCGTTCGCTCAATTTGGCCAACGCCGCCTCGATCGCCGTGTTCGAGGCCTGGCGCCAGAACGGGTTCGCAGGCGCCAAGGTGTAGCCCATCCAAGGGCGCCACGGCACCGAATACCTTATGCAGGGACAGGTCCTGCATCAGGACATTCGTTGAGGGAGCATTCGTGAGCGCGCTGCAGACCAGGGTGACAACGGCAGACCGCTGCGCCGCCACGCCCTCACCACCATATGGCCGTGCTGCCGGTTTCAAACGGGACGACATATGCTGGACAGTGATGGACATCCCCAGCAACCCCGGACCCCCGGTCTTCGAGGCCACAGGCACCGCGACAGACTTGAACACGCAGTTGACTGCCTTGCTCGAGCTCGTGGCTGCCGGCGACCAGCCGGCTTTTGCCGAGTTCTACCGCCTGACGTCGAGGCGGGTGTTCGGCATGGCCAAGCGCGTCCTGATAGACCCGGACCTGAGCGAGGACGCCACGCAGGAAGTTTTCCTCCAGGTGTGGCAGGGCGCAAGCAAATTCGATCGCGCTGCCGGAACCCCGCTGGCGTGGCTCATGACCATCGCCCACCGTCGCGCCATTGACCGCGTCCGCGCCGTGCAGGCCGCCACCGACCGCGAGGCCAAATACGGCGCAGCAAGCCAGGACCCCGATCGAGACCTGGTGGCAGAAGAAGCCGACACCAATCTGGAAGCCGAAGCAGTCAGCCGGTGCCTCGGCACACTGACCGACACCCAGCGTGAATCCGTCCGCCTTGCCTACTACGGCGGCCTGACGTACCGGGAAGTCGCCGAGCACTTGGGCGCCGCCGTCCCCACCATCAAGTCCCGCATCCGCGACGGATTGCTGCGCCTGAAGACCTGCCTGGGGGTGGCTTGATATGAGCGAGAACACCAGTGGAGGCTTTATCCGCAGAATGTTTGCCAACGACATCGCTACCGACCTCGCCGAGGGCCGCGTCCTCGAACTGGCTGAGATCTATGCCCTGGACGCCGTCAGTGACGACGAACGGGCCATGATCGATGACTACATCAACGGTGCTCCCGAGGGTCCTGAATTCCGGGCGCGGGTCCGCGAAGCCCGCGAGACCCTCGCGGTCAGCTTCGCCCCCGAAGAAGCGCCACCGGCCAGGCTCTTCGACAACATCATGGAACGCATTACCACCGATGCCGCCGCCCAAGCCCCTGCCGGACCGGCGGCCCCGCCGGCCGCAGGTCCCGCCGTCGACGACCTCGCGGCCGCCAGGGCCAAGCGCGAGGAACGCCTGCGCACCGGTGGCGCACGCAAATGGATTATCGGTGCAGCCGCCGCGGCCGTGATCGCGCTCGGAGGTATCGGTGTAGGCACCTACGTCTCGGTCCAGAACGACCCCGTCAACCAGGTACTGCAGGCACAGGATGTCCAGCAGAAGTCCGCCCCGGTTCCCGGCGGTGGTACGGCTACCATCTCTGCGTCGTCGGCCAAGGACTCCTTCGTGGTTCTGATGGATGGCGTTGCGCCCGCCCCGGAGGGTAAGGTCTACCAGCTGTGGACCCTGCCCAAGGACGGCTCTGCCCCGGTGCCGCAGGGCACCATGGACGCCCAGACGCTCTCCAAGCCGGCCGTTGTCAAGGGCCTGTCGTCAGCATCGTCCGTTGCCATCACCGTGGAACCCACGGGCGGATCAAGCGCCCCCACCACAGACCCTGTCCTGGTGGTCGCTCTGAGCGCCTGACGCTGAACGCAATTAATGCACGACGGCGGCCGCCCCACCTTGGGGACGGCCGCCGTCGAGCTTTGGTCAGTTGCTTTCGCAGCTATAACACGAGCGACAGAAGCATCACGAAGCCAAAGCCGATCACGGAAATCAGCGTCTCCATGACGGACCAGGTCTTGAACGTCTGCCCAACGGTGAGCCCAAAGAGTTCTTTGACCAACCAGAAACCGGCGTCGTTGACGTGGGACAGGAACAGGGAGCCTGCCCCGATGGCCAAGGCCAGCAACGCCGCGTGCGTCGGGCTCAGGCTGCTGGCAAGGGGCGCGACGATTCCGGCGGCCGTTACCGTGGCCACCGTCGCAGAGCCCGTGGCGAGGCGGAGCGCCACAGCAACGATGAAGCCGAGGACCAGGACCGACATATTGGCACCCTCGGCCCATTTCTTGACGGAGTCCCCTACGCCGGCTCCGATCAGGGTCTGCTTGAAACCGCCGCCGGCACCCACAATGAGGAGGATCGCCGCGATCGGCCCCAGGCTCTCGCCCAGCTTGGCCGTGATCCTGCTGCCTGTGAAGCCCACTGCGTAGCCGAAGGTGACTATGGCCAGCAGCACGGCCAGTGTCATGGCCACCAAAGGCTGGCCCACAAAGTCGAAGAAGATCCGGATGGCAGGTGCTGTCTCGGGGTTCGGCCAGATGATGCCGCCCAAAGCCTTCAGCAGCATCAGCACCACCGGGAAGATGATGGTCAGCAGCGTCACCAGGAACGATGGCTGCCTCTTGACCTCGCTCATGTCGGCCGCATGCTGGGTGTCGATGCCGCCGGCTACTGCCGGCGCGTCGACAGGCACCCACCGCGCGGCGAGCCGGGAGAAGAGCGGGCCACAGATGATGACGGTGGGAATCGCCACGAGGATACCCAGGCCAAGTGTTGTTCCCAGCTCGGCCTTGACGGCGCTGATGGCAATCAGCGGTCCCGGGTGCGGCGGTACCAGTCCGTGCAGCACGGACAGGCCGGCCAGAGCAGGGATTGCGATGCGCATCAGCTTCATCTTGGACCGCTGGGTTACCAGGACGATCACCGGAAGCAGCAGCACGAGCCCGATTTCGAAGAACATGGGCAAGCCAATGATCACTGCCACCAGGGTGATCATCCAGACCAGCTTGTTGCCGCTGGCCTTGGCCAACAAGGTATCCACCACGCGGTTGGCGCCACCGGAATCGGCCAGCAGCTTGCCGAGCATGGCGCCGAGCGCGATCAGCAGCCCGACTTCCTTGAGGACACTGCCAACCCCGTCTTCGAAGTTGGTGATGACCTTTCCCAGCTCCACCCCGGAGGCCAAGCCCACGAAGGCAGATCCCAGGACCAGCGCCAGGAACGGGTGCAGCTTCAGTTTCGCGATCAGTACGACGATCAGGGCAATGCCCAGTGCAGCCACCACAAGGAGTTGGGTGTCGTGCCCGGTCCATTCCTGCACTTGCGTCGCCGTATCCAGGACCTTCACGAGATGGTCGCTTCGGTACCGGCACCCGCAGGCCGGAGACCCAGCCTGTCAATGACTTCGTCGGCCTCTTCGGCCGGCGATGCGGAGACGCACAGCGAGATGTGGTTCTCCTCGGCCGTGGGCTCCTCCAGGGCGTCGAACTGGGATTCAAGGAGCGACGGCGGCATGAAGTGGCCGTGCCTGGATGCCAGGCGATCGGAGATCTTGTCTTTGCTCCCCTGCAGGAAGACGAACACGACGCCTTCGCCGCGGAGAACATCGCGATACTTCTTTTTCAGTGCAGAGCACGTAATAATGGCCGGCATTCCGGCCTCCACGTGCTCCTGGATCCAGTCCGAAATGATTCCCAGCCAGGGCCAGCGGTCCTCATCACTGAGGGCCTGACCGGCCTGCATTTTGGCCACGTTCGCTTCGGGATGAAGGTCATCGCCCTCGGCCAGATCCCAGCCCAATTTGCCGGCCAGAACGCCGGCTACGGTCGATTTCCCGGAACCGGAGACTCCCATAATCACCAGAACGGGTTGTTGCGCAGTCTTCGCCATCAAAGTCTGCCTTCCTCGAATAAATATGATTTAACCGAGATCAAGCATATGACACGGGTTACACCACAGCAACGTCAGAAGCCGGCGATGGTGCTCGATCCATTCACCGACACCACGTGGAAGCCCTCTGCACTGGTCCCTGCGGGCAGCCCGGCACGCTCCCCGTTGGCCAGCATCAAGCCCCTGACAACACGCTCCATGCCGTCAATATCGGGATGCTGGCTCGCATGGATCCGGATGGCATCCAGCTTGGCATCGACCTGGCCGGAGACATCCACAAAGTGGTTCTCCCTGGCCTCCGGGCTGGAAATAAACCACAACCACGGCAACTTGTAGGCGCCCAGGCCAGCCTCGGCCAGTTCCGGGTAGGCAAAGGGATTCTCCACCGCAGGGTAGACGGCCCGGGTGACGGCCTCGCCGGCCGCGAGGTGGTCCGGGTGGCTCTTCTGGAGGCGATCCCAGTTGCGTTCCGGGTGCATGGTCAGCACAATGTCCGGACGGATTTCCCGGATCAGTTTCACAATCTGCTTGATGACGCCATGCGTCGGTTCAAGATATCCATCACGCTCGTGCAGATAGTGGACATCGCTGACGCCTACCAAGGCAGCTGCCTGCTTTTGCTCCTCCGCGCGGAGCTCAATGATCCGTTCCCTGTCCGCCGGATCAAAGCCTCCGGCGTCGCCGTCAGTCATGATGCAATAGCTGACCTCGACGCCGGCAGCCGTCCATGCCGCAATCGTGCCGGCGGCGCCAAAGTCTATGTCGTCAGGATGGGCAGTAAAACAAAGTACCCGCTCAACGCGCTCCAAGGAGGCGTCGAACGGGCTCTTTGCTGACGAAACGCCAGGAGACAAAGGGATCAGCCTTTCCGCTTCTTGATCTCGGCAGCAGCCTGCGGGAGAACCTTGAAGAGGTCACCGATGATGCCGTAGTCGGCAATTTCGAAGACCGGCGATTCCGCGTCCTTGTTGATGGCCACAATGACCTTGGAGGTCTGCATGCCGGCCTTCTGCTGGATGGCTCCGGAGATGCCGGCCGAGATGTAGAGCTGGGGCGAAACCGTGACACCGGTCTGGCCCACTTGGGCGTCGTGTCCGATCCAGCCGGCGTCAGTAGCAGCGCGGGATGCACCCACTGCCGCACCCAGTGCATCTGCAAGCTCTTCCACCGGCCCGAAGTCGCCGTCCACGCCGCGACCGCCGGCCACGACGATCCGCGCCTCGCTGAGGTCCGGCCGGCCGCTGACCGGCTTCTCGGACCGCGACGCGATGCGTGCAGAGTTCGCCAAGGCGGCCGCCGGGACGTCAACCGTGACAGTAGCGGGAGTTCCCGCTGCGCCGGCCGGCGCAGGCTCAACGTTGTTGGCCTTGACCGAAAGAACGGTGACCGGAGTGGTGGCCTTCGCGGTGGTGTTGTAAGAGCCCGCGAGAACCGACTTGTGCGCGGTGCCGTCAGACTCCACCCCCACTACGTCGGTGATAACGCCGGCGTTGAGCTTGATACCAAGCCTGCCCGCAATTTCCTTGCCCTCGGGCGAGTTGTCCAGGAGAACGGCTGTTGCTCCCGAAGCGTTCACGGCAGCGGCGAGGTAAGCGGCCTTCGGCCCCACCAGGAAGTTGTCGAGGTCCTCAGTGGACGGCTGGTAAACAGTGGCGACGCCGTAGGCACCCAAGGTGGCGGCGACGTCGTCGTGCAGGTCACCGGAGAACGCGACGGCGGTCTCGCCCAGCGAACGGGCGATGGTCAGGAGCTCCAGGCTGCTCTTTTTGAGAGCTGCTCCCGGGTTATCAATGAAAACAAGTGCATTTGCCATGGTTGCGATCCCCTTTAGAGCAGCTTCTGTGCGGCGAGGAAGTCGACCAGCTTGATGCCGGCGTCGCCGTCGTCGGTGATGATGGTGCCGGCTGTCCGCGGCGGGCGGGCCTCAGCGGCCTCCACCACGGTCCAGGAGCCAGCCAAGCCCACCTGCGAGGCGTCCACACCGATGTCGGCCAGCGACAGGGAGGCAATCTTCTTCTTCTTGGCCGCAAGGATGCCCTTGAAGTTGGGATAGCGCGGCTCGTTGATCTGGTCGGTCACCGAAACAACGGCAGGAAGCTGCGCTTCAACGGTTTCAGAGAAGGCGCCGGCATCACGGCGGGCCGTGACCTGGCTGCCTGCAACGTCCAGGCTGGAGGCAAAGGTGACCTGTGGGAACTGCAAGCGTTCGGCCAGCTGGGCCGGGATCAGCGACGTCTCACCGTCAGTGGACGCCATGCCGGTCAGGACCAGGTCCACCGGGCGGCCGTCGGCCGAAAGGTAGCGGATGGCGGCAGCGAGAGCCAGTGAGGTGGCTGCGGCATCCGAACCGGCCAAAGCGTCATCGCTCAGATGCACGCCCGAGTACGCACCGATCTGGAGCGACTTCTTCACCGCATTAACGGCGCCGGACGGTCCCATGCTCAAGGCGATGACCTCGTTGCCTGCCTTCGGTCCGCCACGTTCCTCGGCCAGCTGCAGGGCTGCCTCAAGGGCGTACTCATCCAGCTCGGACAAGATGCTCTCGTCACGGTCGGTTGTGTTGCCGGGTCCGGTGATGTGCCGGTCGAACTGCGCGTCCGGGACGTGCTTGACCAGAACGACAATCTTCAATGTCTCTTCCACTGTCTTCGAAGCAGCCTTCCATGCTTGTGGACGGCCAACCGCAACAGCGTGGCCGTGAATTGCCCAGCGCGTGGGCTCGTCCTAGCTAAGCATATTGCCCGCAGAAAACCACTCCCAGCGTTAACCCCTGTTTCAGATTCCTCCGGCCGACGTTGTCGATTGAGTGCCGGGAACGGCACGACGACGGGCGCCACCCGTGAGGTGACGCCCGCCGTCGTACGCTGTTCCTGCCGCCTACTGCTGGGCAGCGTCGAGGGTGACTTCGACTTCTTGACTCTGGCCGCCGCGCTGAATGGTGACCTTGACCTTGGCACCGGCCGGCTGCTCGCGCACAGCGGCCGTCAGCTGGTTCGGGTCACTGACCGTGTAATCGCCGAACTTGGTCACGACATCGCCCACCTTGAGGCCGGCCTTCGCTGCGGCCGAACCGGTGGTCACCGCGGCAACTTCGGCACCCACGGAGAATCCCGAATCGCTGCCTGTAGACGACTTGGAGCGGACCGACACGCCGAACTGTCCGTGGCTGGCCTTGCCGGAGTCAATGATTTCCTGGGCCACGCGCTTGGCGTGGTTGATCGGGACGCTGAAGCCAACGCCGATGTTACCGGTGGAGGATTCGGAGGTTCCGCTGCCGGCAGATGCGATCGCAACGTTGACACCAATGACTTCGCCCTTGTTGTTCACCAGCGCACCGCCGGAGTTGCCCGGGTTGATGGCTGCATCAGTCTGGATGACGTTGATGGCAATGGAGCCTTCATTAGCTGTGGACTGGCTCTGGCCGCCGTTGGGAGGCGCGAATTGGAAGCCCTCGTCGCCGCCCTGGCTCTCGTCGGGCGTTCCCTCCGGCACTGCCGACGAAGCAACGCTGATGGTCCGGTTGAGCGTAGAGACAATGCCATCCGTCACCGTACCGGTGAGGCCCAGCGGCGAACCGATGGCGACGGCGGTGTCCCCGACGTTGATCTTGGAGGAGTCGCCGAGCGTTGCCGGTACAAGTCCGGAAGCGTCGCTGACCTTGATCACGGCGAGGTCTGACAACGGGTCAGTGCCCACCACGGTGGCCTTGAGAACCTTGCCGTCGTTGGTCCGTACCTCAATGGCTGCGTTGGCTGTTGCGCCGTCGAGCGTCACAACGTGCGTGTTCGTCAGGATGTGGCCCTGGTCATCGAGGATGATGCCGGAACCGGTTCCGCCCTCATTGCCACTGGTTGCCTTGATGGTTACCACGCTGGGCGACGCCTTGGCGGCCGCCGCGGTGATCACGTTCACGTCATCCTTGTTATTGACGATGACTGTGCTGGACTGTCCACTCGTCGACGCTGCCGGAGCCGGTTGGTCCCAGAGCACATTGCTTCCGGCCACCACACCGCCACCGATCAGTCCGGCCGCCAGCATGCTGGCTACGAGGGTTCCCACCCCGAATGCAGGTTTGCGCTTGGTGGCAACAGGTGAGTTTGCGGGAGCGTGCTGCTGCACGCCAGGTCCGTGCTGGCCCTGGGGGGTAGGGCCCCCGCCGTAGAACGGCTGGTGCTGAGGGTAGCTGGGGCGGTGGGCCGGGTCCTGCTGTGGCACGCCGTAGTACTGCGGCTGCTGCGTGGTGGCGTTGTGCTGGGCGGAGGGCTGGGCCGGAGCCGCGTGCTGGCTGGCGTGCTGCCCTCCGTGCTGTGCAGTGTACTGCTGAGGTGTTTGCTGGGTTGGGGCCGCGTGCTGGCTGGCGTGCTGCGTCGGGGCGTTCTCCTGGCCGGAGTGCGGCTCGGATCCAGGCTGGCGCTGTTGTCCGGGCTGGTGCTCCGGGATGGCATTCGACTGGAATGCCGGCAGCGGCGTAGTGGGCTGTGCAACGTCCTGCGCACCTGCCCCTTGCCCTGACGTCCAGGCAGGCTGCTGCTGGGTGGCGGTGGCATCACTGTGGTCGCCGGTCGTGTCCCGCGGCTTTGATGGCTCGCGATCCTCCGGTGCGGTGCCCTGCGCTGGGTTCTCCGTCATGGGTCTTCCTTTCGTCCTTGTCTCCAACAACTATGGACCCAGTAACTGGAACAAAAGCGGACGTTCGCTGGGAGCTTCCTGAAAGACTCTGGCTGCCTCTCCGGACTCGTTCTGAATTACTCTCAACGGCTGGACAATCCTGCTCTCTCCTATATTTCGCTGGTGGCATATTCACTCCTGTGGACGGGCCATGGGGTGCACCATAGAATCAAGAGGAATTGCCACAGCGACCTGCGGCTTTACACCATGCGTGGGGGCGCTGAGCATTCTGTGACGATTGGTACGCCTTGTTCCAGTCGCAGACGTGCTGAAGGGTTGCACATGCGGTCAATAGTTAAACGCGTACTCGCCGTGATCGGCCTGGCTGGAATGTTGGCCTTCCCGGCCACTGCTGCTTGGGCCGAAAGTCCCGTGACGCTCGATCCCACTACCAAGATTGTGGACTCGGCAGGCGTACTCGGCGCAGACAAAGCCAAGGTCCAAGAGGCCATCCAGAAGCTCGGTACAGACCACGCCATGACGCTGCACGCTGTGTTCGTCAAGCGCTTCGAGAATCCGACAGACCGGGTTGCCTGGGCGGCCGAGGTCGCAGAAAAGGCGCAGCTCGGTCCCAACGCCCTTGTTCTCGCCGTAGCAACCGAGACACGTCAGTACCAGCTGAGCAAACCCAACAACAGCAAGATCACCAACGCCCAACGGGACACGATTACCAGTAAGGCAATCGACCCTCAGTTGCGTTCAGGCAATTATGCCCAGGCTGCCATCGACGCAGCTGCCGCTATCGGAGATGCCGCCGGCGGCGGCAGCGGAACAGTGCCCAACGGTAACGCGGGAGTTGGCGTTCTCGTAGGGGTCGGCGTTGTAGCGGCCGGCGGCGCTGGCACATATCTGTACCTGCGGAACCGACGCAAGAAGGGCGGCACCAAGGCCGTCAGCGCCAGCTATGGACCGCAAGGCGAACAGCTTGATCCGCTCGCCGGTTTGAGCATCCCGGAACTGCGCCAGAAGAGCGGCTCGCTGTTGATCGAGGCGGATGACGCCATCAAGTCAAGCGAGCAGGAACTCGGATTTGCCCAGGCCCAGTACGGTGACTCCGCCATCGGCAACTTCACCAAGGCTTTGGAAGAAGCCAAGGGCCACATGACAGAGTCCTTCAAGCTCCAGCAACAGCTCGATGACCACATCCCTGATACTGAAGAACAGCAGCGAAGCTGGCTCGGTGAGATCATCCGCCGCTCAGAAGCCGCTTTGGCGTCCCTGCGTGACCAGAAGGCCGATTTCGATTCTCTGAGAGAACTCGAAAAGAACGCCCCCCAGGCCCTTGCGGCCGTGTCCGCGGGAGCCAAGGACGCGGACTCGAAGATCGCCAACGCTGAACAATCGTTGGAGGGCCTTCGGGTCAAGTACGCAGAATCTGCCCTGACGCAGGTTTCGGACAACATCCTGCAGGCGAAAGAGCGCCTTGCATTCGTCCAGAATGCGGTCACAGCAGCACAGGAGAAGTTGTCCGCCGGTGAGAGCAGCCTTGCGGCCGTGGCAGTTCGTGCTGCCGAGGAAAGTCTGCACCAGACCACCGTGTTGATCGACGCCATCTCCAAGACGGCCGGCAGCCTTGATGAGGCCCGCGCTTCGCTGGAAGGCGCAGTAGCTGAAACCAGCCAGGACCTTGCCCAAGCACGTGCCATGATCCAGTCCGGCGAACATCCGGAACTTGCCGGCCCTGTGGCTGGTGTGGAAGCCGCACTTGCGCAGGTCAAAACGGAGATTCAGGGCGGAAAAATCGACCCCATTGCTACCCTTGGCCGCGTGGAGTCCGCCCATCAGGCACTGGACCAGTCCCTCTCCGGGATTCGCAACCAGCAAGAGCAGGCCCGCCGCGCCCAAGCATCGCTGCAGCAAACCATCATGGCTGCCCAGGCCCAGATCAGCGCCACGTCTGACTACATCACCGCCCGGCGCGGTGGCGTTGGCACCGAGGCACGGACCAGGTTGGCCGAAGCTCAGCGCAACCTCGATTACGCCCTGTCCATTTCACGGAATGACCCCGTGACGGCTCTGACCTACGCGCAGCAGGCCCATTCACTTGCTGCCCAGGCGGCCCAGCTTGCTCAGTCCGACGTGGACCAGTTCGGCTATGCAGACCAAGGGCAAGGCTATGGTCGCGGCGGGATGTTCGGCGGCGGTGGCGGCGGCCTCGGGGGTGCCATCCTCGGCGGAATCCTCATCAACTCCATCCTGAACGGCGGCGGGGGCGGCTGGGGCGGTGGGAATGACGGCGGAGGCGACGGCGGTATCTTCGGTGGCGGCGGTGATTCCGGCGGCGGATTCGACGGCGGCGGCTGGGGTGGCGACGGCGGCGGTGGAGGCGACTTCTAGCCAGACAGACTAGGTGGGGTCCATGCCCCGCATAGAAGCGGTACAACAACTGATCACTGATTTCAGTGGCACCACTGAGCAGGACGAAAGGCAACACCATGGTTAAGCAGTCCATTTTCGGTCGGATCTCGCAGCTCGCCAAGGCAAACATCAACGCCTTGCTGGACCAGGCTGAGGACCCGCAGAAGATGCTGGACCAGATGGTCCGCGACTACACGAACAACATTGCCGAGGCCGAATCAGCCGTGGCCCAGACCATCGGCAATCTCCGGATGCTGCAGGCGGACTACAACGAGGACATCAAGAACGCCCAGGACTGGGGCAACAAAGCCCTTGCAGCATCCCGGAAGGCTGACGAGTACCGCTCCGCCGGCGACCCCGTCGATGCCCAGAAGTTCGACAACCTTGCCAAGGTGGCCATCCAGCGCCAGATGACCGCGGAGTCCGAGGCCAAGGCGGCTGAGCCGAGCATCGCGTCCCAGACTGAGGTTGTGGACAAGCTCAAGACCGGGCTTGACCAGATGAAGGGCAAGCTGAACCAGCTCACCGCCAAGCGCAACGAGCTCGTGGCACGATCCAAGACCGCAGCGGCACAGTCCCAGGTACACGATGCCCTCAAGAGCATCGACATCATGGATCCCACCAGCGAGGTAGGCCGCTTCGAAGAGAAGATCCGCCGCGAAGAGGCCAAGGTCCTTGGCCAGCAGGAGCTCGCCAGCTCCAGCCTCGATGCCCAGTTCAACCAGCTGGAGGACCTTGGAGAGCAGACGGAGATCGAGGCTCGCCTTGCAGCATTGAAGTCCGGTGGTTCCAAGCCGGCCATCGGTGCTGGTGCAGCCGCTGCAACCGGCTCAACCGTCGACGAAGCCGACTTTGACAAGCTCTAGCACGTATCGGGCAGAGTGCCCGTGATGTACCGCTGAACCAAGCCAATGGGCCGGATCCTCGAAAGGATCCGGCTCATTTCTTTGACAGCATGTGCCTAACCCGCCGTGGACTGCGCCACGGAATCCTGCCCTGGGCTTACGTCGGTAGCCACTTCAGCACGGATCTCGAATCCTTTCGGATGGAAGTAGGTCACCGTGCATTCCAGCACCTCGCCGTGGGGGCCCAACGTGGTCCGCTCCAGTCGGGGCACCATGGCGAAGCCACGGACGTTGAGAGCGTCCGCAAGGTGCTCCGGGGGCTCATGCATGGTCACGGTGATTTCCGCCCGCTGGAGCGGCTTCAGGGTCCTGTCCTGGATGACCTGGTAGATGGAATTCCTTTCGGCGTCCGCAAGGCTGATGTGGCGCCCGATGTGCGAAGGGATGAAGATTTCCGCGATCGCGTACGGCCAGCCGGCGCTTGAATACGATCGGCGGATTACCAGGACAAGGTTGTCATCAGAGACCAGCTTCGCCGGCACCGACTTGTCCTTTTCCATCCATTTGTATTCGATGAGCCCTTTGACGGTCTTCATCCCCGCCGCAGTGAACGTCTCCATGAAAGGAGCCAGGCGGTTCAGCATTTTGACCGGACGCTGTGCCATCACGAACGTCCCTTTGCCCTGCCTGCGAACCAACAGGCCCTTGACCACGAGCGTTTCGATCGCTTTCCGGACTGTAGTGCGGCTGATGCCGTACTCGTCCATCAGGGACTCTTCCGTGGGTATACGGGATCCTGGCTCCAGCCGGCTGACCTGGTCCACCAGAACGTCAGCTACCTGCTGGTAGACAGCTACGGGGCTGTCCCGCTGGAGGACTTCACGATTGAGGCCTGGCTTGACGTCTTCATTGACCATTGGGCCGTCCCATCCACTTTCCTGCCTCAGCAAATCCGGATCCGATGCTAGCACCCGTCATCCCGAAGGCCGCTTAAACAAAAGATCCGGATCAGTAGTTACTGATCCGGATCTTTTCTCCAGTTGCGGGGACAGGATTTGAACCTGTGACCTCTGGGTTATGAGCCCAGCGAGCTACCGAACTGCTCCACCCCGCGTCGCAAGATCAACTCTACCGCACCCATCAGGGTGCTTCTGACCATATGGGAGCAATGGTGCCGCAGATCACTTCCACAGCAAAAGGCTCCGCCCAATCTGCGGCGACCGCCGCGATCCATCTACATCGACACCTCGGCACCGTGAATTTCTTAGGACTTCGGGCAAAACAAAAGATCCGGATCAGTATTTACTGATCCGGATCTTTTCTCCAGTTGCGGGGACAGGATTTGAACCTGTGACCTCTGGGTTAACAAGGCCACGTTCCCTAGACGCCCCCACTTCCCCCACTAAACCCCTATTTAGACGCTAGAGGCCAACGCTCGAGCGGCTGCCATAAGCGGGGGACACGAAATTTAGCCCCCGCGCCGGAATCTAGGCCCCCATATTTTTAGACGTTTCCGGGGGATAGTCGAGGGGAAAGGCCGTCCAGAGCTACCAGACGGCCGTATCGAAACACGTAGACAATACACGCCTAACCGTGCTAAACTTATGAAGTCAGCAAGGCAGGAAACAACCACCAGGAGCAAGCCTTGGAATACCCCACACCAGTAGACCCAGCAGAAGCAGCCCCGATTCTTGACGCCCTCCTTGAGGACGAGGAGTACGGGATCTTTTACACCCCCGCCGCCCGCCGTGACATTCTCCGTCGCGCCGCATTCGACATGGGACTCCTCAACCGCCAAGCTCCCCCAGCCATGCTCCCCGAGATCGCCAAAGCCGCCGCGGCTGCGATCCGCGAGGAAGTCGAACCCCACCTCCGGGACATTTTCAAAAGCGAGCTGCGCGACACCCTCGAGCAGCGGGGATGGACGGCAAACCCCCAGAGCACTTGGTACACCAGAGAGCTATCCCCGAGCCTCCTCTGCTCCTTCTCCCTGTCCATGGACGTCGAAACCATCAAGATCGAGGCGTGCCGGCCTAACTCAATCGTCGAGGTCCTGACGTTCGATCGAGCCAAGACAAGCCCGGAGCGCCTCGCTCGCGTCCTCGCTGCAGTGTTTGCGTAAGGGGCCGGCCGTGGTGGAATTTGTCGCAATGATCGGAATGAAGGATTCCTTCAAGGTTTGGGCCGTCAAGTTCGGCTCGCCCTCCGAAATGTACGCATGGGTAGACGCCCACCCCGAGATCGTCCTGAGCTCGTGGGCCCCCGTAGTTGAATCCGAGAGCGCTCTGGTCTACGCCTCACTCGAAGCGGAGAAGAAAGGTTCCACCTCATGACAGAGAGCCCCAAGATCAGCCGAATTGCCCTCGCTATCGAGCTTGAGGACGGGACCACGATCCGCCTCTACTCCGGCGAGGTATCCGGAACCGTGAACGTCGAGACGGAACACGACGTCGGCCGGATAGGCTACCCCCAGCGGGGCCCCTACTTACTCGGACCGCCCCGGACAAACATCACTATTGAGGGAATCCACGCATACTTGATCCAGCACAACGACCCGAACGCCACGAAGGCAATCGAACAAGCCCGCGAGGAGATCCAGCCGTGAAGCGCTACCTATCCCGCCCGGAGGTTGCCGAGCGTATCGGCGTCAAGCCGGACACCCTCAACCGGTACAAGCTGCCGGAGCCTGACGCCCAGATCGGAGCCCGGCAGCTTGGCTGGCTGCCGGAGACGATCGACGCATGGAACGCCTCGAGGCCAGGCCGGCGCGGGCCCGTCAAGCGCGAGCCTATCGACGGAACTTCGCCGATAGCCGGCGCGTTCACCGGCATCGACGGTCGCGCCGAAATCATCACGCCCGCTACAATGGAGAACGCGGGGCCGGCTTGAGCGCCTCCCTTGCTGACACTTCGGTGGTTTGCTCGCCGGACCCGCGCCCTCTTTTTGCGACTCTCGCCGCGTCCTATATGCTGAGCCGGACTCAACAAAGCTATGGGGGCTAACATGACAACCGAAACGCCGCAAGTCACACAGGAAGAAACTGTGGACAACAGTGGGATCGTAGACGCCGCAGATGCGATCCTCGCCCAGTCCGACTCTTTGCACGATTGGTACGCCGAGCAGTGCCGAACTGAAAACCTCGCGTAATCTCCGACGCAAAAATGGGCCCCCGATCCACCCTCGTAAGGGTGGACCGGGGGCCCTTTTCTTGTATGTGCTTACTTCTCGTTTACCTCGAGGTCGGCCGGCTCAACTTGCGCGCCAAAGACGATCTGGCCATCCTTGGTGATGGTCAGGTCGCCGGGCGAAGTCTGGGACTCCACCTTGGGTGCCCCGGCGTCCGCCTTGATTCGCTTGAGCGCCTCATTCACTCGAGGAATCGCCATGATGCGCGACAGCGCCGCGGCGACAGCCGTAAGTAGACCAGCCGCTGCCAGCAGCCAGGCAATGAGGCCAGGGGGCACTACCGCGTCCAGCTCCTCAGCGAGGATCTGCAGCACGGAGGGGCCGGCGAACAAGACCAGGCTGAAAGCCGGCACGCCGACCTCGAGCACGGTCCGCCACATTGCCCGCCAGGGGTTAGCGACTTGGGACGGGATAGCCACGTGTTCCGCCATG
The DNA here is from genome assembly GCF_052113445.1 of Paenarthrobacter sp. YAF11_1. Classification (NCBI taxonomy): domain Bacteria; kingdom Bacillati; phylum Actinomycetota; class Actinomycetes; order Micrococcales; family Micrococcaceae; genus Paenarthrobacter; species Paenarthrobacter sp. YAF11_1. The sequence goes on from NZ_JBFRDF010000001.1 coordinate 385,002, forward strand.
GTTTACTCCCCGCCCTTTGCGGCGATCGCCTCGAGGACGTCGTCCAGACGATCAAGGATCTTGAGGTCGTTTTTGTTGGTGAGACTCGGGAGGGACTCGCCACCAATGATGGACTTATTGGTGCCCTCGTTGTTGAAGATTGCCTCGTGGATCGCGTCAACCTTCTTGCAAGCCACCTTGACGTCGACGAACAGCTCCGAGATTGTCGGACCGCCGGTGTAGGCCGGCGTGTTCAGGAATGTGTTCATATCAGGCATATCGTCCTCCTGTGGAGTCGTTGTGATGGAGCCGGCGGGGCCAAGGGAGGCCCCGCCGGGAGCTGGGTAGAACGTGCAATAGATCGCGGGATTTACACGCCCGTACGTGCCGTTGTTGAGGTCCCACCGCGGAGGCATGACCTCAAAGTGAAGATGGGCCCCAGTCGTCCAGATGCCGGAGTTGCCGGTCAGTGCGACGAGCTGCCCCTGCCGCACTCGCTCGCCGCGGCTGACGAGCGTTGCGGACAGGTGCCCCATGATGAAAAGCGGCTTACCGTTGCCGGCGTTGATCCCCAGGGACAGGCCACCGCCGGCAGTCATGAGCCAAGGGTTGTCCGAGCCGTCGAGCGTCACGAAGTACTGCTCGAACTCCACAACCCCGTCGCAAGGCGCATAAACCGGCGTGCCGATCTTTGCGGCCCGGTCCTCGCCGGTATGCCCGCCGCCCGGGTTGACGCCACCAGGTGCCGAGCCGAACTTGCGAACGATGCCCCCGACAATGGAGATAGGCACGTCCTCCGTTAGTGGGTAGCTGTACATAGAGCCTCCTAATTGGTTTGCTTTGGTTCCTTGACGAGTTGCGGCCAGCGCGGGAACTCGTCCGGGTCCGTTCCGTGCTCCTCAGTGCAGAAGCGCCGAAGTCGGGAGGCGTACTCTTCAGTGCGCCGGCGGTTGAGCGCCTCGCGCTCCGCCCGGTCCCGTTCCTCGTTCCTTTGGTCCTTCATGGACTTGTTGCGGATACGCTCGCGGCCGGCGGTGCCGTCAAAGAACTTGACGGCACCCTTTACAAGCCACAGGAGCGCGCCGGAGGTCCCCAGAGTGGTGAAGACCGTCGCGAGGAGTTGGTTAGTGTCCATTGCCGCCTACTTTTCGGGGTCATAGGCGTAATGCCGGATTTTCACGAGACGAGTTGCGAACATCAGCAGCGCAAAAACGACGAAGCAGAAGGTCGCCATTCGCGCGCTAACTTGAGTAACGGGCAGGGTTGCAAGGCCCCAGCCGTAGAGGCCAATTGCCGTCATGCAGAACCCGGTGGCGGCACGCTCAAGCCACCAGATCCCAGGGAGCACGGCAATTGAGCCGAGGGCCCCGCCGAACAGCAGCAGGGCCCCCCACCAGATCATCAGGGCCGAGCCAAGGCCGGATACTGTCCGTGGCGGATCAGTCGCCACGAACAGCCCCAGGAGCCCAATAGCTAGGTATGCGAAGAAATAGATGACGGACAGCGCCCGCGGCTCTTGAACCTTGAGCCACAGCGAGTAGAGGAGTTTGTTCATGGTCAGCCCCTAAGCCAGTGCCGAGCCGTACCGGGCAGCCATGGCCGCTCGAATGCTCGTGAGGTTTCCCAGGCTTAGCGCAGTCGGGTACGTGATTACCTCGTAAACGTCGAGGTTGCCGAAGATCGCCGTGGAGGCCCGGCCGATGGTCACTTGGGAGTGAACGCCGGTGGACGCGCCGACCTCTGCAGCCGTGCCGTCGATCGCGTACCGCGAAGTAGTGCTCGTGGCTGCCAGGCTGAACACGTGGTAGAGCGGCCCGTTGGGATTGACAGAAACGAACTTCGAGGTGGTGCCCGAGATCGTGATCGCCGACGTGTCCGCCGTGGTCCGCTTGAGGTAAGTACCGCCAGTGTGGAACACGCCATGCTCCACACCCGTTGCCGCTTTTACCCTCGCCACGACGACGAGCGTCTGAACGTCTGACAGCCCGGAGGCCGAGAGGATATCGTCCACGCCGTCAAACCGGACGCAACGGTTCCCGTACTCGTCCGTCTGCATCGTCGGGGCCGTGCCGTTCGAGGACAGCGCCAGCGTTCCAGTTGTCGGAGTGAACGCAGACAGCGCCGCCCCGTCAGCCGGAGACTGCCGAGCGGCGAGCCACCGGTGTGTGTACCCGGCCACCCCGGTGCTGTGGCTCAGATAGTCCAACGATGCCGAATCGCCGCCGGCAAAGTTGTTTGCGAAAGTCCGCTTGGTCGTCATGCTTTCACCTCAATGGTCTTGGCAGATGCGCCGGTTTCGTTGGTTGTGGAAAGACGAGCCCACAGCGGAGCAGTCGCCGTCAGCCCGGTGAGGCTGTGGCTCAGCGCCACGCGACCGACCAGCGCGGCCGGCGTCCAGGTAGCGCCGTAGTCCGTGGACGTCTCGAGATTGAAGTCCGTGAACCGGCAGGGAGGAGCCTCCCAGCTCACAACTGCAGTAGTCCCCGAGCGCTCAATCCGGACGCCATGAGGGGCAATAGGATTCTTGCCCGTCACGTTGAGCCGGGCCCGATAGAGGCCCTCAGTCGCCATGATCTTGCCGCGGACCGCGTTGCCCTCGAAGCTGTAGTGGATACGCTCTCCATACAGCCCGTAGTCCTTGGGCCCCCAGACGTAGGAGGTCCGCAGCAGCCGGCGCGGAGTATCGACATGCGCAAGAGCAATGCCCTCCGTGCTACTGCCAGGACCGCCAGCGGCGATCTCCTCCGGAGTCATAGACCCGAGGATGAACACAAGGTCGGCCACTCCGACGTCAGCGCGGAACTTGCCCACCATGTAGTCCAGCGCGGCCGCGTATTGCGTCTGCGTCATGGTGGCGCGGTCGTTTTCGCCTTGCGACCAAAGGACCGCCAGAAGCGTGCCGCCCGTCGCGGACAGTGCCGCCTTGGTCTGCGCTACCGCGTTGGCGTATAGGTTCGGAGTAGCCACCGAATCCGGGTCCCATGTGCCGTTCGCGCCAGGCGTGAAGCCGGAGGACCCTACCGCAGTAGGGACGGCGACCACCACGGCGTCCGGATTCTGCCTGGCGAACTCTTGGCAGAAGTTCAAGCCGATCGACTCGCCGTGAGTGAGCGGGACCGGAATCGTGGTGCCGGCTCCGGCGTTCCACAGCAGGAGCTGGCTGGACGCCTCCCGGACCTTGACAGTTGCCGCGTCATGCCATTTCCACAGCGCGTTGGACTGTCCCAGGATTGGCACGACGTAAACCGTTTTGCTCTGTTTGACGCCGCCCCGCGTAAAGACGTTCCCCACCTCAAGGTTCGAGGCGTAGAAGGTGCCGTCGTCTTTTACGCCCCACGAGATCCGGCCGGAGGCGTCAACCTCGACGTGAGCGAAGCCCACCGGAGCAACAGACTCGAGGACCGACTCAATGCCGAGGCGCAGCAGGTCCGTCCGGAGGTGCGGCAGGTGCTTAGTGCCGTCCATGAAGGTCCCCTCGCTGACACGCCCTGCGAGGTCAGTTACGGCCTCGAGGTACTCGTCAGAAGGTGCGGCCGCGACCGGCGCGAGCGGATCAGTCCGGCGGACCGGATTTACCGCGTCTACCGCTTCCTCCGCGACCGCCTCCGCTGCAGCAATAGCCTCGGGGCTTAGAGGGTCGCCCGCGTTGCCGGTTGCGCCGCGGACGTTTGCGAGAAATTCCCAGGACCCAGCCATCAGCCGTTCCTCCATTCGTAAAGATTCCCGGTATTGAGCGGATTAGTTGGGTCATTCGGATCGTCCTTGAGCCACAGCGAGAACGGCCGCGGATTGTCAGGAGGAGCCAGCGAGACATAGACCATGCGCGAGTTTGTGGGGGGCCGGCTGACAAGATCGGAGAAGGAACCGCCGGCAGTTGGAACCTGCAGCGTCCACTCCGGAAAGTCTTGGTAGCTAAAGGTCTTGGGGTCCGCGGAGTTGACCCAGCGGACGCGGACCGTGTACCAGGCCGTGTCGTGCATGTCCGTATTGGGGGCAAGGTTCACCGTGAATGTGCCGTTAGAGGCCGGGATGACCTTTACCGGCTCCGTTGCAAATAGCGCGCCCGCCTTGCGGTTCGGAGCGTTCAGAGTGAAATAGAGAACCGGACTTTTGCCGGCCAGATGCCCCAGCCCAACATCCCAAAGGGTGCCGGTAACTTCTGCCATGGTTGCCTCCTTTGGGCAAAAGAAAAGGCACCCGGTTGGGTGCCTTAGTGGTGGTTATTTGGGTTGAGGTGCGGGAGGCTCCGGCGGATCTTTCGTCTCAACCAGATCGCGCAGTTCGGCAATAATTTGGTCTTTGTACGCGTTCTTCGCGTTGGCCGCGGAGAGCGCAAGCTGAGATTCCGCCAACGCTTTCCGGAACTCGTCTCGCTGGTGGGTTAGGAGGAAAACCTCCGGAGATACGGCCCTACTCTGTTCCATTAGTGTCCGATCGTCTATATAATGTAGACATGAAGAAAATTACGATCCTCGTAGCTGCCGCAGCCCTCGCCCTGACCGGATGCTCCGCCGCCGGCGAGGTGGCAGACCCCTCGACGCCCGAGGCTGCAGCGTCAAGCGAGCCGGCCACTGCATCCGAGAAGATCGCCCCGCTTCTTGCAGCGCCAGCCGCGCCCAGCCCATCCCTTCCGCCCGAGTTTTCAGATGAAAGCGCCCAAGGCAAGTACCTGGCCGGCGTCAAGAAGGCTGTTAATGCGTGGCGCGACGGCGTTATTCCATCTGACGGCGTGCTCCTCGAGGGAGCCGCCCACGCGTGCTCGCTTTTCGCCCAGGGAATGACCTACACGGAGATCGGAGCACTAGCTGGCGAGAATGAAGCGCAGCGGACCAACGGTGTAGCTGTTGCCGTTTACGCCAGCCGCTACCTCTGCACGGCTTACAACACCGACAACCTCTAGATGATCCGCCGGAGCGTCCCGTCGTCCTCCATGTAGACGTTCGACGTAACCGCCGTTTTCGTCCCCGGATTTGAGAGCCGGAATTTACCCTGGACCTCAGTGTTCCCGACCAGCTCAATATCCGTCGCTTGCATCCCAGCGAGCGCGGGCCGCGTATAGAGGAACGAATTATTGGCCGGCCCCGTTATCTGTGGCCCGGAGGCAGTCCCCGAAAGATAACCGCCGCCGTCGAATTGAACGCTGCCACCGAACAAAGACGGGTCGATTGTCATATCCCCGAACTTGATTTTTCCGGTGGAAGCAACAATGAGGTCGTTCTTCAGATTGGTTATACCCTCAACGTCAAGCGTCCCGGTTGTGAGGCGACAGTAACAGAGACCCCCGACACCGACTCTTGCCGGCCGCACGCAGGGTTGCCGCAGCGGATCACCATGCGCTCCGGGACAACCCACAAGGAATGCAGCCCACAGCCGCCGCAGGGGTCCGTCAGTGCGAACGGCCGCGGCACCTCGCCGGCTGCCCAGGCTGCCCGCCGCTCGAGGTCCCACGCGCCGCGCGAGATCTCATCCCCCAGGGCAGCGGACCGCGCATACACGAAAGGCAGCATGCGAGCCATGAACAGCAGCCCCGGCCGGACGTCGCCAGCTCCTCGAGTGATGCCCTTGAGCCTCATGGACAGCCGGACCCGCGGCAGGAAGTCGCGAACGTAGAGCGCCACCTCGTCCCGGACGTCCACCACCTCCACCCGCAGCGGAGCGCGAGGCCCCGCCGGCGCGTGGAATGCCGGCACGTCTCCGCCGCCTCGACGCCCGCCCGCCGGGATATGGCCCTCCAGCGCTATGTACCGGTCCGCGAGATCCCGCAGCCGTTCCCGCGTCCGCTTCACGTGAGCCTCAACGCGCCGCGCTTCACTCTCCGACCACTGCTTCTTGACGTCCACCGCATTCCCTCTTTTCATCAACCAGCGCTGCCGCTGCAGCCTCGACAATTTCGCGTGGATTCCGGGAAGGGCCGGCGAGCGCCTCGCGCTTCACGCCCACCCGCCGGCACGCCACGGCGTCCGCGTCCTCCTCCGAGGCCCCTGAGCCCAGGGCCCACAGGTAGACCCGGCCGAACAGCAGCTCCCCGGCAGGGTCCAGAGGAACCGGAGGGGCCGGCGCGACCCGGCCCCCGATCCTCGAGCCCCGCAATTTCTTTACTGCCCGGAACAGATCCGCAGGAGTGGCGAACCGCTCCTTAGTGGCACCGGCCCGCACCATTTCCCGCGCCGCCTCCTGCGCGTCCTCGAACCGGACCCCGTACAGCGCATCCCGCCAAACAGCGGCCTGGCCTTCCATGGCGATCACCAAGCCGGCCCGGTTCAAGTAGGCCACCAGAGTGACGGCCTCCTCTTGGCTCATGTTCACGCCGCCAGCCCCCAGCTTGTCTCGAACGCCTCGAGCATGTCCCGGAGCGCCGCGACCGCTTGCTGAGGTACAACACCATTTCCGCAAGCTTTGAGCTGCTCACTCCACCCAACGCCCGGGACGCCCGTAACCCACCCGGCAGGAAGGCCCATCATCCATTCCGCGAAATATGCAGACAGCCGCGGCTTGCCGGCCGGGCTTAGTTCGACAGGGGAAGGTGCGGCTCCACGCAAGGCTTCCCACCGACGAACAGCCCCGGCGTATCGACCCCAGTTAACGCCCTCGCTAGAGTGTCCGTATCGTCCGGCCGGTGAGGTTCCCGCCGAATGGTGTTGTCCTTGTGGTCCCGCGTTGTTGGTGTTGGCAAGAGCGCCACCACCGTTCGCAGGTTGTCCCCGCCAGTCTTCCGTGGCCCGTTGCCCGGGCCGGTACTCTCCGAGGTGGTCACGGTTGGCAGCAAGGACGAAGACCCGGAAGCGAGGGTGGCAGGCTCCCACGTCGGAAGCTCGAAGGCCACGCCATTGACAGTCATACCCGAGGTCGGAAAGGTCTCCGAGAACACGTCCAAGTGCTCGCAGAAAAACCCTTCCGTCGCTGGCGTCTCCCACACATCCCGGGCACTGTTCCAAACTGCTACTAGCGTCGGCACTGAAGGCCCCTCTCACGTTTTCCCAGGCCACGAACCGCGGCCGCTGGATTGCTATTGCTTCCCTCATGGTGACCCACAGATTGGACCGTGTTCCGTCATTCATTCCGGCGCGACGTCCGGCCGTGCTGAGATCCTGGCAGGGTGTCCCCCCGCTCATAATGTCCACCAGTTCAATGGCTGCCCAGTCGATTTTGGTCATATCGCCATGGTTTGGGACGCCCGGCCAGTGATGGGCGAGAATTTTGGACGGTGCAGCGTCGAACTCGCTAAACCAGGCAGTTGTCGCCCCGAATACCTCCTCGATAGCGAGAGCAAGACCGCCGTAACCGGCGCAGACCTCCCCCGCCCTCACAGGAGCGCCCCAAAATCAAAGACCGGCTCAAGCGGCTTGGCAAACCGTGATTCGATCAAGGGCAGGTATTCCGGCTGACGCTCAACGGCAATGCAGCGGAACCGCTCAAGCACCGCGGCCTCGACCGTCGTCCCGGAGCCGGCGAAAGGCTCGAGGACCACGCCGCCCGGAGGAGTGACCAACCGGCAGAGCCAGCGCATAAGCTCAAGCGGCTTGACCGTTGGGTGCGTTACGCCGTTCACCCGCGGACGTTCCGACGTCGGAGCTTTTGGCTCGTATCGGAACACCGGGAAGAACTGCGCCGGCTTTTCGTTGCTCACCCGGTCCAGCTCCGCAGCTTGGGACGCCTCGAGAACCACATTCGCCGGCCAGCGACCCTCCTCCCCGCCAGCCCTGCAGCCCGCCAGGTTGAAAGCCCCAGTGCCGAAGTTCTGCACGTTGGACGTAATGGAGCCCACCACCGGCTTACGCGCCACCACCACCGGCTCGAATGCCGGCTTCAAGGCAGTGCCCCAGTCCCCCGCGCTTGCGAACTCCACGTTTTTCTTGAGCGAGCTAAGGAAGTCAGCATCCCCTTCCCCCGCGCCCCAGTCCTCCGGCCGTTCGTTGGAGCACAGCCGCTCAACTACCGGCCGGATCTGCTCGTCCTCGAAGGCGAGCGCCTCGCGCAGGATGTCCCATTGCCGCAGGGACGGCACCGAGGGTTGCGCGCCTTGAGTTGTCCAGTGCCCGGCCATCCCGTTGGTGCCGAACAGCTCGTCAATCCGCCGATTCGTCCAGCCGGCCGCGTCCCTCGCCTCTTTGACGAATTTGGTCACCCGGTAGACGTCCGGGTCCTTGCCGTCCTCCGGACGCTCGCCCTCTTGGTATGCCGCCATGGCTGCCGACACGTCCCGCGACTTGGGGAATCCGGACCCGTAGAGCCACATGATCGAATCGCGAATATCGAAACCCGCGAAACGAATGCCAAGCGACATGAGGTCCAAGGTCCGTGAGCCGGAGAACGCCAGAAGGTGCCCGCCCGGCTTGAGGACCCGGAGGCACTCGTCCCAGACGGCGACCGGCGGCACGAAAGCGTCCCACGGCCGGCCCATGAACCCGCGACCCTCCGGGATGAACTCACGGTCGCCACCGAGCCAGGCCGTCACCGTCTCCGCCACCAGAGCCGAGGAAGTGTTGCCCAGCCCATACGGCGGATCCGTGACTACGGAATCGACCGAAGCGTCCGGCAAGTCCCGCAGCACCTCGAGGCAGTCGCCGGCGTACAGCGTCACCGACTCGTTTTCGTAGTGAGGCTTACGCACGAGGACCACCGCCCGCCGCGAGCTGCAGACGACCAGCAGCTTCCGCGGAGTCCGCGGCTCGCGCTGCTTCCATCTCGCGCTGCAGGATCTCGCCCTGACGATCTCGGGGCCCGGACTGATTCCCTCGAGCCGGGAGATCCTCGTCCTCCCACCGTCCGCCGTTCAGCCAGGTTGCCGGGTACGCCGTGAATTGCGCTGCCCGGTTCGGATCTTCCCGGTACCGCCGAGCCCCTGCCAGGATTACCTCCGGAGCCGTTGTCTTGACCGCAGCCTTCCAAGCCTTGAGCGCCGAAGCTTTCGCCGTCTTGCGAGGATAGACCGCCCAAAAATCCTCGAAAGCAAGGCCCGCGAGCATGGACGGTTCAGAAGGACGGTTCAAGGACGGTTCAAGGACGGTTCTGTCTGCATACACGTTCGCCCCTGCCGGTACAGGTGTGCGCCCCTGCTCGCTCCCCGATTCACCCCTAGAGCCGTTTTCGTGCACCCCTGAATTTTGGGGACGCACCAGATTCACCCCAAAAATGTTGAGATCGTAGGCCACCGGACGGCGGTTCGCCGGCATATGCGCAACGCCTCGCTGGTCACCCTTCCAGATCAGACCGTGCTCCTCGAGGAGCCGGAGCTTGTTCTGCACGGAGCGCGGCGAGCACCTCGCGTACTCCGCCAGAACGGACACAGACGGCCACGCAGCCGAGCCGTCGTCCTTGGCATGGTCAGCAAGGCCGATAAGGACCAGGTGGGCGATAGGGTCCGGGACAGGTGCCGTCTTGAGGGCCCACACCATTGCTTGCAAGCTCACAACGCCACCCCCAAGTCAGCGACGACGACAAAGACGCCGGGGTCGTGATCGTCCGCGTACTGCTTAGACTTCTCGACCTTCACGGCCCGCGCATCATCAGCCCAGAGGCCGGCGGAAGTCAGCGAGTCGAAGACGGAGCGCTCGAGCTTGTCAATATCCGGCTTCGCGGCCGGCCAGGCAGGAGCAGACGCCTTGAGCGTCCGGTCCTTCTTGTAGTGACTTTGCGGCCGCGGCATGTAGAACGTGAGTTCCACCCGCACCGGGCCCTCGAACCGCTCGAGCCGGCGCATAGCGCGCCGCGCGAAGAAATCCACCGTCTCCCGCCACGGCTTGAGCACCTTGTCGTTGTCGTCCACCAGCAGCGGCCGGCCCGTCGCAGGGTTGCGCCCGATCTTTTTGGATCCTTGAGGGACAGGCACCCCGTAAGCCCAAAAGGCCACCTTTTGTTCGCTCATGCCGTCTCCTCAGATTCGCCGTTCGTCTCTGAAATTTGGACGACTGCAGCACGCCAAAGGATGGAATCGCGGCCGAACCTTGACCGCCCGGTGGTGTCCTCGATCCTCTCAACCTCGCCGTCCCGCCACAGCTCCTTGCAGCGCGTCCGGATGCTCGAGTCAGACGCCGGAGGCCAGCCCAGGCGCAGACTGTAGCCCTTGTACTCCGCGATAATCTCGTCGTGAGTAAGCCCGCCGTTTTCGCGTGCTTTGGTGCCGGCGTCCAGGATCGCCTTGACCCTCGAGCGGACGGTGGACATTTTGCGGACCGAGATCCCGGCCGCTGCAGCGTGCGAGGTGCCCGGATCAGTCCGGCGGACAGGTGCCGTCTTGCTTTTCATTGTGTGCTCTCCTTTGTTGGGTGCTTGCTATTCCGACTGCTCGCCGAGGTCCACCGTCTCGCCCGGCACATACCGCTGGACCTCCTCGTCCGCTGCTCGAGCGAGTGCGAGCGCGGCCGATTGTGGGAGATCTCCGGACAGTGCACGGAAGCCGGTTTTGCGGACCATGGCCTCGTAGTCCGTGGCCCAGGGGCCCTTGTCCCCTGCCGAGCCTCGAGCCTTGCGCTCGAGGACCTTCTCAATTGGGAGGTAACGGTCCTGGACGCCTCCGCCAACCTCAGCCCATGCCAGGACGCCGACGACTTCCCGCGTCTCGAGGTAGTCCACCGGTTCCCATTGCGTGAACTTGCCGCCCATCCGGGAATCGAACCCGCGCCGGAAGGTGTCGCCGTCGCGGACCAGCTCCGCGCCGACAGCACTTACGCGGCCGGTACGTTGCGCCAGCTCGAGGAGCCCCTTGTAGCCAATGATGGGGACGGCTTGCCATTCCTTGCCGCCCTTGCCGTCGTTGAGTGACTTGTTGGTCTCGCTACGGACCGACAAGTAGAACTGACCCATTGGCCCGCCGACCTCGAGCCCGAGCCGGGCAGCTACCAGGAAAGCGCCCAGGAGTGAGTCCGCGGAGCAACGCTGCAGCTCCGGATTCTGCCGGAGTTCAGTAAGGCCGGTCCGCATGAACTGCTCAACCGGGACGTGATCCGGCAGTGCCTTCTCAAACTCCGAGCGCATGGACTTCATGAGATCGAACGCCGTAGCCCGGCCCGTCTCCGCTTGCTTGCTCCCGATCGTTGCGGCGAGCGCGCTTCCGTCTGTTGTTGGCATGTTTATTCTTCTCCCTTAGCTGCTTTGGTGAGGAGCAGATTGCCGCGCCCCTCTACGGCCGGCGAGTATTCCGCCGCAAGGCCCGGATGGTCCGCCTTGAATTTCTTCTCTTGGAACCGCCGGCTTGTGCCGCGCTTCCAGGTTGCGAGGAGTTCGCCGGAGCTGTTCACAATCCCGGTCCGTTCCTTCATGGTGGTTTTGAGCTTGAACGCCGCCAGCTCCTCGTCCTCCTCCGCTTGCTTCTTTCGACGTTTCGCGTCTGCGAGATCCGCAACCGTCTTTTCCAGCTCCGGGCCGGCAGTGATCGCGTCCGCTGCAGCGTCCGCCGGCCACAGCAGCCCGAGCTGCCCGCGATCGCCGAAAGTGGGCTCCGGCCGGAGCATCCCCTCGACGTGATCGCGCCACCACATGCCGCCGTAGTGGATCAGTTGCCCGATAACCTCGTCCGAGCGATCGACCTTGACAGGCTGCATGAATTGGGCAGTGTCCCGCAGGTAGCAAGTGACCCAGGCGAACGGCCAGCGAGTGACCGCGAGTTGCTGCTGGACCTGCACTTGGATGGACGCCGGCGGTAGCCCGTCGATCCAGCGCGCCTTGTAGTTCTGGCTCGTCGTCGTCTTGACCTCGAGGATTGAGAGCAGCCGGCCCGAGCTGCCGCGCTCAATCAGGAGCCGGTCCAGGGTTGCGAGCATCCACGGATGTTCCTCGTGCGCCAAGAGCCCCGGAGTCGGGGCCAGTTTGCCCAGCTCCGGCCAGCGCTTGACCGTTCCAACGGCCACCGGATGCTCAAGCATGTTGCCGGCAGCGGCCGCGTCCGAGAGATCCGAATCATCCGGAGCCACCAAGCTTGTCTTTTCCTGCCATACCTTGAGCGGAGTGCTCCAATCGTTCAGGCCCAGGATTGTTGCAGTGTCCGAGGCCCCAAGCCCCGAGCGCCGCGCCCGCAGCCAGAGGCCACGGTTTCGCCGGTAGTCAGCGGCCGGCAGAATAAGCCGCCCGCCCAGACCCTCCGGCATAAGAGTCTTAGTCATTGCTCCCTCTCACTTGCGCAGTTGTGTGGTTTGTTCATATGCTGTTCAGGCAGTCGCCAGGCCCCGCAGGACCAGCACCGGAACACGCAGCGGTCCATCCGCTGCAGCCAGGACCTCCGCTTGTCCGTTAGCGGAGAGGTCAGTCTTTGTTTTCTTCGTTGGCCCAAAACTGCTCCTGTTTGGCCTCAGCCCTCAGCTTTTCTATGAGTTCCTCGACGTCGTCCTTGTGGTATCGGTAGGACCTTCCGACCCGGACGCCGCGGAGCTTGTTCTTCTGCCGGAGGCCCGCGACCGTCTTGGTGCTTGGTGCCCGTAGCACGTCCGCGACCTCCTCAGCCGTCATGAGCTGCTCGAGCCCGACCCAGCCCGACACGTCAGCCGCCGACCAGTTCCGCGCCGTCCTTATGGAGGAAGAGATCCCCCACTCGAACTTCCAGCGCCTCAGCAATGCGCGTTGCCTTCCGCAGCTCGACGCCGCCCTGACCGTTCGCCAGGTTCGCGAGAGTCTGATGGTTTACGCCCGTTGCTGCCTTGAGCCGATGCACGCCGACCCCTACTTCGTCCATGCGTAGCCGCAGCGCAGTGGTGAGCCCTTCGGAGCCCTGCACTCGCCGCGGCATGATGAACACCTTCACATCAGCTTCCAATGCCGTCCACTCCTTTGTTCGATCGTCTACATAATCTAGACGGCGATCCAGTAGAGTGCAAACGGAGACACGGCGAGCCGTCTAAAAGAAATTTGCCGGATGAACTCTTGAACTAGACGACAAGCGTCTATAAAAGGTAGACTGATGTTATTGGAAGCCAGCTGGGAGGTGGCCAAATACCTACTATCCGCACACGAAAGAGGAGCAGCACCGCAATGACCGAACAGATTACGCTCGCCGAGCTAATCCGGCAGCACCAAGAAAAGACAGGCGATAGCTATTCGCAAATAGCTATCCGCTCCGGCCTGTCGAAAGCGAAGATCGGCCAACTTGGCAGCAAGAACGGCCAGCTCCACATGCCGCGAATTGACACCATCGAGAAGCTCGCTTCCGGCCTCCGCTTGCCCCTCCACATCGTCCAGCAAGCCGCCATGGCATCCGCCGGCGTCCTGCCCGAAAGCTACAGCGAGAACCAGGAAATCGACCTGATTGTCGCGCAACTCCGCGAATTGTCCCCGGATCAGCTCGCCACCGCGGCCCGCTTGATCCAAGCACTCCGCCATGGGTAGGCCCCCACTCCCCGTTGGGACGTGGGGAACTATCCGCATTGAACAAATCGCCGGAGGCTACCGCGCCCGAGCCCGATTCCGTGACTACGACGGACGAACTCGGGACGTGGAGCGCTCCGGCAAGACCAAAGGCGCAGCCCGCTCAGCACTGACCGCCGACCTCACCTCACGCACGGCCCCGGCCGGCGACGAAATCACCGCATCCAGCCGGCTGCAGTTCGTCGCCGAAATTTGGCAAGCCGAGAAGTGGCCGGATCTCGCGGAGAACAGCCGAAAACGATACAGGGACGCCCTCGAGGACCACATTCTGCCTGGACTCGGGGCCCTGATGATCTCCGAATGCTCCGTAACCCGCATTGACCGGTTCTTGAAGGCTACGACGGAAAGCACCGGCGCGCCGTCCGCTAAAGTCTGCCGCTCCGTCCTGTCCGGAGTACTCGGACTCGCCGTCCGCCACGGCGCAGCCAACACCAACCCGGTCCGCGAAGTTGCCGGCATCACCGTGACCCCCAAAGAGGTCCGCGCACTTACCCTTGACGAGATCCGCGCCGCCCGCGCCGCCGTCCGAAGCTGGCAGCTTGGCGAGCCCCTCAAGGAAGGCGCGCCCCGCCGCGGCCGGCCACCAACACAGGACCTCCTCGACATTCTTGACTTGCTGCTTGCCACCGGTGCCCGTATCGGCGAGCTGCTCGCGACCCGCTGGGAAGACGTAGACCTCGAGGCCGGCACGCTGACCGTTACCGGAACGATCGTCAGCACCGAAGAGAAGCCCTCCCGGCTTTTCCGCCAAGAGCACCCGAAGTCCAGCAGCAGCCGCCGGCGGCTCGCCTTGCCTCCGTTCGCTACCCAGGCACTCATGCGCCGGCGCGTCAATCTCACGGTGGCGAACGTTCACGACGTCATTTTCCCGAGCACCGAAGGGACCCTCCGAGATCCGGGCAGCGTCCGCAAGCAGATAACAAAGGTCCTCACGCCGGCCGGACTGGGATGGGTAACGCCGCACGTTTTCCGCAAGACCGTGGCCACCGTCCTCAACAACGCCGAGGACCTGGCAACAGCGGCCGGCCAGCTTGGGCACGTCGGAACCGACGTCACCCGCCGGCACTATGTCCAGCTAACCCACGAGGGACCTGACGCACGCCAAACACTCCAAAACCTTGTGAAGCCCGTCTAAATTTCCCAGCCGATTCTCTACTTTTCGTAGTTGATACACGGCTAACCGTGCTATACTTATTATGTCAGCAAGGGAAACACCACCGAAGGAGCCCACCATGGAAAACGTCACCACCGGCCAGCACGTCACAATCGACCCGAAGCTCGCCGCCGATCACGTCTCCGACTCATACGCCGCCTTGACTTGGACCGTCGAGTTCGTCCGCCCCTCCAAGCGGGACGCCTCGCTTGTCAGCACCGACGACGCCCGCGAAGGCAAGGCCAGCATGCGCCGGATCGACCGCGTACCGTTCGACGCTCTTGTCGAGGCCCCGGAAGCGATCACCCGCCACGAGCTGGTCCGTTCGATCGCTGCAACGCTCTCCCTCAGCCTCCCGGACGCAGCCAGCCGCGTAACCTTCACTACCGAGGAACTCGAGATGGAAGGCACCGCCTACACCGCGGCTCAGGCCGCAGAGGTTGAGCGCTGCATCGCAGGCGACGTCCGCCGCGGCAAGTAAAAGAAAAAGGGCCCCCGGACTGACTGCCCAAGTCCGGGGGCCCTCACCCTCGCGCCAACAAGAGAGAACACAAGGACAAGAGTAGACCAGAGGAGGCAAAGTGTCTAAAAATCATGGTCGCGGGCCCACGACGGCTGTACGCCGGCAAGTGATCCAGCGGGACCTCAGCAAGTGCCAGTATTGCGGCCGGCACGTCCGGACCGAGGACGGCTGGTACTCGCTGCAGCACAGACGGGCCCGCGGCATGGGAGGCACGCGCTCCGCCGCTGCCAACCAGCCGGCGAACCTCCTTCTTGTTTGCGGCACCGCGACCACCGAGTGCCACGGGCTGATTGAGAGCCAGCCAGTCCAGGCCACGGCCCGCGGCTTCCGGATCTCCTCAGCAGCGGACCCGGAGAAGCTGCCGTACACGGATTGGACCGGCCGGGAGTGGTCCCTGACCAACGACGGACGCAAGCTGCAGCCGTGAAGATCGTCAGCAGCCGGCACGACCTGCCTATCAGTTGGGACGGCGAGAAGGTGGTCTGGGGCGAGTGGTCAGAGGTCCGGTCCTCGCTCGCCTACCACGCCACGGCCGAGGAACTCGCGTGCGATAAATGCGGATCCGTTGACGAGTCGATGATCGCGTGGGGGCTCCGGGACCCACCGGCCGGCTCCATGACTACCCGCATCCGGACCAAGACCACCCGCAGCGGCAAGAAATACGACGCCGTCGAGGAGGTGCCGGCGCAGCCACTCCGGGACATATACGCCGCCCGCTGCAGACATTGCGGCCACGACGTCGTAACCGACACCCGAACAGACGAACGCTGGGACCTCGAGGCGGAGGACTACGGCCCCGGCGGATCAACCCCAAGCGACACGCTTTTTTGAAGGAGAGAGGAACGAGCATGGCAAAGCAGGACCCGCGGGAGCTGTCCGGACTCGAGCTGGACGAACTGCTGGACAAGATGGTCCAGTCCGGCGAAGCGGACAGGGACACGCCGGCATGGACGGCAGCATACGCCGAGTGGGAACGCCGAGAGGAGGAGCAGCAGTGAGCGCCACAGTCCACCCAGGCATCCCCGGCCGTTGGGTAGCCAACTGCCCCGACTGCCGGGTAGCTCAGAACGGCCCGCAACGGGAAAGGGCCCAAGCGTGGGCCGACAACCACAACGCCGAACACCACACCGAGGAGAGGCCATGACGACAGAGCAAGCAGCGGAGGAATGCAAGAACTGCACCGAGGGCACAACGATCACTGTTAGGCAGTCCGACAACATCCCACTTTGCCAACTGCACTGGAACGCGTGGCTCTCGAGGTACGCCGTCCTCTACGAAGGACACGATCAGGAGCCGGCCCCTTGCGGCGCGCACCTCGCCGGCTCGCGTCCGGCAGCCGCGGAGGAGCAGGATGACAACGCGGACCAGCCGCCAGGAGTGGACGTCCATGACTCGAGCCGGCAGCTCCCGCCAGCCAAAGCAGCGGCCGAACGTGTCCGCAAATTTGTGGGCCATTTCGGGGACGGGGAGATATTCCCTGAGTTCGGCGACCGCCCCGCCCTCTACGCCCGAGACCTCGAAGCCGTAGCAGCGTCTACCCTCGAGCCTATGGTCGCCACCCTCGAGGAGGTGTGGGAGGAAGGACGCCGGGCCGGATGGAGTGAACGCACAAGGTCAATCCTTGGAGGTTTCAACTATGAGCAAGAGGAGGCCAATCGCACGCCGAATCCGTACAAAAACGAAAGCGGGGGGTAAATGAGGGGAATGCGTCCCCTCGAAAAAGAGAAGGGCCCTAGATTCCGCGGAATCTAGGGCCCTGTGGTTGCGGGGGCAGGATTTGAACCTGCGACCTCTGGGTTATGAGCCCAGCGAGCTACCGAACTGCTCCACCCCGCGTCGCAAGAACAACATTACCGTCAGGTGAATGGGAGACCAAATCCTGGCTACGTGATGTGCGTCTCCCTCAAATCTGAAAGGGCCGGTGCCCGCTCCCCAAGGGAGCAGGCACCGGCCCTTATCAGTCGCTAGTCATTCGCTAGGCGGCCTAACTGCTCGGAGAAGGCGACGGTGTGGCACTGGGGCTGGCTTCCGGAGTTGCCGAAGGAGTCGCCGTGGCGCCCATACGCGTTTCCGCATCCAGGGCCTTCTTCAGAGCCTCAGACAACTTGGTCTGCTGGGCCCCGTAAGCGGCAAAGTCGCCCTTCGCCAATGCGGCCTGGCCGTCCGTGATCGCCTTGTTGGCCTCGTCCAGTGCTGCCTTGAGGTCAGCCTTGGCATCGGTGGGACCAGTGGGCGGCGCAGTGGTGCCAGGAGGCGCTGTGGGCGTTTGGCCGTTGTTGTCTGCATCTCCGGCCGTAGCACCGGAGTTGCCACCGAACAGTTGGTCCAGTGCCTCGTCCAAAGTCGGCGCAAAGCCGATCTTGTCGCCGAAAGCCACCAGCACGCGCTGCAACGTCGGGTAGGACGTCTCACCGGTGGACTTCAGGTAGACGGGCTGCACGTACAGCAGGCCGCCACCCACGGGCAGCGTCAACAGGTTGCCGTTCAAAACGTCCGAGGCTCCCTGCCGCAGGAGGTTCAGCGCCTGGGACACGGTGGGATCGGAGTTGAACTTATTCTGGGCTTGGCCGGGACCAGGGACCTGGGTATCGGTGGGGAGCTCCAGAAGCCGAAGCTTTCCGTAGCTATCCCCCTTGACGCCCTTCACATTGCCGGCATCAGAGTCCGCAGCAAGGAAGCCGTACAAGATGTTCCTCGCGCTGCCGTTGACCGTCTGTGGAATGAAGGACGATGTCAGCTGGAAGGCCGGCTTCTCCTGGTCAGGCATCTGCAGCGACATGTAGAACGGCGGCTGCTTGACGGCTTCCGAAACAGTGGGGTCGTTCGGAACGCTCCAAGCGTCGTTGTTCTGGTAGAAGCTGTCCGGATCCGTCACGTGGTAACGGCCCAGAAGCTCGCGCTGGACCTTGAAGAGATCCTCCGGGTACCGGACGTGGCTCATGAGGTCGCCGGACATCTCCGAGTAAGGCTTGATGACGGTCGGGAAGACCTTCTGCCACGCCTTCAAGATGGGGTCCTGATCGTCCCATGCATAGAGGTTGACTGAACCGTCGTAGGCATCCACGGTGGCCTTGACCGAGTTTCGGATGTAGTTGACCGAGCTGTTCGGCAAGGCAACCGTGCGGCCTGCGCTGGTCTGCGAGTCGGCAGTCGCGTTCTGCAACTGCTGCGGCTGCGAATACGGGAAGTACTGGCTGGTGGTGTAGCCGTCAACAATCCATTTCACTCGACCATCGACAACGGCCGGGTACGCGTTGCCGTCAACAGTCAGGTACGGAGCCAGCTTCTCGACGCGTTCGCGGGGATTGCGTTCGTACAGGATCTGGGACTCAGCGTTGACGCCATCGGACAGCAGCAGGTCTGAAGACTGGAACTTGATGGAGTAAAGGATCCGGTTGAGCCAGTTGCCAACATTGGGACCGCCATTGCCGTTGAAGGTGTACTGGGTCTCTCCCCCACCTTCCCTGCCTGCCGGCCGGTCCTGTTCGCGGTTCGGCGCACCATCAGGCGCACCCACGATCGAGTACTCGGGCGAGTTCTCGCCAAAGTAGATGCGGGGCTCATAGGTGGTGTCATTGCCGAGGACACCATTGGAGGGAATGCCGGACTGCAGGAACTCCGGCTTTCCGTCAGCGGTGAACTTGTTGCCCTTGGCAGCCACAACACCGTAACCGTGGGTGTAGACAATGTGCCTGTTGACCCACGTCTGCTGGTTGGCGCTCAAGCCATCCGGGTTCAACTCGCGAACTGCGATCACTGTGTCCTGAACCTTGCCGTCAACCATGTAGCGGTCAACGTTCAGGGTCTGGGGGAACTGGTAGTAGGGGCGGTACTGTTCCAGCTGCGCGAACGCTGAAGAAATGAGGTTCGGGTCAAGAAGGCGGATGTTCGCCGTGGTTTGCGCATCTGCAGCCAGCGCACCGGTCGTGGCGGTGGTGGTTGCGTTGTAGGCCGAGACATCAATCTGGTCCAGGCCATACGCGGCCCTGGTCATCTTGATGTTTCGGTCAATGAATTCCTTCTCCAACGTGTTTTCCGAGGGACGCACTTGGAACTGCTGGATGACCCAGGGGTAGACACCGCCGGCAAGGATGGCTGTGATGACCAACATTGCGGTACCGATGACCGGCAGTCGCCAGCGTCCGATGATCGCGGCAATGATGAACAGAATGGCTACAAGCCCAGCGGCAACCGCGAGGATGGCTTTGGTGGGAACCACGGCATTGACATCCGTGTAGAGGGCACCGGCCCAGCGGCCGGAGTTGCTCTGCACCGTGGTGTAGCGGTCCAGCCAGAAATTGACACCCAGCAGGACCAGGAAAAGTGCACCGGTCACAGCGATGTGGATCTGGGCGGCGCGGCTGGTGAAAATGCCGCGCTCCATCAGGCGGATGCTGCCGTAAAGGTAGTGGGTAAGGATTCCGGCGACGCCGGCCACGACGGCGATGCTGATCAGGAAGCCCGTGACGAATCCCAGGAAGGGAAGCGACATCAGGTAGAAGCTGATGTCGAGGTTGAACAGTGGGTCCGTCTGGCCGAATGGTTCCTGGTTGAAGAACAGCAGGGCCTTCTGCCACTGGCTTGCCGCCGCGCTGCCGGCGAAAAGCCCAAACAGGATGGGCAGGCCGATCATGACAACCCTGCGAACCGGCTCAAGCTGGGCCTGATAACGGTTGAGGTTGTCACGCGACTCGGCATCCGGCGCGTAGACGGGGCGGGAGCGGTAGGCGATCCTGATGGCGAAGAACACAGCAGCGAACATCATGGCGAAACCGATCAGGAACGTGATGATCCTGGCCAGGTTTTCGCGTATATACACTTCGAAGAAACCAAGCTGCTGGTACCAGAGGACGTCGGTCCACACATTGGCGAAGAAAATGAACCCGACGACGGCCACTGCCACGACAATGAGCGTCGGCGTCAGGGCACCTCGTCTCAGCGGTGATCTTCCGGGCGGGTTGGAGCTGGCGGGACGGGACAAACTCTGTACCTCATTGGTGTCAGTGAACAGTCGGTATGCGAGTGGTTGACATTCTCTGCCGCTGGGATATGGCGGAGGCCGTCATATATGCCACGAGTGGCGGTGGAGCTAAGTTCCACCGCCAGTCTAGTTGTTTGTGCAGGTGGGAAGGCCCGTCGTGTCTTCTCCCGACCCGAGCCGTTCCACAGCGGATGTGGCATCGGCCAGTGTTTCGACCTTGACCACCTGCAAACCATCGGGAACATGGCCCACGACGTCAGCACAATTGGCGGCAGGGGCCAGGAACATGGTGGCCCCTTGCTGGCGTGCTCCGACCATCTTCTGGGCTATTCCACCGATGGGACCCACTGCGCCGTCGGCGGTGATGGTTCCGGTGCCAGCCACGTGTTTGCCGCCCGTCAGGTCGCCCGGGGTGAGGTTGTCTACGATTCCGAGGGCGAACATCATTCCGGCGCTGGGTCCACCCACGTTCTCCAGTGAAATGCTGCTATCGAACGGGAACGTGAAGTCACTGGCCAGGAGCACACCCAGGACATAGCGGTCGGCCGAATTCCTGGTGGGCGTGATGGTTTCCGTCACCGGAGCCCCCTTCCGCTCGACCACGACGACGGCCGGCGCCCCTGCACCGGCAGCCAACTCGGACTGGATGACGCTCATGGACGTAATGGCTTTGCCGTTGATCGACTTCAGGAGGTCGCCCTCCTGGATTTTCCCGGCCGAGGGTGAAGCTTCCGAGAGTCCAGCGACATTCAGCCGTTGCTCAAACGGGATTTCGAGCTCCCGCAATGCGGCGGCGAACGCATTCTCCTGGGACGTCTCCATGGCAATCTCGCCCTCTTTGACCGTTTGCTCAGCGGTGGTGCCCTTGGGGTAGATCAGCTCCTCGGGATAAATGGCTTTGGAACTGTCCAACCAGGCCCGGAACACATCAAAGATGGTGGCCGGGCTCTTCGGACCGCCGGTCATGACCACGGTGGTGAGATCCAGGTTGCCGTTGGCGGGGAAGGACTCGCGTCCTGAGATCTTGATAACGGGTTTATCGCCGTCTTTGCCCAACGTATTGAACGTAGGCCCCGCTGACTCAATAACGTAAGGAACCGGCAGGGCGGCAGCGCCAATGCCGAGTCCCAATGCCAGCAGGCCTGAGATCACCATGATCATGTACCTGGTGTCGCGGGGAGGTGCCGGAGGCACCGGGGAGGGATCGGCGTCGGGCGCTTGACGCGGATCCAATGAGCCCTCGGGGCTGGGCGAAGTAAGCATGGAGGCCTCTCTATGCCGGCATGACGTGACCGGTTCCATGGCTGTTGCCACCAAGACGGATGCGGCACATACCAAACATCAACACTACGCGGTCCGACGTTGGCGGGATGCTTTGCCTACAGCGAACGACGCCGCATCCGGGCAGACAGCGTTACGGCTGCGGGGTACGGTGAAAGAGATCACCAGCCAGTTCGACGATCGGCGGCACCATGACATCCAACCCCAACAATCCGTCCAACGACGACGACACTCCCAAGGATCCGCTGGCAGAAATGCTGCAGAACCTGATGGGCGGCCAGGGTATGGGCAACATCGATCCCGCCGAACTGGCCAAGGCCGCCGGCCTGCCCAACGATCCCCAACTGCTCCAGCAGATGTTCGCGCAAGTCCAGGCCATGATGAGCTCCACCTCCGAGGGGCCCGTGAACTGGCAGCTTGCCCATGAGAATGCGCGACGGGTCGCAGCGGCAGGCAGCGATCCCTCAGTGAACGCCGTCCAGGCCCGGGAGATCGACGAAGCCCTCAGGCTTGCTGAACTTTGGCTGGACCCCGTGACTGATCTTTCAGCAACCGGCCTGATCGGCCGCGCGTGGTCCCGGGCAGAATGGGTGGAGGCGACTCTCGGTACGTGGAAGCGCTTGACTGAACCCGTGGCCAACAGCGTCGCCAACGCCC
Organism: Paenarthrobacter sp. YAF11_1; assembly: GCF_052113445.1. Classification (NCBI taxonomy): domain Bacteria; kingdom Bacillati; phylum Actinomycetota; class Actinomycetes; order Micrococcales; family Micrococcaceae; genus Paenarthrobacter; species Paenarthrobacter sp. YAF11_1. The sequence goes on from NZ_JBFRDF010000001.1 coordinate 406,929, forward strand.
TGTCCAACGCGCTCACCCAGCAAATGCCCGAGGAAATGAAGTCCATGATGGGCGGTGCTTCGTCCATGCTGCAAAACATGGGCGGCGCAATCTTCGGCATGCAGCTGGGGCAGGCCATCGGCGCGCTTTCGGCCGAGGTCGTCAGCTCCACCGACATCGGCGTTCCCTTGGCTGACCTGGAAATGGCGCTGCTGCCCGCCAACGTCGCCAAATTCGGTGAAGGCCTCAGCCTCCCCGAAAACGATGTCCGCCTGTTCCTTGCCGTCCGTGAAGCGGCGCACGCCAGACTGTTCGTCCAGGTTCCGTGGTTGCGTGGCCACCTCCTGGGTGCCATCGAGGCTTACGCCCGCGGCATCCACATTGATATGTCCCGCATTGAAGACCTGGCCCGGGACCTTGATCCCAGCAACCCTGAGGGAATCCAGGAAGCTCTCTCTCATGGTGTCTTCACGCCGGAACGGACTCCTGTACAGACGGCCGCTCTGGAGAAGCTCGAAACCGCCCTCGCTTTGGTTGAAGGCTGGGTGGACGAGCTCACCGCGGAGGCCACGGACAAAGTCCTACCTTCTGCCACCGCGCTCCGCGAGACGGTACGTCGTCGCCGCGCCACCGGTGGACCGGCCGAACACGCGTTCTCGTCCCTTGTTGGCTTGGAGCTTCGCCCCCGCAGGCTCAGGGAGGCAGCCACACTGTGGGCAACGCTAAAGGAAGAGCGCGGCATTGCCGGCCGTGACGCGATCTGGCACCATCCTGATCTGCTGCCCACCGGTGAAGACCTGGACGATCCCAAGGGCTTCTCCGAACGCCGCCGTTTGGCCGAAGCCAGCGACAGCGAAGTTGACGACGCCCTGCAGAAGCTGCTCAGCGGCGGCTATGACACCACCGAGCCCGGGGACACTGACGCCGCTGATGCATCGGAAAAGGGCGATTCTGCGGAAAACACCCCTGGCAACGAAACCGAACAAGATGACACGGACACCGACGGCCAAGCCAAGTAGGCGAGCCCCCGGAATTCTTGGAACTAACGCAGCAAGGGCCGCCATGTAACTGGCGGCCCTTGCTGCGTTAAGGTCCTGTATCAGGCGCCACCTCTGAATCCGGCGGAAGGCCCCTGGACGTGGCAAAAGCAACGCCTTCCAGGAAGGCCTTCGCGCGCTGCGTCTCGGGATACGCCTCCACGAGCTTCCAGAAGTCGGCGTTGTGCCCCGCCACCAGCAAGTGCGCGAGCTCGTGCACCAGAACGTAGTCGATAACCCATTGCGGCATGGACTGAAGTTTGTTGGACAGCCTGATGGTGCCGTCCGCCGGAGTGGCAGAACCCCATCGCGAATTCTGGTTGCTGACCCAGCGGACGGACGTTGGGATGGCCCGCCCGCCTAAGTAGGTCCGAGAAAGATGCGCGGCGTGTTCCGCGAGAACTTCGTCCGTCGCGGGTCGTCGCCGGCCTTGGCCTGACCGCTGCTCGCCCTGCTTCTTCAGCTTGGCCAGCATGCGGTGGACCCACTCCCGTTCCTGGGATTTGGTGAAACTGGCCGGGATGGCCACAACGGCTTTGCCATCCTCCCAGAAAGCAGCGACAGTCCTTCGCCGTCTGGCTGATCGGCGCACGACCACGGGAGCGCCGTCGTCGGTGACCAAGGGAACGTCAGCGTCCGCAGCAGATCGGCGCGCCATCAGAGCTCGGTGCTCTCAGCAAGGACCGCCAGGACCGCTTCGCCGTAGCGTTCCAGTTTGGACGGTCCGATTCCCGCCAAACCGGCCAGTTCCTCCAGAGACGATGGCTTGGCTTCGGCGATGGCAGTGAGCGTTGCATCAGTGAAAACAACGTAGGCAGGGACGTCGGCGGACTTCGCTTCATCCTTGCGCCATTGCCTTAGCGCATCAAAGGTTTGTTCCTCATAGGACGGTGGGCACTGGTTGCAACGTCCCACCTTGCGTTCGGCACCGCTGGCGAGCATGCTGCCGCACACCCTGCACGACGCCGGTACGGCAGCTTTCCGGCGCGTAGGACCTGTCTTGCTGCGGGCGTTTGCGGACGCCACAGAGTTGGGGCGGAGCCCGTCAAGGAATCGCGATGGCTTGCGGTTGGCACGGCCACCCGGCGTGCGGGCTGTGGACCAGGACAAATTCAGGTGTTCCCGTGCCCGGGTGATTCCGACGTAGAGCAGTCGTCGCTCCTCATCGACGTCTTCCGGGGTGTCTGCGAAAGAGATGGGCATGAGTCCTTCGCTGAGGCCCACCAGAAACACCGCATCCCATTCCAGTCCCTTGGCCGCGTGAAGGGATGCGAGGGTGACCCCTTGAACGGTAGGTGCGTGCTGCGCTACCGAGCGTTCCTGGAGTTCGTTGACGAAGTCAGCCAACGTAAAGGCGTCGCCGCGGCTGACCGCCAGTTCATCAGCCAAAGCGACCAAGGCCGCCAAGGATTCCCATCGTTCACGGAGGGCACCGCCGTTGTGCGGCGCGGCGTCGGTATAACCAAGCGAGGCGACGATGTCCCGGACGATCTGCCCCAACGGTTCCTGCGGACCTTCGGCTACGGCCCGGGTTGCAGCCCGTAGTTGGAGGATGGCATCGCGGACTTCCTTGCGGGCGAAGAACCGCTCGCCGCCACGAAGCTGGTATCCAATGCCGGCTGAAGCGAGTGCCTGTTCGTACGCTTCGGACTGGCCGTTGGTGCGGAACAGAATGGCGATTCCGCTGGCCTTGACTCCGGCATCAAGCAGTTCCTGGATCCGGCCCGCCACCACCGCAGCCTCAGCTTCGTCGTCCGGGCATTCCATGAAGCGCGGTTCGGGTCCAGTTGGCCTCTGGGCCACCAGCTTTAGCGGCGGAGCCCAGGCAGCGTCCGCGACCGGTCCACCGCTTCGCCGGGACCCGAGGAGGTCATTGGCCAATTTCACCACTTGCGGGGTGGACCGGTAATCGCGGATCAACTTAACGACGGTGGCATCCGGGAACTGCGCTTTGAATCCCAGCAGGTGCTTGGGTGAGGCGCCCGTGAAGGAGTAGATGGTCTGGCTGGCATCGCCCACCACGCATAGCTCGTTCCGACCACCGAGCCACAGATCCAGGAGCCGCTGTTGCAGCGGGGAAACGTCCTGATACTCGTCCACCACGAAGTGGCGGTACTGTTCCCGGACCGTTGCCGCCACTTTCGGATCTTCTTGGAGGATACCTACGGTGATCAGGAGAACGTCTTCGAAGTCGATGACGTTCCGGTCAGTCTTGATGTCCTCGTATGCCTGGAAAACCCTGGATACCGCGGTGAGGTCAAACCCCCCGGGGGTTCCGCGGTCCTGGGCGTTCTCAAGGTAGTTGGCGGGCGTGAGCATGGAGACTTTTGCCCACTCGATTTCTGCGGCCAGGTCCCTGATGGTTGCGCGGTCGGTGCTGAGCCGGAGCCTGCGGGAAGCTTCTGCGATCATATTGGCCTTGTGGTCCAACAGGTTCGGCAACGTACCGCCAATGGCCTGGGGCCAAAAGAACTGCAACTGCCTCAGGGCAGCCGCATGGAAAGTACGGGCTTGGACATTCGCCACACCCAGGTCCCGAAGCCTGCTGCGCATCTCTGCTGCAGCCCGGGCCGTAAACGTTACCGCCAGCAAGCGCTGCGGACTGTAAACGCCGGAGTGGACTCCGTAGGCGATGCGGTGGGTGATGGCACGCGTCTTTCCCGTGCCCGCTCCCGCAAGAACACACAGGGGTCCAGTCAAGGTACTTGCTACTTCGCGCTGTTCTTCATCCAAGCCGCCGAGGATGCGTTCCTCAAGTGAGCCACCGGCGTCGAAAATGTCTTCCGTCACGGCTGGAGGTCTTCGATAACGCCGCCATACCAATGTTCAATCAGAGAACGCGCAATGGACAGGCGGGTGGAGATGGTGATCTCGCCGCTGGAGACAGCTGCCTGCAACTCTTCACGGCTGAACCACCGCGCCCTGGTGACTTCAACGCCGTCCGGCCGGGCAACCGAGTCTTCAGTGGTGGCGGTGAAGCCCAGCATCAGCGACGCGGGAAACGGCCAGGACTGAGAGCCGAGGTACTGGCATGCCGACACGCGCACGCCTACTTCTTCCCCGATTTCCCGGACAACCGCCTGCTCCAGCGATTCGCCAGGTTCCACGAAGCCCGCGAGAGTGGAGTAATTCCTGGCGTCCGTGGGGCCGCCACCGCCCAGAAGAAGGCGGCCGTCCGGACCTACCACCGTGACGATTATCGCCGGATCCGTCCGGGGGTAGTGCTCTGAATTGTCCTTGGGGCACCGACGCACCCATCCGCCGGCCTCGATGTCCGTGGGATTTCCACATTGCGGGCAGTGCGTGTGCGTCGCGTGCCAGTTGGAGATTGCGCTGGCCTCGATGAACAGCGCAGTATCGCTGGCGTCCAATCGCCCGGCGACTTCGCGGAAGCCCGCCCATTGGGCATCGGCGGGCACCGTGGCGGTGCCCGCCGCGGGGGGTTCAGCTACCGTAAACAACAGAACAGGTGTGCCTTCAAGCAAAGAAGACGATTCCAAAGTGATGCCAAGGTAAACAGCCGCGGTGGCGCCGTGATCTGCTCCATTGAGGGCATTCCACAGGGACGTGGCGTCCCCGAACCACAGTCCATCAGCGGTCACGAGTGCCTTGCGCTGGGAAACGACCATGGCCTTGGCCGTGCCGGAAGCCACAAGGTCCTCCACCATGCCGGGCTTCATCCGGATCCCGGAGCCACGATCCACCATGGCAGGGCGCACTGGAAGAACAGTATCCATCAGGTGGTTGGCCAAGGCCGGTGACTCCGTATAGCTCATGCATCTACCGTACTGATTCGTACCGACAAAAAACATTTGGGAGGGTCCCCCCTTGTGGATGCATCCGGCCCGGGCGTTAATTGCCTGCAGAAATGCCCTGTTTTACGGCGGATCTGAAGACTCGCCGCACTGCATCATGGCCACAGGCCCTGATCAATCTACCGTTGTAAAGGTGAGAAGAACACCGCTCGAACTGGCCGCTGTAGCAACCGCGGCGGTGCCTGGCCTGGCGCCGACGGCTACAGCCTTTTCCCCCGACGACGACGCCGACTTCGACTCGGCGTTGCTGCTCGACGCGGATGGTAAACGCTGGCGTGTCCGTTCGCCGCGTCATCCGGAGGCCAGCACCCGGCTGGAAACTGAATTCATGGTGCTGCGCGCCTTCGCTCCGTCCATTCGCGCAGAGCTGCCCTTCCACGTGCCGACCGTTGCCGGCACTGTGCGCCAAGGCGATCTCACCACTTTTGTCTACACCCATCTGCACGGTGGAATGCTCTCCATTGAAGAGCTTTCTGCCGGGAGTCCCGCCCTTGCCAGGGAGATCGGCTCAGCGCTGGCTGCCATTCATGACCTCCCGTTGACCTTGGTGACCAACGCGGACCTGCCCAGCTACTCTGCCAACGAGTTCCGGCAGCGGAAGCTCAATGAGCTGGACCAAGCGGCAACCACCGGCAAAATTCCGGCCACCCTGCTCCGGCGCTGGGAGCACGCCCTGGAAGACGTGGCCCTGTGGCGGTTCAATACCTCGGTGGTCCACGGTGACCTCCACGAAGACAACCTCATGGTGCAGGATGACTCCGTGACTGCCCTGACAGGCTGGACCGACCTCCGGATTGGTGATCCGGCCGACGACTTCGCATGGTTGGTGGCATCGAACGAAGCGTCATTCGTTGAGTCCGTCCTGGACCACTACACCCAAGCGCGCCGTGAGACGCCCGACGTTCACCTGCTCCGGCGGGCAGCGCTGTTGGCCGAGTTTGCGCTGGCCCAGTACTTGGTCAAGGCCATGGCGGCCGGGCACCAGACCATGACGGCGGAGGCAGAGTCAATGCTTCAGACACTCTCCGATGACATTGACGAGCAAGCGCGGCGTGATGAAGAAGCAGCACAGGCGGCCGAGGATGAGGCCGCTGAAATCCAGGCTGCCAAAGTGCAGGCTGCCGCCACTGCAGCAAGCCAAAATCCTCCCGTGAGTGTCGCGGCCATTCCCGACGCCGGACCGACGGTTACGGTGGCAGCCATACCGGAGACGTCTGCCACGTCCCAGGAGCCGCTTCTGGAGTCAGCGCCAGAGGGACCCCCGGCCACGGAATCAGCTGCTGACGCAGCTGCACCCGGGAAGGCCGTCCGACCCGAGGGCGGCGACTCCCCCAGCACCAACGATCCAGACGACACGTCCACGGCCGCCATCAGCGTAGTCAAGGTGACGCCGCTCCATACAGCTGATCGGTCCTGACACCACTTGGCCCCCAGTGCAGGTCGGCCCTAGCGCCCCTGGCCGCTGGTCTCCAAAGCCTTGGCAACGATCTGCTCGAGTTCATCGGCTGTTCCCAGATCGTGCGGCTTGACCACTAAGTCATCCGCCACGTAGTAGAACGCCGCGCTGACCTCTTCGAGGGGCACACCCTGGAGCCGGGCCCAGGCCAGCCGGTATACGGCCAACTGCACGGCACGCGTCGCCAACTGTCGGCCCGCGGGTCGTCGGCCGGTTTTCCAGTCGATCAACTGCCAGCGACCGTCCGCGTCGCGGAACACGGCATCGATGCGTCCCCGGACTACGACGTCGCCAATTCGAGTTTCCACGGGCACCTCGACGAAGGCGGGCGCGCGTTGGGCCCACTCGGACTTTTTGAACGCCGCCACCATCTCATCCAAGCCGTAGGCCTCGTCGATGTGGGAATCCGAACCCGGGGCCTCATCGAGGTCAAGCATGCCCGTGGTCCCGAAGTACTCTTCAACCCACGCATGGAATGCCGTGCCTTTACGCGCCGAAATACCGGGTTCGCGTGGCACAGGCCTGCGGAGCTGCGAAAGCACGGCAGCCGGGTCCGCGCCGAGGTCCACGAAGAGAGAGGCAGAGATGTGGCTCGGAAGGTGGACGTCCTGGGTGGTCTTGCGTTGCTGTTGACGGTCGAGGAGCAGGTCTGCCTCCTGGGCCCATTTCGCTGCCGCGCCGGTGAGCTCAGGGACCTGTATCCGTGATGGTGCATCGGCGATGTACGCACGGACGTTGGCCGCGGCCTGGTCCATGGCCAGTCTGCGTCCAGGAGCCAGCCTAAGTCGGAGGCCTGTGCGGGGATCGGACGGACCTTCAAGGGGGTCATAGGGGAACCCGGCAACTTCAAGTGTGGTCGTCAGTGGGCTTTCCCCAGGGAGTGATTCTTCGGCCACGGACTCGGGATGAACTACCGCTGAGCCTGTCCGGCCGGCAGGCGTTCCACTACCTTCGGCTGCAGCATCTCCCTCAACTCCAGCAAGAGGTGCCAGATCGGAGAGAAAAGCGGACATGCCGGCCATTCCGGAGCGCGAACCGTTCCAGGCAGCACTGGACGCCCACAGGACGAACTTGGCCCTGGTGTAGGCCACATAGGCCAGCCGCCGCTCCTCGGCCTCGCCGTGATGCTGGACCTCGGACTTGAAATCCTTCTCTGCGTCCAGCCATCCCTTTTGGTCTGGCTGGTCCAGGTCCCACTGCGGAAGGTCGGCGCGATCGCCCCGCAACGGCCAAGGCAGCGCCGCAGCGCCACTGCTCCATCGTGAATCCCTGGTGCTGGGGAATGATCCGGCATTGAGGCCGGGGACGAAGACGACGTCCCATTCCAGCCCCTTGGAGGCGTGGACCGTCAGCAACTGCACAGCTTCCCGGTTGGTCTCCACAGGGGCCAGATCCAATCCACCTTCTTCGGAGGCCGCTGCCTCCAACCACGACAAGAATGCCAGCAGATCAATCCGCTGGGATGTCTGCAGGAATCCGGCCGCAGCATCCTGGAAGGCATCCAGGTTGCGGCGGGCCTGGTGGATGCTGATTCCCGGCTTGGCGGCCACCTCGATATCCAGGAGCATGGCGCGTTCAACCTCGCCAAGGAGCGTGGTGAGGTCATCCCCAATGTAGCTCCGGAGGGAACGAAGCTCCGAGGCAAGGCGGGTCAGTCGTTCCAGGGCAGGGGCGCTCAAGGTGCGACCACGCCCGGACGTCCAGCCGGGCTTGGGCAGGAAGTCAAGGGCCTCCACGAGGCTCGAGGCATCGGTGATGTCGCTTTCAACCACCACTGCGTCCGGTTCCTCATTGTCATCCATGGGTTGGGAAGCGGGGCCCAGGCTTGACCGGCGGCGAGCCAGGAAACGCGACCAGTCATTGAAGGCCATCAGGTCTGCCGGGCCAATACGCCATCGTGCCCCGGCCAGCAGCCTCATCAGGGCATCCGACCGCCCGGGATCCGCCAGGACCCGCAAGGTAGCCACCAGGTCCACGATTTCCGGGGTGTCCAACAGGCCGCCAAGGCCCACGATCTCGTAGGCGATTCCCTGCAGTTCGAATTCCCGGCGAAGGCACTCCATCTGCGCCCGCCTCCGGCACAGGACAGCCATGGTCGGCTTGACGGGCGTCCCGTCCTTCTCTTCCTCGAAGACTGTCCGTTTGTAGCGACGGACATCGCGGACAATGACGGCAGCTTCGTCCTCATCCGTGCTGAAACGGCCAATCACGACGCTTCCATCCACCGCCGCCGGACTAGGCGCCAGCGCCGGGACTGAGACGTTGCCTGCTGTGTCCCTGTCCCCTGCCGGGCCGTCCGTGGCCGCAGCTTTGTTCAAGGGCGCGGCGATGGTGTTGGCTGCCGCAAGGATGTTCCTGCCGTTCCGCCAGGCGGTGGTCAGGTAGGAGGTTGGAGCCACTGAATAGGTCTCTGCGCCGCCTGTGGTGTCCGGGTGCCGGACCGGGAACTCCTGCACAAAGTGGAAGAGCTGCCCGGCAGAGGCACCCCGGAATCCGTAAATGGACTGGTTGGGGTCCCCCACCGCTGTCACGGCGTGGCCTTGGCCGAAAAGGCGCGAGAAGAGCACCAGCTGGGCATGGGAGGTGTCCTGGAATTCGTCCAAGAGAACCACCTTGTACCGGGCCCGTTCCGTAGACGCCGCGAGTGGAATGTCGCTGGCGATCCTGGCAGCAAGGGCCACGAGGTCCCCAAAATCGAGGACTCCGCGTTGCCGCTTTGCTTCCTGGTAGCGCACCACCATGTCTGCCACGCTGGCGCGGGTCCGGAGCATGGCGGCCAACGATGCCGCTGCCTGTGTGGGATTTTTGCTGGCACCAGCCACGTAGGGAAGCTGCTCGAAGGTCTCCACGCGCTCCAGCACCCAGTTGCGTACCGAACCGGGATCCTGAAGGTGTTCGGCGCACTCCCCCGCCAGCTGGATGACGGCGTTGACCAAAGTGGACTTGGCCGCCGTGAAATGCTCGTAGTCGCCGTCGTAAGCCTCTACTACTTCGCTGGCCAGCTGCCAGGACTGTGCCCCACCCAGCAGGACGACGTCGCGCTCGATGCCCAGCCGCAGCCCATAATCGGTCACAATGCCGCTTGCGTAGGAGTGGTAGGTGGAGACCTTGGGTTCGAGGTCGTCAGCCCCCAGGAGCCCGTCGGGGAACCCGATGCTGCCATCGTCCTCCGCCGCGATGCGCTGGAGGGTGGCCAGTTTGCTCCGGATACGGCTGGCCAGTTCACCGGCAGCCTTCCGCGTGAACGTCACGCCAAGCACTTCCTCCGGACGGACCCACCCATTGGCAACCAGCCACACCACCCTGTCGGCCATGGTGGCTGTCTTGCCGGAGCCAGCCCCGGCGATCACCAGCCGGGGTGACAAGGAAGAGGCAATGATGTCCGACTGTTCGGCAGTGGGATGGTTCTTCTCGCCAAGGATGTCGGCCAGCTCAGACGGAGAGAAACGGGGTTCGGGAACATGTGTGCCGCCAAGGGTGCCAGGCAGCGCGGCGGCAAATCCGTCCAGGAGCTCTGTTGTCATTCCGTGACCTGCTTTCCTCTGGCGCACAACGGGCAAACATCCGGGAGGCGGCATCCATGGCCGCCATGCCCGCTCTTGCCGGGGTCATGGCGTGCTTCGAACGAGGCCCCTGCCATCAAGGCAGCGGCGTCGTTGACCAGCTCCTCCGCCCAGTTCACGGAAGGATCCAGGGGATCCTGCTGCTGCACTGCGGGCGTCTTTGTCTTGGTTCCCAAGTGGGCCAGCACCGCGCCACCGGGTGCGAAACCAGCAGCGCCGGTGCGGGACCCGGCGTCGGGCGCTTCTTCTCCGGTTCCAGCGTCCTGGAAGGCACCTTTGAGCACCGCTGCCTGATAGGCACCCAATTGCGGGTGCCTGGCAACGTCGGCCTTGCCAGGTTGGCGTTTGCCGGTCTTGAGGTCCACCACCACAAGCCGTCCCTGGGGATCAACCTCAAGGCGGTCCACCTGCCCCCGGAGCACGGCATGCCGGGTGGAAACCGCTTCGGGATCTGCAAGGTTCGCATCGAGACTGACGTCGGGAAGCTCTACTTCGAAGTCGTGCTCTACGGCCAGAAGGCTCCTTCCCTCGCTGCGCATGATGAGGATGTACTGCGCCAATTTGCGCACCATCTGTTCTGCACGTTGGAAGTCGAGCTTCCCTTCCCAGTTGTCCTTCATGCCCAACGTTGGCCACCGGCGGACGAGTTCAGCCACATATTCCGGTCCCGAGGCCTCGGGCAGTTCCTGGGCGATGCTGTGGACCAACGTGCCGAGGCTTCGCGCGAAATCAGTGGCAGCCTCACCACCAGCGGCCTGGACGAACCAGTCCAGCGGTGACTTATGGACAGCCTCAACCTTGGAAGGCGAGACGGAGACTATACCCCCCTCAGGGACAACAGGCTCCTTGGAACTCAGCGCCGCCAAACCCCACCATGTGTCCGGGTGGGCCCCCGGAACGGGTGGGTCCGTGCTGGCGAGCCGGGCCAGTATCCGCGCAGCTTCCTGCCCTGCACCGGTAACGCCTGCGCCATCGGCAACGGACTCCGCCGACTGTGCGTGCTGCCTCAGCTCCGCGACAAGCGCCCTGAGTGTCATGGGGCGGTCCACGGGCGTGTAGTCGCGTTGAAACTGGCCGGAATCCAACGGTGCGACGTAGTCCAGGAAAGCGGAGGGTTGCTCGTCTTCAGAGGAGACGGCCGTGCAGATCAAGACTTCACGGGCCCGGGAAACCGCCGTTGAGAAACTTCTGAGTTCGTCGTAGCGGATATCGCGGAGCTTGCTCAGTGGTCCCCGCTGCACGGCGTAGTCCACTCCATGCTCCACGGCATCGGCGTAGACAGTGCTGCCCAGCAGTTCGCCACGCAGGCGGGTGTTCGGCCAGACTCCTTCCTGGAGACCGGCGACGATCACCACTGGCCATTCCCGTCCCGCTGCGCTGGCCGGTGTCATGATCTCCACGCAGGCCTCAAGCTGGGCCCGTGCCGCAAGAGTGTCCATGGGAAGTTCCTGGTTCAACAGGTAGTCCAGGAACTGCTCAGGACCGGATCCAGGCAACTGGTCCACGAAGCGTTCGGCTGTATGGAACAGGGCCATCATGGCGTCGAGGTCGCGATCCGCACGTGCACCGGCGTTTCCACCCTCCAGCGCCATTTCAGCCCAGCGGGACGACAAACCGGTAGCCTGCCACAAAGCCCACAAAACAGACTCCGCATTGGCACCAGGCTGGGCAGCGGCTGTGGAACCTGCCGCGATCATGCGGGCAAGACGACGGGCCGCGCTGCCTTCAATTCCCAGCGATGCGAGCGCGCCGGGTTCCAGCAGCGCTTCCACCAGCAGTGCATCGCTGGACCTGCCACCTCCACCCAGAAGTTCCTCGCGCCTGAGTGACTGCCTGAGCCTGCGCAATTCGATGGCGGTGGCACCGCCGACGCGCGATGTCAGCAGCGAAACAGCGCTTTCAGGGGTCAACTTGGCCGGGTCCAGGACTATGGCAAAGGCCTCCAGCAGTGGACGCACTGCTACTTCGTCCCGGACGGCCGTGTCTGCCACTGGAACGCGCACTGGTATTCCCTGGCCACTCAGGTAGCGCTGCATCTGTGAGATTTGGCCACCGTTCCGCACGATCACGGCGATGTCACTGAACTCCCGGCGCTCCCTCAGTTGAGCTTCCAGAATCCGCTGGGCAACGTAACGCAGCTCGTGCACCGCCGATGGCAGCACATGCCCCTCCACCCTGCCATCACGGGCAGGCGACTCTCCTGCGGTGTCCGGACGTGGCGGCTGCTCAAGGCGTCGGGCCAATTGACCGCCGGAACGCTGGGAAATACGTGCCGCGACGCGCGTCCATGCCTCGGCTACCACGGGCAAGTGCCGGTGCGTGAACCACAAAGGACGTTCAGTGACCACGCCCTGCAGGCCCCCCAACAGGGAAGGCAATTCGGCCACAAGGTCAGGACGGGCACCGCGGAAGCCCTGCACTACGGTATCCGGGGAGTAGGTGACCACAACGTCCTTGCCCTCCGATATATCGGCGAGAAGTTCAAAAATCGCAGGATTGGATTCCTGGGCATCGTCCACCAGGATCAGCTGGAGGCGTTCACGTTCCGCGGCCAGGAATGCCGGCGAATCCTGAAAGATCTGGCGCGCCGTAGTGATGATTCCTGCGGGGTCAAAAGCCTCGGGCATGCGGAGGTCCAGGACGTCCCGGTATTCGCTGTACAGCTCCGCTGCGGCCATCCAATCGGGACGTCCGCACCCGTAGGCGAGCCCCACCAAATCCTCCGCCGTACGGCCGGACTCAATGATGCGGTCGAACAACTGGCGGATTTCGTGGCGGAAGCCCCGGGTGGGGAGGGCCGCGCTGAGATCCTCGGGCCATGGCAGCTGGAAACCCGGCCGCGCATGGCCTTCAAGGAGTTCTTTAATGATGAGGTCCTGCTCTGGACCTGACAGGAGCTTGGGGGGCCGGGCCAGCGGTATGACGCCCTCGGCTTTCGCCCGCCGGATGACGTCGAAGGCGTATGACGCCCAGGTGCGTGCCGGCGTCGTACTGAGGCTACGGTCCAGCCGTCCGGTGAAGGTGTCCCGCAAAGCCGCGGCGGCGTGGCGCCCAGGAGCAAGAATGAGGATCTGCTCCGAATTCAGTCCGTCTTCCCGGACGCGGCGCACTGCGGATTCCACGAGCACCGTTGACTTGCCTGTGCCAGGACCTCCGGGCACGAGGACGGGGCCGCTCCCCTGCCGGAGTGAAACGACTGCACGTTGGTCCGGGGATAAAACGGGTGCCGCGTAGTGGGTCTCTCGCGGAGGCAGCAGGCGAAGAGCGGCCGGTGCTTGGCGGGTTTTGGCAGGAGTGGCGGTCACACAGTCATTTCATCATCGGGCACCGACAATTTATGGAGTCGACGCTCCAACTGGTCAGAGATCACATCAAGTTGATCGAAGTCGGCGTCCGACGGCGCCCATCGCGCCGCTGTCAGGTCAACCCGCCAACGGCCTTCGCCCGTCCTGAGAAAGGCCTCGTAAGCACCATGCAGCGGAGTGGATTCCTGCAGGTAATGTTTCAAGGCGTCGATCTCGTGACCGGGAGGCGCTTCCCCGCTGGCCCGCAGGACGCGCCACCAGGCCACGGAGCTGCCATAGTGGCTCATCACTGCGCCGACCTGGCGCGGCCCGCCGGCACCCAGGAGCTCTGCCACGTCGCCGTAGGAGACTGCCGAACCCGATGGCACGAGGTCCACCACCGCCAGAACCGCCGTCACATACTCCATCCGCATGTGTTCAGCGTAACGGCAGGAGTGTCGCGCCCAAAGACTGTCGGACCCAGCCGGTAGCTTGAAGGTATGAGCTCCTGGAACACCCTCTCCCGTGCCGCATTCGACCTCGAGACCACCGGGAAGAACTCGCGGTCAGCGCGGATCGTCACCGCATCCATCACAGTTGTGGATGCCCACGGCGAGCTCATCGCAGAGCACGAGTGGTTGGCAGATCCCGGTGTGGAGATCCCGCTTGAAGCCAGTGAGGTGCACGGCATATCCACTGAGAAGGCCCGTGCGGAAGGCCGCCCGGCAGCAGAGGTCACAAGGGAGGTCGCCGGGGTGCTCCGAGGACTGTTCGACGACGGCACTCCAGTCATCGCGTTCAACGCCAGTTACGACTTCACGGTACTGGCAGCAGAATCTGCCCGCTACGGCGTGCCTCAACTGAGCCGCTTCCCCGTACTGGACCCCTACGTGATGAACAAGCAAGTGGACCGCTACCGCAAAGGCAAGCGCACGCTCACGGCCCTGTGCGAGGAGTACGGAGTTGACCTGAACAACGCGCACACCTCTGCTGCGGATGCCCTCGCCACTCTCCGTGTCCTGGACGCGATGGCCGGCAAGTTCCCCAAGCTGCAGATGCCGGCATCCACACTCCACCAGCTGCAAGTAGACTGGGCGGCGTCGCAAGCCGCCGATTTCCAGCAGTACTTGCGGCGCAGCAAACCCACCGCGGTCATTGAAGGCGAGTGGCCGGTCCTCCCGCCCGAAGACGCAAGCCGGGGCGGTTTCTAAGCCAGGGCGAGCACCGCCAGGATTACGTTCTGCGACGCATGTCACATGGTTTTCGGGAACCCGCGGTTGAGCCTCAGTCGCGCGCGGATTCCACAAGCCGAGCAAACGTCGGAACAGTCCAACGGTTGATGACCTTGACGCAGGCACTTTATTCGGCGTAATCGAGTGTGAGCCACCGTTTCTTCGATTCACCGCGCCCCGGTGGGCTGGTGACATAATTAAGTTTGGCGGGTTGAAGTCTGCTAGGGCAGCCAACCTCCTCCCGGTTGCCACATTCCCCGCCCACCGTGAAACGTCTCCGTGACCCGATGAAAGTGATTTCTTCATGAAATTCAAAACCCCTAAGTGGCTGTCTGTTGCCCCTGTGGCCGCAGCCCTGGTGATTTCCCTGGCAGCATGTGGCGGTGGAACCTCCGAGCCCAGCGGTTCGCCCACCGATGCACTGGCCGGCAGCGACCAGAAATCGCTCGACACGTTCACCACCGCCGAGGTGACGCCGCTGGACAAGATCGACAAGTCCAAGCTGGGCCTCATCACCGACGGCACCCTGCGCGTGGGCACCCTCTCCGACGCCCCGCCGAACATCTTCATTGACCCTTCGGGCAAGTTCACCGGCTACGACAATGAGCTCCTGCGCGCCATCGGCGACAAGCTGGGCCTCAAGGTCGAGTTCGCGTCCACCGACTTCTCGGCGCTCCTGTCCCAGGTGGGCAACAAGCAGTTCGACGTCGGATCCTCCTCGATCTCCACCACGGACGCCCGCCGCAAGACGGTCGGTTTCACCAACGGCTACGACTTCGGCTACATGGCGATCGTGACCAAGAACGACTCCAAGGTCACCGGCTTCGCCGACGTCAAGGAAGGCCTCCGCATCGGCGTCGTCCAGGGCACCGTCCAGGATGATTACATGACGAACACGCTCAAGATCGAGCCCGTCCGTTTCCCCGACTACAACACGGTCTACGGCAACGTGAAGAACGGCCAGATCGACGCGTGGGTCGCTCCTTCCCAGCAGGCCGAAGGCCAGGTCAAGGAAGGCGACAACACCAAGATCGCCGAGAAGGTCGTCAACACCCAGAACTTCACAGCGTACGCCGTGAACAAGGACAACCAGCCGCTGATCGACGCCCTGAACTCCGGTCTGGATGCTGTCATTGCTGACGGCACCTGGGCCAAGCTCACGTCCGAGTGGTACAAGGACCGTCCGACCGCTGCCGAGCAGACCCCCGAGGGCTGGAAGCCGGGCAGCAAGGCCGTCCAGCTCCCCGCCAAGTAACCAGGGCGTTCCATGGATATCCTCAATCAACTGGCCGAGTCCTTCTTTGACTGGGAGGCAATAGGCGAAGTTCTCCCCAAGATGTTCGCCGTCGGCCTGCCCAATACCATCGTCCTGGCCGTCGTCTCGGGCATCATCGGGACTGCACTTGGAATGCTGCTCGCCCTGATGGGGATTTCCCGGAACGCAGCAGCACGGTGGGTAGCCCGCATTTACACGGACATTCTCCGCGGGCTTCCTCCGGTGCTGACCATCCTGGTGATCGGGTTCGGTTTCGGCCCCATCATTCGTGAGCTGACGGGCTCTACCAGCCCGTATCCCATGGCCATCGCGGCGCTGTCCTTGATGTCCGGTGCGTACATCGGCGAGATCTTCCGTTCCGGCATCCAGAGCGTGGACAAGGGACAACTCGAAGCGACGCGCGCCCTCGGGTTCAGCTACGGCTCGTCCATGCGCCTCGTGGTGGTGCCCCAGGGCATCCGCAGGGTTCTTCCTGCCTTGGTGAACCAGTTCATCGCGTTGATCAAAGAATCCTCGCTGGTGTTCATGCTGGGTCTTCTGGCCACCGAGCGTGAGATTTTCCAGATCGGCAAGGATGCCGCCGCCAACAGCGGCAATCTGTCGCCGTACGTCGCTGCAGCCATCTTCTACCTCGCGCTGACCATCCCGCTCACGCACTTCGTGAACTGGATTGATGCCCGCATGCGCTCCGGCCGGCCGGAGAAGAAGGAACCGGACGAGGCAGCAGCAGTGGTAGGAAAGGGAGCCCAGGCATGAGTGAATTCGCTTCAGGAACATTGACGGCGAAGAACATCCATTTGTCCTTCGGCAGCAACCACGTGTTGCGGGGCATTGACCTGCACGTCGAGAAGGGCACCACGGCCTCCGTGATTGGCCCCTCGGGCTCGGGCAAGTCAACGCTCCTGCGTGTGATGAACCGGCTCATCGAGCCGGACCAGGGCGACATCCTGCTCGATGGACGTTCTGTCCTCAAGGACAACCCGGACGAACTGCGCCGCCGCATTGGCATGGTGTTCCAGCAGTTCAACCTTTTCCCCCACAAGACGGTGGCGGAGAACATCTCGCTGGCCCTGCGCAAGCTCCGTGGCATGTCCAAGGAACAGGCCCGCGATGAAGCCCTGGCCCAGTTGGACTTGGTGGGTTTGAAGCACAAGGCCGACGCACGGCCGGCCAACCTCTCAGGTGGACAACAGCAACGCGTTGCGATTGCCCGCGCGCTGGCCATGAAGCCCGAGGTCATGTTCTTCGATGAAGCGACCTCCGCATTGGACCCGGAGCTCGTCAAGGGCGTCCTTGCCCTCATGACGGACCTGGCCCAAGGCGGCATGACCATGGTGGTGGTGACCCACGAGATGGGCTTCTCCCGCAATGTCTCCGACGTAGTGACCTTTATGGACGCCGGTGTGGTGGTGGAGTCCGGTCCCCCGGAGCAGCTGTTCACCAATCCGCAAACGGAACGCCTGCAGGGCTTCCTGTCGGATGTCCTTTAGCCAGGACAAAAAACAAGCCTTGAGAACCCCGTCTTCCTTGCGAAGGCGGGGTTCTTTGCTGTGGTCATTGTCCCGCTTTGACCCGCAGCACTGTGAGGGCGGCGGCATCCACCTTGGCGCGGAAGGAGGCATCAGCTGTGGCTTTCTTCACCACGGCCTGGTACATGGCAGGAATGCTCGCAGGATCTGCACACACCAGCATGGTTCCACCGGCACCAAAGAAGTTCAGGGCGCGGTCTGCATCGGACCAGGCTTCCAATTGCGCGGCACTGCAGAGGTCGTCGGAAAGAACAATCCCCTTGAAGCCGGCGTCTGCACGCAACATGGTGTCCATCACCATAGGCGAGAAGGGTGCGATGTTCGCGGGGTCAATCTTGTCGTAGTAGGCATTCGATACCATGACCCACTGCGTACCTGATGTGATGGCGGCCTGGAACGGCTCCAAGGCGGGATCGTTTCGGGTGGTGGAGGTATCCCTGACATCGCTGGTGACATCGGTGTTGGGGACTACCCTGCCCAAGCCGGGGAAATGTTTCACTACAGGCGCCACGCCTGCGTCCTTCATGCCATCGGCAAACGCATTGCCAAGGGTCGACACCGTGGCGGGTGAATAGCCGTACTCGCGTTGGAAGTGGCCGATGGGGGCATTGGACGGAGCAAACTCCGGGCTGGTGACCGTGTCCAGCACGGGAGCGAGATTGACGTTGACGCCGGCGCTCCGCAGCTCTTTGCCCCAGATCGCAGCGTCGGCCCGGAGCTTTGCCTGCCCTGCCCCTGCCTGCACCAGCGCGGTGGGAATCGTTGAGAACCCCGGTCCTGAAAGAACCTGGACATACCCGCCCTCCTGGTCGGTGGCCACGGAGAGAGGCACACCGCCAGTGGTGGCAGCGGAAACAGTTCCCGTCAACGACGACACGACGGCAGCGGTGGCAGCACTGCCTGCTTTGCTGCGGCCGCTCAGGTAGACGTTGCCCGCATGATATTCCTTCAACGCCTGCATGGTTCCAGGCTCGGCGCCGGTGGCCTTGGCCGCCACCATGAACAGTTGGCCTACCCGCTGTTCAAGGCTCAACGCCGCCAACTGTTGCTCTGCGGCCGAAGGGGCACTGGCGGCAGGGGCAGCGGAGGGCGAGGGTGCCGCTTGTGAAGTGCTGGGTGGCGGGGTTACTGCCTGCGGAGTGCCTGACGCCGATGAGGCAGAGGGCGACGCCGTCCCTGCTGTTGGGGATACAGCGGTGCTTCCGCTGCCGCTTGAGCAGCCGGACGCCATGGCGAGCAAAGCTCCAGCCGTCGCGATGCTTACACCGAAGGATGCAATTGTCTGGGTCTTGCGCATGGTAAACCGTTAGTTCGTTGGGGGTGGGTTTCCACCTACGAGCCTACCCCGTGCGGAGACAGCAATGCCCCGGCCAAGTGCTCTCCGCACCTGACCGGGGCATCGACAGGGTCAGGCCTTAGCGCCCGCAGCAGCCTGGGCCGCTGCGGGAAGAGCCTCGAAGATACGGTTCATCGCTGCGTCGTCGTGGGCCGCAGACAGGAACCATGCCTCAAAGACGGAGGGCGGAAGGTAAACGCCCGAGTCCAGCATGGAGTGGAAGAACGGTGCGTAGCGGAAGCTCTCCTGAGCCTGCGCGTCGTCGTAATTGTGCACGCCGCGCGCCGAGGTACCAAAGGCAACCGAGAACAGGTTCCCTGCCCGCTGGATGGAGTGGTCAACGCCTGCAGCATCCAGGGCAGACGAAAGGGCCGCGGAGAGCTCCAGTGACCGGGCATCAACGTAGGCGTAGACCTCCGGTGTTGCATGGGTCAGTGTCGCTACGCCGGCGGCCATGGCCACGGGGTTTCCGGACAGCGTGCCCGCTTGGTAGACCGGGCCAACGGGAGCAAGGTAGTCCATGACGTCGGCACGGCCGCCAAGTGCCGCCGTCGGCATTCCGCCGCCGATGACCTTGCCGAAGGTGAGCAGGTCAGGCGCCCACCCTTCCTGGCGGCCTGTCAGGCCCCAGTAGCCGGAGTAGCCGGTGCGGAACCCGGTCAGGACTTCGTCCACGATCAGGAGGGCCCCGTGCTCCGTGGTGATGCGGGACAGGCCTGCGTTGAAGCCCTCTCCCGGCGTGACGACGCCCATGTTGGCGGGAGCTGCTTCAGTGATCACAGCGGCGATGTTCTTACCGTGGGTGGCGAAGGCGGCCTCCACCGCGGCGAGATCGTTGTAGGGCAGAACCAGGGTTTCAGCCGCTGTGGCCTCGGTGACGCCTGCCGAGCCCGGAAGGGCCAAGGTGGCCACGCCTGAACCTGCGGCGGCCAGCAAACCGTCCAGGTGGCCGTGGTAGCAACCGGCGAACTTGATGATCAGGTTGCGGCCGGTGAAGCCACGGGCCAGGCGAACGGCGGTCATGGTCGCCTCGGTGCCAGTGGACACCATGCGCAGGCGCTCGACGGCGGATACGCGGTCCTTGACGATCTCGGCCAGGTTGGCCTCATCCGGGGTGGAAGCCCCGAAGGACAGGCCGCGGTCCACGGCTGCGTGCACGGCATCGAGCACGGCAGGGTGGGCATGGCCCAGCAGCGCAGGCCCCCAGGAGCAGACGAGGTCCACGTACTCCTTGCCGTCGGCGTCCGTAAGGTAGGCGCCCTTGGCCGAAACCATGAACTTCGGGTTGCCGCCTACGGATCCAAAGGCACGGACCGGGGAGTTCACTCCTCCGGGCATGAGGGACCGGGCGCGGTCGAAGAGCTGGTCGGACACAGGGGTGTTGGAAGACATGGTTCCTATTCTTTCAGTGATTCTGGAGCAGCCGGGCAACCCGTGGGGCCACCTCGGTGCCGTAGAGCTCGATGCAGCGCATCATGGATTGGTGGGGCAGGGTCCCGTTGCTGTACTTGAGGTCGAAGCGGTCCACACCCAAGGTGCGTTTGAGCAGGACGATCTTCTGCGCAACAGTTTCCGGCGAGCCCACGTAGAGGGCGCCTTCGGGACCGCACATGGCCTCGAATTCACCTCGGTTTCCCGGACCCCAGCCGCGCTCGGCGCCGATCCTGTTCCGCTGGTCCAGCCAATGCGGGAAGAGCTCCTCCCGGGCGGCCTCGTCCGTATCGGCGATGAAGCCTGGCGAGTGCGTTGCTATCTGGCGCATCGGGTGACCGTACTTCGCCATCGCTTCGCGGTACAGGTTCACCAGCGGGGCAAAGCGGCGGGGTTCTCCCCCGATGATGGCGAAAATGATCGGGTAGCCGTATTCAGCGCAACGCAGCACGGACTCGGGTGTTCCGCCTACGCCGATCCAGGCCGGCAGCAAGTGGTGCTGCAATTTCGGGTACACCTGCAGGCCGTTGACGTTGGGGCGGGTTCGGCCCTCCCAGTGAACCGGCTTCTGGGCACGTACCTTGTCGAAAAGCTCCAGCTTCTCCTCAAAAAGGACTTCGTAGTCAGCCAGGTCAAGGCCGAACAGTGGGAAGGATTCAACGAACGAGCCCCTGCCCAGCATCACTTCAGCCCTGCCGTTGGACAGCGCATCCACGGTGGAGAAACGTTGGAAAACACGAATGGGATCATCCGAACTCAGCACCGTAACGGCCGAGCCAAGGCGAATCCGGGACGTCACTGCGGCCGCGGCCGCAAGGAAGACCTCCGGTGCGGACACGGCGAAGTCCCGGCGATGGTGCTCTCCCACCCCGAAGGCATGGATCCCGACGGCGTCGGCCAGCTTCGCTTCTTCGAGGAGTTCGCGAAGGACGCGGGCGTGCTCCTTGGGGTTCCCGTCGGCGTCGACGCCGGCGTCGCCAAAAGTGTTCAAGCCCAGGAGGATGTGGTTGGCCGCTACCGGCGCGGCCGGGTCCGAGGACGCACCGCGGTCAGAGGGAACGGATGTCATCAGGACTCCTTCAGCCAGCCTGCCAGTTCGGAGGCCCAGTAGGTCAGCACGGTATCGGCTCCGGCACGCTTGATCCCCAGGACGGATTCGGTGATGGCACCGCGCCTGTCGATCCAGCCGTTGGCCGCAGCCGCTTCGATCATGGCGTACTCACCGGAGATTTGGTAGGCCGAGACCGGCACCGGGCTCATCGCTGCGACGTCGGCCAGGATATCCAGATAGCTCATGGCAGGCTTGACCATCACCATGTCGGCGCCTTCTTCAAGGTCCAGTTCCACTTCCAAAATGGCCTCCCGGCGGTTGGCCGCATCCATTTGGTAGGTGCGGCGATCACCCTTGAGCTGGGAGTCGACCGCTTCACGGAACGGACCGTAGAACGCTGAGGCATACTTGGCCGCGTAGGCCAGGACAGCGGTGTTCTTGTGGCCGGATTCCTCCAACGCCTGGCGGATGACGGCGATTTGGCCATCCATCATGCCCGAGGGCCCCAGTACGTGGGCGCCCGCGTCGGCCTGGGCTACAGCCATCTGCCCGTAGATCTCCAGTGTGGCGTCGTTGTCTACATAGCCATCGGCGTCGAGGACCCCGCAGTGGCCGTGATCCGTGAACTCGTCCAGGCAAACGTCGCCCATGATGACCAAGTCGTCGCCCACCTCAGTCTTGACGTCGCGGATGGCCTTGTTCAGGACGCCTTCCGGATCGAGGGAAGCCGTACCCTGTGCATCGCGCATCGCGGGGATACCGAACAGCATGATGCCGCCCACGCCAAGCTCCACAGCCTCGGCAGCAGCACGTTTCAGGGAATCAGTGGTGTGCTGTACCACACCCGGCATCGAGCTGATGGGGCTGGGTTCGGTAAGGCCCTCCCGAATGAACGCCGGGAGGATCAGGTCCGCAGGTGCCAGCCGGTTCTCTGCGGTGAGCCTGCGCATGGCGGGAGTTGTGCGCAGACGGCGGGGACGATGGTTTGGAAAGCTCATTGCGGGTTCCCTTCGTTGGCGAAAACAGATTCCAAGGCGGCCACGATGCCGTCCGGAGTTGGTTCTTTGGCTGTGGCAGCTACGGTGAGGCCAAGGCGCGAGGCTTCCGCCGCCGTCGGACGCCCGATCGCAATCAGCCGGCAGCCGCCCAACGGCAGCAAGGTTTCGGCGATGCGGCGTGCGGCGCTGGGCGAGGCAGCCACCACGGCGTCCACAGTTCCTGCGTCGAGGGCAGCCCGTGCCTCTTCCGGTTTGAGCACTGCCGGCAGGTCGTCCCCGGCAACCTCGACGGCGGTGGGCAGTTCCGCCGTCAGGCGAAGTCCCGCCCCGGCCGGGTAGTCCACGGTGTGGTAGGCAACCACGCAGGTCACCTCAGCACCTTTTGACGCCAGGCCTTCCCGCAGCCCCGGTGCCGCGATATCGGCTTGGGGAAGGAGCACCCGGGCAGGTGCGGGCTCCCACAGTTCCACCAGTCCGTCGGCAGACTGAAGCTCCGTTGGCGCAAGGTGGACGGAGAGTCCAATGGATTCCAGGACCCTCAACGAGGACGGGCCGACGGTGGCCACGCGGGTACCTGCCGGAACCAAGCCCGCCGGGGTTGTGCCCCGCTCTGCAGCCTTCTCAAGAAGGACACGGGCACTGGTGATGCTGCTGATCACCAACCAATCGAATTCACCGGCGGCCAGGCGGTCCAGGACATCGTCGAGGGGTGCTTGGTCTTTTGCCCGTTCAAAATCGATCAGGGGCAGCACCAAGGGTGCGGCCCCGAGACTGGTCAGCAACGACGCCAGCGGCTTGGCACGGTCGGCGCTCCTAGTGATCAAGATGCGCCGACCGGTCAGCCCTTGTGGATCACGCGGTTCAGGACGCGGCAAGGTCCGCGATCTCCGCGGCACCGGCAGCGAGCAGCAACTCAGCCACCTCGATGCCGAGCAACGTGGCGCCGACTTCCGTGAGCCCATCGGTGGCTTTTTTCTCACGAACGGTCTTGGTGCCATCCACGGCGCAGACCACTGCTTCCAGGTGCAGCATGCTGCCCTTTCGGAAGGCATAGGCGCCCACCGGAGCGGCGCAGCCGGCCTCGAGCCTGGCCAACACGGCACGCTCGGCTGTCACGGCCAGCCGGGTGTCGTCGTCGTTCAATGCCGCCAAAGCTTGGGCCAGCACACCGTGTGAACCCGCAGCGGACCCTGACTGATGCGGAGCGTCCTCAGTCCGGCATTCGATGGCCAACGCACCTTGCCCGGGTGCGGGCAACATGACGTTGGTTTCGAAGAACTCGCTGACAGTATCCAGCCGGTCCATTCGTTCCAATCCAGCGGCGGCCAACACCACGGCGTCGAGATCGCAGGACTTGCCCTGCACAACCTCATCCGTGATGTTGCCCGGCAGGCCGGGAACCCGGCCGAGGCGGGTGTCCACGTTGCCGCGGATGTCCAAAACCTCGATATCCGGCCGGGCTGCCCGGAGCTGGGCAGCGCGGCGTGGTGAACCTGTGCCGACCTTGGCCCCGCCCGGAAGCTCGGAAAGTGTCATACCGTCCCGTGCGCAGAGAACGTCACGGACATCAACCCGCTTGGGCGTTGCGGCGATACTCAGTCCAAGGGCTGCGCCGGTGGGCAGGTCCTTGAGGGAGTGCACGGCGACATCGCAGGTGTCGGCCAGCAACGCATCACGCAAGGCGGCGACGAATACGCCCGTTCCGCCCATCTGGGAAAGGGAGCCGGTTTTGACGTCGCCCTCTGTCTTGATATGCACCAGCTCTATCGGGAAGCCGCCAACCGCGGACAACTTGTCCGCCGTCTGCCGAGTCTGCGTCAGGGCCAGCTTGCTGGCCCTGGTGCCGATGCGAACGGTCACTTGGCAGCCTCCGCAGCCGGGTAGGCATCGTGGCCGATGCCCACCGTGGTGCCAACTTCTGAAATGACGGGCTTCGCCCCACGGAAGTTCTCGCAGCAGTTGGGGCGGCAGACGTCGTACCAGGGTCCAAGGTCCGTGACATGGGGGCGCTCGGCGATGTTGTTCTCCACCGTGCGTTCGCAGATCAGGTCCACCAGGCCGGACACGAAAGCCGCGTGCGTACCCGGGGTGGGAACACGGGTTGCCGCGATGTCCAGGTTCTTGCAGGTTTCCAGCGCCTCAGTATCGAGGTCCCAGGCAACTTCCATGTGATCGCTGACGAAGCCGAGGGGAACAATGACGACGCCGCGGACGCCTTGGGGGGCGATCTCCTCGAGGTGGTCGTTGATGTCCGGCTCGAGCCACGGGATGTGCGGGGCGCCGGACCGGGACTGGTACACCAAGTCCCAGGCGACGTTGGGCGCCACAACATCCATGATGGCCTTGGCGTTGGCCAAGTGCTGCGCAGCATAAGCCGAGCCTTCCGCGAATTCGCGGGGCTCGTCCTCGGAACGGCCAGCGGCCTCGGCATCCCGCGTCGGGATGGAGTGCGTCGCGAACAGGACGCGGATCTTCGAATCGGGATCAGCCTCGCCAGCAGCGGCGAGCTTGCCACGGATCTCTTCCAAGCCCGCAGACGTACCTTCCAGGAAGGGCTGGACGACGCCGGGGTGGTCGAAGTACTGGCGGATCTTGTCCACCTGGAGCTTGCCGTCCAACCCTGTTTCCGTCAGTGCGACGCCGATGTCCTCGCGGTACTGGCGGCAGCTGGAGTAACAGGAGTAGATGCTGGTGGTGAGCATCAGGAGCCGGCGGTGTCCGGCGTCGTAGGCGTCCTGGAGTACGGGGGCGATGTAAGGATCCCAGTTGCGGTTACCCCAAAGAACCGGCAGTTCGATGCCGCGGCGGGCCAGTTCAGCCTCGATAGCAGCCTTCAGTTCCCGGTTCTGCTGGTTGATGGGGCTGATGCCGCCGAAGGCCCGATAGTGGTGCGAGACCTCTTCGAGACGCTCATCGGGGATGCCGCGGCCACGGGTGACGTTCCGCAAGAACGGAATCACGTCATCCTGGCCTTCGGGACCGCCGAAGGACGCCAGGAGCACGGCGTCGTACCGCGCTGCTTCCTGGCGGCCACGCTCCGTGACGGCGTTCAGTGCAGTGGAGACAGCGGGGCCGGTCATGCGAGAACCTCGGCAATCTCGGCAGCCGTGACACGGCGGCCGGTGTAGAAGGGGATTTCTTCACGAACGTGGTGGCGTGCTTCGGTGGCGCGCAGGTGGCGCATCAGGTCTACCAGGTCCACCAGTTCAGGTGCTTCAAGGCCAAGGATCCATTCCCAGTCACCCAACGCGAAGGAGGAAACGGTGTTGGAGATGACCTGCGGGAATTCGCGTCCCAGCAGGCCGTGGTCGCGGAGCATCTTGCCGCGTTCGTCCGTCGGAAGCAGGTACCACTCGTAGGAGCGGACAAACGGGTAGACGCAGAGCCAGGTGCTCGGCTCGACTCCGCGGGCGTACGCCGGCACGTGGCTCTTGGAGAACTCGGCTTCGCGGTGCACGCCCATGGCGGACCAAACGATGTCGGTGCCGGCGAAAAGCTTGCTGCGACGGATGGAACGGACGGCGGCCTGCAGGTCCTCCGGCTTGGGGCCGTGGAGCCACACCATGATGTCCGCGTCCGAGCGCATCGCCGAGACGTCGTAGCTGCCGCGGAGGATGACGCCACCCTCAGCGAGCTTCTCCGCAAGGGCTTCGAATTCCTGGGCAGCATCGCCGCTGCGCAGGACGTCGGCCGAGCGCTTGAAGACCGTCCACAGCGTGTAGAACTGTTCTTCGGTTTCAGCAGTTTTAGTGACAGATTCGGCAGAAGTGTGGCTCATGGTTCAAGTTTGCCCCGTGCCAGCCGCTAAGTCGAAACGGATCACTTCTACAACACGTAGAAGTGATGCAAATCACAGTTTGGATGGATCCTCGGCCACGGCTGCGGCGAGCTGTGACCGGGTGTCGGCCACCACCGCGGCCAGGCCATTCCCCGCCAGCCAGCCTCCAACAACCGTCAAGCCCGGGGTCGCAGCGCAGGCGGCACGTACCTGCCCGACGCGCTGTTTATGACCGACGGCGGCGAACGGCAAGGCGCCAGCCCACCGCACCACATCCCAATCAACGATGTCCGCCCGTGATACCGGCACCGTCAACAGTGAGGAGGCATCCGCCACGGCAGCGGCCAGGAGCGACTCATCATCGAGGACGATGTCCGCTCCCCCGGCAGCTTCTTCACGACGGCCATAGGACAGGCGCAGGACATGCGTCCCCGGGCCGGCCTCGCCAGCCAACCAGTCCCATTTGGCCGTTGCGTGGGTCAACGCCTTGGCCTTGATTCCAGGAGTTTGTGGCGCCACCAGGATTCCAGTCCCACGGGGCCTTCGGTCGAGTTCGGGCAGGTCCACCACCATGGTCACCAAGCTCACCAGTGGCCCGGGGGCCGGACGCAAGCCGGACAATTCCGGCAAGGACTGTTCAAGAAGCCCGACGGCGGCCGGGCCGTCCAGCGCAACCACCAACCGGCCGGCGTCGTAAATGGAACCGCCGGCGGTGACCCGCCAGCCGTCCGTGGTCTTCGCCACCGCGTCGGCGCGCATTCCGGTCATCAGGCCAACGCCGCGTCCGCGCAGGTCTGCCACAAGGGCCGTCACCAGCGAATTCATGCCGCCTTCCAAGCCCGCGACGGCGGACCCAGCCTTCGCCGGTCCGGAGGCGGAGCCGGTGGCGGCCCTGCGCTGGGCCGCAACAGCGGCAGCCAGTGAACCATGCTGACGGATACCCGCCCGCAGGCCTGGCGCAACCATATCGACATCCAGAAGATCGGGGTCGGCCGAATGGACACCGCCCACCACCGGGGAAACCAGCCGCTCAAGGACCCTCTTGCCCATACGGGTCCGGACCAGCGCGGAAACACTGGTGACAGCCGAAGACGTGCCAAGAGACGCGGGAAGCCATGTGTCCAACGAGGCACGGACGGCTCCAGCGAGTCCCAAAGAACGGCGGACTTCCGGATCCCAAGGATTGGCGGGGATGCCCAGGATTCCCGTTTTGGGTAGTTCCTGCGGTCCGTCGGGCAACTGCACCCAGGCACCTCCGGGGTGCGGGGCAACAATCTTGTCCGCCAGGCCAAGCTCGCGGGCGAGGTCGGCAACAGCCGGCGACCGGGTGGCAAACGATTCCGCTCCACTGTCCAGATGCAGCCCGGCAACAACATGGCTTCCCACGCAGCCGCCCCAGGCGTCGGCCGCTTCCAGGATGGTGACGGCAAAGCCGGCCATGGCAAGTTCACGGGCAGCGATCAGGCCCGAGATGCCACCGCCCACCACAATGGCCGATGGCCCTTCCGCCGGCGTCCTGGGCGTTGCGTGTCCCCCGCGCATCGGCACTACTCCGAGGGAATGGAGTGGATAAGTTCCACGACGCGGGTCAGGACCGTGGGATCCGTTTCCGGAGGCACTCCGTGGCCCAGGTTCAGCACATGTCCCGGCGCATGGGCTCCGGCCGCAATGACCTCGCGGACGTGGGCTTCAAGGACCTCCCACGGAGCAGAGAGAAGGGCGGGATCGATGTTTCCCTGCAGCGGGACGGTGCCGCCCAAACGGCGGTTGGCCTCATCCAACGGAAGTCGGTAGTCAACCCCCACCACATCCACCCCTACATCGCGCATGGCGACCAAGAGCTCGGACGTACCCGTACCGAAGTGAATCAACGGAGCACCCAGGCCACGGACATGGTCCAGCGCCCGGGCGGATGCCGGCGCTACGTACTTGGTGTAATCAGCCAGGCCCAGGGAGCCTGCCCAGGAGTCGAAGAGCTGAGCAGCCGAAGCACCCGCTTCGAGCTGGGCTTGGAGGAACATTCCAGAGGTATCTGCCGCCCAATTGGCCAGTGCAGCCCAGGTTTCAGGATCGGCGTGCATCATGGTCCGGGGTCCAAGGTGGTCCCGGGAAGGCTTGCCTTCAACCATGTAGGCCGCCAAGGTGAACGGTGCACCGGCGAACCCGATGAGCGGGGTTTTCCCGAGTTCGGCAACAGTCAGGCGGACGGCTTCGCGGATGGGTTCCAGCGCCTCCCACGTCAGCGTGGGAAGGGCTGCCACATCAGCGGCCGTGCGGACAGGCTTATCCAGGACGGGTCCAACGCCGGGGACGATGTCCACGCCAACGCCTGCCAGCTTCAGCGGGATGACGATGTCGGAGAAGAAGATGGCCGCATCAACATCATGGCGGCGAACCGGCTGGAGGGTGATTTCCGCCGCAAGTTCCGGACGCAGGCAGGAGTCCAGCATTGCGACACCCTCGCGTACCTTGAGGTACTCGGGCAGGGAACGGCCGGCTTGACGCATGAACCACACGGGCCTGCGGGACGGCGTGCCGCCGCGGTAGGCCGTAATCAACGGCGAATCCGAGGTCCGGCCGTCCTTCAGCGGGTGGTTGGCGTCGAGGGTTCCCGCCGGGGCGTTGGAGGCCGTACTCTTGGATGCTGCCGAGCTAGAAGTCATGCTTTCGATTGTGCCGAAAATCCGGGGCAAAAGATAACGACAAGCTGTCACGTTGGGCGCTTCCGGGGCCTTTGTGGCGGCGATCACTCCCCTGCGTGTGGATCGCCACGGTGCCATATTGTTCTACCGGGCTACGAAAAAGCTATGATTGGGGTGCTGTGGTTCTTTTCTCATTGGTGGCTACACACGCCGACATCGACCTCGAAACTGTCGCTCAGTTGAGCAACGGTTCCTCTGGGCTTGCCTCGACAACCCTGACGGATTCCCCTGTGGTGTCCGGCGCCGTAGTCCTGGCAACCTGCAACCGCTATGAGGTTTACGGTGAAACGGCCCCTGGCGCAGACCTCGAGGCGGCGCGATCCGCCTTGGTCTCCCAGATCAGCGAACTGAGCGGACTCAATGAGCACCTGGTTTCCCGTTCCTTCGCCACGCACACCGGTCCGGAGGTCACCCGGCACCTTTTTGCGGTGAGCGCCGGACTGGACTCCGCTGTGGTGGGTGAGCGGGAGATCGCCGGCCAGGTCCGCCGGGCACTGATCACCGCCCAGCAGGAAGGCACAGCGAGCTCCGGGCTGGTCCGCTTGTTCCAGGCAGCTTCCAAGACCGCCAAGGATGTAGGCGCACAAACCGCCCTCGGCTCGCGCGGGCTCTCCATCGTTTCCGTCGCCCTGGACCTCGCAACCGACCTCGCCGAGAATGACGACTGGTCCACCAAGAAAGTTGTGGTGTTCGGCACCGGCGCCTACGCAGGCGCCACCATGTCATTGCTTCGCGAACGGGGTTGCACCGAGGTTTCGGTATACTCCTCGTCCGGCCGCGCCGAAGGTTTCGTCGCCACCCGCGGCGGAACAGCGCTCGACGCCGACACCCTCCCCGCCGCTGTTGCCGCAGCTGACGTCATGATCGGCTGCAGCGGATCCGACAACCGCGTCGAGGCCGCGGACCTCGCCCGTGTCCGGGCGGAATCGGGCAAGCCGTTGATCGCCATCGACCTCGCCCTCACCCATGATTTCGACCCCGCGGTGGGCGAACTCGACGGCGTTGAGCTCTTGACGCTTGAGTCCGTCCGGCTCGCTGCACCCCAGGAACAGGCAGAGTCGCTGTCCCAGGCAAGTGCAATCGTCACCGGCGCGGCCGCGTCCTTCGAATCCGAGCGCGAAGCCCGCTCCGTGGACACGGCCATCGTGGCGCTTCGCCGCCACACCATGAACGTCCTGGACGCCGAAATGGAAAAGGTCCGCGCCCGTCACGGTTGCACAGCTGCCGCCGAAGAGGTGGAGTTCGCACTGCGCCGCATGGTCAAGCAGCTCCTCCACATCCCCACAGTCCGTGCACGCGAACTTGCCGCCAACGGTCAGCAGGATGACTACGTCGCAGCCCTTGAGGCACTCTACGGAATCCAGGTGGAACAGCCCCAGGTTGCAGCCCCGGCCGCTGAATGCCCCGTGGACCACCAGCAGCTCCGCTCAGAGAGCGCCTGAGCAGACGGGGCCACGCCTTCCCCCCGCCCCAGGCATCCGCTCATGGCGGGCTTGCCAGCACGGAGGGCGGCGGGAATCGTCCTAGTAAACGGGTTTCGCCGGCTCGACGTCGCGCACCCAGGCGAGGATACCGCCGTCGAGATGCCTGACCCGTGTATAACCCGCTTTCCGCGCAGCCTCCAATACAGCAGCCGAGCGCGTGCCGGCCTTGCAGTGGAAAACGATGTCTTTGTCCTGGGGCAACTCCACCCACGCTTCGCCGGAGAGAATACGGCCCTGCGGAATGAGGACTGAACCGTCAATGCTGACGATGCTGTGCTCCCCCGATTCCCGGACATCAACCAAGTCGAAATCCCGCTCCCCCGACTCACGCTCTGCGAGCATCGCAGCAAGGTCCGTGGCGGACACAGTGTGCTCCTGGTCGGTTGCTGCCGGTGGCGTCACACCGCAGAAAGCTTCGTAGTCCGTCAGTTCAGTGATGGGTTCGGCTTCCGGGTCCTTGGATACTTTGATCTCCCGCCAACTGCCGCCCAGCGCGTCAAAGAGCGCTACCCGGCCCAGCAACGAACGCCCGACGCCGGTGATCAGCTTCACGGCTTCGGTCACCATGAGCGAACCAACCGCTGCGCACAACATGCCGAAGACTCCGCCCTCGCCGCAGGAAGGCACCGAACCGGCAGGAGGGGCTTCAGGATAGAGGTCCCGGTACGTGGGGCCGTGCTCGGCCCAAAACACGCTGACCTGGCCGTCAAACCGGAAGATGGAACCCCACACGTAGGGCTTGCCGAGGATCGCTGCGGCATCGTTGACCAGGTAACGCGTGGCGAAGTTGTCCGCGCCATCGAGGATGAGGTCGTACTGCCCAAACACGTCCAGGGCGTTGGATGAGTCCAGCCGGATGTCATGCAGGACAACGTTCACCAGCGGGTTGAGTTCGTTGATGGCGTTGCGGGCAGACTCGATCTTGGGGATGCCCACGTCCTTCACGCCGTGGATGACCTGGCGCTGCAGGTTGCTCAGGTCCACCACGTCATCGTCCACGATTCCGAGTGTGCCAACGCCGGCCGCCGCCAAGTACAAGAGGGCTGGAGAACCAAGTCCACCGGCGCCTATGACGAGCACTTTGGCATTCTTAAGCCTGCGTTGGCCCAGAGCACCGATTTCGGGAATGATGAGATGCCGGGAGTATCGCTCCACCTCGGCCGGCGTGAGTTCGGCGGCCGGTTCAACAAGGGGCGGCAGGACAGCGGGCGCAGCGGGGCGGGCAGCAACAATTGAGGCCATACCCCAATGTATGCCTGCCGATGCCGCCCGGTCATATTACCCACCGGTAGAGTGGTCATAACTGCAAAGGAAAGGCGGCAGACTGTGGCTGACGGCACAAGGGCACACGATGGGGCACCGGCCAAGCAGGAACGGGCTGTTTCAACGCGTTCACCAAGGTTGCCGCGCGACGAGCGCCGGGCGCAGCTGCTGAATGCGGCGTTGGAAGTCTTTGTCTCCAACGGTTTCCACGGCGCGGCCATGGACGAAATCGCCGAGGCCGCCCACGTCAGCAAACCGGTGCTGTACCAGCACTTTCCGTCCAAGCGCGAGCTCTATATGGCCCTTTTGGACAGCCACCTTGCCACGCTGACTGAGCTGATGCTCAGCGCCCTGAACTCCACCTCGGACAACAAGGAACGCGTGAAGGCCGTCATGCGGGCCTACTACCGGTTCATCGCTGATGACGACCAAGCCCACCGGCTCGTCTTCGAATCGGACCTCATCAACGATCCCGATGTCAGTTCCCGTTTGGAGACCTTCAACAAAACGTTCGCTGATGCGGTGGCCCATGTCATTGCCGAGGACACCAAGCTGCCTCCCCTGGAGGCGCAGCTCCTGGGCCGGGGCCTGGCCGGAATGGCGCAGGTCAGCGCACGCTACTGGCTTGAAACGGACGGAAACCTTGACCTCGATGTGGCCAGTGATCTGATCTATCGTTTAGCTTGGCGCGGAATCAGTCGATTCCCCAAAGAGTCCTAGGCTACAAATAGAGGACTGACTTAATACTTGATTGGCTTGGAGGCCTTGCTGTGGAAGTAAAGATCGGCATTCAGAACGTTGGCCGTGAAATCGTGCTCGAATCCGCTTTGGATGCAGACGCGGTGGCCAAGATCGTGGCAGAGGCCGTGTCCAAGGGCTCGGAATTGCGCCTGACCGACGAGAAGGGCCGCCAGATCATTGTTCCCGGCAGTGTCCTGGGCTACGTGGAGATCGGAGCAGAGGAAGTCCGCCGCGTCGGTTTCGGTGCCCTCTAGGCCCTCCCCTTAACGCAGTCCGCAAAGGAGTCTTCATGCTTTCACTCGTCGTGGTGGTTCTGGCCACCGTAGCCACTGGTTTCATCGTGTGGGCCAACGACAAGAGGCACGGCAAGTACGGCATCGCTTTGCCGGCCGGCGTGTCGGTGGCTGTGGGCACCCTGAGCTGGATTGCGTTCATCAGTGCCGGTCTGGGCTACCAGCCCGGGGCAACCTGGATTCCGTGGGTCTTGCCCATTGTTGTGGGAACTGCCGCCGCCGCAGCGGTGGTGGTGTTCCTGGGCCGGACCCGCACCCGGCACGATACTGCGGCGCTCACCAAGGCACTGAGGCTCTAACAGCAACAAGGACAAAACGACAGTGACCGTCGCCCTCGGGCGACGGTCACTGTCGTTTAACTCCTTGCCACCATGGTCCGGGGTCAGATGCGTTCAAGCTTCCGGATACCGCTCCGGCTGGGCGGATGCACCCAGCCCGGCCGCGGCCTCACTCACGGAGGACGCAGCGGCGATGTCGCGCTGGGTGACTTTCCCGCCTGCGTCATGGGACACGTACCGGAGGTGGACCCTGTTGTAGCGCCATTCCAGATCGGGATGGTGGTTTTGCTGTTCGGCAATCTGTCCGATCGCTGCAATAAGCGCCAGAGCTTCGGCCGCCGTCGGGGTTTTATAGACGGTAACCAGGCCGTCCTGGTCCTTCCAGTCGGGAAGTTCCCGGAGGGCAGCTTCGACATCCGCCCGGGTCAGGTGGTCTTGGTTCCCCGCCACTGCTGCTCCTTCTCCCGAAGACACTGCCGGACGCCTAGAGGAACTCTGCCCGGCCTTCCATGGCCGACGACGCCAAAGCGTGCTCACGCCGCGGAATCCGTCCTGCCTGCTTGGCCAGCCTACCGGCGATCACGGCGTGTTTGAAGGCCTCACCCATCTGCACCGGGTTCTGTGCGCGGGTTACAGCGGTGGCCAGAAGCACGGCGTCGCAGCCCAATTCCATGGCGAGGGCGGCATCGGAGGCGGTCCCTATTCCTGCGTCGAGCACCACGGGGACTGAGGCACGGGACACGATGAGTTCAATGTTGTGCGGGTTCAGGATGCCCAGGCCGGTTCCGATCGGCGAGCCGAGGGGCATCACAGCGGTGGCACCCAGGTTTTCGAGGCGCAAAGCCAGGACGGGATCATCATTGGTGTAGGCAAAGACCTTGAATCCACGGTTCACCAGCTGTTCCGTTGCTTCGACGAGTTCCACAGCGTCTGGAAGGAGGGTGTGTTCGTCGGCGATGACTTCCAACTTCACCCAGTCCGTTTCCAGTGCCTCGCGTGCCAGTTCTGCGGTCATCACGGCATCCTTGGCGGTGAAGCAACCGGCGGTGTTGGGCAACACTCGGATGCCGTGGTCCACCAGGAGCTGGAAGAGTGATCCTGTTTCAGCGGGTGAGTAGCGCCGCATGGCTACTGTGGTGAGCTCAGTTCCGGATGCCAGGAGCGCTGCGCCCAGGCCGTCCAGGCTCGGCGCACCTCCCGTCCCCATGATCAAGCGGGAGCCGAAGTGGACGCCGTCGATCTCCAGTGCGTCAGTATGGACCTCTGTGTTTGCTGTCGTCATGATGTCAGCCTCCTTGGACTGCGGTAACAAGTTCGAGTTCGTCTCCGTCGGCGAGCGCCGTTGCGGACCATTGGCTGCGCGGCACCACTTCGGAATTACGGGCGACGGCGACACCAAGCTTGCCGCCGTCGGCTGCCTGTCCGCGGTGGTCCAGGACGCGGCCGGTGACGGCTGTGACCAAGGTGCTGACTGAAGCGTCCTCCGGCACTGCGTGATCGGATCCGTTGAGTTTGATGTTCATGCTGTTTCCTTGCTGGGAGCGTGTGCCGGCGTGAGCGCCCGCGCTGTCGATGGAGTGGCCGTGAAGCGGTCCGGGCGGAATGGGGCCCACCGGGGGTCTGACGAGCCGTTGATCAGCCCGCCCACGATCCGCGCGGCCGCGGGCGTCAGGAGGACGCCATGCCGGAAGAATCCTGTGGCGATCACCAGGCCATCAACATCCCCGCTGGAACCGGCGACCCGTCCAAGCAGCGGGGCGTTGTCCGGGGTGCCGGGGCGGGCCCGGGCCGTCGCTTCGAGCAGTTCAAGTTCCGCCACCGCGGGGACTAATGCTTGGGCGTCCCGCAGCAACTGGTAGACGCCCCCGGCTGAGACCGCGTTGTGGGATGAGGACAGTCCGTCCTCGCGTTGGGTGGCCCCGATGACTACCGTGCCGTCGTCCCTGGGCACGATGTAGACGGGCACTCCGCGGACCATCCCTCGGACGGTGGAAGTGAGCAGGGGCCGGAGGTGTTCAGGCACCCGAAGCCTGAGGATGTCGCCATACACGGGCCGCACGGGAAGGCTGAGCCCGTCCGGCAGCCCCTCAAGGCCTGCCGCCCCCAGTCCGTTGGCGACCACCGTTTCTGTGGAGTGGACAGCGGCACCGGACGTGAGTTCCACGCCGGAGACCCGCCCTCGGTCCCACAGCAAGCGGAGCGCCGTCGAGGCCACGGCAAACCCGTCCCCAGCCCCCGAAACCCAGCTGGAGTCGCCGGCCGTGTGGCGTCCCAATCCTGACAGCAGGCATGCCGCGAGCTTCCGGGGATCAACCTGGTGATCGGCGGGAATATCGAAGGCACTGGAAATTTGGGGGCTGAGGAGGGGTTCGCGGTCCCGGGCGTCGCGCAACGACAGCGGCTCAACCCCGAGGCCTGCTGCGAGCTGCACCGCACGGAGGTCTGCCAGCGCCCTGCGGTCCGCGGCGTCGGCACCCACGGCGATTGTCGGCGTCGTGCGGTATCCGGTGTCTTCTCCTCCGCGGGTCAGGCTTGCGGCGAAGGACGGCCAAAGCCGTGACGATTCCAGCATCAGCTCAAGGAGGTCTTCCTCCTGGTAATGCAATTCACTCACGGGGGCGAGCATTCCGGCGGCAGCGAATGTGGCTCCGGCAGCCGGTGCGGGATCGATCACCACCACTGAGCGGCCAAGTCGGCGTGCTTCGCTGGCGATGCCCAGACCGATGATGCCGCCACCAATGACAGCCACATCGGCATGCATGGAGGTTTGGCGGGGATCTGCCATTCCGGTTTCCTTCCCTACGCCGGTACTAGCCGGATCAGGTCAAGCGGTCGGCGCTGAAGCCCTCTCAGCCGGACAGTCATATAGCGAACGTCGCGGCTCCCGCAGTACGTGCCCAGTTTAGAGGAACTACTCTGGTTTCCATGACCCCGACTGATGCCCTCGCCACCGCCCGCCTGTATCTGTGCACTGATGCCCGGAAACGGCAGGGCGATTTTGAAGACTTTGTGGACGCTGCCTTTGAGGGCGGGGTGGACATCATCCAGCTGCGCGACAAGACCCTGGAAGCAGCCGAGGAATTGGAGCTGTTGGCGGTCCTGCAAGGAGTTGCGCAACGTCATGGACGGCTCTGGGCTGTCAACGATCGCGCCGATGTTGCCAGCGTTTCCGGGGCTCCGGTGTTTCACATCGGGCAAAAGGACCTGCCGTTGACGGTGGCTCGGACGTTGCTTCCGGAGCCCGTAACGATCGGCCTCTCCACCCACTCCCCCGAGCAGGTAAATGCCGCCATCGCAGCATCACCAGGACAGGGAGGCCTGGACTATTTCTGTGTAGGCCCCGTCTGGGCAACGCCCACCAAACCCGGCCGGGAAGCCGTGGGCCTGGACCTGGTCACATATGCCGCAGAAGCGAGCAAGCGTGCAGATGAGACCACCGGCGGTGCCGTAAACCTGCCCTGGTTCGCCATTGGCGGGATCGATCTCAGCAATGTGGAGCAGGTACTGGCTGCCGGAGCCAGCCGGATTGTGGTGGTCCGCGCCATCACTGAAGCTGCGGATCCGACGACGGCGGCCAAGTCGCTGCTGGAAGCGCTGGACACCGTCTGAGCCTGGCCGCTTAAAGCCTTTCGGACATAAGCCCGGCCAAGCCGCTATGCAGTCAGGCCCAGGGCCGTCATCCGGCGTGAGTGCCGCTCGGCGAGCTCGCCCGTCAGTCTCTTGACTGCGGCGCGGGCATCTCCACCGCTTTTCAGTGTTGGCCCCAACTGTGGATGCTCCATGCCCACCCTCTGCGCCTGCGTCAGCGCTTCCCCCACCAGCCGGCGGCCCCACAACGCCAGTCGCGAGGCGAGTCGAGGGTCATCGGCCAAGGCCCGCCGCAGCAGGACCCGAAGTACCTCGGTTGCTTGGTCGGGAGAGGCAACCCGGTCCACGAACTGCTGTGTTGTTGGATCCAGGAAGGCAGCGACAGCCCGGTAGAAGTCCGAGGAGACGGTGTCGATGACGTATGCCTTCATCACGGATTCGAACCAGTCCCCGGGCTTGGTGCGTTCATGGAAGTGATCGAAGGAACGCTGGAACGGCAGCATGGCTTCCTCGGGATCGAGGCCCATTTCCGCGAGCCGATCGCTCAGCAGCGCGAAGTTTCCGTACGCGCCGACGGCAATTTTTGCCAGCACCGACCGGTCATGGAGCGTGGGGGCGTATCGGGAATCGAACGAAAGCCGGCCGAAAGCCGACAACTCGCCGTAGGCCATGGCACCCAGCAGTTCCGCGGCGAGTTGTCTGGCAGAAGGTGCCACGTCCCGGGAAGTGCCCATGATCCAAGACTATCCCCGGCTTTCCACATCCCGCCCGCGGAGATTTGCTGATTGCCGCGCTGGTCCTACTAGGCTGATTGGAAGTGAGTTGACCGCCAGGCCTGCCGCAGGCCGCGTGTCCTCCTCCTCGCACCCACTCCCCTGAAGGATGTTCCATGAGTAACCCGAGCTACCCGCCCGCGCCCCACAACGGGAACGGCGCTCCACCAGTACCCCCTGCACCCGGTGCTTTCGGCAACCAGTACCAAGGCGGGCAGCAGACCTACCAGCCGGGCCCGGGTTCCAGCCCTTATGGCGCTCCCGGAATGGGCACTCCGGCCAAGTCCTTCATGGTCACCTGGATCCTGTCATTGCTTCTGGGTGGCCTCGGTGTCGACCGTTTTTACCTGGGAAAGATCGGCACCGGCATTGCCAAGCTGCTCACTGCGGGCGGACTCGGCATCTGGTCCATCGTGGACCTCATCATCACGCTGACCGGCAACGCGCGGGATAAGGAAGGCCGCCCGCTGCTGGGTTATCCCGAAAACAAGAAGAAGGCCTGGATCATCACGATCGTCGTATGGTTCGCCGGCCTGGTGGTTGGAATCGTGTCCACGGTGCTGTCCCTGACGCTGGTGGCTGCTGCGGTCCAAGGACAGGCCACCCCCGTCCCCGCCGTCCCGTCGGCCTCACAAGAGGCCCCCGCCCCTTCCCAGGGCCCTGCCGCCAACGGCAATTCCTTCGAGGTCACGGTGTCGGAGGGCAACACTGCCAAAGTCACCGTCCTTGACTCCGGATACACCACCGAAATCCCGGAAATGGCCTACATGAAGCCGCTCAATGGTGGTTTCCTCCTGCTGGAGGTTTCCTGGGAGACCACGGCCGGATCCAGCTTTGCCGCGCCCAGCAACTTCGACGCCTTTGATGCTGATGGCAAAGAGGGCGACCGGATCTTCCTTGACAGCGGCCTGGGCGCTCTGAGCTCCGGCGATGTCGCCGTCGGTGACGTACAGCAGGGCGTCATTGCCTTCGACATCAAGAACGGTCCCACCACAGTGGTCATCAACAATGACTTCGGGGACAAGGCAGCCACCTTCACTTTGACCCCGGCCAACTGACCGCCGATTTGGCCAGACCAGCTGTACCGAAAGCCCGTTGCCCGTTGTGGCAACGGGCTTTTGCGTGCGGCAGCCAAGACTATCCGCAGGTTTCGGGCTACGCTGATTTTCGTGTCACATCATCGGATAGCGCCCAACGTCGACGATTCGTCGGACCAGCTCGCTGCAGCCCTTGCGGCCTTGAGGTCGGAGTTGGAACTCCCCACTGCGTACCCGGCCGAGGCAGTCCAAGAGGCACAGCGGGCCGTGGAAAACCTCAAGCTTCCGGACCAGGACTTGCGGGAGATCCCCTTTGTCACCATCGACCCCGCTACGTCCACTGACCTGGACCAGGCGCTGTTCATTGATCGTGCCGGGGACGGCTACAAAGTCCTCTACGCCATCGCTGATGTTCCGTCCTTCGTGGCTCCCGGAGGGGCCTTGGATGCGGAGACCCGGCTGCGCGGACAAACGTTCTACGCCCCTGACGGGCGCATCCCCCTGCATCCGGAGGTCATCAGCGAAAACGCCGGCAGCCTGCTGGCGGAGCAGGACTGCAGCGCCTTTGTGTGGGACTTCGACCTCGACGCCAAGGCAGAAGTCCTGACCGTGGCCGTCGCCCGGGCCACTGTCCGCAGCCGGGCCAAGCTGAGCTACAAAGGCGCCCAACAACAGATCGATGACGGAACGGCCCCGCCCGTGCTGCAACTCCTCAAGGAAGTCGGGCTGAAGCGGGTAGAACTGGAAAGGCTGCGTGGGGGCGCCAGCCTGAATATGCCGGAACAGGAAATCGTCCAGGCGACCGACGGCGGCGGGTACAGGATCGCTGCGGCCCCGTCTTTGCCGGTGGAAGACTGGAACGCACAGATCTCGCTGATGACCGGAATGGCGGCCGCACAGCTGATGCTGGAAGGGAAAGTGGGCATCCTCCGCACCATGCCCGCCCCGGATGAACGTTCACTGCAACATTTCAAGCGGCAGACCACTGCGTTGGGCAAGCCGTGGGACGGCCAGGTCAGCTACGGCGAGTACTTGCGGACTTTGGATGCGTCAGACCCCAAACAACTGGCCATCCTGCACTCGGCCGGGACACTGTTCAGGGGCGCCGGGTACACGCCCTTCGACGGCGAAGTACCTGACACTGTGATCCAAGCCGCCATCGGGGCTCCCTACGCCCACACGACAGCACCGTTGCGACGCCTCATTGACAGATTTGTCCTGGTGATTTGCGAGGCCCTCAGCAACAACAAGGAAATCCCGCCCTGGGCCCGTGACGCCCTGCCCTCGTTGCCGGAGATCATGGCAGCCTCGGACCAAGTGGCTGGACGGCTTGAGCGGGCGGCACTGGACACCGTTGAAGCGGCACTGGTGGCCAACCACGTTGGCCAGGAGTTCGACGCCGTGGTGATTTCAGGGTCCAAGCCGTCCAATGGAAACAGCAACGGCAACGGCAACAGAACCAACGGCAACGGGAGCGGTCCGTACGGCGTCGTCCAGATCGCAGAACCGGCAGTCACCGCGCGCTGCGACGGCGAACTGGAGTCGGGGACCAAGGTCCGCGTACGCCTTGTCAAGGCGGATATCGCCAGCAGGGAGATCAGGTTCGAGCTGCAGCGCTGACGCCGTTGAACCCCTGATCCGGGCTTTATGGCTCCCAGAGGATAGACTGGGCCTGTAGTAATGGATGCCCGGTCGTTGATTCAGTTAATTTTTGAACTCAACAAGCCCGCCCCTACGCGATCTTGAGATGTACCAACTGGTCCCCAGTGCCAGTACTTAGATAGCCCGCGATCGGCTTCCACTGGATTTGCTTGCGCGCCCGTTCGTGCTCCGGTACGGCTCCGCCGCCGCCGTTGAGCACGCAGCGCCAATGCCTAAATGAATAAGGAAACTCCCTGTGAGTGAATTGCACACCCATGAAGTCCTGACCGACCCCACCGGAACCGAAATTCTCGAACCCGAGGAAACGATCGTCTCGGATGAAAAGCCCCACGAGATCGAAGAAAAGTCGTTCGCAGACTACAACGTCCGCGCTGACATTGTTGAGTCCTTGGCTGACGCCGGGATCACGCACCCCTTCCCCATCCAGGCGATGACCCTGCCGGTGGCCCTGAGCGGCCACGACATCATCGGCCAGGCCAAGACAGGCACCGGTAAAACGTTGGGCTTCGGCATCCCCGCGCTCCAGCGCGTGGCCGGCCGCGACGACGCCGGCTACGAAAAGCTTGCCGTCCCGGGTGCTCCCCAGGCCTTGGTGATTGTTCCCACGCGCGAACTCGCGGTGCAGGTAGCCAACGACCTCCAGACCGCCTCACGCAAGCGCAACGCCCGCATCGCCACCATCTATGGTGGCCGCGCCTACGAGCCGCAGGTCGATGCCCTGCAGAAGGGCGTCGAAATTGTTGTCGGCACCCCCGGGCGGCTGATCGACCTGTACAAGCAGAAGCATTTGAGCCTGAAGAACGTCAAGATGGTAATTCTTGACGAGGCTGACGAAATGCTGGACCTCGGCTTCCTTCCGGACGTTGAGACCCTGATCGCCGGCACCCCCGCCGTTCGGCAGACGTTGCTCTTCTCAGCGACGATGCCCGGCCCCGTGATCGCGATGGCTCGCCGGTACATGACGCAGCCCACCCACATCCGCGCTGCAGATCCGGACGACGAAGGCCTGACCAAGCGCGACATCCGTCAGCTGATCTACCGTGCGCACAGCATGGACAAGTCTGAAGTAGTGGCCCGCATCCTCCAGGCACGCGGCCGCGGACGGACCATCATCTTCACCAAGACCAAGCGCACTGCTGCCAAGGTTGCCGAGGAACTGGTTGACCGCGGATTTGCCGCTGCCGCCATCCACGGCGACCTCGGCCAGGGTGCCCGCGAGCAGGCCCTCCGGGCGTTCCGGAACAACAAGGTTGATGTCCTGGTGGCCACCGACGTCGCGGCCCGTGGCATCGACGTGGACGATGTCACGCATGTCATCAACTACCAGTGCGTGGAAGACGAAAAGATCTATCTGCACCGTGTCGGGCGTACCGGCCGCGCAGGCAACAAGGGCACAGCTGTCACTTTCGTCGACTGGGACGACATGCCGCGCTGGGGCCTGATCAACAAGGCACTCGGACTGAGCGTTCCGGAGCCGGTGGAGACGTACTCCTCCTCGCCGCACCTGTACGCAGACCTCGACATCCCCGAGGGCACCAAGGGCAGGTTGCCCCGCAACAAGCGTGTCCTGGCCGGCGTCGACGCGGAGGTCCTTGAGGACCTCGGCGAGACCGGCAAGAAGAACGCGCGCTCGGGCTCAAGCCGCGACGGCGGTCGCGAGGGCGGCCGTGGGCGTGACAACGGCCGTGACGGCGGACGCGGACGTCAAGCCAAGTCC
The DNA here is from genome assembly GCF_052113445.1 of Paenarthrobacter sp. YAF11_1. Lineage (NCBI taxonomy): Bacteria > Bacillati > Actinomycetota > Actinomycetes > Micrococcales > Micrococcaceae > Paenarthrobacter > Paenarthrobacter sp. YAF11_1. The sequence goes on from NZ_JBFRDF010000001.1 coordinate 448,232, forward strand.
GGCGACTCGGACTCCAGCGAATCCAAGGGCGAGGGCGGCCGCAACCGTACGCGCCGCCGTCGTACTTCCGATGCCGAAGCAGCCCCCGCTGCCGGTGCGTCGGAAACCCGCACGGCCACGGCGGACAACGCAGAAAAGCCTGCAAGGACGCGTCGTACCCGCACGCGCCGCCGCAACGGCGAAGTGGTTTCCGGGGAAACCACAGCTGCCCAGTCCGGCAGCGCCGAGGCCTAAAACCCTCAATGACTGAAAATGTTTGGGCGCCGGACGGCGGCAATTTGGTGGTGCACGCGGACAACGCGGAGTTCCTCCCTACGCTGCCGGACGGCGCCTTCACACTCATTTACGTCGACCCGCCCTTCAACACAGGCCGGGTACAGCGCCGCCAGGAAACCCGCATGGTCCGCAACGCGGACGGCGACGGCGACCGCGTCGGTTTCAAGGGCCGTTCCTACGACACCATCAAGGGCGCCCTTCACAGCTACGACGACGCCTTCAGCGACTACTGGTCCTTCCTGGAACCCAAACTCGTCGAGGCCTGGCGGCTCTTGTCAGACGACGGCACCCTGTACCTGCACCTCGATTACCGGGAGGTGCACTACGCCAAGGTGATGCTCGACGCCATCTTCGGCAGGGAGTGCTTCCTCAACGAGATCATCTGGGCCTACGACTACGGCGCACGCGCCAAGAACCGCTGGCCCACCAAGCACGACAACATTTTGGTGTACGTGAAGAACCCCACCAAGTACCACTTCGACAACGCAGAAGTGGACCGGGAACCGTACATGGCCCCCGGCCTGGTGACCCCTGCCAAACGCGAGCTCGGCAAGCTGCCCACTGATGTTTGGTGGCACACCATCGTTTCCCCCACAGGCCGTGAGAAGACCGGCTACCCTACGCAAAAACCCGAAGGCCTGGTCCGGAGGATCGTTGCCGCATCCAGCCGCGAAGGTGACTGGTGCCTCGATTTCTTCGCGGGATCAGGGACCCTCGGAGCCGTTGCAGCGAAGCTCGGCCGCAACTTTGTGTGTGTCGACCAGAACGAACAGGCCATCGAGGTCATGCGGAAACGGCTGGGCAGCAAGGCCATCTTCCACGAAATCCAACCAACCAGCCTCTAGCCCGCCTTGCCGGACCCGCTCAGGCGGCACCCTTGACGAAGGCCGTCACGGAGTCCGCAATCATCTGCACGGCAATGGCCGACAGAAGCAGGCCGGCAATCCGGGTGACAAGTTCCACGCCGTTTTCGCCCAGCACGCGCTGCACCACACCCGCGAAACGCATCGCCAGGTACAACGAACCCAGCACCACGGCAATCCCCAGCCCCACGGCCAGGTACTCGGACAGCTGGCTGGACTGCTGAACGAAGACCATCACGGCAACGATCGCACCAGGTCCTGCCATGAGTGGCGTCCCCAACGGAACGAACGCCACATTCTTGTACTTGCCGGCATTTTCCTCGCCGCTGGTGGAACCGGTCAGCAACTGCAGGGCAATGAGGACCAGCAGCAGCCCACCCGCGCCCTGCAAGGCCGCCAGCGAGATATGCATGTAATTGAGGATCGACTGGCCGAAGATCGCGAACACCACGATGACGCCGGTGGCCACCAGCAGTGCTTGGAAAGCGGAGCGGTTCCGGTCCTTGGCCGCCATCTGGGCCGTCAAGGACATGAAGATCGGGACGGTACCCGGTGGGTCCATGATCACGAACAGGGTGACGATCACCGAGGCGAGCAGCTGCAAATCCACTGAAGGACCCCTCTCAACGAACCACCGTGCTGCCTGTAGCCATCTCCTCAATCCTGGCCAATACCGCGGGCGAGGTGGTGTTCTCGCCCAGCAGGTTCGGTTTCCCCGCTCCGTGATAGTCGGAGGATCCGGTGATGAGCAGTCCGTGCTCTGCAGCCAACGTGCGCAGGAAGTCGCGTCCCTCCTCGGGGTTGTCACGATGTTCAACCTCAAGGCCCATGAGGCCGGCATCAATCATCTCCCGGTAGGTCCTCTCCCCCACGATGCGTCCCCTCGACGACGCCACGGGATGGGCGAAGACGGGAACGCCGCCTGCGGCACGGACAAGCTCGACGGCGACCGCCGGGTTGGGTGCGTAGTGCTGCACGAAGTATCGCGAGTGTGAGGTGAGGATGGAGGTGAATGCCTCCGAGCGGTCGGAGACGACGCCGGCAGCGACCAAGGCATCCGCGATGTGGGGACGCCCCACGGTGGCACCTGGAGCTACGTGATGGATGACGTCGTCCCAGGTCAAGGGATAGTCCTCGGACAACAAGGTGACCATGTGCTCGGCACGGGTGAGCCGGGCATCCTTGGACTTGGTGATTTCCTCCAGCAGACCCGCATGGGCGGGGTCGTGCAGGTAGCTCAGCAAGTGGACGCTGATGCCCTGTTCCGTCCGGCAGGAGATCTCCATTCCCGGAACAAAGGCGATGCCGTGTTCGCGGGCGGCTGCAGCGGCCGGATGCCAGCCATCCGTGGAGTCATGGTCGGTCAGCGCCACCGCGTCCAGGCCTGCCGTAACCGCAGAAATGATCACCCCGGCGGGTGTCTCGGTTCCGTCGGAAACGTTGGAGTGCGCATGCAGGTCTATCCTCACTTTCCCAGCCTAGGGGATGCGGGCGCGCTTGGCGGGTTGCGCCGTTGGCCTCCTCAACGAACTGGTGGGACGATGTAACGGTGAACGATGCCGAAAACACCCAAAACTCGTCCTCCCAGCCTCTGCAGGAGCGTGTCAACAACCGCTCGCAAAGGCCCACATCAGATGCTTTCAAAGCATTCATGGCCAGTAATTGGGCGCCGGCCCCGCAGGTGACCCCTGCGCGTGACGCCGTTGCCGACCATGCCGCCCGCCGCCGTCGTACCATCTCCGAACTGTTCAAGGGCGAACGGCTTGTTATCCCCGCAGGACCGCTGAAGGTCCGCTCCAACGACTGCGACTACCGCTTCCGCCCGCACTCCGGATTCGCCCACCTCACAGGTTTGGGTTTGGACCACGAGCCCGACGCCGTCCTCATCCTGGAGCCGGTGGCTGAAGGAAAGGGCGACGACGGCGGTCACCATACCGCCACGCTGTACTTCCGCCCGCTGGCCGGCCGCGATACCGAACAGTTCTATGCGGACTCCCGCGCAGGCGAGTTCTGGATTGGCGCCCGCCCCACCCTGGCCGAGTTCGAAGCCCGGCTTGGCCTGCCCACCGCGCACATCGCCGAACTGGAGATGGCCATCACCAAGAACGTGGGAGCACCCGAAATCGGTGGCATTTCCATTCGTTTGGTCCGCAAGGTGGACGAGAACATCGATGCCCTGGTGGACACCGCCCGGTACAACACTGCCAAGGATCCCGAAACACTGGACCTCGGTGAACTGGATGCCTTGGACGAAAAGCTCAGCGAAGCACTCTCCGAACTGCGCCTGATCAAGGACGAGTGGGAAATCGAGCAGATGAAGATCGCCGTGGCGGCAACCGTGGAGGGCTTCGCCGACGTCGTCCGCGCCCTTCCCCGCGCACTGACCCACAACCGCGGCGAGCGTGTTGTTGAAGGTGCCTTCTTTGCCCGCGCCCGTGAGGAAGGCAACGAGCTCGGCTACGACACCATTGCAGCGTCCGGCAACAACGCCACGGTCCTCCACTGGAACCGCAACTCGGGTACCGTCAACGCCGGCGAACTCCTGCTCCTGGATGCCGGAGTGGAAGCCGATTCCCTGTACACCGCGGATGTCACCCGCACCCTGCCTGCCACCGGCACGTTCACCGATATCCAGCGCAAGATCTACGAAGCCGTGCTGGACGCCGCCGACGCCGGATTCGCAGCTGCCCGGCCGGGCGTGAAGTTCCGCGACATCCACACCGCAGCCACCACGGTCCTGGCCGAACGCCTCGCCGAGTGGGGCCTGCTGCCCGTCTCCGTGGAAGAAGCCATCAGCCCCGAAGGCCAGCAGCACCGCCGTTGGATGCCGCACGGTACCAGCCACCACCTTGGCCTTGACGTCCACGACTGCGCCCAGGCCAAGCGCGAACTCTACCTCGAAGGAATCCTCACCGAGGGCATGGTATTCACCATCGAACCAGGCCTCTACTTCAAGAACGAGGACCTTGCCATTCCTGAGGAATACCGGGGAATCGGCGTCAGGATCGAAGACGACATCCTCATGACCGCAGACGGCCCGGTAAACCTCAGCGCCGCATTGCCGCGCAAGGCCGACGACGTCGAGTCATGGATGGCCGGCATCTACCAGGACGCGCAGGGCTAATCCCCCGCTTTCAACGACCACAGCACAAAGGGAAGGCCACCGGAGATCCGGTGGCCTTCCCTTTGTGCTGGCCACTGAAAACAGTGGCAGCGGCTCTACTGCTTGGACGAACCCTCGGAGCTGGACTGTTGTCCGTCTTCCTGCGGCGCGTTCTGCGGAGCGTTCTGGCCATCGGTGACGCGGACGCCGTACTGAGGACGACCGTCAGGGAGGTCCGGGTAGCGGACGGCTGCCGGTGCCGGGTTCGGTGTCGGCTGGGCAGCGGGCGCCGGGTTCCCGGCAGGAACGTTCTGTCCCTCCGGATTGCCCGCGGTGGATTCGGGGCCGCGCTGGCCATAGGGGTCGTTCCACGTGGAGGGCCGCTCGGGGGCTTGGCCGGGCTGCTGAAGCGGGGTGTTCTGGGGGTTGTAACTGGCGGGCTGCGCCGTAGCCGCCTGCGACGGGTTCATGGGCAGTTGCTGGAGCAACCGGCGGGCTTCGTGGGCTGCTTCCGCTGCAACGATGACATCATAATTGGTGGCCACTACCTGGCTGGTGGAGGTGAAGTCACGCTTTCCGCGCTGGGTGGCGTACGTGACGATCCCGAACAGCATGAAGAACGCGGCACCCATCAATACTGAGGTGATGATGGAGAACGGCCCACCTGCCGGGGTGAAGAAGGAGAGCATCACGCCAACGAAGAGGCCAAACCACATGCCGCTCAAGGCACCGGACAATGCCACCCGCGGATAGCTCAGGCGGCCGGTTACCCGTTCCACCATTTTGAGGTCGTTGCCCACGATCGACACCAGCTGCACAGGGAACTGCTGGTCCGCGAGGTAGTCCACCGCCTTTTGGGCATCCAAATACGAGGTGTACGAGCCCACCGTGTCACCTTGCGGGACGCTGCGGGATTCCTCAACGGCTTTGGGGGCACCAAAAATGTTAGACATAGCCCCATTGTGTCTCATGGACATGTGAACAGGCTGGAATTCAGCTAAAAGAGAGCAGACTCGGTAGCCTGTAAACATGAGCACACATCCTTCACGCGTCTTTGTCGCGCGCCTGCTCGGCTTGGACGTCTTCGACCCCCTGGGCGATCGTCTGGGCCGGTTGCGCGACGTCGTGGTGCTCTCCCGCGGGACCCGTGGGGCTCCGCACGTGGTGGGCATAGTGGTAGAAGTGCCAGGCAAAAAGCGTGTCTTTGTCCCCATGACACGCATTACCTCCATTGACCAGACACAGATCATTTGCACTGGCCTGGTCAATTTGCGCCGCTTCGAGCAGCGTGGCGCGGAAACACTGGTGGTTGCCGAGATGTTCGACCGCCGCGTGACTCTTGCCGACGGCAGCGGAGACGCCACCATTGAGGACATCGCAATGGACCAGCACCGGTCCAAGGACTGGTTCGTCAGCAAGCTGTTCGTCCGCCGCGGACACTCACTGTCACCGTTTGGCCGACTCCGCCGCAACGAGACGCTGATCATCGATTGGGCCGACGCCCAGACCGGCGCCCACAACGAGCCGCAGGCTGCCACGCAATTCGTTGCCACGCACGAAGACCTTAAACCCGCCGACTTTGCCGAAGCCCTTCAGGAAATGAGCGATAAGCGGCGTTTTGAAGTAGCCAGCGAGCTTCAGGATGAGCGTTTGGCGGACGTGCTCCAGGAACTCCCGGAGGACGACCAAGTGGAGATCCTCTCCGCCCTTGACGTGGAGAGGGCCGCGGACGTCCTCGAAGAGATGGACCCTGACGACGCCGCCGACCTCCTGGCCGAACTTCCCTCTGCCCAGGCCGAAGAGCTGCTGCAACTCATGGAACCCCAGGAAGCCGAAGACGTCCGCCGCCTCCTGGAGTACGACGAAGACACCGCCGGTGGCCTGATGACTCCAGTTCCGGTCATTTTGCCGCCGGAAGCAACCGTGGCCGAAGCGTTGGCCCATGTCCGCCGCGAGGAGCTCTCCCCCGCGCTGGCATCGTCAATCTTCATCGCGCGGCCTCCCTTGGAGACACCCACAGGGCGATTCCTGGGCGTGGTGCATATCCAGCAGCTCCTGCGATTCCCGCCGCCCGAACCGCTGGGCAACCTCGTTGACAAGAATCTGGAACCGCTCTCGGACCAGGCCCACATCAGCGAAGTCGCCCGCACCTTGGCCACGTACAACCTGAATTCCCTTCCAGTCGTTGACGACGACGGCCGCCTCGTGGGGGCGGTGACTGTTGATGACGTGCTGGATCACCTGTTGCCGGATGACTGGCGCGCCCACGAGGACGACGCCCCTATAAGGAAACTTGGAGGCCGCATTGGCTGATAACAACGCCACCCGATCCCCCAAGTCGGCAGGACGCTCAAGCAGCAGCCTCGACACCCCCCTGAGCGGCCGCCAGCGGATCCTGCCGAAGTTCTCTCCCAACCCGGACGCGTTCGGAAACGCAACTGAGGGCTTCGCGCGGTTCATGGGCACGCCAACGTTCCTCGTCTACATGACGGTGTTCTGTGTGTTCTGGCTTGCGTGGAACTCTTTCGCGCCCACTGACTGGCAGTTCGACCGCATGGAGCTGGGATTCACCCTGCTGACGCTGATGTTGTCCCTGCAGGCCTCCTATGCGGCACCGCTCCTGCTGTTGGCCCAAAACCGGCAGGATGACCGGGACCGTGTCTCTCTCCAGCAGGACCGCCAGCGCGCCGAACGAAACCTCTCCGACACCGAGTACCTGACACGGGAGCTGGCCTCCCTCCGCATCGCCCTGCGTGAAGTAGCCACCCGTGACTATGTCCGGACCGAACTCCGAAGCCTCCTCGAGGACATCATCGATGCCCAGGAAGAACTCCGCGAGAGTGAATCCGCCGCCGACGGCACGGAGTCTCCAGGCGAGAAGGTCAAGGAGAAACTGAAAGAGAAGCGCGACAAATCCCGTGGCCCCCGCACCCAGCAGATCCCCAAGGTCCGCCAGCCGCGAGCCACAGGACCACAGCACTCCACAGCAAAACCGTCGCCTGAAACTCCTGAAAGCCGAGCCTGACCGTATGAGCACCGCATCTGCCGAGGCGCTGCATGCTGCCTTGGCTACCGTCATCGATCCCGAACTCCGCCGCCCCATCACGGAGCTCGGAATGGTGGAATCGGTCTCCTCCGACGACACCGGCACAGTCCATGTCGCCGTCCTGTTGACCATTTCGGGCTGCCCGCTTCGGGAGACCATCACGCAGGACGCCACTGCGGCTTTGTCGCAGGTGGAGGGCGTCAAAGCCGTGGACGTGGAGCTGAAAGTCATGTCCCCTGCACAGCGTGAAGCGCTCAAGGAACAGCTCCGCGGTCCAGGCGGCCAGCGCGGCATACCCTTCACCAAACCGGGCTCCCTTACCAAGGTGTACGCCGTAGCCAGCGGAAAAGGCGGCGTGGGGAAGTCCTCGGTCACCGTCAACTTGGCGTGCGCACTGGCTGCCCAAGGTCTTCGGGTGGGCATCGTGGACGCTGACGTCCACGGTTTCTCGGTGCCTGCCTTGATGGGCATCACCCAAAAGCCCACCCAGGTGGATGACATGATCCTGCCGCCGGTGGCCTACGGCGTGAAGGTCATCTCCATTGGCATGTTCGTAGCAGGCAACCAGCCGGTGGCCTGGCGCGGCCCCATGCTGCACAGGGCCTTGGAACAATTCCTCACGGACGTCTATTTCGGCGACCTCGACGCCCTCTTCCTCGACCTGCCTCCCGGCACGGGCGACATCGCCATTTCCGTGGCCCAATTGTTGCCCAACGCCGAGATCCTTGTGGTGACCACGCCGCAGGCCGCTGCCGCCGACGTCGCTGAACGCGCTGGAACCATCGCCACGCAGACGGGCCAGAAAGTTGCCGGCGTCATCGAGAACATGTCTTTCCTGGAAATGCCCGACGGCAGCAGGATGGAGTTGTTCGGAAGCGGCGGAGGCGCCATCCTGGCCGAGCGGCTGAGTGCTGCCGTGGGCAGCGAGGTTCCTTTGTTGGGCCAGATCCCCTTGGATATCCGGCTGCGGGAAGGCGGTGACGCTGGGAAACCCGTGGTCCTGGCAGCACCCGAAACCGCCGCCGCGAAGGCTATGCAGGACGTGGCCTCAGCCTTGGCCTCACGGCCCCGCGGGTTGTCGGGACTATCCCTGGGGATCGAACCCCGCTGACACTTACCGCCCGCGAGGGCGGCACTATCAATAGGGTCAGGTTGCTTCGGTATCGAAGGGGGCAGCTTCGCCCTCAGCCAGCCGCTCGATGACCCGGGTGGGGGCCTTTGGCTTGGTCTCCGACACAGCCGCTGCAGCAGCCGTTGCGGCAACGGCAGGCGCTCCGGCACTCACCGGCTTGGTGTCGTCATCCAGCAGTGCATCCTTGATGATGCGCCGGGGATCGTATTGGCGGGGATCGTATTTCTTCCAGTCGACTTCATCGATATCGATGCCGACTTCTTCCTTGATCTGCTCACGGGCACCCGAAGCCATCCGACGGACTTCCTTGACCAGATTGGCAAGCTTTTGAGTGTATTCGGGCAAACGGCTGGGACCGATGACGAGTACGCCGATAATCAGAAGGAGTATGAACTCCGGGCCGTTGATTCCAAGCACGCTACGAAGATTACCTTGTCTGTGGTGTCGCTCATAAACCGGCGGGACGGAGAAGGGTCTGGAGCCCGCGAAGCAGCCTCGCATGCCAGGCTTCGGACAGCTCCTTGGGCTGGTCAGGCGCCATGGATTCGCCTGCCCGGACGATTTCCGGGACCGCGTCATCCGCCGTGTCGGCAGGGAGGTCCGAGGCATAGCTGATCACTGCAGCGGGCATGGTGTAGACGGCCCTCCACGGGCTCCCCTGCGAGACAGAAAGCCGCGCCGACGTCGTTGGTCCCTGAACGGACTGATCGGCCGCCAGATGCTCCTCCAGAATGGTGGCGTAGTGGCCGTTGCTTTCCAGCCTCATCTCCACCGCCGGGTGCCCGTTGTACATCATGCCGTGGGCGTAGACCACCGTGAAGCCCATTCCGGCCAGTTCAGGGCACGCCCACCCTTCTTCCCGCAGAGCGTCCAGCTGGGCAGCGCTCAGGCTGACGGTGCTGCCGGCCCGGAATGCCGGTACCGCCATGCTTTCCACAGGGTTTCCTGTCCACGCTCCGGCTAGTGCACCCACGTCGCTGGTTTCGGCACGGACCTGCTGGACGTCGTCACCGGCCACCACGTACGCGGACACGCCCAAGGCACCGGCACTGACAGCCAAGGTTCCGGCTGCGACGCCCGCAAGGCGAAGCCCCCGGCGGATGCCGCTGGACGAAGGCTTGGGAGCAAAGTCCTGGCCAGGCTCGTTGGCAAGACGCTCAGTATGCTGGATCAGTCGCGCGGCAAGGTCCTGGCTGGCTTCGGGCACCGAAGAACCCCGAAGTCGTTCAAGGTACTGCCGTTCCCGGCGAAGGGCGCTGCTGCAATCGGTGCATTCCTGAACATGGTCCGGGTTGCGGGTATGGCGCAGGGCAGCCAGTTTGCGCCGGGACAACAATCCCGGACGACGAGGATGTCGAGGCATCGACGTCCTAAAGGATGCTTGCGATGCGCGGCATCTTCAGGCGCGGCTTGCGGGCCTCTGCCGGACGGGGATCGCGGTGGGCGAGTTTTTCGCGCAGCATGGTCCTGCCACGGTGGATGCGGGACCTGACGGTTCCCAGCTTGACGCCGAGCGCCTCTGCAACCTCGTCGTAGGAGAGGCCTTCGAGGTCGCACAGCACGACGGCGGCGCGGAAATCAGGCGGCAGTTCTTCCAAGGCGCGCTGGACGTCCAGATCAAGGTTGTTGTGTTCGAAGCTCTGCTCCGGACCGGGTTCACGGCCGGGCAGGCGGGACTCTGCGTCCTCAGCGAGGGCATCGAAACGGATCCTGCTCTTGCGCCGGGCCTGGTCCAGGAACAGGTTGGTGGTGATGCGGTGCAACCAGCCGTCCAATGTTCCCGGTTTGAAGTTCTCCAGCGAACGGAACACCCGGACAAAGACCTCCTGGGTGAGGTCCTCGGCGTCGAACTTGTTGCCCGTCAAGCGATAGGCGAGGCGGTATACCTTGGCGGAGTGGTTGGAAACCACTTCCTCCCAGCTGGGCATGACCCAGTCGGCAACGCCGTCAATACTTTCCGATGTCTGGACTGGCGCAGCATGCAATGCCGGCATCGTCCACTCCCCTCAAACTGTGGTTCACCGAGTCCCTCGGCGCCGGCCACCTCATGGATGATCGGACCATTATCATCCCAAGGTTGTCTGGGAATTTCCTGACTGGCGCGGGTTTTTCCCGCAGGGCTGAACACACCGCTGGACACAGCCGCGGGACGGCTGCCCAACAGCGGGTTTCCGTGTGCTTACACAGTAGTCTTGGTACAAACACCCCTACCCGCGGAAAGCGAAACCCTACATGAGTGCCGACAAGTCAAGCAGCTGGTCCTATGCAGAAGATCTGCCTGCTGAGGATGACGTCTTGTTGCGCGCCAGGGAGCGGTCTTTCGAGCTGGGAGTCACCCCCATCAGCCCCGGTGTGGGCGCGGTGCTCACGGTTCTTGCTGCCGCATCGAAGGCACAGACAGTGGTTGAAGTCGGTTCGGGAGCCGGAGTGTCCGGGGTTTGCCTGCTCCGCGGTTTGAGCCCCCATGCCGTCCTGACCACCATCGACGTTGACGTCGAGCACCTCAAGGCGGCCAGGGAAGCATTTCTGGAATCCGGCAGCCCGGCCAACCGCACCCGCACCATTTCAGGCCGCGCGGCCGACGTCTTGCCGCGCTTGACGGATTCGGCCTATGACCTGGTCTTCATCGACGCCGACAAGCCCAACTTCCCCAAGTACGTGGAACAGGCCATCCGCCTGCTCAAGTCCGGCGGCACGCTGGTGATCAACGATGCCCTGGACAAAGACCGGGTAGCCAACCCGGCAGCACGCGACTCCACCACCGTGGTGCTGCGCCAGATCGGCAAGGCAATCCGCGACGACGATCGGCTCGCTTCGGCGATGCTGCCCACCGGCGATGGACTGCTGGTGGCCGTCAAGAGGTAGGGCGCCGGCCTTCTTAAACCAAAAAGCAGGGCCCCGGCTCAGCGGGCCCTGCTTGGTAGATCTATCCGGTCACGCCTACGAGGCATTCCTTGAGGTTCTCCGCCTCAGCGGCGTTGAGCTCGACCACAAGCCGTCCCCCGCCTTCGAGCGGCACACGCATGATCAGGCTGCGTCCCTCTTTGGTAACTTCCATCGGGCCGTCGCCAGTACGTGGTTTCATCGCCGCCATTAGGAAAATCCCCTCCATTTGTCCCAAGTCACGCCCAACCCGGCCGGGCTGGATCCGCATCGCAATTGCGGCCGGCGGCAACGCTTGGGAGGCCGCCTTGGCCGGGCACTTTTAGGTGCTTTGTCCTTGCTCTTAGACCATTATCCCGTACTTAACCGTCCGTAGCGAATCAGCGCGCCATTTGTCCGGTCTTTGTACATATTGCTGTTCACCGGCAAAGCTGCACGTCAGGGCGGATAGTCGCCTCCCCCGGGCAGTTGGGCCCATGCCCACAGCCATACCACCCAGACAATCTGGAGCAGGATGAACATGGCCACCACGGTTCCCCGGTAGGCCTTGGATTTGGACAGCAGGGCCGCCCCGAGCGCCAGCGGGAACAGCGGGAGGAGCATACGGAAGGTGCTGGTTTGCGGGTGCAGGAAAACCAACAGATAACCCATGTAGCAGGCACACCACAGCCGCAGCTCAGTTCCGATGGCCCGTACCGGCCTGGACACCATCACCAGCACAAAGAGTCCGGCGAAGACGAACGGAGCCAGTACTCCCAGCACCGGCCCGAACAACATCCTGCCGGTATCAAACCAAGGTTTGAAGGGCACAAGGTCATGGCCACGCCACGCCGTTTCAGTGCGGGTGTAAGCCGCCGGATCACCTGTGACGGCCCATGCGATGGTGGGCCATGCCAGAGCCGCAAGACCCGTGGCGAACACGAGGACGGCCAGGGACACCAGGCTGCGCGTCGACGTCGGGTCTGTCGCTTTGCCGGCATTTCCTGCAGTGCCATCCGCCGGCAGCGCCGTTGGTGACTGCCGGAAGCGTTGCCACAACCGCCCCAGGAAAAGCAGCCCCAGCATGGCGGCAAAAGGCACCCCGGTGGGCCTGGACAGGCACATCAGGAGCACCACGGGAATGGCCGCAAAGTAGCGGCGCCTGACCACGAGCAACAGTGACGACGCCAGGAGCAGCAGGTTCAGCGACTCGGCATACGGGACCTGCAGGATGGCAGACACCGGAAATGTGGAAACGAAAATGACGCCCCACATGGCGGTACGACGGCCGGCGAACTCCCGGAAGAGCAAGTAAATGACCAAGGCTGCGCCGAGGCCCGCCAGCATCGCGATGGCCGTCAGCGCGGGCAAAGTCCCCATCCCGGTGATGGCGGACAAGCCCCGGCCCAGGAAGGGAAACAGTGCGTAGAACGCCCAGGCGTTTTCCTTGACTACGCCGTTGGCATCCACTGGAAGATCTGCTGGATAGCCTTTGTCCGCCGCCTCCTGGTACCAGCGCCCGTCCCAGATGGTGATGAAGTTCCAATAGTCCGGTGCCGGCGGAAACCACGGGCTGGTCCCCTGGTGAAGGGCTGCGGCCATGAAAATACACGCGCTGACAAGCCTGGCCCCCACGAAGACCAAGGAAACCTGGAGCCACCATGGCCACGCCGACATCCGTGCGGCCACAGCTGCGGCAGAGCGCGAAATCCGTTCCGTGGGCCCCTGCCCGGCCTTGCTCCGGGTCTCTGGGCTCACGGCTTGATCCGGCCGGGTTCGCCGTCCTCAAGCCGCGGCTGCGCCTGTGCGCTGAGTCGTTCGATCTCGTGGTCTTTGGCCTGCAACTGGTCCCGCAGGTCATCGAGGACCTGGTCAACCTGGTCCATGCGGTATCCCCTCAGCCCCAGGGCGAAACGCAGGGAATCGACGTCGGACGGCTTGGCCTTGGACGGCAGCACCACCGGAGGCAGGTTCGGTACGGGGTCGTCAAGGCCAGCACCCATCGAGCGTCCCCGGACAATCCCGGCTCCGAGGTACAGCACAGCGCCAATGAGGACAATCGCGAGGAACACCAGGAAAAAGCTCACAGGACCATCGTGCCAGAAACGGCCGGCTATTCCGGGCGCTGGTTTCCGTTGGGGGTAGGAGGCAGCGGCGCCCCGTGCAAAACGCGGTGCACGGCGTCCGCCGGGTCATCCACCAGTTGGATCAGGTCAAGGTCCTTTTCAGAGACCATGCCCTCCGCCACCAGGGTTTCCCGGATCCACTCGATCATGGGCCCCCAGAACCTGACCCCCAGGAGCACGATGGGGAACGAGGTCACCTTGCGGGTCTGCACCAGCACCATGGCTTCGAAAAGTTCATCCAGGGTGCCGAGGCCGCCAGGCAGGACCACGAAGCCCTGCGCGTACTTGACGAACATGGTTTTACGGGCGAAGAAATACCGGAAGTTGATGCCCAGGTCCACCCACTGGTTGAGTCCTTGCTCGAACGGCAGTTCGATGCCAAGGCCTACGGAGACTCCGTTGCCTTCCACGGCACCTTTGTTGGCCGCTTCCATGGAACCCGGACCTCCACCGGTGATCACGGCGACGCCGGCTTCGGCGAGCTTTCGTCCGACGTCCACGGCCATGTCGTAGTACTCGGTTCCTGGCTTGGTCCGCGCGGAACCGAACACGCTGACGGCCGGGCCGAGGTCAGCAAGGGCTCCGAAGCCCTCCACGAATTCGCTCTGAATCCTCAGGACACGCCAGGGATCGGTGTGGATGAACTGCCCAGCGCCACTTGTATCCAGCAAATGCTGGTCTGACATCCCCGTATCCGCTTGTTTGCGGCGAAGCTCCAAGGAGCCCTTGTGCTTGGCCGGTGCGATGTCCGAGGGCAGGGGCACTTGGCTGGCCCTGACCTGGCCGTTGGCATCCGGGTGGGGAACTGGGTGCTGGCTGATGCTCATTGCCCAAGGCTAGCGCTTACAGCTGCCTGCTCCGTTGCTGCGACCCGGTTCTTGCATTGCAGTCTGGTATATCGCTGTGGGGCAGGTTTCTGTTCAGTCACGATCTTGAGGAAGTTGCCGTGACCGTGGTCATATTTGCTTCTTTGTTCGCTAGATTCGTCGTATGACTACTCAAGCGTCCGGCGATGCCCTCGTCTCCCTGAATGGCGTCAACAAGCATTACGGTCAACTGCACGTCCTTAAGGACATCAACCTTCAGGTCAAGAAGGGTGAAGTGGTAGTGGTAATCGGACCCTCCGGATCCGGTAAGTCCACACTGTGCCGTGCCATCAACCGTTTGGAAACCATCGACGACGGTGACATCGCCATCGACGGGAAGAAGCTTCCCGAAGAAGGCAAGGACCTCGCGCACCTGCGTGCCGACGTCGGCATGGTTTTTCAGTCGTTCAACCTGTTCGCCCACAAGACGATTCTTGAGAACGTCACGCTGGGCCCGATCAAGGTTAAGAAGGTGGCCAAGGGCACGGCTGATAAGGAGGCCATGGCCCTCCTTGAGCGCGTTGGCGTCGGGCACCAGGCCCCGAAGCTTCCCGCCCAGCTTTCCGGCGGCCAGCAGCAGCGTGTGGCAATTGCCCGTGCTCTTGCCATGAAGCCGAAGGTCATGTTGTTCGATGAGCCAACGTCCGCGTTGGACCCCGAAATGATCAACGAAGTCCTCGACGTCATGATCCAGTTGGCCAAAGAAGGCATGACCATGATCGTGGTCACCCACGAGATGGGCTTTGCCCGCAAGGCTGCAGATCGTGTGGTGTTCATGGCTGACGGCCAGATTGTGGAAGACGCAACCCCCGAGGAATTCTTCACCAACCCGAAGAGCACCCGCGCCAAGGACTTCCTGTCCAAGCTTTTGACCCACTAGCTCTTTACCGCCCGCACCCAGGCCGCAAAGACCGCACCCAGGCCGTACGACGGCCAATCTATGAAAGGAATGTCATGAAGGCTTTCATTACCCGGAGGAAATCACTCCTGGTGGCCGCTTCCGCAGCCCTCGCCCTGTCGCTGAGCGCATGTGGCGGCGGCACCACCACCACTCCCCCGGTTGCTTCGGCGAGCTTCGAGGCCGGCACCACGATGGAGAAGCTGAACAAGGCCCAGAAGATCACCATCGGCACCAAGTTTGACCAGCCGCTGTTCGGCCAGAAGGGCCTGGACGGCAAGCCTGTCGGTTTCGACGTCGAAATGGGCAAGGCAATTGCTGCCAAGCTGGGCATTCCCGCTGACAAGATCGAATGGGTAGAGACTGTCTCCCAGAACCGCGAATCGTTCATCGAGCAGGGCCGCGTTGACTTGGTCATCGCCACCTACACCATCAACGATGCCCGTAAGGAAAAGGTTGCCTTCGCCGGCCCGTACTACGAAGCCGGCCAGGCACTCCTGGTGAACAAGGACGACACCTCCATCACCAAGCCTGAGGATGTCAGCGGTAAGAAGGTCTGCTCCGTGACGGGTTCCACCCCGGCCAAGACCATCGCCGAGAAGTACGGCGCAGAGGTTGTCCCGGCTGCCACCTACACCGCTTGCCTGGAGCCTCTTCGCAACAAGCAGGTAGTTGCAGTGACCACGGACAACGTGATCCTCGCCGGCTACGTGGACAAGGAACCGGACGCTTTCAAGCTCGCTTCGGATGAAACCTTCACCAAGGAGCCCTACGGCATCGGCCTGAAGAAGGACGACACCGTCTTCCGCAACTGGATCAACGACCAGCTCGAGGCATTCCAGAAGGACGGCGACTACAAGAAGGCTTGGGAAGCCACTGCAGGCAAGGTCATCAAGACCACTCCTGAACTTCCGGCGATCAACCGCTACTAGTCGGGATCCGTTGGCTGCCGCCGTCCAAACCGGGCGGCGGCAGTTGACCGACTCCAGGACCCTGTTCCCTGATTAGCTGCAGCCAAAGGAAGCCATGGACGCCGTCATAGCAAGCCTCCCCGAATATTGGGACGGATTTCTCCGAACCCTTTATCTCTCCGTAATTTCAGGAATCATTGCCCTCATTGTCGGCACACTCCTGGCGGCCATGAGGGTTTCCCCCGTGGCTGCACTCCGCGGTTTCAGCATGTTCTATGTTGAGGTCGCACGTAATACCCCGTTGACCATCATTTTCTTCTTCGCAGCCATCGTTCTCCCCCGGCTGGGCGTCAAGTTCGAGCAATTCGAGGTTGCCGCCATCATCGCGCTGAGCAGTTACACGGCCGCCTTCATCGCCGAAGCCGTCCGTTCCGGTGTCAACAGCGTGCCGGTCGGCCAAGCAGAAGCTGCCCGCAGTATCGGCATGACCTTTACCCAGGTCCTGGGCTTCATTGTCCTTCCCCAGGCCGTCCGTACGGTCATACCCCCGTTGATCAACATCCTGATCGCCTTGGTCAAGAACTCTTCGGTGGCCGGTGCGTTCTTCGTCCTCGAGCTTTTCGGCTACGGCCGCCAGCTCTCCAACGACTACGGTGACCAAGTCCTCTGGATCCTGCTCGGGGTGGCCTTCTTCTACCTCCTGATCACGGTGCCCCTTGGCCTTCTGGCGCACTTTGTCGAACGAAAGGTGGCGATTGCCCGATGACCTCGGTCCTGTACGACGTCCCCGGGCCCAAAGCCCGCCTTTACTCGCTCCTGGGATCCGCAGCCGGAATCCTGATCATCCTCGGTGTCCTTGCTATTGCCGTCACCACGCTGGCCCAGCAAGGCATTTTCGACGCCGACCGTTGGGTGATCTTCTATGGCCCCTTGGCTCCGGATGTCTGGAGCCTGATCGGCCAAGGCATCCTCTCCACGCTGGCCGCAGCTGCAGTCGCTGCAGTTATTGCCTTCCCCTTGGGCATTGCGCTCTGCCTGTTGAGGATCTCCCTGATCGCCTGGATCCGCATACCCACCCAGGTGGTTCTCGAGTTCCTCCGCGGCATGCCCGTGGTCCTCATGATGTTGTTCGTCCTGCTGGTCTTCGCAACCGGTCAGTTCCAGGCAGTGGTGGTGGGCTTGACGCTCTACAACGCCGCCATCTTTGCCGAAATCCTCCGTGCAGGCATCCAGTCGCTGCCCAAGGGTCAACGCGAAGCCGGACTGGCCATTGGCTTGCGAAGCTTCCAGTCGCGGATGTCCATCGAGTTCCCGCAGGCTGTCCGCCGGATGCTGCCCTCGCTGGTCGCCCAGCTGGTGGTCCTGCTCAAGGACACGTCGCTTGGCTACATCGTGGGCTATGAGGAACTCCTGCGGAAGATCCAGATCATGGCCGACTTCCTGGGTCCGGACTTCCTGTTCCCGGCTTTCTTCGTCGGTGCCGCGATCTATATCCTGATCAACCTGACCGTGTCACGGATTGCGATCATGATTGAGCGCCGCGGTTCCAAGAAGGCCGCCGGTGGCGTGGCTCCGCCCAGTCTCCGGACCGGGCTCGTGGTGGGCGGTAACGATCCCATCGCCAAGGACTCCATCGAAGGCCCCAACAAGGCTTAGTCCCGCATCAACATAAAGAAGGTCCGCAGCCATCAGGTTGCGGACCTTCTTTTATGCTGCGGGGAAGCTCCCGGACTACGGCGTCAGCCACGTCCTCAGTGCCCGCAGGCACTCACGGATGGCATCGGCGTCGACGTGTTCGTTGTCCTTGTGCGCCAGCAAGGGGTCGCCGGGTCCAAAGTTCACCGCCGGAATTCCCAGCTCGCTGAAACGCGCGACGTCGGTCCAGCCGTATTTGGGCTTGGGCTCGGCACCGACTGCGGCAACGAAGGACGCGGCAGCGGGGTGGTTCAGTCCGGGTCGCGCGCCGGCAGCGGCGTCGGTGCGGACGACGTCGAATCCTTCCAGCAGGTCCCGGACATGGGCCTCGGCCTGGTCCGGTGTTTTGTCCGGAGCGAAGCGGTAGTTAATCTCCACCACGCAGCGGTCCGGGATGACGTTGCCCGCAGTTCCACCGTTGATCTTTACTGCGTTCAGGCTCTCGCGGTAGTCGAGGCCGTCCACGTTGATGGTCTGCGGTTCATAGGCTGCGAGCCTCGCCAGGATGGGGGCAGCGGCATGGATCGCATTGATGCCCATCCAGGCCCGGGCTGAGTGTGCCGTTTCGCCGATGGTAATGGCCTCAAAACGGCTTGTCCCGTTGCAGCCGCCCTCCACTGTGCCGTGAGTGGGCTCAAGCAGGATGGCGAAATCGCCTCTCAGCAAGTCACCGTGGTTCCGGACCAACCTGCCGAGGCCGCTCTTGACCGCTTCCACTTCCTCATGGTCGTAGAAGACGAAGGTGACGTCCTTGTCCGGCTGCCGACCGTCGTCGAACAGTGTTGCCGCAAGCGCCAGCTGCACGGCGACGCCGCCCTTCATGTCCGTGGTTCCACGCCCGTACAGCACGCCTTCGCCCGGAACTCCCGATTCCCACGTGGCTGGAACGGTGCCCAGCGAACCCTCCACGGTGGGCAGGGGCACGGTGTCCAGGTGTCCGGCCAGGATGACCCGCTCGGGTCGGCCAAGCTCGGTCCGGGCAATAATGGCATCGCCGTCGCGGACCACCGTGTAGGCGGGTATGGCCCGCAGGGCGGACTCGACGGCGTCGGCGAGCTCGGTCTCATTGCCGGAGACGCTGTTGAAGTCGATAATCGCGGCGGTCAGCAGGGCAACGTCCTGGCGCAGGTCAAGGAGGGCGGGGGCTGGATTCAGGGTCACCCGTCCAGCTTAATCCCCAGCTACCACCCTCAATGCGACCTCCATGGCATGAGACGGGTTTTAGCCGACCTCCGGGTGCTGGATACACTTGCCCCATGACTGAAACTGCTTCCTCTGCTGTGCCCACAGACGCGCCCGCCAACCTCCGATCAGCCTACGGATTCGGCCTCGCCACTATTGCTACCTCGGCCTCCGGGGAAGCAACCGTGCTGGATGTCTGGTACCCGGCTCCCGCCTTGGGCGTTGCGGCCGAGACCCTGCGCGACGTTGAGAACGCCGATCCTACGCTCACTGCACTGGCCAACGACGGCAAGGACGCCGACCGCGGTACGGAACAAAAAGTGGTTTTCGCCCAGATCGACCTCGACGCCGCCCCGGCAGACACCGCCGACGCATACCTGCGCCTGCACCTCCTCTCGCACCGCCTGGTCAAGCCGAACAGCATCAACCTGGACGGCGTCTTTGGCAAGCTTCCCAACGTGGTGTGGACCAACTTCGGTCCGGCAGCCGTGGACGGCTTCGAACTGACCCGCGCCCGCCTCCGCAAGCGCGGCAACGTCGTGGTTTACGGCGTGGACAAGTTCCCGCGGATGGTTGACTACGTTGTTCCCGCCGGCGTGCGCATTGCCGACGCCGACCGCGTCCGCTTGGGTGCCCACCTGGCCGAAGGCACCACCGTGATGCACGAAGGCTTCGTGAACTTCAACGCCGGCACCCTGGGCACTTCCATGGTGGAAGGCCGCATCTCTGCCGGCGTCGTGGCCGGCGACGGCACTGACGTGGGCGGCGGAGCGTCCATCATGGGAACGCTCTCCGGTGGCGGCAAGGAAAAGATCGCCCTGGGCGAGCGTGTCCTGCTCGGCGCCAACTCCGGTGTGGGCATCAGCATCGGTGATGACTCCGTAGTGGAGGCCGGCCTGTACGTCACCGCCGGTACCCGCGTCCGCGTTCCCGGCCCCAAGGACGAGAACGGCGAGGACACCAGCAAGATCATCAAGGCCGTGGAGCTCTCCGGAGTCCCCAATCTGCTGTTCCGCCGCAACTCCACCACCGGCGGCGTGGAAGTCCTTCCGCGCAAGGGACAGACGGTAGAGCTCAACGAGGCCCTTCACGCCAACTAGCAGGAGGACATCCGTGCGCCGGTTCCGCCGCGCCATCGTTGCGGTGCTGGCTTTGGCCCTCGTAGCAGGTGCCATCTACGCGATCGTTGCGGTGCTGCAGCGCTCCGAGACCCTGGTCACGGAGCGCTGCGTCGCCGTCGTCGGCTCTGAAAGCCACGAGCTCGCCACGGACCAAGCAGCGAACGCTTCCCTCATCACCGCCATTTCCGTCCAGCGCGGACTGCCTCCCCGGGCCGCGAGCATTGCCCTTGCCACCGCCATGCAGGAATCCCGGATGCGGAACATCAACTACGGTGACGACGCCGGTCCCGACTCCCGCGGGCTTTTCCAACAGCGGCCGTCGCAAGGCTGGGGCACCGAAGCCCAAGTCATGGACCCCGTCTACGCCGCCAATGCGTTCTTTGACGGTTTGGTCAAAGTCCCCGGTTACGAGTCCATGGAGATCACCCAGGCCGCCCAAGCGGTCCAAAGATCAGCTTTCCCCCGCGCCTACGCCCAGCACGAAGGCATGGGCAGGGCCTTCGCTTCTGCTCTCACAGGACACTCCGAGGCGGCGCTGGACTGCGAACTGCGCATGCCTGAAGCGGCGGGTGACCCTGCCGCCGTCGTCGATGAACTCACGACGGCGTTCGGCACCCAGGCGGCCACCGTCCAGGGCCGCTCGGTGCAGCTGGACATCACGGGCACGCAGGCATGGGCCGTTGCCCACTGGGCAGTGGCGAACGCCAAGACGCTGTCCATCACCCAGGTGGATGTTGGCGGCCGCGCCTGGAACCGGGAGAAACGTGACGGATGGCAATCGTCGACGGCACCTGCAGAGACCGTCACCATCACCGTCTCAGCCCCCACCACCTGAGATTTTCTGTCAGGCGAGGATCTCCACCACCGGCTGGACGTAGCTCCGGAAAACGTCGGGCTCGGCCAACAGCCTGTGGCTCATGATCATCGTGCTGGGCTCCAGATACCAGGCACGTGGTTCGTTCAAGGGCAGCTCAATGATGGTCAATTCGAAGTCGCGGGAACTGCGCCCGACTTCCAGCAGCCTGTCCTCCACCATCTCGTTGAGGACCTGGGTCACACCGTTGGCTTCACGGGCCGCTTCGAGGTCGGCGTACTCGTCGATCCTGTCCGTGGCCCATCCCAGGGCCGAGCCGAAGTGGGCCTGTAGAACACGTTGGAGTGCCGGTGAGTTGCCGAAGGCCTTGAAACTGGGTGGCGCCAGTTCCGAGGCGGGCTTGGGGTAAGCCTTGACCAGGCTTTCCCACCAGGCTTCCCACTCAGTCTTCAGGGCGTGGATACCCCCGACGTCGGAGGTCAGGTGGCTGTGGTCGGCATGCCGGACTTTGGGGGCTGCGTGGGACAGGCTGGGTCTGCCGGCACCATCCAGTCCGGCGACGTCCCGCAAGTACAGGGCGATGAGCATCGGCCCGGACGTGTCCATGGTGATGCGCCACCCCGGGCCGCCTGATTCGTGCATCCGAATTCCTCCCTTGGCAGGTTCCCGACATCTCCCAGTCTATTCCCGTTGGGTCAGGACGGTAGGGGCGCGGCAGCATTTGCCTTATGGCGGCACTGGTTGCCGGAGAAGAACCCCTAGTGGGCAGCGGACATCCCGGACAAGGAGCGCAGATGGGCGGTGAGGACGTCGCTGCACATCTCAGCCGTCATCCACTCGGGCTGCAACAGCGCGTGCATGCACAAGCCGTCCATGGTCGCCAGAAGCCGCTCCGCCTCCGTGACGAGGGTTTGTTGCGCTTCCGCTCCGCCGGGGCTCAGGTGCATGATCAAACGCCCGACGACGGCCGCTACAGTGCGGTGGCTGCGCTCGGCTTCGGCTGCAAGGACGGGTTTGATACGGGCGGCATGCCTGAACGCGGTCCACACGCACGCATCCACAGCGAGTTCCTCGTCCAAGGGCAGGAACTGGCCCAGGAGGTTCAAGACTGCAGCATGCTGTTCCGTGCTGCCCGGCACCTCTTCTTCAACAGCTGCCATTGCTGATTCAAGTCGTCCCGCAATCCGGTCAATCACAGCGCCAAAGGAAAACACCAGGAGGTCGTCGCTGCTGGCAAAGTAGTGCCGGACAGAGCCCACTGCCAGTCCGGCCTCATCCGCTACTTCTCGGAGGGATGCCCTTTCCAAGCCATCGCTGGCAATGATCCGGAATACGGCTTGGACAACTTCCTGGCGCCGGGCTTCGGCATCAACAATTTTGGGCACCAGTAGTTTTTAGCACGAACGTGCTTCAACACCGCTCAACACAGAGCGGCGTGGCTCCAATTTCCGCTAGCGTAGAGACCATGAAAATTCTTGTCACGGGTGGCACCGGCTATATCGGTTCCCACACCGTTTTGTCCCTTCAGGAAGCCGGCCACGACGTCGTCGTGCTAGATAACCTCGTGAACTCCAGCGAGGAATCCCTCCGCCGGGTCTCGGAGCTCACCGGCAAGACCGCCGCGTTCCACAAGGTTGACCTGGTGGATGAGCCCGCAGTTGAAGCCGTGTTCGACCAGCACCAGATCGACGCCGTGATCCACTTCGCTGGCTTGAAGGCCGTAGGAGAGTCCGTCCAGGAGCCCCTCGCCTACTACTACAACAACATCGTTGGCACCCTGAACTTGCTCCGCGCCATGGACAAGCACAACGTGCGCTCCATCGTCTTCAGCTCTTCAGCCACGGTGTACGGCGAGCACAACCCCATCCCGTACATCGAGAAGATGGAAATCGGCGCCAACAACCCCTACGGCCGCACCAAGGAACAGATCGAGGACATCCTCTCGGATCTGGGCAACGCGGACGACCGCTGGCATATCGCACTGCTGCGCTATTTCAACCCGGTGGGCGCGCACCCGTCCGGCCGCATAGGTGAGGACCCCCAGGGCATCCCCAACAACCTGGTACCGTTCATCGCCCAGGTAGCCGTAGGCCGCCGTGAGAAGCTCATGGTCTTCGGCGGGGACTACGACACCCCTGACGGCACCGCACAGCGCGACTACATCCACGTGGTGGACCTGGCCGACGGCCACGTAGCAGCCCTGAACTACATTGCCGGGCGCGCAGGCGTCCGACGCTGGAACCTCGGCTCCGGCCGTGGCTCCTCGGTTCTGGAGGTGCTGCGCTCCTTCGAGAAGGCCGTCGGCCAGCCGATTCCCTACGAGATCACCGGCCGCCGCGCCGGCGACCTCCCCGCTTTCTGGGCCGACGCTTCGTCCGCCCTGGCCGACCTCGGCTGGTCCACCACCAAGACTGTGGACCAAATGTGTGAAGACCACTGGCGCTGGCAGAAGAACAACCCCTACGGGTACAACGCCGCGCAGCCGGCCGCAGCCGGCGCTTAGGCGACCAGGCGCTGAGGCGACCAACGCCTCAGTAATTAACGACGGCGGCCGCCCACCTCGCGCGAGGTGGGCGTTGGCCGGGTAGTTGCGCTCCGGCTCCCCTGTGTAGAGCTGCCGCGGGCGGCCGATCTTGGTCTGGGGGTCGTTGATCATTTCGCGCCACTGGGCAATCCAGCCCGGGAGGCGTCCGATGGCGAACAGTACGGTGAACATCTTCTCCGGGAAGCCCATGGCCTTGTAGATGAGGCCGGTGTAGAAGTCGACGTTCGGGTACAGCTTGCGCTGGATGAAGTAGTCATCAGCCAGGGCCTTCTCTTCGAGGCGCATGGCGATGTCCAGCAGTTCGTCGTTGCCGCCGAGCTTGCCGAGAACTTCGTGGGCCGTTGCCTTGATGATCTTGGCGCGGGGATCGTAGTTCTTGTAGACACGGTGTCCGAAGCCCATGAGGCGGACGCCGTCTTCCTTGTTCTTGACCTTCTCCATGTAGTCCTCAGGCTTGATGCCGTCGGCCTGGATCTGGCGGAGCATCTTCAGCACGGCCTCGTTGGCGCCACCGTGGGCAGGGCCGAAGAGGGCGTTGATGCCTGCGGACACCGAAGCGAAGAGGTTCGCGTTGGACGAACCCACCAAGCGCACAGTGGACGTGGAACAGTTTTGCTCGTGATCCGCGTGCAGGATGAGGAGGAGGTCAAGGGCCTTGACCACTACCGGGTCCATTTCGTACTGCTCGGCGGGAAGGCCGAAGCTGAGTCGAAGGAAGTTCTCCACCAGGTTCATGGAGTTGTCCGGGTAGAGCATCGGCTGGCCGATGGACTTCTTGTGGGCGTAAGCGGCAATGACAGGCAGCTTGGCCATGAGGCGGATGGTGGAAACTTCCACGTGCTCCGCGTTGAACGGATCCAGCGAGTCCTGGTAGAACGTGGACAGCGCCGAAACAGCCGAGGAGAGCACCGGCATGGGGTGGGCGTCACGCGGGAACCCGCCGAAGAAGCCCTTGAGCTCTTCGTGCAGGAGCGTGTGGCGCCGGATCTTCTGATCAAACTCTTCCAACTCCGTGGGGGTGGGAAGGTTGCCGTAGATCAGCAGGTAGGAAACTTCGAGGAAGCTCGAGTGCTGCGCGAGCTGCTCAATCGGGTAACCGCGGTAGCGCAGGATGCCTGCGTCGCCGTCGATGTAGGTAATGGCCGAGGTGGTGGCCGCTGTGTTCATGAAGCCGGGGTCATAGGCAACGGCGCCCGTCTGCTTCAGCAGCTTGGAAACGTCGTAGCCTTCGTTTCCTTCTACAACCTGGATGCGCGGCAGTTCGAGTTCGCCGCCGGCATGGCGCAGTGTTGCGCTGGTGGTCTCAGTCATGGAGTCCCCTTCATGAGGCCTTTGGGCCTCTATCGAACGCTTGTCCAACCAACTTCTGGTGCCGCCGCCTTCGGCCCTACTGTTGCAGGGCTCCAACGGCCGAAGTGCTTTCTAAGAGAAGGCCACCATTGATAGTCAGTTA
This sequence comes from Paenarthrobacter sp. YAF11_1, assembly GCF_052113445.1. NCBI lineage: Bacteria > Bacillati > Actinomycetota > Actinomycetes > Micrococcales > Micrococcaceae > Paenarthrobacter > Paenarthrobacter sp. YAF11_1. The sequence continues at coordinate 473,125 of NZ_JBFRDF010000001.1, forward strand.
AAAAGCTACCGCCAGTAACCCTCCGGAACTAATCCGTGCCGTCGGGTTACTGGCGGAATGACGCTGTTAGTGGTGCAAGTCACAGCATTGTTATGAGGCTGTGGCAAGCCGCTCTACTGCAGCGTCGATGCGTTCGTCGCTGCCGGTGAGGGCAACGCGGATGAAACCATTGCCGGCGTCGCCATAGAACACCCCGGGGCCCACCACAATGCCAAGGTCGGCGAACCGTGCCACCGTGTCCCAGGTGGCTTCGCCTGCCGTGGACCAGAGGTAGAGCCCGGCCTTGGATTGGTGGATCTGCAGTCCGAACTTCTCCAGCGCAGGAACCATCCTCTCGCGCCGGTCGCGGTAGAGGTCCTTCTGGGACAGCACGTGGCCGGCATCGCCCAAAGCAACGCGCATCGCTTCCTGCACGGGGTAGGGCACGATCATGCCCGCATGCTTCCGGCTGTTGACCAGGTTGGCCATGATGGCCGGGTCCCCGGCGACGAATGCTGCACGGTAGCCGGCCAGGTTGGACTGTTTGCTCAACGAGTACACGCACAGCAGGCCGTCGGTGGAACCGCCGGTAACGCGGGGATCCAGGATGCTGGGTACAGCTTCTCCCCCGCGCTGGGCATCCCATTCGCCCCAGCCCAGTTCGGCATAGCATTCGTCAGAGGCCACCACGGCGCCGAGCTCGCGGGCCTGGCCCACGATCCTGCGGAGCGACTCCACATCGCGAACGCTGCCTGTGGGATTACCCGGGGAGTTGATCCAGATCAACCGGACTTTGGCGCGGGTGGCCGGATCAAGTTCATCCAGGTCGTCGGCAGCGATGGCTGTGGCACCCGCCAACGAGGCGCCGATGTCGTACGTCGGGTAGGCGACAGTAGGCCGCACAACCACGTCTCCGGCGCTCAGGCCGAGCAGGAACGGCAGCCAGGCTACGAGTTCTTTGGAGCCCACGGTCGGCATGACGTCCTGCGGGTCCAGGCCGGGCACGCCGCGGCGGCTTGCGAACCAGTCCACCACGGCCTGGCGCAAGGCCACGGTGCCATGAACCGTGGGATAGCCGTGGGCGTCCGCAGCAGCCGCAAGGGCGTCACGGATCAGTCCGGGAGTGGGATCCACAGGTGTCCCGATGGAAAGATTTACTGCGCCACCGGGGTGCTTAGATGCCGTGGCGACATAGGGCGCCATGGCCTCCCAGGGGTAGTCGGGCAGGTTCAGGCCGAAAGCCGGCGCCGCGGAAATCAAAGAAACTACCGCCCTTAGTGGTCTTGGTTCTGCGGGGGCAGTGCGGAGATGAACGGGTGATCCTTACCCGTGTTGCCAATCTTGGCTGCTCCGCCCGGGGAACCGAGGTCGTCGAAGAACTCGACGTTGGCCTTGTAGTAGTCGGCCCATTCTTCCGGGGTGTCATCCTCGTAATAAATGGCCTCAACCGGGCAGACGGGTTCGCAGGCACCACAGTCGACACATTCATCGGGGTGGATATAGAGGGAACGCTCACCTTCGTAAATGCAGTCGACAGGGCACTCTTCAATACATGCCTTGTCCTTGACATCCACACACGGCTGCGCGATTACGTACGTCACGTCCCAGACCTCTCCACGGTTTGTCCCGGCGATGGCCGGGGTAATACGGCCGGCATCATGCCGGGCACTCAACTTCCGAGCCTATTATCCAACAGTCCAATGACGCCAACCTAGCCCGCGTCTTAGTATGAAACGGTGACTCCCCCGCATTTGCCGCCCAGACAATTCCTACTCACCGCAGAGCCAGGCATCCGCGTGGTGGTCCGCTACAGGATCGACGCCGGCCTGACGGATGCCCTTGGCTACTTGCTGGACACCAGCGAAAACAGTTGCACGGTACGGACCCGTACCTCCGACGTCGAAATTCCCTTGGCGATGGTCATCGCGGCGAAAGAGGTTCCACCGCCACCGCCGCGGCGGCAGTCCGTCCGGCATGCAGGCGGCTCGCTGCCACCAGCATGACCAAGGTCACCACTGCGATGCCGAAGACCCACACGTTACCGGCAGCGTCGCCCAGCACCAACTGCTTGGCGGCTCCGGCTGACGAGAAGACGCCGACGGCGGTATAGGTCACCACTCCGGCTACCGCCGTTGGGAAGACCGAGCGCGACCACGCTGCAAGCCACAGCTGCACGGACGCCAGCAGCAACAGTGCCGCTGCCACGCCCCACGGAACCTCGACGCCGGCCACCGGCCCTGCTTGGCGATGCAGGGCCGTACCTGCTGCAGCAACGAAAAGAGCCGCCAGTACGGCCGCAGCAATGCCACGAACCGTACCGGCGGCTCCTCTCTTCATTCAGCTGTTCCTGACTGTTTCAGCCAGCGCAGGCTAGGACTTGGCGCGGGCGCGGTTGGCCTTGGCGCGCTCGTTGGAGTCCAGGATGAGCTTGCGGATACGGATATCTTCCGGCGTCACCTCAACGCACTCGTCTTCACGAGCGAATTCAAGGGACTCTTCGAGGGTGAGATCGCGCGGCGGCGTCAGGTTCTCGAAGGAGTCGGAGGAAGCTGCACGCATGTTGGTGAGCTTCTTTTCCTTGGTGATGTTGACGTCCATATCGTCTGCACGGGAGTTCTCGCCCACGATCATGCCTTCGTAAACCTCGGAGGTGGGCTTCACGAAGAAGGAACCGCGCTCCTGGAGGTTGATCATGGCAAACGGGGTCACAACACCGGCGCGGTCGGCGATCATCGAACCGTTGGTGCGGTATTCGATGGGGCCGGCCCAGGGCTCGTAGCCTTCGGAGATGGAGGCAGCGATACCGGCACCGCGGGTGTCCGTGAGGAACTTGGTGCGGAAGCCGATCAGGCCACGGGCGGGAACGATGAATTCCATGCGGCACCAGCCGGTGCCGTGGTTGGCCATGTTGGTCATGCGGCCCTTGCGGGCAGCCATGAGCTGGGTGACGGAGCCAAGGTACTCTTCCGGCACGTCGATGGTCATGTGTTCCATCGGCTCGTGGATCTTGCCGTCGACGGTCTTGGTGACAACCTGCGGCTTGCCCACGGTCAGCTCGAAGCCTTCGCGTCGCATCTGCTCAACCAGGATGGCCAGCGCGAGCTCGCCACGGCCCTGGACTTCCCAAGCGTCGGGACGCTCGGTGGGGAGGACCTTGATGGAGACGTTACCGATCAATTCCTTGTCCAGGCGGTCCTTCACCTGGCGGGCCGTGACCTTGGCGCCCTTGACCTTGCCGGCCAGCGGCGAGGTGTTGATACCGATCGTCATGGAGATCGCGGGATCATCCACGGTGATCAGCGGCAGCGGCTGCGGGTTTTCGGCGTCGGTGAGGGTTTCACCAATGGTGATTTCCTCGATGCCGGCCACAGCGACGATTTCGCCCGGGCCTGCGGATTCGGCAGGAACACGGGTCAGCGCCTTGGTGGCGAGGAGTTCAGTGATCTTGACGTTCTTGAGCTCACCATTGGCGCGGGCCCAGGCAACAGTCTGGCCCTTGCGGAGGGTTCCGTTGTAGATGCGGAGCAGGGCGAGGCGGCCAAGGAACGGCGAAGCGTCCAGGTTGGTCACGTGTGCCTGCAGCACGCCGTCCGGGTTGTAGGTAGGAGCCGGGATGTGCTCAATGATGGTCTTGAAGAGGGGCTCGAGGTCCTCGTTCTCCGGAGCCGAGCCGTTGGCCGGCTGGTCCAGGGACGCGCGGCCAACCTTGGCGGCGGCGTAGACGACGGGAACTTCGAGGACCTTGTCCAGGTCCAGGTCCGGAACTTCGTCGGCGAGGTCCGAGGCGAGGCCCAGGAGCAGGTCCATGGACTCGTGGACAACTTCGTCGATGCGGGCGTCGGGACGGTCGGTCTTGTTGACCAGGAGGATGACCGGCAAGTGCGCAGCAAGGGCCTTGCGGAGCACGAAGCGGGTCTGGGGCAGCGGGCCCTCGGAGGAGTCGACCAGCAGGACCACACCGTCAACCATGGACAGACCGCGCTCTACCTCGCCACCGAAGTCGGCGTGGCCAGGGGTGTCGATGACGTTGATAGTGATGGTCTCGCCGTTGGACGACGGGCCGTTGTAGGCAACCGTGGTGTTCTTCGCGAGGATGGTGATGCCCTTTTCGCGCTCCAGGTCACCGGAGTCCATGACACGGTCCTCAACCTCACCATGGGAAGCGAAGGAGTTGGTCTGCTTGAGCATGGCGTCGACCAGGGTGGTCTTACCGTGGTCAACGTGTGCGACGATCGCGACGTTGCGCAGATCGCTCCGCGACGCAGTGTTGGTGGTGGTTTCAGACATGCGTTAATGACTCGTTTCAGTGGTGAAGTCAGCTGTTTGTATCCGCGCGCATACCTGATCGACTTGATCGGAACACACAGCGAAAAGACCCCGGGACACAGGGCACCTGCATCCAGTCTAAACGCAGTTGCATTTCCCAGCCTAAAAAGCAAGCCATTCGACCTCCGAATGTGGCGCTGCTCACATGACGTCGCGCTTTAACAACCGCTACTCCAGATGCTGGATTTTCTTGGCGTCGTGCCCCATGATTGCTGCAGAACCAGTGCAACACGGAGAACAATCGATGCGACAATCTTCGGCCGCGTTCCGCCTGCTCGCTCCATTGATCGCCGTCGGCGTTCTGGCAGTAGGCTGCGGACCCAGCCCAGCTACCCCCGTTTCCACCGCCACGCGCTCCGCCGCGCCCGGGCCGGCACAGACGGCCGCCGCGCCGCCACTGAGGACTGCCCCGGCTCCCAGCGCCCTGGACCTGCCGGTTGGCTCCCTCTTCAAGAACCCGGCAAACAACCGTAATGAACTGGTACTGGCCGACGTACGCCACACGGCCGTTCTCATCGGTGATTCCCAGGCCATGCCCAAAGACTCCTGGCCCCAGCAGGGCATCGCTGCCCTGGGCTACAAGTTGCACGTGGTGGGCATGGGTGGCACCGGCTTCGTTGCGGCCAATGGCAAGACAGGCAATTACATCGACGCCTTGCAGCGTGGAGACTGGATTCTCCCGTACGGAGATCCGCCCCTGATCGTGGTGCAGGGCGGCGGCAACGATGCCTCGCAAAAGGCAACGGATGCGCAGATTGCCAGTAATGCCGAGCGTCTGCTCGCGGCCCTGAAGAAGCGCTACCCCGGGGCTGCCTTGGCCATGATCGGAACCTTGGCACGCGGCGCTGACAACGGAGGCGGCCGCCGGACCGAAGTCGACGCCCTGCTGGGACGCATTGCTGCGAAGCACGGAATTCCCTTCGTCAGCACTGGCGACTGGCTCACCCGCTTCAACGCTGTGGGCGATCTCCAGGACGGCGTGCACCTTAAGCCGTCCGGGCACGTCAAGCTTGGTGCCGTCCTGGCCCGCGAACTCGCAGCACTGGGCCTCACCGCCCGCCCGGACAGCAGCGCCCCGGCGAAGTAGCCGCCGCCGTCGTCCTATCGGTCGTTGTGGGGCCCGCCCTGCGTGCTTCGTGGGCGGTATGGCACGCAGAGCAGGGCCCCGCAACAGGTAGTTTAAACGGCGAGAGCCGGTGGTTTCCTTTCGGGAACCACCGGCTCTTCTGCTATCCAGCGATCAAACGTTCGACGCCGGTCAGGCCACCGCGGGCGGCAGCAGGAGCGATCCACCCGGGATGGCGTCCAGGAGCGCCTGGGTGTATGCCTCACGGGGGTTGTCGAAGACGTCGTCAGTGCTGCCCGTTTCCACAAGCTGGCCCTTTTCCATGACGCAGACGTGGTCCGCAATCTGGCGGACCACGGCGAGGTCGTGGGTGATGAACAGGTAGGTCAGGCCAAGGTTGTCCTGGAGGTCTGCCAACAGGTTCAGCACCTGAGCCTGGACGAGGACGTCCAAGGCTGAGACTGCTTCATCGCAAATGATGACTTCGGGATCCAACGCCAGCGCACGGGCAATGGCGATACGCTGCCGCTGCCCGCCCGAGAGCTCATTGGGATACCTCTGCATCATGGACTGGGGCAAAGCCACCTGGTCCAACAACTCGCGGACCTTCTTCTCGCGGCTGGCCGCATTCCCGATCTTGTGAACACGCAGCGGCTCTTCGATGGTCCTGAAGATGTTGTACATCGGGTCCAAAGAACCGTACGGATCCTGGAAGATGGGCTGCACGCGGCGACGGAACTTGAAGAGCTCCTTGCCCTTCAACCCCGCGGTATCCACGCCGTCGAAGATGATCTGGCCCTCAGTGGGCTTCTCGAGCTGGAGAACCATCTTGGCAACAGTGGACTTGCCCGAGCCGGACTCGCCCACGATCGCCGTCGTGGTCCCGCGTTTAACGCTGAAGCTGACATCGTCAACAGCAGCGAAATCGGACGTCTGCCCCAGTCCCTGACGCAATTTGTAGATCTTGCGCAGGTTCTTGATCTGGAGGACCTCGTCCTGGACCCGGCTTTCTGCGGCAGCCACGGGCGCCAAAAGATCGCCGGCCTCCACACCCTGTTCCTTGGCCACCTGGATACGGCGCGATGCCAGGGAAGGCGCCGACTCAACCAGGCGACGGGTGTAGGGGTGCTGAGGGTTGCGGAGGAGTTCCAGTGAGGGACCGGCCTCCACCACGTTGCCCTGGTACATAACGATCACTTTGTCGGCGCGTTCGGCGGCAAGGCCGAGGTCGTGCGTGATCAGCAACACCGAGGTGCCGAGTTCAGTGGTCATGGTGTCCAAGTGGTCCAGGATCCTGCGCTGAACCGTGACATCCAAGGCCGACGTCGGTTCATCGGCAATGAGGAGCTTGGGCTGGCAGCTCAGGCCGATGGCGATCAGCGCGCGCTGGCGCATGCCGCCGGAGAACTCATGCGGGTACTGTTTGGCACGCCGTGCAGCGTCAGGGAGTCCGGCTTCCGCGAGGACGCGGGCAACGTCCTCCGGACCGTCCGGACGACCGTTGGCCTTCAGGGTTTCCCGCACCTGGTAACCGATCTTCCAGACCGGGTTCAGGTTGGACATGGGGTCCTGGGGAACCATGCCGATGTGGCTGCCGCGGAGCTCGATCATGCGCTTTTCCGACGCATGGGCGATGTCTTCGCCGTCAAGCAGGATCTGGCCAGCTGAGACGCGGCCGTTGTTGGGCAAGAGGCCGATGGCGGCCAGCGCCGTCGTCGACTTTCCAGAGCCCGACTCCCCCACAATGGCGACCGTTTCGCCCGGCATGATGGTCAAATGGGCGTTCTTGACCGCCTTGACCTCGCCGGAACCGGTCTTGAAGGTGATGGCCAAGTCCTTGATCTCCAGGATGGGCCGTACTGGTGCCGTGGCTTCATCAATTCTGATGTTCGCAGAAGTCATGGTCGCCTCCTTAGCGCTGACGGCTCTTGGGATCAAGAGCATCGCGGACGGCGTCGCCAAGCATGATGAAGCTCAGGACGGTGATGGACAGGGCGGCTGCCGGGTAGAGCAGGATCCCGGGGTTGGTGCGGATGGATGCGTTGGCCGCGGAAATGTCGTTACCCCACGACATCACGCTGCCGGGCAGCCCGACACCCAGGAAGGACAACGTGGCTTCCAGGACGATGAAAACGCCCAGTTCCAGCGTGGCAAGGACAATCACGGGTGCCAAGGCGTTCGGCAGCGCATGTTTGACCAGGGCACCGAACTTGGAAACACCCAATGACCGGGCCGCCGTGACGAAGTCCGCGTTACGCACTTCTATGACGGCACCTCTGGTAATACGTGCCATTTGGGGCCAGGCAAGCAGGGATATGGTCAGGACCACTGTCCAGACGCTCCTGTTCTCACGGAACAACGGCAGCTGCGTAATGACCAGGGCGCCCAGGATGATCGGCAACGCGAAGAAGATATCGCCAAGACGTGCAAGGACGGAGTCCAGCCAGCCACCGTAGTAACCGGCCAGCGCACCGAGGGTGACGCCGATAATGACAACGGCAAGCACGGACAGGACACCAACGGACAGGGACGCTTGCGTACCGTGGATCACGCGGGAATAGACGTCGCAACCCTGCAGGGTGAAGCCCAGAGGGTGGCCGGCAGTGGGTGCGCCCTCGGAGTTGGCCAACTGGCAGTCATTGTTGGGTTCGACGCTGGTGAACAGCCCCGGGAACACGGCAACGATCACAAGGAGCAGGATCAACAGCGAGGAGACGATGAACATGGGGCGCCGACGAAGCTTGCGCCAGGCATCAGCCCAAAGACTTAGGGGCGCCTGATCTGTCTTGACAGCGTCAGTGGCCAGAAGCGGTGTCTCCTCGACGGGAGCCACAAAGTGTTCATTATTACTGGTCATAGCGGATCCTCGGGTCAAGCCAGGCGTACAGGAGGTCAACCAAGAGGTTGGTGATAACAAAAACCAGGACCAGGACACTCACAATGGCAACGATGGTGGGACCCTCGCTGCGCTGGATGGCCTGGAAGAGTTTGTTACCCACTCCGGGGACGTTGAAGATACCTTCGGTAACGATGGCGCCGCCCATGAGCCCGCCAAGGTTGGCGCCCAGGTAGGTCACCACCGGGATCAATGAGTTCCTGAGGATGTGGGCCATCACGACGCGGGGGCGGGAAAGTCCCTTGGCCGTCGCAGTACGTACGTAGTCAGCGTTCATGTTCTCGCTGACCGAGGCCCGGGTCAGGCGGAGGACATAGGCGAAGGACACCAGGCCCAGGACGACGGCGGGAAGGATCAGGTTGCCCCAGTCGGCGTTGGCACCCACCGTAGGTTTGGCCCAGCCCAGCTGGACACCGAACACCAACTGGAAGACGAAGCCCAAAACGAAGGTGGGAACTGCGATCACCAGGAGCGAAACGACCAGAACAGTGGAGTCGAAGAGCTTGCCCTTCTTCAGGCCAGCGAAGACACCGAAGGCGATGCCGAACACGGCCTGGATGATGAGGGCCTCAATGGCGAGCATTGCCGTGACAGGGAAGGCCCTTGCCAGGGAGTCCGCAATGGGCTGCTGGGTGAAGTCAACGCCGAGGTTGAAAGTAAACAAGTTCTTGATGAAGAGCCCGTATTGAACCCAGAACGGCTGGTCCAGGTTGTACTGGGCCCGCAGGGCGTCGATGACGCTCTGCGGCGGCTGGCGATCCCCGAAGAGGGCAGCAATCGGGTCGCCGGGTAGTGCGAAGACCATGTAGTAGACGAGGAGCGTGGTCCCCAGGAATACCGGGATGACCTGGAGGAGTCTACGGAAAATGAAGCGAACCACGGGTCACCCCTCTCCGGTGGTGGGGCATTGGTGTGTCATGTGTGCCTTCCTGCCAAGCAAGCAAGGGGGGCCCGGCACGTTGGCCGGACCCCCTTTGCCCTAAGGCAAGTTCAGATCCTGGAGACTACTTGGCCTCGATGTCGAAGTAGCGGACGCCGCCGTTCCAGCCGGTTTCAGCTGACACAACGTTGTTGCTCCATACGATCGGGGTCGCCCGGTACCACAGGGGCAAGCCCGGGAGTTCCTTGAACAGGATCTCCTGTGCCTCGTTGAACTTCTTGTTGGCGTCTTCCGGAGTCTTGGCTGCAAGGCCTTCCTTGAGGAGCTTGTCGAACTCGGCGTTCGAGTACTTCTCGTAGTTGGACGAGGCGTTGGTTGCCCATACCGGTCCGAGGAAGTTGTAGAGCGACGGGTAGTCACCCTGCCAGCCGGCGCGGGTCAAGCCCGGGAGGGACTGCGACTTGCGCAGGTCCAGAACTTCAGCGAACTTTGCGAACGGCTGGATTTCAGCCTCGATGCCGAGGTTGTTCTTGAAACCGTTTGCTACGGCGTCGATCCATTCCTTGTTGCCACCGTCAGTGTTGGAGGCGATCAGAAGCGGCTTGGAACCGTCGTACGGCTTGATCTTCTCGGCGTCGGCCCAGAGATCCTTGGCCTTCTGGGCGTCGAACTTCAGGACGTCGCTGCCGGGGATGGCGTCGTTGTAGCCGTCGAGCACGGGAGCCGTGAACTCGGTGGCCGGGGTACGCGTGCCGTTGAAGATGACCTTGGTGATCTCTTCGCGGTTGATGGCGTGGGACAGTGCCTGGCGACGAAGGATACCGGCTTCACCCTGGAAGTTCGGGTTGTAGCCCGGGATGTTCAGGGTGGCGTTGTTGGCGTTCGGGCGCGTGGAGTTACGGTCCGGGAAGTCCGTGGTGTAGGTCTTCAACGCGTTCGACGGAACAACGTCCGTGATGTCGAGGTTGTCGGCCTGGAGATCCGTGTATGCGGGGCCCGGATCGGTGTAGAACTTGAAGGTCACGCCGCCGTTCTTGGCAGCACGCGGGCCGGTGTAGTCGGCGTTCTTGACCAGGGAGATGGACTGGTCGTGTACCCAGGCACCTTCCTTCTCGAACTTGTACGGGCCGTTGCCGATCGGGTTCTCGCCGAACTTCTTCGGGTCCTTCAGAGCCTCGGTAGGCAGCGGGTAGAAGGCGGAGTAACCGAGGCGCAGCGACCAGTCAGCCTCGGGCTGGCCGAGCTTGACCGTGATGGTCTGGTCGTCAGTCGCGGCCAGGCCGGACATGGTCTGCGCCGTCGGTGCCGGAGTGGAGGTCTTCTTGCCGTCGGCGCCGGTGGTCTCGGTGACTGCACTGACGTCGGCGTAGCCCTCGATGGACTCGAAGAAGAAGCCGTTGTTCTGGAGGTTGGTGCTCAGCGCGGCGAAGTTCCAGGAATCAACGAACGTCTTGGCCGTGATGGCCTCACCGTTGGTGAACTTGGCGCCGGACTTGACCTTGATGGTCCAGTTCTGCGAGTCGGTTGTCTCAATCGACTCCGCCAGAGCGTTGACGGGCTTGCCGTCCGAGTCGTAGGCGCGAAGGCCTTCGAACAGCAGCTCGACGACGCGGCCACCGTACACCTCGTTGGTGTTGGCCGGAAGCAGCGGGTTCTGCGGTTCGTTGCTGTATGCGGAAATGACCTTGTTCGGGTCAGCTGCGGCAGAGCTGTTTGTGCTGGTGCCGCCACCGCCGCCGCAACCGGTCACTGCGAGGGCGATGATCGCCGCTACGCCTAGAGCTTTGGAAGTGCGCGAGAAACGCATTCCGCCTCCTATGAGTCGTGGAGTTGAGCAGGAGAAATTCGTGATTTCCCCCAGGCACAGGCACAGTTTCCTACTGTGACGTTGCCTACATGTGTGTGTAAGCCTACCCACATTGTGTCCGGATGTTGGGACATGGTGGCCAAACTGTAACCGTTCCGCAACCTACACATGCCTAAATTGGCGGGAATTTCAAGTCAAACCCTACTCGGTGGTAGCATTCGCTGTCTGACAGCAGGACAGGACGATTTTTGGGCAAAAAAGGACCCCGGTTCTGTCGAACCAGGGCCCTTCCGAAATTCTGCAGCGTGCGCAGCGACCTACACGTTGAAGCGGAACTCCACCACGTCGCCGTCGGCCATCACGTACTCTTTGCCTTCGATCCGGACCTTGCCGCGGGACTTTGCCTCCGCCATGGAACCGGCGTCGATCAGGTCATCGAAGGAGACAACCTCGGCCTTGATAAAGCCACGCTGGAAGTCGGAGTGGATCACGCCGGCTGCCTGGGGCGCGGTGTCACCCTGGCGAATGGTCCAGGCCCGGGTTTCCTTGGGACCGGCCGTCAGGTAGGTCTGCAGGCCAAGAGTGTGGAAGCCGACCCGGGCCAACTGGTCCAGGCCGGATTCGCTCTGGCCATTCATTTCCAACATCTCGCGGGCTTCTTCCTCGTCCAGTTCCACGAGGTCTGATTCCAGCTTGGCGTCAAGGAAAATTGCATCAGCAGGGGCAACCAGGGCACGAAGCTCATCCTGCTTGGCCGGATCGCCAAGGATGCCTTCATCCGCGTTGAAGACGTAGATGAAGGGCTTGGCGGTAAGAAGGCCCAGCTCCTTGAGGTGCCCCATCTCCAGCTTGTCGCTCTTGATCGAGGAGAAGATGGTGTCGCCGCGTTCCAGCACAGCCTGGGCCGCCTTGATGGCTGCGAGCTCGGCAGCTTCGCGCTTCTTGATCTTGACTTCTTTTTCGATGCGCGGAATGGCGTTCTCGATGGTCTGGAGATCTGCCAGAATCAGCTCGGTGTTGATGGTCTCCATGTCGGAGCCCGGATCAACTTTGCCGTCGACGTGGATGACGTCGGGATCATCAAATACGCGGACAACCTGCGCGATGGCCTCTGCCTCGCGGATGTTCGCAAGGAACTTGTTGCCCAAACCTTCGCCCTCGGATGCACCCTTCACGATGCCGGCGATGTCCACGAAGGACACCGGAGCGGGCAGCAGCTTCTGGGAACCGAAGATTTCCGCCAGCTTCGCCAGCCGGGGATCCGGAAGGTTCACGACTCCGACGTTGGGTTCGATCGTTGCGAACGGATAGTTCGCTGCGAGCACCTGGTTGCGGGTCAGTGCGTTGAAAAGAGTTGATTTGCCGACGTTGGGCAGTCCGACGATGCCAATAGTAAGAGCCACGAGCATTGATTCTACCCGTTGGAACGTTGTCCCTGCGTGTTGCTGCCCACGAAGTGCGCCCACCGCGGTGGCCTCACTAAAACTGTCGTACCCCTGTGACAGGGTTGCCTCATGGATGGATTTGGATTGGTTTTGGCCCTGCTCATGCTGTTGATCGGCGCCGCCGTGGGCCTGGCGGCGGGCTATGTTGTCTTTCGGCGCCGGGGCGCGGGCTTGGAAGAAGACTTCGACGCCGTATCGGCGCGCCTCTCGGAGGTGACGGCGCAGCTGGCAGCAGCCGACGCCGAGCGGCGACTTTTGTTCACACAGAACCGCGAGTTGACCGCGTCCAGGAACTCGGACGGCAGTGTTCTTCGTGCCCTCGCTCCGGTCGCTGAGAAGCTGACGGCCGTTCAGCAGCAAGTGTCGCTGTTGGAACGGGACCGGGTGGAGCAATACGGCCAACTTGCCCAGCAGCTGCAGGATGCCCGGTTGTCCGACGAGCAGCTCCTGAGATCAACGCACGCCTTGGCGTCGGCCCTGCGCTCCAACAGTGCGCGTGGCCAGTGGGGCGAGGTGCAGCTCCGCAGGGTGGTGGAGGCCTCCGGGATGCTGAGGCACGTGGACTTCCATGAGCAGGTGCATTCGGGCCGGACCGAGACCACGCTTCGCCCGGACCTCGTAGTCCAATTGCCGGGTGGCAAGCAACTGGTGGTGGATGCCAAGGTCCCGCTCGCCTCCTACCTCGCCGCGCAGGAACAACTGCACGGAGACGGCGCTTTTGGGGAGTCCGTAGCACCCGCCAACAACCATGATTCCAAGACGTTGCTGGCCCAACACGCGAAAGCGTTGAAGGCCCACATCGATGCTTTGGCGGGCAAAAAGTACTGGGACATTCCCGGAAACTCCCCCGAGCTGGTGATCTGTTTCCTTCCTGCTGAGTCCATCCTGGCGTCAGCCCTCGAGGCAGATCCCGCGCTGTTGGAATATGCCCTGTCCCGGAACGTGGTGTTGGCGTCTCCCGGAACCTTGCTGGCGGTCCTCAAATCGGTGGCCTTCACGTGGCGCCAGGATGTCCTCACGGACAGCGCCCATGAACTGTTCGAGCTCGCCAAGCAGCTCTACGAGCGTATGGGCACACTCGGGGAGAATGTTGGCAAGCTGGGTAGCTCCCTGAAGACGTCCGTGGACCGGTACAACGCGATGGTGGGCACTCTGGAAGCCCGGGTCCTGCCGACCGCACGCAAGCTCAACACCATGGACGATGCCGGCCTTGCCGCGCCGATGTCCGTTGAGGCAGTCCCCCGTGCTTTGGCAGCCCCTGAGCTTCTGGTTGAAGAGTCCGAAGAGTCTGCGGCATAACGAACAGGCCCGCAGCATCGCCTTCCCTATGGGGAGGCGATGGCTGCGGGCCAGTTTTTTGAGTTCCTGTTGTGGAGCGAAGCGCGTTAGGACGTGGTCCGGTTTCCGCGGCCGCCGAGCGCACGCGTGACGTCGCCGGCTTTCTTCAATGTGGCCCGCAACTCCTTGGGAAGTGAGAAGAGTAGGTCTTCCTCTGCCGTCACGATTTCCTGCACTTCGCCGTAGCCATAATCAGCCAGCAGCCGCAGGACGTCCTTGACGAGTACCTCCGGTACAGAGGCACCCGAGGTCACACCGACCGTTGCGACGCCCTCGAACCAGGATTCGTCCACTTCGTTGGCGAAGTCCACGCGGTATGAGCTCTTGGCGCCGTACTCCAGGGCAACCTCAACCAGGCGCACGGAGTTCGACGAATTGGCTGAGCCCACCACGATGACGAGGTCAGCCTGGGGAGCAATCTTCTTGATGGCCACTTGGCGGTTGGTGGTGGCGTAGCAAATGTCGTCGCTGGGCGGATCTTGGAGGGTCGGGAACCGGTCCTTGAGGAGACGGACCGTCTCCATGGTTTCGTCCACGCTTAGTGTCGTTTGGGAGAGCCAGATCGTCTTCTCGGGGTCGCGCACGGTGACCTTGTCTACCTCGTGCGGGCCGTTGATGATCTGGATGTGATCCGGTGCTTCACCGGCGGTTCCTTCGACTTCCTCGTGGCCTTCGTGGCCGATCAGGAGGATGTCGTAGTCATCCTTGGCGAAGCGCACAGCTTCCTTGTGAACTTTGGTGACCAGCGGGCAGGTGGCGTCGATGGTACGGAGGCCGCGGTCTTCAGCGGACTGGACCACAGCCGGAGATACACCGTGGGCGGAGAAAATAACCAAGGCACCCTCAGGGACCTCGTCTGTTTCCTCGACGAAGATGGCTCCTTGTTCCTCCAGGGAGCTAACCACATGGACGTTGTGGACGATCTGTTTACGGACGTAGACCGGAGGCCCATAGTGCTCAAGGGCTTTTTCTACCGCAATGACGGCCCTGTCCACTCCGGCGCAATAGCCGCGCGGCGCCGCCAGCAGAACCTTCTTGGGACCCGTGACGGGTGCCGCTGCCTGTACCTCTTCCGGAGATCGCCGTCTGCGGGGCACCGTGGGCATAGGAATGGAAACTGCTGTGCTGGTCATGCCTCCATGCTACCGGCCCTGCCTTTAGCTTCGGGCCGAACGTGACCCTCGTCGCCCTGAGACCACTGCCGCTATGACGCCCACCACCAGGACCGCCCCGGACACCACGGCTGCGATCCAGACCCACTGGCCAAAACCGTTGCGGGCCGTGGTGAGGAACTCGTCCTTGAACAGTTCTGCCACGCCGTTGGCGCTGGCAAGACTTCCGACCATTCCACCAGCGAGGTCTGCCCCCGCCGTCCAGAGGGCTGCGAGAGCCAACCCCCCAAGGCCGAGGAAAACCACAGCCAATGACCGGCGTCGTGCGGCCGCCAGTGCCAGCAGTGCAGACACGAGCGCACCGGCAGCGGCGATCCACCACAACGGCGCAAAGGCTGCCACGCGTTCCACCAGTTGCCGGTGGGACGGCTCTCCCAGGGAGACAAGGCTCTCCGAGGGGACATCGAGCCTGATCCGCGTAGCCTCGGCAAAATGATCGCGGATCAGCCGCACAAGGGGCCCAATATCCAGGACCAGTGCTGTGGACGCCGCGGATTCTTCAGCCTGCGTGACCGTCCCGAAGTTCAGCCTGTGGCTGTTCCGTACGGTTTCCTCCCAGGCTTGCGGGTAGTCACTCCAGGACTGCATTCCCGTGGCCGCGTTCCGGAGCGCGTCGGCCGCCAGGGATTGGATGGGGCCCGGCAGATCCACGGAGGACTCAAAGGTGCCCACTGCGGCCGCAGCCAAGCGGCTCTGGAATTCGGGATCGCTTCCCAATGACCCCGCGATCCGGACGAAGCCCTCTTCCTTGACGATGTTCTGGTCCACCCAGGCCGCGGGGACAGCGACGCCTGCCAGCAGGACGGCGAGGATCACTCCCAGTGCTGAAACGAAAGTACGCAAGGTCATCCTCAGGGTCGTCGGCTGTGCCACCATCCTAGGTCTGTCCACATGATAGGAAAAATGTCCGGGCCGGCTGGGAAGCTATGGATAGAGTTGGAAGCGGCCGGCAACCAAAGCCGCATCCCGGAGCGAGGACACATCATGCAGCAACAGACACGGAGACCGGAACAGGTACGGACCGCCCATGTCCGCTGAAGCGACGCCGGAATCAACTTTGCCCGGGACAGCGGCCGAAACAAGCCCGGATAACCCCTGGCCGCTGCAACTTTTGTCCCGCAAGCTCAAAGCCCACATCGAGCGGGCGCCCGCGGCGTGGATTGAGGGGCAGGTCATTGAGATGAACCGCAGGGGTGGCAATGCATTCCTGACCCTGCGTGATGTTGACGCGGAAATTTCCCTGCCCGCATCGGTGTGGTCCACAGTGCTTGACCGCCAGAAGATCCCGCTCGAACGCGGATCCCGCGTGGTTGCCTTGGTCAAACCGGATTTCTGGGTCAAAACAGGGCGGCTGAACATGTCCGTCAAGGACATCCGGCCTGTGGGCTTGGGCGACTTGCTGGCCAGGATCGAGAGGCTTCGGCAGGCGTTGGCGGCCGAAGGCCTGTTCGCTGACTCCCGGAAACGCAAGTTGCCTCTGCTCCCCCACCGCATCGGCCTCATCACCGGCCGGGACTCGGATGCTAAAAAGGACGTCCTGCGCAATGCGGCGCTGCGCTGGCCGGCGGTTGAGTTCGACGTCCGCGAAGTTGCTGTCCAAGGCAACACCGCCGTCTCGCAGATCATCGCAGCGTTAAAGAAGCTCGACGCCGATCCTCAAGTAGACGTCATTGTCATGGCACGCGGCGGTGGCGCGTTAGAAGACCTCCTCCCGTTCAGCAACGAGGACCTCATCCGGGCAGTTTCTGCCGCCACCACTCCGGTTGTCAGTGCGATCGGGCACGAAGCCGACCGACCCATCCTTGACGACGTGGCGGACCTTCGCGCGTCAACGCCCACCGATGCCGCCAAACGGATAGTTCCGGACGTTGCCGAGGAACTGGCCATGGTCCGCCAGGCCAGAGACCAGCTCCGCCGAAGCATCGGAAGGACGGTGGACCGGGAGACGGACCGCCTCCATGCGTTGAGGTCACGGCCGGTCCTGGCAGCGCCGGCTTCCATGGTGGACGCCCGGGCGGATGACATCCACCGCCTGCAACGGCGCTCCCATTCGGCAGTCAACACGGCCGTGGTCCGGGCCTTGGACCAGGTCCATCACTTACGCGCACAGGTCAGGGCCCTGTCTCCACAAAAGACACTGGACCGTGGCTATGCCGTAGTCCAGATTGTTGGCGAGGACCAGGC
Source organism: Paenarthrobacter sp. YAF11_1 (assembly GCF_052113445.1). Classification (NCBI taxonomy): domain Bacteria; kingdom Bacillati; phylum Actinomycetota; class Actinomycetes; order Micrococcales; family Micrococcaceae; genus Paenarthrobacter; species Paenarthrobacter sp. YAF11_1. The sequence goes on from NZ_JBFRDF010000001.1 coordinate 490,218, forward strand.
CGGGCACACAGTGGTGAGCAGTCCCGAGGAAGCCCCCGACGGAACCGCACTGGCCATTCGGGTAGCCGAAGGTCGCTTCAGGGCAATGTCCACAGGCCAAGGACACATCGTGGCCCGTTGATGAATCGGTCACCATCGTCATTACCGAACACAAAGGACATCATGACCGAGAACAACTCATCCGCATCTTCACCGGAATCCCTGGACTCCTTGAGTTACGAGGAAGCCCGCGAGCAACTCATGGGCGTCGTTAGCCGCTTGGAGGCTGGGGGTGCCAGCCTGGAAGAATCCCTGGCCCTCTGGGAACGGGGCGAAGCCCTGGCGAAACGCTGCGAGGACTGGCTGGAGGGCGCCCGCAAACGCCTGGCCACAGCCCGGGATGCAAGCAACGACGCCGGTGCTGCCACCCAGTAACGCCAAAGCAGCACCGCAGACGGAGCAGCGCCGCATGGGTTCCTAGGAAGCCACCACCAGAGCGCGCTCCGCGGCGACGTCGAATTCGGCCTTGGGCCAGTCCAACTGGAGGCGTTCAAGTGCATCCAACAGAAGCTGCTGCACGGCGATGCGCGCGTACCACTTCTTGTTGGCCGGAACGACGTGCCATGGCGCAATGTCCGTTGATGTCTTCTCGAACGCAACACCGTAAGCGTCCATGTAGTCGTCCCAGAACGCACGTTCGGCAAGGTCCCCGCTGCTGTACTTCCAGTGCTTGCGGGGATCGTCCAAGCGGGCGATCAGCCGTTCCTTCTGCTCGTCCTTGCTGATATTGAGCATGACTTTGACGATGGTGGTGCCTTGGTCTGCGAGGCTGGCTTCAAAGTCGTTGATGGCCTCGTAACGGCGTTCCAGCTCCGAAGCGTCCGCCCAACCATGCACGCGATGGATCAGGACGTCCTCGTAGTGTGAGCGGTCAAAAACCCCCACCATGCCGGCACCGGGAGCTTCTTTCTCGATCCGCCAGAGGAAGTCGTGCGACTTTTCCTCATCCGTGGGGGCCTTGAAGGCATGCAGTTGAACACCCTGGGGGTCCATGGCGCCCACCACATGGCTGACAATGCCGCCCTTGCCGGCAGTATCCATTGCCTGCAGGATCAACAGGAGCCTCTTGGGACTGCCAAACCGGCCTTGGGCGAAGAGCTTCTCCTGCAGTTCTGCCAGCCGTGCGTCCTGGGCTTCCAGCAACGCCTTGCCGTCAGCTTTCGCGCCGGAATACCCGGGGGTGGAGTCCGGGTCCACGCTGGCCAGCGTGAACCCGGATCCGACCCTCAATACCTCAGCAGGACTCTTGGCGAATTCAACTGCAACAGCCATCGGGTGTGCCTTTCCGCAGGGCCGTGCCCTCGTGGAACGGCCATGGACCTCAGGCTAGTTGCCCGGGTACCTCGACAGGAAGTCCGCCATGCGGCCAATGGCCTCTTCAATGTCTTTGACGTTGGGCAGGGTGACCATGCGGAAGTGATCCGGGCGCACCCAGTTGAAGGCCCGGCCATGGGAAACCAGGATTTTCTGTTCCTTCAACAAATCGAGGACAAACTTTTCGTCGTCCCGGATGTGATAAACCTCAGGGTCCAGCTTGGGGAACAGATACAGCGCTCCCCTGGCCTGTTGGGTGCTGACTCCGGGAATGGCATTCAAGAGGTCGTAGGCTTTGTTGCGCTGCTCCAAAAGCCTGCCGCCGGGCAGAATGAGATCGTTGATGCTTTGGTAGCCACCGAGTGCCGTTTGGATGGCATGCTGCGCGGGAACGTTGGCGCACAAACGCATGTTGGCCAGGAGGTTGATGCCCTCAAGGTAGTCGGCGGCGTCCTTCTTGGGCCCCGAGATAGCCATCCAACCAGCCCGGTAACCACAGACGCGGTAAGCCTTGGACAGGCCGCTGAACGTCAGGCACAGGACGTCGTCACCGGTGAGCCCGGCGAGGTTGATGTGGACAGCGTCCTCGTAAAGGATTTTCTCGTAAATTTCATCGGCAAAGAGCACCAGTCCGTGTTTCTCGGCGAGAGCGACAATCTTCTTGAGCGTCTCTTCCGGGTACACCGCGCCGGTGGGATTGTTGGGGTTGATCACCACAATGCCCTTGGTCCGGGGCGTGATCTTCGCTTCCATGTCCTCAAGGTCAGGCTGCCAGCCGGAGTCCTCATCACAGAGGTAATGCACGGGACGGCCACCTGCCAGAGCAACTGAAGCAGTCCACAACGGGTAGTCGGGCGTGGGAATCAGGACCTCGTCGCCGTCTTCAAGAAGGGCCATGAGTGACATGGTGATGAGTTCGCTGACACCGTTGCCAAGGTAGATGTCATCGACGTGGATGTTCTGGATGCCGCGGGTCTGGTAGTACTGCGATACAGCGGTCCTGGCCGAGAAGATCCCGCGCGAATCGCTGTAACCCTGGGCGTTGGGAAGGTGGCGGATCATGTCCACCAAAATGGCGTCGGGCGCTTCAAAACCGAAGGGAGCCGGGTTTCCGATGTTCAGTTTGAGGATCCTGTGACCCTCTGCCTCCATCTGCTGGGCGGCCTGAAGAATCGGTCCACGGATGTCGTAAAGGACATTATGAAGCTTGGTGGACTGCTTGAATTTCGCCATCCCTCAAATATGCCACACAGGTCATGGACTTCAGCTGAGACTTAACTCACAGAAACGACGACGGCGGTGACGGTCCCGCGCGGGTCCGTCACCGCCGTCGTACGCGGCTTTGATCAGGCGTTACTTGACGATGCCCTTGTCCTTCAGCCAGGCGGCTGCTGCGTCCTTGGGCGCCTGCTTCTGGTCGCCGCTGACCGCGCGGTTCAGGTTGATGAGGTCATCCGTGGTCAGGATCTTGGAGACGTTGTTAAGCGCTTCCTTGGCCTTGTCCGTCATCTTGGCCTCCTTGACCAGCGGGAGCACCTGCTGGGCCTTGAAGTTGTTCTTCGGGTCTTCCAGGACCACGAGGTCGTTATCTGCGATGGACGGCGTGGTGGTGTAGATGTCGGCTACCTGCACCTTGTCCTCCAGCAGGGCCTGGAGGGTCAGGTTGCCGCCGCCGTCGCTGAAGGGCTGGAGGCCCTTGAGCTCGCAGTTGTAGTTGGCTTTCAGGCCCGGGAAGCCGTAGGCACGCGTCTCGAACGTGGCCGGAGCTGCCATGGTGAAGTCCTTGCAGACCTTGGCCAGGTCCTCGATGGATTTGAGCTGGTACTTTTCCGCCGTGGCTTTGGTGACCACCATTGCGTCCTTGGACTCGGCCTTTGCCGGTTCCAGGACTGCGAGGCCATCCGGAAGCTTGCCCGGGAGCGCTTTGAAGACGTCCTCCGCTGAAACTTCCTTGGCCTCGGTGTCCACGTAGGACAGGAGGTTGCCGGAGTAGTCCGGGACGAGGTCGATGGAGCCGTCCTGGACTGCCTTGAAGTAGATTTCACGCGAACCGATGTTCGGCTTGGAGGTTGCGGTCAGACCCGCGGCGTTGAGGGCGCCAACGTAGATCTCGGCAATGACCTGGCTCTCGGGGAAGTCGGCCGAACCAACCACCAGCGAGCCGCCGGCAGAGGATCCGCTGGGTGCCGAGGTGGATGGCGTGGCCAAGGGGCTTCCGCCACACGCGCTCAACGCGAGGGCCACACCCAGTCCGGCTGCGAGGCCGCCGAGACCACGGCGTGTAAGGGTCATGGGGACGGGGTTCTTCATGGTGTACCTCCTTGAACGGCAGCCCCGGCGGGAGCTGTGGCTGTGAGATCGTCGGACGCCTTCTGGCGGCCGCTTGAGTCGAGGGTCAGGCCTGGTGAGATAACGAGCCGCTGTACCCCGGCCAGGATCAGGTCGACGGCGATGGCGAGCCCGGCAATGAGCAGGGAACCACCCAGCATCCGGGGGAAGTCCTGCAGGACGAGGCCGTCAAACAGGTAGCGTCCCAGCCCGCCCAGAGGCAGGTAAGCCACCACCGACACGGTGGCGATGACCTGCAGGACCGCGGTGCGGATGCCACCAAACATCACCTGCAATCCGTTGGGCACTTCCACCCGGAAGAGGATCTGAAGTTCGGTCATGCCCATGGCACGGGCAGCATCTACCACGGTGGAATCAACGCTGGAGATCCCGGCGTACGTGCCGGCCAGCAATGGCGGAACCGTAAGAATGACCAGAGCCCAGACGGGCGGCATCAAACCGCTGCCCGCGAGCAAAGCGAACAGGACCAGCAAACCGAGCGTGGGGAGGGCACGCAATGCGCCGGCCACGGCGACTGCAACCACCCGGCCACGGCCGGTGTGCCCGATGTAAAGACCAATGGGGACGGCGATGGCCGCAGCGATCAGGAGAACGAGTCCACTGTATTGGAGGTGTTCCAGCAAGCGGGTGGGGATTCCACCGCTTCCGGTCCAGTTTTTGGGGCTCGTCAGCCAGGCGATGGTCTCTGCAAAGATATTCATGCGGAGGCCCCCGGATCAGGCCGAAGAGCAGCGTGTGGAGCGGCTGGCCCGGACTTGGGTTCGGTGAGGAGCGCAGTTCCGTCCTGCCGCGAGGTCTTGCCGCCTGCAGCACGCGTCCATGGAGTCAGAAGCCGCTCAAGAACCACCAGGACAGCATCCATCAGCAAAGCCAGAATCAGAATGGCGATGATGCCCACCACCACAACAGTGATGAACGTACGCTGCAGGCCGTCAGTAAACAGGACTCCGAGGTTTCCCACCCCAAGAAGAGCGGCGACGCTGACCAAAGAGATGTTGCTGACCGACACCACGCGCAGGCCTGCGAACAACACCGGCAAGGACAAGGGCAGGTCAACCTGGAAGAAACGGGCCAGGGGCTTGAACCCCATGGCAACCGCCGCATTGCGGAGGTCGTCGTCCACGGAATCGAACGCATCAATGGCTGCGCGGACCAGCAGCGCCACCGCATAGATGGTCAACGCCACCACGACGTTCAGCGGATCCAGGATCCTGGTGCCCAGGATGGTGGGGAGAATAATGAAAAGTGCCAGCGACGGAATGGTGTACAGCAACGAGGTAGCGGTGGTCACTATCGACCTGAGCGTGCTGTTGCGCCTGGCCAACTGGGCCAGCGGGATGGAAATCAGCAGGCCCAGGATCATGGGAATGATGGCGAGCACCATATGCTGGCCCGCCAATCCCAGGACCATGCCACTGTTGTTGAGGAACCACTCCATCAGGTGGCGTCCTCCCTGTGGTGGCGGACTTCTTCGATGAGTGCCAGGACTTCCGGCGCCTTCAAGACTCCGGCCACGCGGCCGTCGTCGTCTACTGCCACGCCAAGACCCGACGGCGACGACAACGCCGCGTCCAGGGCGCGGCGCAGGGTGTCTCCCTTACGGAACAGCGACCCGCCCGGGATCAAACCTGCACCATCGCGCGGCGAGGACCATCCCAACGGGCGGGAGTCGGCGTCGACCACCAAGGCCCACTCCCCCGATGCCCGGCCCGCGTGATGACCGTCGGAAGGACTGACCATGGTGACTGGGTGCACGGTCACGGCGTCCGCTGCGTTGAAGGCCAGGTGCCTGAACCCGCGGTCGCGTCCTACGAAGGAGGCCACGAAGTCGTTGGCCGGTGCCCTCAGGATTTCTTCCGGCGCGGCATACTGGGCAAGTTTGCCTCCAACGGCGAAGACCGCAACTTTGTCGCCAAGAACCGTTGCTTCGTCGATGTCGTGAGTGACGAAAACAATGGTCTTGGCCAGTTCCCGCTGGAGGCGCAGGAGTTCTTGCTGCAGTTCGTCACGGACCACCGGATCCACCGCGCTGAAGGGTTCGTCCATCAGCAGGACGGGCGGATCAGCAGCGAGCGCCCGGGCCACCCCGACGCGCTGCTGCTGACCACCTGAGAGTTGCGACGGGTACCGCTTGCCGAGGACCGAAGCCAATCCCACGACGTCCAGGAGTTCCACCGCGCGTTTCCGCGCATCCGCCTTGGAAACACCATTGAGGCGCGGAACGGTGGCGATGTTGTCCAGGACGGAGCGGTGCGGCAGGAGGCCCGATGACTGCATGACATAACCCATGGATCGGCGGAGCTCGGGCGCAGGAACTTGCGAAACGTCCTTGCCCGCCACCGTGATGGTCCCGCTGGTGGGTTCCACCATCCGGTTGATCATGCGCAGGGATGTGGTCTTGCCGCAGCCCGAAGGCCCAACGAACACCGTGATGGAGCCTTTGTCGATGGACATGCTGAGGGCGTCCACCGCCGGCTGCCCACCCTGGTATTGCTTGGTCACACTCTGGAACTCAATCATGGCTTCGGCCATACCCGGGCTTACCTATCTGTGGTCGAGAACATCGGTAGAGCCACACGATCATATGCACTCTTATTACTTGGCTGCAAAGCAATCTTCACCCAGACTAGCCAGCACCGCGGGCGATGTCAGCGCCGCCACGTTTTCCGTAATGAATCGGCAATGTTCAGCGCTTCCGTCGTTTGCTGCCTTTCCCGGCCCGCTCCTCGGCTTGGTCGTGTCTGTACCGTTCAGCCGCGCGTTGGCCCCTTTCGGCCGACACCACCTTCTGGTGCCACTCACGCTGGTAGGCGCGGCGGGCTGCGGCATCATGTTTCCTGGCCAGGGCAGCCAGCTCACGTTGCAATTTCAGGTAGCTCGCCCACCGCCGGGGATCGAGTGTTTCTTCTGCGAGCGCCTCCTGGACCGCACATCCCGGCTCGGCCTGGTGTGCGCAGTCGGCGAAGCGGCATCGGGTGAAAAGTTCTTCCAGATCGCCGAACATTTCCTCCATGCCGTCATCGGCGTCAAACAGGCCGAACCCGCGGACTCCCGGGGTGTCCATCAGTACAGCGCCGCCGGCCAGGGGCACCAGTTCCCGCGACGTAGTGGTGTGCTTGCCCTTGCCGTCACCGGCCCGGACCTCGCCCGTCTGCTGCACCTGACGTCCCGCGAGCGCGTTGATGAGCGTTGATTTCCCCGCACCGGAGGGTCCCAAGAGGACAAGTGTGGAGCCGGACGGGATGTGCTGCATGAGTTCGTCGAGTCCGTCTCCGTGTTCCGCTGAGGTGGTAACCACCTCCACGCCCGATGCCTGAAGGATGACCTCCCCCACTACGTCGTCGGCCAGGTCGGCCAGATCCGCTTTGGTGATGACCACCAGCGGCGTGGCACCGGAGTCCCAGGCGGCAACCAAGGTCCGCTCAAGACGGTTGTGGGTCAGCGGCCGGTCCACGGGCACCACCACGGCGACGATATCGATGTTGCTGCCCAGGATCTGCTCCTCGGAGGAGGCCTCAAAGGCGCGCTTGCGGCTGAGCGCGGAACGACGAGGCAAAACCTCGACGACGGCGGGCTCGCCCGCGTTGTTGTGCCCAAGCCATACCCAGTCTCCGGTAGCCGGCACCATCCCGTGTGAAGAATGGGAGGGGTAGGGCAGATGGAGCAGCCCGTCGGCCGAAGCCACCAGTACACGGTTCCGGTCAAGGCGGACCACCCTGCCCGGGCGGGCAGTTTCCTGGGCGTGGGGCAAGGAGTTGGCGTGGAAGAGTTCAGCAGTTGCCTCGGTGAAGCCGTACTCCACGGGGCCACGGAGTTGCAGGGTGGAACTATTGGAAGGGTTGCTTGAAGAAGCGAAGGAATTCAAGGGAAGCCTCTGGTGAGGCCCGGCCGCCTAGCTCTGGCAGGCTGATGCCGGGACAGGAATGATGGGCTGATGACGGCGCGCCGCAACTGAGAGCGGGGCGCGCAAGGTCGCTGCAATCATCAAATCCACCTCCTCGGCATCAAGGCCGGCAACTGTAAAGCCGGCAACGTTGTTTAGAGTAACCAAGGAGCGGAGCTTTGGCTAGCCCTTGGCGGTCCGTTCTTAGCTGGGTTTCCCGTCTGCCGGGCGCTCCCGGTGCAGGCGCAGCGCTGTATCAACCACTGACACCCGGTTGAGTTTCGAGCCGGTTTCCTCGAAAACTTCCCGCCTGCAGCCGTCCACGGGGTGTTCGGCAAGGTCCAGGCCTCCCCCTGGCAGCGTCCACCCTTCCTTGCCGTCCTGCTTCCAGTAGGCCAGCAGGATCTTCCCGTCCCGGACAATGACGGCGTATGCGGCTGGGCGGGTATCGAACTGCAGGGTCATGGAGCCAGCATAATTCCTTGGACCAGCTCCCTTACGGAAGTTCGGCCGCCGCGATGGGCCCCGCTTCGACAGGTCCCAGATCGGGCGACTCGCGAAGTTCGACGACGGTCCCCGGCTTCCCGAGTTCCAGCACCTTGATGCTGTTCTTGCCGGACTTAAGCAACGGAGCGGGCACGTAGAGGGTCACTTGCGGCCCCTTCTCCCAGTACCTGCCCAGCAGGAAGCCGTTGAGCCAGACGAAGCCCTTCCCGGAATCCGGCAGCGCGATGTAGGTGTCGGCCGGCTCGCCAATCTCGAAGTCAGCTCCGGCCAGGCCTTCGAGTTGTTCCTGCTTCCAGTCGGTCAGCGCCACTGGCGTCTGCGTCCAGTGGAACGTATAGCGCTGGTTGATGAGGACGCCGCCCAGAATGCCCTTGCCCTGGCCCGTCAGCGGCCCGTAGTTGATGCGTCCCAGGTTCTCCACCAGAATTTCAATCCTGACGGAAACTCCTGTGCCGGTAACAACCAGTCCTTCCGCAGCCGTGACATCATCCAGTACACCGGCGAAGTCGCCCTCCACCCATACATAGGCGCGGTCGTGAAGGCCGGTGATCTTCAGCCGGCTTTCGGTGGGCAGCCCTGGTTGTCCCGGCAGGATGGCTTCCGCGCTGTACAGGACCAAGCCGGCGTCGAGGCCCAGTTGTTCAAAAGTGAGTGGCTTGACGCTGCTGACGGCCACTCCTGAATTTCGAACAAGCCCCGGCAATTCGGGGCCGCCGGACAGCGGCAGTGATTGGGCCGGTAACACGGGAGCGTCAGCCAGCAACTCCACGGGGACTTCGGGCAGATCTTCAATGCCCTGGGCACGGAAGAACTCTTTGCGGAAGGCGTGGAACTTGGACGTCAGTGCGCCGTTCTCCGCGATGGGTGCGTCGGAGTCGTAACTGGTGACCGTGGGCTGGAGCATGGTGCCATCGTGGTTGCTGCCGGAAGTGAGGCCGAAGTTGGTCCCGCCGTGAGCCATGTAGGCGCAGAGTGAACCGCCAAGGTCAAGCATCTTGCGTGCTTCCATGGCGGCATCATCGGCGTCACGGCGGTGGTGGAGTTCACCCCAGTGGTCGAACCAGCCGCCCCAAAACTCAACGTTGAAGAACGGCTCTCCGGGCCGTCGTCGTTGCCAGGTGGCTATGGCTTCGTCGCCCCGGCTTCCCAGCGTTGCGGTGGCCCATGTCCCTTCGATCGACCCGCCGTCGAGGAAGTAGTCGTTGCCGCCGTCGGCCGTGAAAAGCAGTTCAGTGATGCCACGCTCCTCCAGGACCCGCCGGTTCCACCGGATGTACTCGTGATCGTCGCCGTAGCTGCCGTATTCATTCTCGATCTGCACGGCCACCACCGGCCCGCCGGCCGAGGCCTGGCGCGATGCGATGATCGGCAGGAGGTGGTCAAACCAATCCTCGATCGCCGCAGTGAACACCGGATCCATGCATCGCAGGCCAATGCCGGGAATTCCGGTCAGCCACGCGGGAAAGCCGCCGTTGTCCCATTCGGCACAGATATAGGGCCCCGGCCGGACAATGACATCGAGGCCTTCTTCCGCTGCGAGGTCAATGAACCGTCCCAAGTCCCGCCAGCCGCTGAAGTCCGGTTCTTGATCCCGCTGAGGCTGGTGGAAGTTCCAGGCGACATAAGTGTCAACAGTATTGGCCCCCATTGCCTTGAGACGACGCAGGCGGTCCTGCCACAGGTCCGGGTGGACCCGGAAGTAGTGGATGGCTCCGGCGAGTATACGATACGGTTCACCCGAACGGTAAAGGACGGCGTCGTGGTAGCTCAAGAGGGCGTTGTTCACACGGAACAGATTAGCTCAATTTCCAACATTTATGCACAGGTGGTGAACACATGACCAATCTTGATACTTCCCCGGCGCAAGAGGTCTGCCCGGCAGCCCACGAAGGTCAAGGGCCTTGCGTTCAGCTATGGCCCGAACGTGAGGTGCCCTTGGGTGGCGTCCGCGCCATGAACGTCTTCCGGACGCTGCCCCAACGCGGGCTGCCCACCGTGGGCGCCTGGTGCTTCCTGGATAGTTTCGGCCCCGACAGGGTGGCCATGAGCGTCCTCCCCCACCCGCACAGTGGGCTGCAAACGGTCACGTGGCCCCTCGAAGGCGCCGTCCGGCACCGCGACAGCGTTGGCAGCGATGTGGTGGTCCGGCCCGGTGAGTTGAACATCATGACAGCGGGCCACGGAATCTCGCACTCCGAGTTCTCCGTCCTGCCCGCCACCACGGCGACCGGCTCGAGCCCGCTGGTGGAGGAAATCCCCATCTCCCGCGGTTTGCAGCTTTGGGTTGCGCTGCCCGAAGAGCATCGCCACCGCGCGCCGTCGTTCGAACAGGTCCGGGACCTGCCGGTTGCTGTTGGCCACGGCTTTACCGCCACCGTCATGGTGGGCGAATTTGCCGGTCAACGCTCCCCCGCCACCATGTTCAGCCCGATTGTCGGAGTTGACATCACGGGCACGGGGTCCCTGGATCTCCCCTTGCGACCGGACTTCGAGCACGCCGTGTTGGTCCTGGACGGTCACGTGGTGATTGACGGTCAGGACATTGAGGCCGGACCACTGGCCTATCTCGGTGCCGGCCGGACCAGCCTGGCTGTAGAAGCAGAGCCGGACACCCGTTTCATGCTCCTGGGCGGCGAGCCGTTCGGCGAAGACCTGCTCATGTGGTGGAACTTCGTGGGGCGGACCCACGAAGAAGTAGAACAGGCCCGCGAGGAATGGGAGGCGGAGGGATTACTCGACGACGCTGCTGCCGCCGCCTCACGCTTCGGCTTCGTCCAAGGCCACGGGCCCGACGCAGGGCCGGAAGCAGGCCGCATACCCGCTCCCCCGCTCCCTGGAGTCAAGCTGCGCCCGAGAACCCGGGGCTAAGGTTTTGTATAGCTGATGCCCTCGTACCCGCTCTTTAGGGGCATCAGCTGTACAAACTCCCACTATCGGCGCTGCTCGGCCACCAACCGCGGCACGCCGAACACAGGGTCCTGCTGAAGTATGCGGACGTCCACAATCCCGTCCTCAGCCAGCTTGGCCTTGAACGCTTCCTGCAGCAACGGGACGTTCATGCCAAGACCGCTTCCGAGAATTACCGGACCATCCATTCCCAGCTGGCGAACGGCTTGCCGGGCCAGGTCAGCGAGGTCCTTGCCAGCCTGTTCCACCATGGCTTTGCTGATGTCGTCTCCGGCGTCGGCGGCTTCAACAACCAGCCTCGCCTGCTGTGCCCAATAGCGGCGGCCTGTGTCCGGCGAGTGGAACATGGCAATCAGCTTGCCGGGTTCATCAACTCCGCACGAGTCCAGCAGGGCACGGCTGAGCGCATCCGGCTCCAGACCTTGGTTCATTCGCCTCAGACTGTGTCGAACGGCTTCACGCCCCAGCCAATAGCCACTTCCTTCGTCGCCCAGGAGGTAGCCCCATCCACCCGCCCGGGCCTCTTCCCCGGCGTCGTTCTTTCCCCACGCAGCTGAGCCGGTACCGGCAATGACCGCAACGCCCGCACTCGCGCCGCCGGCTGCCAACAACAGGCGGGAATCATGAACCACGGTGATGCGGGCCCCGGGCGCATGAGGAGCGATCAGGTCGGCGAGCGCCTGCGCATCTTCTGCAGTATCGATCCCGCCGGCTCCTGCGTAGACTTCGTCAATTTCGCCGCCGCCGATTTTGCCGAACAGTTCGGCGAGGTTGGCTGCTGCCTGTTCCCTGCTGACGTTCTGCACGTTGGAACTTCCGGCGCTTTCATCACGGACGGGCGCGCCATTCTGGAACCGCACGCCACGGGTCTTGGTGCCGCCGATATCGAGCCCAATGACCGTTCCACTCAAGGCCTCAGAAGGGGCAGGGGAATGCTGGGCAGAGTCAAGGTTGTTCACCGTGAAAGACTAGCTTGGAGCGTCCGGAGGAGAAACTGTCCATGCCACATCCCCTGTTCAACACACCGTTTATTGCTGCTCCCATGGCGGGCGGAACGTCAACGCCGGCGTTGGTTCGGGCCGTTCATGAGGGTGGTGGCCTGGGTTTCCTCGCTGCCGGCTACAAGAGCCCTGAGTCCATGAGCGCCGAGATCGCAGCGGCCAGGTCCCTCGGCATTCCATTCGGCATGAACGTTTTTGTACCCGACCCACGCCAGCTCCCTCCCGGTCCGGAGGCAGTGGCACGGCTTGAGGCCTACCGGACAGAGTTGGAGCCTGAGGCCGCCCGGTACGGCGTGACCCTGCCTCCCTTGCGCCTTGATGACGACGACGCCTGGCAGGAAAAGATCGACGCCCTCCTCGCGGACCCGGTAGAGTTCGTCAGCTTCGCTTTCGGCCTTCCGGGCAAACAGGTGGTGACCGCGCTGCAGAAGGCTGGAACGACCGTTATTTCCAGCGTGACCAGCGTCGCTGAGGCCTTGGCTGCCGCTGAAGAGGGTCCGGACGCCCTCGCCGTCCAGCACACTTCTGCAGGTGGGCACACGGCGGCCTTCCTGCCGGGCTCCCCGGCAGCAGCGGAAACCCCGAGAGCCGGAACCCCGGCCCGGACGACGGCGGAACTGGTCGCCCAGGTGCGTGCCGCCGTCGGACTTCCTCTGATCGCGGCAGGGGCCGTCATGGACAGCCGGGGACTACGTGAGGTGCTGGCGTCCGGGGCCTCAGCGGCCCAAATCGGGACCGCCCTGGTTCGGACCAACGAAAGCGGCGCCCGGCAGGCGCACAAGGATGCTTTTGGTGACCCTGCGTTCACGCAAACCGCAATGACGCGGGCCTTTACCGGGCGTTCGGCACGCTCGTTGGTCAACGACTTCGTCCGTGACCATCAGGATGCGCCCGAGGGCTACCCTGCCATCCACCACCTCACGGCACCGGTCAGGGCGGCCTCGTCCGCGGCCGGCGATCCGCAGCGACTGAACCTCTGGGCGGGGACCGGCTGGCAGCGTGCGCGGCAAGGATCTGCCACCGACGTGGTCAGGGCGTACCTGAACGGGCTCTGACAAGTTCGGCCAGCAGTTCCCCGCCCTCGGCGACCACCAGTTCACGGAAGAGCCGCACAGCATCCGGTTCGAAGCTTCTCTCCCGCCAGGCGAGGCCGATCTGCCGGAACGCCAGGTCTGATTCGATGGCCACCTCAACCAGTCCAAGTTCGGCTTTGGGAAGGAACTGGCCTGTTCCTGACCCGGGACCCGCGGGCGGAAGGATGCTGAAGCCCAGGCCTGCCGACACCAGCCCGCGGGCCGAGGTGGATTCCTGGACTTCAAAAGCGATCCGCGGGCGGAAGCCGGCCTCACGCAGGAGTGCTTCGCCCAGTGCCCGCAGGCCAACCCCGGCTGGAAGCGTGATGTAGGGGTCATGGCGCAATTCTGAAAGGTGCACACTGGCCCGCACGGCCAGGGGGTGCCGGTAGTGCAGGACCACCCTGAGTGGCTCCCGGTAGAGGGGAAGGGACCGGATGCCTTTGCCTTCGGGCGCAATGGGTGCGGTCAGCGCAAAGTCCATCTCTCCGCTGGCCAACTGCTGCAGGCAATCATCGCGGGGACCTTGCCAGAGTTCGAAGACCGCATGGGGGTGGAGCCCGCGAAACGCGCTGATGAGCAGCGGAAGCGTCGCCTCTCCGAACGTGTGTTGGAAAGACACGCCGATGCGGCCCCTCACCACGTCCGACTCATGCCTGACCCTGTCAAGCCCTGCCTGGAAATTCTCCAGCGCTGCTTCGATGTAGGGCAGCAGTGTTCTGGCCTCCGGGGTGAGCCGGATGCCTCGGCCGTCGCGGATCAGCAGGTCCGCCCCTACGATCGCACTGGCCCTCGCCACCGCACGGCTCACCGTCGACTGTGGGACGCCAAGGATCTCCGCGGTTTCGGTCATGTGTTCCGTGCGGCCAAGTTCAGCAAGGACAGGCAGGAGCGGAAGTAACTGAATGAGCTGGTGGTGGTCCGGCTCCATGGTGGTCTCCCTTCGGCAGCAGCCCACCGTCAAGGCGCCGCTTGCAGATTCATGCTCTGATGCATCAATTGTAGGCAACCCATGCATTGGAAAGCTGAGTCAATGGCGCCCTACTCTTGCCGGGTGACCAACACCATCGCCACCGGCAGCGCAGAAACGTGGGACGGCCATGCCAAGGGTTCCCGCGGTTACAGCCGGATTCTCGCAGCACTGGCTCTTGCAGGGGTAGCCACCTTTGCCCAGCTGTACTCGACGCAGGCTGTCCTGCCCCTCATGGCCAACGACCTCAAGATCACTGCTGCCGAGGCCGCACTCAGCATTTCCCTCGCCACCGTAGGCCTCGCCATGACCGTCCTGCCGTGGTCGTTCGTGGCGGACAGGATCGGCCGCGTGCGTGCCATGGCCATCGGCATCGCCGTGGCAACACTGCTGGGGTTGCTGGTTCCTTTGGCACCCACTGTGCCCATGTTGCTGGCACTGCGCACGTTGGAGGGCATGGCTTTGGGCGGAATCCCCGCCATAGCCATCGCGTACCTTAACGAGGAAGTGACCAAGGTCCATACGGCCTTGGCGGCCGGGACGTATGTAGCAGGGACCACGTTGGGCGGCTTGGCCGGACGCCTGGTAGCCGGCCCCGTGGGCGAGCTCTGGGGCTGGCGCGCGGCGGCCCTGGCTGTCTCCTTGCTGGCCACCGTGTCCGCTGTCTTGTTCCTGGTACTCGTGCCCAAGCAGCGGCGTTTCAGTCCAGCCCCGGCACTGGGATTCCGGGGCGCGCTCAAGACGTTGAAAGGACACTCGAGCAACCCCAAACTGGTGTCGCTGTACCTGCAGGCCTTCCTGCTCATGGGCGGCTTCGTAGCGGTCTACAACTACCTGGGCTTTCGACTGCACGCCGAGCCGTTCGGGCTCCCAGCCACTGTGGTTAGCCTGATCTTCCTCGCGTATTTGTCCGGCACTGTCAGCTCTCGGTGGGCCGCAGGGCTGACTACGAGGTTTGGCAGGCGCAACGTCCTGGTGGCCGGAATTGCCATCATGTCCGCGGGGCTGGCGCTGACCTTGGTGGAGAACCTGGCAGCCACCCTCGCCGGGCTCGTGATTTTCACAGGCGGTTTCTTCGCCGCCCACAGCGTTGGTTCAGGCTGGACGGGGGCCATCGCCACCACGGGCAGGGCACAGGCGGCATCCCTGTACAACCTGTCCTACTACCTGGGGTCCAGCGTGATCGGCTGGGCCGGCGGTTTGGCCTTCCAGGCGTTTGGCTGGCCGGCTTTGGCGTTGAGCGTCATCGTCCTTTCATGCACGACGGCGGCAGTCACCTTGATGGTGCACCGCACGCCACGCCAACCCCGCT
Organism: Paenarthrobacter sp. YAF11_1; assembly: GCF_052113445.1. Classification (NCBI taxonomy): domain Bacteria; kingdom Bacillati; phylum Actinomycetota; class Actinomycetes; order Micrococcales; family Micrococcaceae; genus Paenarthrobacter; species Paenarthrobacter sp. YAF11_1. Next base: position 505,573 of record NZ_JBFRDF010000001.1, read on the forward strand.
GATTTCCGGCCGCCTGCCCCTAGAATCGGAGGCATGACACAGGTCACGAAAAGCCGGGAACTGTCGTCACCGGAGCGTTTGCAGGCGTTTACGGATGCCGTGGTGGCGATTGCTTTGACGTTGTTGATCCTTCCGCTGATGGAGAGCGTGGGTGAGCTGGCAGACCACAACGGCACCACGGCCGAATGGTTGGCCGAAGAACAGTACGCTTTGCTCGGCTTCGTGCTGAGCTTTGTCCTCATTGCCGTGTTCTGGGTGCACCATCACAAGCTCTTCCGCAGCGTCAAGCACGTTGACCCGGGCCTGTTGTGGCTGACGGTGGCCTGGATGTTCACCATCGTGGTGATGCCGGTGGCCACATCGCTCTCCACCCAGATGCCCTCTGACTGGGCCCAGCCGCTGATCTACATCGGCACCCTGTTTGCCACCAGCCTCATGCTCCTCCTGGCACGCGCCTACCTGCGGTCCCACCCCGACCTCCACACCATGGATGATGCGGAATCGGTGTCAGGAATTCGAGCAAGTGGCATCGTTTCCGGGCTCTTCCTGGCGGCCTTGCTTCTGGCCGTTGCCATTCCGGGTGCAGGCAACTGGCCCCTGCTCCTGATGCTGCTCAGTGAGCCACTCCAACGACTGGATCGTCGACTGGTCCGCCGTGTACGGGCAAAACGATAGTCACCTGAAGAATTCACGGATTAGGATGGATGGAAGGCAATTTCAGGAGGATCCGTGAGCAACCCCACGAAGAATGTTCGGTCAGGCGCGGGCAGCGCTGAGCCGCTGGACGCGATCGATGAACGAATCCTCGCAGCGTTGGTGGATGATGCCAGGATCTCCAACAAGCAATTGGCGGAGCTTGTGGGGATCGCCCCCTCCACGGCCCTCATGCGGACCAGGGCACTTTCCGAACGCGGAATCATCGAAGGCTTTGAGGCAGTGTTGAGCCTGCCGGCCATCGGCCGCTCCGTCCAGGCCCTCATCGCCGTCCGTCTCCGCGCCCACGACCGCGATCAGATCGACCGTTTTACGGCACGCGTTCCGAAGCTTCCGGCCGTGATCTCCACGTTCCACACCACCGGTTCAGTTGACTACTTGCTGCACATCGCCGTCGCCAATACCGACGACCTCCGCAATTGGCTCCTGGACAACCTCGCCACGGATCCGGTGGTAGGCCACACGGAAACCACCATGGTCTTCCAGCACATACCGGGCAACCGCGGGCCGCTGCCGGAATAAAACGAAGGAGCGGCTCAGGTCAGGAACGCACTGCGCTCCGCAGTGAGATGGCCGCGAGCGTCAGCGCCGCAACGCCGCACAGGGCCGTGAAACCCACGACGGCGGCCTGCAGCCCGAGTGCCGAGACAGCCAGTCCCAGCCCGATCACCGGTACGGCGCTTCCCAGGTACGTGATGACGTAGACGGTACTGATGACCTGGGCGTGGCGGGAAGCCTCAACCTTTCCGGCAACTTCATTGAAGACCTGCCGGAACGCTATGCCTTGACCCATGCCTGCCGTGATGCTCGCGGCCACCAGCAACCACGGGCTTGACCATGCGGCCGCAGCGCCCACCAAAACAACCGAGACGCCCAGGACCGCCAAGGCCACGGGGACGACAAAGCGGCCACGGGTACCCAAAAGCTGGCTCAGTGCCGAGGCGCCCAAGGTGACTCCTGCCAGCAAGCCGATCAGCGGCCGCGAGTCTGCGTGGACCACACTGGCGAAGTACCCTGGGGCCAGTGACAGGCAGAAGCCGAAGACTGCGAAGCTCAGGAACCCGGTGGCCGCGGCCATCCAGAATGCTCCGCGGGCGTCCCGGGAGATGGACGGCTTCCTGGGAGCAAGGACCTTCAACGGCTTCGGGCCTTCTGCCGGGGCAATCGCCGGCCTGGCTTTCAAAAGCCACAAGGGAACCAGCGCGGCGAGCAACACCGCCGAGTGGAGGTAGTACGGGGTCCGCGTGGGGTCAGGCAACAGCGACAAGAGCCCACCAATTGCGGGACCCGCTGCAACACCACCTGCCGAGGAGAGCAAAGTGAATCGGGAGGCCCACTCGGGGCGCTGGGGCAACAGTTCACGCAAAGCCGCTGAACTTGCTCCAGTCGCCAGCCCCACTGCCACCCCCTGGAGTGCCCTCCCCAAGGACAAGGCAACCAGCGTGTCCGCGTTCGCGAAGATCACACCACCCACCAAACCGACCAGGACAGCCAACACCAGCGCCGCCCGACGCCCAATGTGGTCCGACCAGTGGCCTGCCACCATGAGGACACCCACCAGTGCAAGGACATAGCTGGAGAAAGCCACTGTCACGTCCACCGATGTCATACCGAGTTTGGCCTGCAGCAAGGGATACAACGGAGTGGCCAGGTTGGCACCCACCAGCAGCGTAAAGATGACGACGCCGGTCAAGACCAGCCTGGCGGTGGTGGAGGCATCCCATCCCCAGCGGTCGGCGGTAACCGGACGCATGCGGAGTTCGCTCAAGACAGTCATATCCATGCCTTCGGGCTCGGTGGCCGGCCTGGTTGGTTCCTTGTGGGAAGCGCAGTCCGGCTAAGTATTGGTGGCAACAGAATGCAGCAGAGTTGATCTGAACATGCTGCAATAGTTTGAGAATTGAGCAAAAGACTCAAACTCGAACGAGCCAAGTGAGCTGGAGTGACCATTTGAACACCCTCGACCCCATGGACCTGAAGATCCTCCTGGAACTCATCAAAGATCCCCGCATCCAGATCGCCGAGTTGAGCGACACCTTGGGCATTGCGCGCAACACTGCCCAGAGCCGGGTCAAGCGCCTTCTGCGGTCCGGGGTGCTGCACGCCGCCGGACGGGAGGTAGATCTCGAAAAGGTGGGGTACGACGTCGTCGCTTTCGTGACGATTGAAGTCACCCACCGCGAACTCGACGGCGTCATAGGCGCGCTGCGCCTGATCCCCCAAGTCCTGGAGGTCCACGAAATCTCTGGCCGCGGCGATCTGTGGTGCCGGGTAGTGGCAACCGACACCCACAACCTGCAGTCGGCGCTGCGATCTGTCCTGCGCACCAAAGGCGTGATCCGGACGGAAACTGTGCTGGCCCTGCATACGCACATCCCGTACCGGACTGAACCACTCATCGAAAGGATGTCTGCAACACCAACACGGCCAAGGCAGGAGAGCCAGAGCCCCGGGTCACAGGCCCGAACAGACTAGGATTTCAGGAATGGATTGGCTCTCACACATCTCCCAGATCAACTGGTTCGCTGTACTTCTGGCCTTCGTTTCAAGCATGGTCATCGGTTTCGTCTGGTACATGCCCGCCGTCTTTGGACGCCGGTGGATGCAAGCGATCAACAAGACCGAAGACGACCTCAAAAACATTGAGGGCGGCGCCGGTATCTGGGTTCCCATGATGGTGGCAGCAGCCCTGACCAGCATCCTCCTCGCTGTCCTCATCAGCGCGCTGGAACTCAACACTTTCTGGGCCGGCGGATTCTTCGCTTTGATCCTGGCCTTGGTGATCCGTGCCGGCGGCCACGTCATCCACAATGGCTTCGCGGGCCGACCCACCGCTGTAACTGTTATTGATTCGGGCCACGACCTCGTTGCCATGACCATTGCGGGCGCCATCATCGGAGCAATACAGTAGCGTTCTCCCAGTGACCATCATTGACAACGCCGTATACGTAGACGGTGTCCGCACAGCCACACCGCACAGCCTTGAGCAAACGTTTGAGACCCTGGCCGAACACGGCGGCATGGCCTGGATCGGCCTGTACCGGCCGACGAAGGACGAGATGGCCGCCGTCGCCCAGGAATTCGGTCTCCACGAACTCGCCGTGGAGGACGCCGTTTCGGCACATCAGCGGCCCAAGCTTGAGCGGTACGACCACAACCTGTTCACTGTCCTCCGCCCCGCCAGATACCTTGATGAAACCGAGACGGTGGAGTTCGGCGAACTGCACATCTTCACCGGACCGAACTTTGTGGTGACCATCCGGCACGCTGAAACCGGTGGGGTGGCCCGGGTCCGCCACCGGCTGGAGACACGTCCGGACCTCCTCTGCCACGGACCTGAAGCGGTGCTCTACGCGCTCCTGGACCAGGTGGTGGATGACTACGCGCCGGTAGTGGCGGGTCTTGAGAACGACATCGACGAAATCGAAGACCAACTCTTCAGCGGCGACAGCGCCGTGTCGCGCCGCATCTACGAGCTTGCCCGTGAAGTGATCCAGTTCCAGCGGGCCATCCAGCCCCTCCCGAACATGATGGCGCTGTTGGAAAAGGGTTTCGAAAAATATGGCGTGGACATTGAGTTGCAGCGCTCCCTCCGCGACGTCGAGGACCACGTTCAGCGCGTCATCTCCAGGGTGAACTCCTTCAGGGACCTCCTGCAGAACGCGCTCACCCTGGATGGCACTCTGACTGCAAACCGCCAGAACGAGGCCAGCGCCGCGCAGAACGAGCAAGTCAAGAAGATCTCCTCCTGGGCTGCCATCCTCTTTGCACCCTCATTCGTGGCAGGCGTGTACGGGATGAACTTCGACCATATGCCTGAGCTGCATTGGGACTTCGGTTATCCCCTGGCGGTGGGGCTGATGTTCGGTGCAGCCCTGCTCATGTACCTCATTTTCAAGCGCAAAGGCTGGCTGTGACGCCTCTCCCGAGGCCTGTTCCCCGCTCTGCGCGGGACGCTGTCCGCGGTTTGCTGGCGGGTATGGAGCACGACGCCGGACGGGCGGGTTTTGCTCTTGAGCCCAGTCAGCGGCAAGCAGCCGAGAGGTTGGCGGCCTTCGGCGCCCAACTGACGGGCCGTCGTCGTGCACTTTCCCGCAAGACGCCGCGCAGCCTCTACTTCCACGGGCCGGTGGGCCGCGGCAAGACGTGGCTGATGGACAGCTTCTGCGCGCGGCTTGACGCGCGGAAACGTCGTGTCCACTTCCACGACTTCTTCCGCAGGCTCCATGCGGGAACCCACGGCGTCGAGGCCGGCAGCGGAACTGCCATCCAGCAGTCTGTGGATGCGTTGCTGGATGGCATCGAGGTGCTGTTTTTCGACGAGTTCCATGTCCATGATGTTGGCGATGGCATGTTCATTGCCCGGTTGTTGCGATCTGCTGCGCAGCGCCGCATCCCCCTGGTAGTGACATCGAACTACGCCCCGGACGACCTCCTGCCCAATCCCCTCTGGCACGAGCATTTCCTGCCCACCATCGAGGCGATCAAAGAGATGATGGACATCGTGGAGATCGAGGGCACTACGGATTTCCGCCGTTTTCCGGCCGCTGGAACTGCTCCTGCCGAGGGGTTCGCTGCGTTCCGCTCAGGTCGAATCGTCTCCCCCGGCACGCCCGCACAGCTGGGGCGCCTCGGCCTCTTCCGGCCGGCACCATCCCAGGGCCGCGTTTTGCAGCCGACAACCCAGCCGATGGTGGTCAGGAATTCCGACCCCGAGGTGCTCTGGGTCGGTTTCGAGGAGCTCTGCGGCGGGCTCACCTCAACAGCGGACTTCCTGGTGTTGGCGGAGACCTATGGAACGTGGGTGATCGACGACGTTCCCTCTCCTGCAGTAAGGGACTCGGCATCCGCGCCCTCATGGCAGCGGTTCAGCAATGTGGTGGACGTCCTGCACGACCAGGACATCACGCTGTTCCTGATCGGCGAGGGCCCATTGGAATGGGACATCGACGCATCCGGCAGCGTTTCACCGGTTCCACCGGTTTTGCCCGTGGACTTGGCGCGGATAGCGAGTCGTTTGTCCCTCTTGGGGCGGGTGGAGCACCACGATGGCGTGGACAGTGCTCTGCACAGTAAAGAGGCCGCCGGAAGCTAAGCTTCCGACGGCCACAGGAATGATGTGGATCCGGCCCTAGATGACGCCGCCAGCTGCGGACGGTGCGCTGGCATCGTTTCCGCCGTCGCCGACCGTTTCGCGGGCGACGTAGTTCTCGATGTCGAAGAGGTTCTCGGCCCGTTCCGTGATGTTGAGCAGCGTGGTCATGGAAGCAACTTCCTCAACCTGCTCCTTCAGGAACCACAGCATGAACTGCTCGCCCAAGGCATCTCCCTCGGCGCGGGCAACACGGAACATCTCTTCGATGTTGCGGGTGACTTCCTTTTCCTGCTCCAGGGCCAACGCGATGGGTTCCTTGGCGTTGGAAAAGTTGTTGCGAACAGGGGCGATGCCCGGGATCTCCACGTGCACATTGCGGTCCAGCATGTACTGGACCATCATCATGGCGTGGTTGCGCTCCTCGAGGGATTGGCGGTAGAAGTGCCGGGCGAGCTGCGGCAAGTCTTCGCCATCAAAGTACACAGCTACTGCGATGTATTGCTGGGAGGCCGCAAACTCATTCGCAACCTGGGCGGACAACAGCTCATTGAAAGTCTTCTTAGCCATGGCTCGATCCTACAGGCGGAGAATGCCAGTTCCGGTGGTGAGATTCGCCACTGCTCAGGGCAGCAGGAGACTGATCCACACACCCGCAGCAGCCGCCATGACGCTCACGGCCATGGTCCCCAACCCATTGATGACTGCCAATGCTGTACGCCCGCTTTGAACGAGCCGGATGGTCTCAAGGCTTGCGGTGCTGAAGGTGGTGTAGCCGCCCAGGAATCCGGTACCGAGGATGAGCATCAAGGACTCCGGTGCCTGGCCGCGCATGATCAGGCCTGCCAGGAAACCCAGTAACAGTGAGCCGGAGACGTTGATGGTGACGGTCCCCCATGGGAAGGCAGTCCTGAGCCGCGCCCGGACGAACCCGTCCACCACAAACCGCACTGCCGCACCCACCCCACCGGCCAGAGCAAGAAGGATGACTGTCACGAGCGTCGTCCGGTTGCGCGCCGGTGATGCCAGGCACCCAGCCAGATTCCCGCGGTGGTAGCGGCGGCCCCACCCAGTAAGCTCGCAGCGAGGTACCCCGCAGCGGCTGTGGCCGCTCCAGCGGTAAACAGATGCACCGCGTCCAAGGCCAGTGTGCTGTAGGTGGTGTAGGCGCCCAGGAACCCCGTGCCCAAGGCGAGCCGCAGGACCCGGCGATTGCCGACGTCGGGCCCCCCGCGTGAAAGTCCCTCCAACAGCGCGCCCAACGCCAAGGCACCCGAAAGGTTGATGACCAGGGTGGGAAGCGGCCACGCTCCGGGCGCAGGGATGACCAGCCCCAGACCGTACCGTGCGAGTGCCCCGAACACCCCGCCGGCTGCCACGATCGCAATGAAACCCCAATGGAGGTGAACGGGGTTTTTGGCCTCAGTCGTCGTCATCGTCAATGGGGACCCTGGGATTGACGGGAACAACGAGCACCGGCCGGACCTGGCGGTGGAACAGGTGGCGCGCCACCGAGCCTGCCGTCAGTTCCTTCAAGGCGGCAGCCAGTTTGTGCTCCCGGGTACCCACCACGATCATGGACGCTCCAATGTCCTCAGCCTCACGGGCCAAAGCGCGGGCGGGTTCCCCGGCCAGATGGACCAGAGACCATTCAACGCCGTTGCCGTCCAAGTGGTCATGAAGGGTTTGCGCCAGCGATTCGGGGATCGTGTGAAGATCCGCATCAATGCCGTCCGGATCGATCGGCGCTGCCGGCCCTGCCGTGCTGCCGTCCACCGGATACACCGTGACGTCTGCGTAGGCGCACACCAGAGGCAGCCCGGCACTGGCCGCCACAGTCGCTGCTTGTTCGAGGACTACTGGGTGCTGCCCCGGCATGACGCCAACCAGAATGGGGCCGGCCGCACTGGTGGAGGCCTCGGAACGCGGAGCGGGAGTCTCTGTCACAAGGAAAGTCTACGGCGGTAGCCGGAGCCGGCGGTTGTTCTCAGGACTGACGCCGCCCCGACCACAGGCCATAGAGCAACGGGACCGCTGAGCCGATCATCAGTACATTGCCAAGTCCGGGATCATCCGTCCGCAAAACGGCTCCGGCGATCAGCAGTGCGGCGAAAATCAGCGCCGCCACTGCCCGTCGCGCTGTGAGGATGAGACTCGCCATCTGCCGCTCCAGGCGCCGGTTGCCCACTTGGAGGGATCCTTCTTCCAGTTTCGAGACCAGCCCGTCCAGCCTCTTGGGCAGGCGAAGGGCGATGGCGGCGGCTTCGACAGTCTGGGACGCGACATCGTTGATCAGGTTGTCGCGCTCGTCACGCAGAAGTTGCGCCGCATATGGTTCCACCGAGTCCCACAGGTTGAAGCGGGCATCCAGAGAACTGCACACACCCGACGTCAGGGACATGGCCCTGATAATGAGCAGGAAATTCTCGGGCAGTTGGAAGGGCAGAGAGCGGATCACGCTGCCGAATTCAGTGCCGAATTCACGGAACTCCCGTGGGTCGACATCGCGAAGCTCGGCGAAGCCCATGCCACCGAAACGCGCAAAGAGCTGCGTCATTGCCCGCTCAAGCTCCGCGGTATCGGCCGACTGCATCAGCACCCCTACATCGCTGATTGCGGTCACCAGTCCCTTGCCGTCACGAGAGGCAGCGGCAATCAGGAGCTTCCGGAGGCCGCTGCGCGTCTTCACCGGAACCTCGCCCATCATGCCGAAGTCAATGAACGTCAGTTTCCACGGATGTTCACTGGAGGGATCATTGACCGGTGTAACGAAGATATTGCCGGGGTGGGGATCGGCGTGGAAGAAACCGTTGGTGAACAACTGGTCAAACATCACCGAGGCGAAGACCGGTGCCACCTCGGCCGGGTCTATGCCGGCCAGGCGAAGCGAATCCGCGTCCGTAATCTTGATGGCCGTGACATCTTCGAGGGTGAGCACACGGCGGGTGGTCCGCTCCCAAACCACCGCTGGAACGGTCACCCGGGCGTCAGCGGCGAAGTCAGCAGCAAACCGCTCTGAATTGGCCGCTTCATTCAAGTAGTCGATTTCCTCGAGGCTGGTCTGCGCGAATTCCTTGATCAGCGCAGGGACGTCCGCACGATTCGAAACCAGGCGGATGCGGCTGAGCCAGCCTCCCACTTTCCGCAAGGCAGCGACGTCGACGTCTACTATTTCGGCGATGCCGGGCCGCTGCACCTTGAACACCACGCTGCTGAGCCCTGTGTCCTCGGCGTTACCGGAGAGGAGTTTTGCCCGATGCGCTTGTCCCAGTGAAGCCGCCGCGATGGGAGTCTCCTCGACCGAAGCAAACACTGCCTCCAAGGGAGCACCAAGTTCGGCCTCGGCAAGCGCCCGGATGGCGGGAAAAGGGACAGGCGGAACTTCGTCCTGCAACCCCTCCAGCTCCGAGGTAATTTCCGGCGGGAGCACATCAAGCCTGGACGACATGAACTGGCCCACCTTGATCATGAGCCCGCCGAGCTCCACCGCGAGGCCATGAAACCGCCGGGCGAAGCGCCGCATTCTGTTGGCGCGGTTCCGTTCTGTCAGCCTGCGCAGGCCCACTCTGGGCAGGAACAGCTCAAACCACCAGGTCACCGCCAAGTGCCATGCGGCGAATCGCAGGATTCGACGATAACGGGCACGGGGGTCCCCGGCTCCCCTCAGGGAATCAGCCCGCTCACGTCGAATCGACGTCACCCCTTCAGTCCTGGGCGAGGATCGAGTAGAGGCGACGGCGGGCGTCCTCAAGCACTGTCACAGCCTCCTGCACTTGCTTGGGTGTTCCGGTGCGGCCGACCTGCGCCGCAGCCTGAGCCAGGTCCACACCTGCCTTGGGCAGTGCAGCGAACCCCGGGCTCGACGACGTTCCCAGGGAGTCCCATGGCGCGGACGTTTCAGAACCAGCCACATCCTCACGGCCTGCTTCGGTCAGGGAGTAGATCTTGCGCCCGTTGGATTCTTCCGCGCTGACGAAACCTTCGTCTGCCAACAGCTGCAGGGTGGGATAGACGGAGCCGGCGCTCGGCTTCCAGCTTCCTCCGCTGCGCTGTTCGATTTCATGGATGATCTGGTAGCCGTGCATGGGACGCTCGGCCAGCAGGGCAAGAATCGCCGATCGCAGCTCACCGCGGCCCGCTCGGGTTCCGGAACGTTTTTCGAACCGGGAACGGAACTCCTCAACGGCTTGCCACATGCCGTCCAGGTTGTTGCCCATGAATCCGTTTGCAGGGAATGAATTGTGCATCAAGCTCACCTCAATCAATCGCGAACGATACTAAACGATAGTTAACGATATACCCCCACGCGGTTCCGGAACAACGACGGGCTCGAGGCGGGGCTGCTCCGGAAGAAGACGGAAAGGAGATGAGGTGTTTGCTCATCGAGACAGTTCCTTCGTCGCGGGACGGGCGATGATCACCATCCTCGCCGATGCCACGGCGCCGCGGAAAGGACCTTTAGCGCAGGGCCGGACAGCACTTCTGGGTGATGCCGTCCGGCCCCAGCCGCGGAACCTTGGGGCAGCTCCGGCGAACGAGGGGGATCATTGGCCGTTGCGTGGGATCCGCTGGGTTCAGTAAAGATGATCCCTGGTTCAGGCACACGAGTAGTTGGTACTCGTCTTTTGCTTGTGCTTGAAGGATCCACTACTTGCCGGGCCCGATAGCCAGGGGCCAAATGTGGAGCTAAGGAGATTCGAACTCCTGACCTCTTCCCGAGGAGAACACATCTCAGCGATTGCTCACGGGGTTTACCCCGGACTACGGCGACGAATCACCTGTGACTCCCTGCTATGCGCTTCGGCGCGATGCTTCATATTTCAGGAGCCGAGGGGGCGCCATGATAGGGCAGATCCCGCTGGCGTATATGGTTCGAGGTGACTTGATACGGCGACCTCTTTAGCCGTTCCCCATCGCTGAATTCCGTGGGCGTTTCGACGTCGCACGAAACTGGAGACTGAATCGACATGTATTTCTTCAAGGCAATCAAGAACTTTTTCAAAGCAAGAGTTCTGCTTTGGCCTGTCCTACTGCTCGCCGCGATTATTGTCTCGGCAACAGGCGCCTCTTTCGCATTCGGTGGGCTCAACGCTCTCGCTCTCAATTCACTGTTTTCCAGCAGCTCGAACGAACGCGATTCGCAGGTGGTTCAGGCCGTCACGCGTGTGCAAGAGATCGCATTGCTCACCCTTCACATCGAGGGTGTCGCGAGGCACGAAAGCAATGGAGAGATTTTTGGAGTGGCCGTACCCGCGAGCGAGAAAACAACTTTGCTCCAGTACAAGTTCGACGCAAAATTAGGCATTGATGGGTCACAGGTGAAGATCGAACCCACCGGCCCAGAGTCGTACCGGGTGACTGTCCCCGAATTCATTGGCATAGGCTTCCAAGATCCCGTATTTGAGGATCCCTTAGAGAGCAGCAACGCGCTCAGCTGGCTGACACCGCCAGCCGTTCAGACTCGCATGATCAACAACATCCTAAGTGACGAGAACAAGCAGAAGTACATCGCCCAGAACGTTCCAGCACTTCAGGAACAGACCAGGGAGTTCTACTCCGGAATCATCGCAAGCATCGATCCCAAAATCACCATCGACTTTGAGTTCGCAGGTTAGATGCCATCAGCGCCTTCTGGCCGCGAGAGCCCCTGAGTGACAACGGTCGGTATGCCTTGACCACATACTTTCATCAACTGGTGGCAGCGCAGGGCAGATAGTCCGCGCTTGGCCCTTGCGTCAAATAACAATGGCCGGGCTTTTCTGACCATAGTTATTTGACAGTACTGGGTCGGCTTCGTCGTCGACGGTCATCCGGCAGTTCAGAGTTCGCTGCAGCGCCTGCGTGCCGCCAGATACCTGGAATGGTTTCCTACCGCCGAGCGTCGGGATCTTCGCCGGGGCCAAGTGGTCAGCCACCATCACGTCGATCTGCTGCTCGCCGCGGAGGAAACCGTGGGCTGGGGCGTTATGAGAGATGGATTTCTCCAAGGTGTACCCGAGCCCGCTCAGTACCGCACTGACTGTAGCCGTCGTCGCCGCGCCGGTCTCGATCTGCAGCACGATGGCGACATCCGCTGTTGGCCGGGAGACGGCAAGACCAGCGGCCGCAGCGTGTAACTGCACCATAAGCCCACCGACCAACGTCCATTGGCTGGACGGCAGCGCCCGGGCCAGTTCCACGCATTGTGGCCATGGAGTTCCCCAGCCTCCCGGAGGTACGGGCACGTCCCACGTCCCGCGGTCATGGGCCGTTTCGGCGGCGGCGTCCAGTTCAGCTTCAGGCATGGAGCAGTTCGTTGATGACGCGTTTTCCGGCGCTGCGTTCGCGGGTTGCCAGTGAGTCCATGAGGTCCACCGCGATCGCTGCCAGCGGCGCCCGGCCGTCGACGAAGGGTTTCATCCAAAGCGACTTCATGAATGATGGCGTTGCCGTCGGGATCTTCAACCAGGCCGAACGCGTCCGCGAGGGCAGATACGTCGCCGCTCATGACATAGCCTTCGGCAGTCCCGCTCCCGCCGGCCATCCCGAACGTGCCTGCAATGGATTCCTCACGCATTGCCGAGGCACCACTTGGGATCAGGTGGTCCTTGAGTGCGGCCAGCCCGTCCGGAGTCGCCCTGTAGCGGTGGGTATTGTCCTTGTTCCGGGCGAGAACACGAACGGCGTCGGCGTCCAGCTCCCGCAGTCGACTCTTCAACCGGGACTTCTCCGACGCGCTGATCCAAGTGGGGTTCTGACCAGAGAGCAGCGCCATTGCAGCCCAGGCCGTCTTGGCCGTCCACGCGCGGCCACGTCTGGTGCCGGCCATGGCCAGGCGCTCGACCGACGATCGATCGATGAGTAACAAGCGGCCAGCGCGGCCAATGGCCATCAACTGGCCAGAGCCGAGCAGGTCATGAACTGAGGCGCGAGTAATGCCGAGCCTGTCCCCGACCTCCGCGACAGTCATTTCCTTCTTGTACTGCTGACACTAAACCCTACAGTTGTAGGGTTTAGTGTCAGCAGGGAATGCCCGAGCCCTAACAAACAAAGTGCTGCGAAAGCGCTTATTCGTCACAGCGGCCAGGACAAGAAACACCACCAAATGTGGAGCTAAGGAGATTCGAACTCCTGACCTCTTCGATGCGAACGAAGCGCTCTACCAACTGAGCTATAGCCCCTGGACCAATCCGTAACCGTCCGGCCAGTGTCCCTAGGCTACAAACTTTCCCGGCGCTTTTCCAACCACGACACGAACGTCTCCACCCCATCCTTTTGCCCCGGGATCAGGTTGTTGCCGGATCGCAGGAAGGCACCCATCGCGCCGGGCAACGGCACCTCCACTATCTTGCCCCGCGCGCCGGTAACGGCCTGCCACGACTCCGCCATCTGCCGCATGGTGAGCACTTCCGGACCGCCCACCGTGCGCAGGCGATGACGTTCAGGGCCGGTGCTTTCCAGGGCAGCCTCCAGCAGTGCCCCTGCAACGTCAACCGGCGAAATGGTCTGGAATTTTGCGCGCTTGAAGACGGGAATGAGGCGCACCTTGGCCCCGGCAGCGAAGATCATTGCTACCAGGCCGTGAAACTGTGTTGCGCGAACCACCACGGTCTCCAGAGGAGAAGCAGAGTACTTCCGCTCTTTCCCGGCCTTCGAGACGTAATACGAGTACGTGCTCAGATCGCAGTTGATGATGGACAATGCCACCGCCCTGCCCACCCCCGCACTGTGAGCAGAGGCAAGAAGCCGGGCACCGCCGTCGGCGAATTTTCGTTGGGCTTTGCCGAACTGACCTTCAAGGCAGTCAATCACGACGTCGGCGCCCTCCAGTGAGGCCGCCAGCCCTTCTCCCGTGGTGACGTCGCCCGCTACGTAGGTGGCGCCGTCGTGGTGCTTCTCCGAGCCGGGAGGCGGCGCGTGGCGTGACAAAGAGGTCACCGTATGACCCGCATCCAGAGCAAGCCGGACAACCTCGCGACCTACCTGGCCGGTACCGCCCGCGACGCAGATACTGGCCATGCGTGTCTAGGCGCGGCGGCGCTGCAGTACGTCGTCCAGGTTGCTGAGCGCGCTCTGCCCCTTAGCGGAGACCGCAGCAGTGGCCTCGGCCTGCTCAGCACCTTGCTTCAGGACGGGCTTGCCCACCGGTTTGGGAGCCTCAGGGAGGTCCAGCGGTTCAGGGGCCGGCCTTGAAGCTTTAGCGGCTTCAACATATGTGGGCTTGGGAACTGCGACAGGCTCCCAGCTTGAACCTTTGGAGTCTTGGGATGCTTGCGCCGATGTATCCCCTGCGGCAACGGCAACCGCCAAAGCAGCCTGGCGAAGCTCAACAGCGGATAGGCGCGCAGCTTCACGGCTGGTGGCTTCGGCGTCGAAAACCGTGGTTTCCTTCGCTTCCACTGCCGGTTCCTTCGGCAAGTAACGTGCTGGCGTCGGGATGGGGGCTGCCTGTGCCGCACGGCGTGCCCGGCGTTCGCGAAGATCCCTGAGAGCGAGCTTCCGCAACGTTACGACGGCGAACACCGCACCGATGAAGGACACCAGCGGCATCCAGATTGACCCGGAACCAAAGATGAGAAAGATGCCCGAAATGGCCGCTGTCACCAGCAAGGCAAGGCCTGCCAGGGCCAAAGTGAGCCGGGCATAGCGGATGGTGAACGGAGTGGTGGGCGCTTTCCGCTGGGACGGCTCAGCCACGTGGGATTCCTGGGGCGACGCCGGTGCTTTGCTGTGCATGGTCTCCATCGGTTTCTCCTGCTGAGGTGCCAAAGTCAGTACCACCCCTGCCTGCGGTTCGTCTGGTTCGTCGTCGATTGCCGCTGCTGGAACAGCGGCCGTTTGGACTTGTTGACGCCTGTTCCGGAGAACGTAGGGCGCCACCCAGACCATCCACAGCGCAACAGTGACTACGAGTATCACTGAGCTGCTGAGAGGGAAGTCCACATTCAAAACCGTAGAAGCAAATCACCGGGGGCGGCGGCATTGCGGCCGGTGTGTCGTCGTCGAGTCCGCAAATGACTGGATATACGGACAAAATGCCCCATGACCTGCCCGTTTATCCCCTGAGCCACCGACGCAGCAGGCCCTCTGGGACCTCATCCGATGTCAGGGCAAAGGACCGGTGGTCAGCCCATTCGCCGTTGATGTGCAGGTACCGTTCCCGATACCCCTCATCACGGAATCCAAGCTTCTCCACGACCCTCAGACTGGGGGTGTTTTCGGGCCTGATGTTGATCTCCATGCGATGAAGGCCCAACACCTTGAAGCAGTGGTCCGTTGCCATGGCAACCGCCGTCGGAGCAATACCGTGCCCTGCCCGGTCCTTATCGACCCAGTATCCCAGTGTGGCCATCATGGCCGATCCCCAAATGATGGAAGAAACAGTCAATTGGCCCACGATGAGCGGGTCTCTGAATCCAGGGGTGCGCTCGACAATGAGGAATGGCAATGCCGTGGACTGTCGGGCTTGGTTGTTCAGCGAGCCCACCATCTGCCGATAACTGGGCAGGCGACCACCCGGGGCCGGGTTGGACGCCTCCCAGGGAGCAAGCCAATCACTGTTCCGCGAACGGACGTCAGACCACTCCCGCTTGTCGCGGTATCGGATAGGGCGAAGAAACAGGTCTCCGCTCTCCAGCGTCACCGGCCAGATCGCAGAGCCGTACATCCTGAGGTTACTTGGGAAGCGAGGCAGTGAAAGTCGGCAGCCACTCACGCAGTTCAGGACCGAGGTCCTCGCGTTCGCAGGCCAACTCGATGCAGGCCTTGAGGTAACTGAGTTTGTCACCGGTGTCGTAGCGACGGCCCCGGAAAACAACGCCATACACGCCGTAGCCTTCACCTTCGCCGGCTGCCAGCACCTCAAGGGCGTCGGTCAACTGGATCTCGCCGCCACGGCCCGGCTCAGTCTTCTCGAGAACATCGAACACTGCCGGGTGCAGCACGTAGCGGCCGATCACGGCAAGGTTGGACGGTGCCTCTTCGGGAGAAGGCTTTTCCACGAGCTGCTTGATGCGGACGTAGCCGTCCTCGCCGATCTCCTCGACGTCGGCGCAACCATAGGCGCTGATCTTGGAGGGCTCCACCTCGATCAGGGCAACCACGGAACCGCCGGTCTTCTGCTGAACGGCGATCATGTCGCTCAGGAGGTTATCGCGGGCGTCGATCAGGTCATCGCCGAGGAGTACGGCAAAAGGTTCGTGCCCAACGTGCTGCTTTGCACGAAGGACCGCGTGGCCCAGGCCGTTGGGGTCGCCCTGGCGGACGTAGTGGATGTCACCGAGGTTGGTGGCGGATTGGATGGCCTCAAGCTTGGCGGTATCGCCCTTTTCGGCCAACGTCGCTTCCAGCGCCGGCACACGGTCGAAATGATCCTCCAGGGCGCGCTTGCTGCGCCCCGTAATCATCAGGACGTCGTGCAGGCCAACCTTGACCGCTTCTTCGACGACATACTGGATGGCTGGCTTGTCAACCACGGGCAGCATTTCCTTCGGCATCGCCTTTGTTGCAGGCAGGAAACGGGTACCAAGACCCGCTGCGGGGATGACGGCCTTACGGACAGCATTGTTATCGAGAGTCACCGGACTAATGTAACGGAAGGAATACATCATCGGCTAAACCCTCGCCGCGCCGGGACAACATTTCTGTGGACCGGACGGCAGCTTCTGTCGCCGCACCGGCATCAGACGAACCTCACGATCGGACACCCATGGCATCGAAGGAAGACATCCGCAGCAGCCGGCGCCTCCAAAGGCGCGCTCTCTCCCCCGAGCAGATCGCCGCTGCCGGCGCGTCGATCGCGCAGCATGGAACGTCATGGGCGGCTGCCGCTTCCTCCGACCCCCCGGCCGCTTTTGCCGTCTATGTAGGTGTCGCCTTTGAGCCACCCACCATGCCGCTCATCCATTCCCTGCACGAGGCCGGGCACAGGATCCTCCTTCCCGTGTGCGAGCCCGGCCGGCAGCTGAGTTGGGTCTATTGGACCCCCTCGACAGTTTTTGTCCGCTCCTCATATGCCCCTATCGACGAACCCGAGGGCGAACGGCTTGAAAGCCAGGTGGTGGCCGGCGCCGCGGGGATCTTCATGCCCGCCACAGCGGTGGACATGGATGGCAACCGGATCGGGCAGGGCGGCGGCTACTACGACCGGCTCCTCCATGGGCTCGACGATGCCGGCCAGCGGCCGCCCACCATTGCGGTGGTGTACGACGACGACCTGTTGCCTTCAGGTTCGATTCCCGCCGAAGCCTTCGACCGCCCCGTGCGGGAAGTGCTGACTCCCTCCGGCGTGGTCCGCCTGGGCGGGACGGAAGATCCCGACGGGACTCCAGTCACCAGCGGCCCTACGCATACCGCCTGAGGGCATCGGACGGGCTGGTGAGGTCGGGCACATCCACTGGCGCATGCACTGTGGACGGATGATAGAATTGGCACTCAGGCCCTGCGACTGCTAATGCGAAGCGAAATCTCCGCCGTTGCTGCACAGGACCTGACCTTTGTCCTGAAGGAGGAACTCAGTGCCCACATACGCATACGCCTGCAAAGACTGTGACCATGCCTTTGACATCGTCCAGTCCTTCTCCGACAGCTCCCTGACGGAGTGCCCCGAATGCAAGGGCTCCCTTCGCAAGAAGTTCAACAGCGTCGGCGTCGTCTTCAAGGGCTCGGGTTTCTACCGGACTGATTCCCGTGATGCCAAGGGCAGCACTGTTTCAGCCGCGCCTGCTTCACCTGCCGCCGCGTCGTCTGCTCCAGCAGCCACCCCGGCGCCGGCCGCTGCAGCCAGCTAACTTCCCCCCTTTTTCCACATAGCGCCTCTGGCCGCTATTGGACTGCCCGGCTGGCTGGCTAACGTGGCCGCATGCCACAACAGTCTCGAAGCGCCCTTCTTGCCCGCGCCCGGCGTTCAGCGTCGTCTGGCGGTCCTTGGCCCCCGGTTCCATCTGGTGCCAGAGGGCGGTCGTCTCAACGGCGCAACAATGCCGCAAGCTTTCCCCGGCCGCTGGACCATTCTTCCCCTCAGGGCAGAAGGCGAAAGATCGGCTCCTGGATCGCCCGGAACCGCCGCCTCACAGTTGCCCTCCTGCTGTGCCTGGCCGCCGGCATCGCCGTCCAACAGCTGACCCCGGCCTCGGAACTGCGAATCAGCGTCATGGCGGCCGCCCGTGACCTGCCAACGGGAACCACTCTCACAGAAGCCGATTTCACCCGTGTGGGAGTGCCCCAGGACCTCGCCATGACCGGGGCGCTCTCTGATGGCGGGGCCCTCGCCGGCCGCCAGCTGGCCGCACCCTTGAGCCGGGGGCAGATCCCCACGGAGTCCAGCCTCCTGGGTCCCGGGCTTCTTACAGGATCACCCATGGGTACCGCAGCTGTTCCCCTGCGAATGGCCGACCCGTCGTCCATCCAGCTCCTCTCCCCCGGGCAGTTGGTCACAGTGGTCCTCACGGCCGCCGGTTCCTATGACGAATCCAGGCAAAGCCAGGTACTCGCCGGTCCTGTCCCCGTGCTCTGGACCTCAGCCCACGGGGGCAAGACAGGCGAATGGCTGGGCACCAGCGACACCGAAGGATTAGTGGTGGTTGCTGCGGATCCACAACAAGCAGAAAAGCTTGCCGGCGCGTCAACGCAAGGCAAGCTTTTCTTTGTTCTGGTCAACCCGTGATGGGCCGTTCAGGTGGTGGTGGCCGGTCAGCCCCAGTGCGGCGGCTTTTGCTCCTTGAGCCACTGCTCATGGTCGTAACCGGACTCATCGCCCCAGCGCCGGGGATCGTCTTCCGCGGCTTTGGTGGGAAGAATGCCACTCACGCCTGGTTTGGCTCCGGCGTCCTTGGCATCCAGGGGCTCTTCAGCGGTGTCGGCGCCGGGCACGGCGGATTCCGTCTCAGGCCCTTCTTCCGGACCGGTTGCTTGTTCCATCAGTGGTACTTCTTTCCCGTTCTCTGCTTCGCTGCCTGCATCACCGGCAGCTTCGTCATGCTGTCCTGGTGCCTGCCGTGCCGGACTCGGAGCGAATGTTGGCTGCCCTTTGTCCACACTCAATTGTTCAACGTCCATGTCCAGGAAGCCATGCTGAGGCGACGTCGACCGCGGAATGTGATTTTCCAGCCCAAGGTAGGAGCCGATGCGATCTGCGCAGGACGAAGGATCAGTGAACACCTCAATGGTCCACAGGGACATGTAGCGCCATCCCATGCGCTCCAGCAGCTGCGGACGCAACCGGCTGCGTTCCCGGACGCTCATCCGACGGTAGCGTTCTGTGCCATCGGATTCGATCGCGACCGGCGTGGGAATTTCCGCGCCCTCCCGGCCAATAGTGTGGACGGGGTCTGCCGCAGCAGCGATATCCAGAACGCCATCGTAGAGATGCCAGACCCGGGCGCCCCGGGCCCGCAGGCGTTCTCCGAGGTCAGCGACCAAGGGATCCTCACCGAGCGCCTGCTCACTGGCAACAGCGCGGGACGCGGGCGTACCGAGGTTGCTGTTTCCCGAAAGTTCACGGTCAAGCAGTTCGTAGAAGTCAACTGCACCATGGGCCAACCGATCGAGGTCAAGGTCCTCGGGACGGAAGCAGCTCAGGACATGCATGGAACGCCGTGCGCGGGTCATGGCCAAGGCGAACCTGTTCCGGCCACCCTCAGCGGACAGCGGACCGAACGAATGAAGTGCCCGGCCGTGTGGCGTGCGGCCGTAGCCAAGCGAGAAGATCACGTGGTCACGAACCAGCCCTTGGGCTCGCTCAAGATCCACCACGCGGAAGGATTCGGGGCCGGCGCCGAAGAACGTGGACAGCAAGGGATGGTTGGGCAGTTGGAGCCTGATGGCCTCGCCGATACGGGCAGCATGGCGCAAGCTGGCAGTCACCACCGCCAAGGACGTGCGGGGCCGCAGCCTGGCGTGTTCGAACACGAGGTCCACCACGCGATTGACCTCGGCGGTGACGGACTCCACACCTTCATGGTCTGCCCCCGGAAGTCCGGTGCCATCGGGGATGTACTCCACCAGGATGGAACGGTCCAGACCCGTGACAGAGTTGCCGTCAGGCAGGCGGCGCAGGCCGCCGTCGTAGTAATTCTTGCTCAACTGGAGGATCAAATCCTCGTCCACGGCGCGGTAGACCCAATTCAGTTGCCACGTGGGCAGGACCCTTGCCAGCGCTTTGAAGGCGCTGTCGACGGTCTCGTGGCTGGCAACACCGGCTACCGGTGGTTCCACAGCTACGCTGAACGTACGTGCATGGGCAATCTTCGCATCACCGAAGGCCACCACTTGCTTCGCCCGGGCGATGGCAGGAAGTACGGCCTGCAGCGAGGTGGATTCGGCGTCTATGACCACCACGGCGTCAAACTTTTGCTCGGCCGGAAGAACACCGGTCAGGAGGTAGGGACTGACCGACCAAACGGGCACCAGCAGTGGCACAAGCTCCGGCGCTTGGGCGCTCAGCGCCGGCAACGTGACCCTGCCATCCTTCAGCAGGGCCCGCAGCAGTTCCGCCTGCCTGGGGTGCTCAAGCAGCCCCTTATGCCATTTCTGTGCCAACTGCCACCGGAGACGCGCGGCACCACTGGCGATGTGGGCCTGGTCCGCGAGCCGGTATTCGGCTTCGAGGCGACGCAGGGAGTCGCCATCGGACATCGCCAGGTAGTCATCGCCGCTGATCATGGCTTCCAAAGCGGATTGCCACCATGCCAGATCCAATTCGGCGGCCACGGAGCCAGCAGGAACTTCGCGGGCAGCCAGATCGGACAGCAGTTCACCGAGGCCGTGCTCGCGCATTTCCTCGATCAGGAGGGTGCGCTCGGGAAGTGTCTCCAGTGTGGCCGTGTCAGCAACCAGCCGTTCCAGCCGCTCCATCAGCTCCAAGTACGGCGCCCCGTGCAGGGAGCCACCAGCGCTGGTGTGCTTGAGGGCAGCACCAAGGCGGTGCAGTTCGCCGTCCAGCTCCCTGTACAGCGCGCCAAGATCTGCCAGCCCGGAAGGCACGGCGGGGTGGCGCTGGGTGGTGGCGTATCCGGCCCACAGGGCCCGCTGCTCCTGAACCAGGACCAGGGAGCTGTGGAGGTCGGCGATGTGGACTCCGGGCCGCACATATTCCTTGGCTACCCGGCGCAGGCGGGAGCGCTGCATGGAGGGCATCTCCAAGTTGCGCTCACGGCGCCAAGCGGAGCTGGCTGTGGCTGAAATGAGGTCGTGCACCGGCCGGTCAAAGATGTCGGGAGTGAACTTATCCAGGCTCTCCCGGACGGCAATGAGCAGTTCGAGCTGCGCGCCCCATTCAGTGAAGGTATCCCCCAGCCGGATTTCAGCGTGATCGGACACCTGCTTCATCCGGTCCCGCAGGACGGGAAGCTTTTCCTCTGCCAGGCGGGCGAGTTGTTGGGCTTCCTCGGTCTCCTTGCGCGTCACCAGTCGCGCTCCATACCAAGGGCTGGAGGTGGACGACCGGCTGAAGCTGCCAAGCTCAGCGGCCCGGCGCAGGCGGCCTGCCAACTCTTCCCGGTCCTTGATGTTGTCCAGGACGCTTCGCTTCAAGCGGACCGTGGTGGAAGGCGCGGGGTGGATGGACGTCAGCTCTGCCAGCGACTGCATGGCCTGGTACGGCGAGCAACCCCACCGTTCACGGACGTTGTGCAGCGAGGCAACATGGTCCATCAGTGCGTGGCGGTGTCCTGTCAGCGTCTGATGCAAGTTGCCCAGTTGTGGCTCAAGCGCTTTTTCATTGCGCATGATGGCGCGGACCAACTGGCCTTTGAGCTGCTGCGGCGTGGTCCCGTTACCCGGACGGAACAGCATGGAGTCGAGGCCGAGCGATTCGAGGTGTGCGGAAAGGCCCCCCAGGCTGGACTGCCTGTCGCCTACCACCAGCACGGATTTTCCTTCGCTGACCAGCGCACCGATCGCATTGATGGCCGTTTGGGTCTGTCCGCTTCCCGGCGGGGTGCTGACAACCAGGGAATCTCCGGCACGGACGGCATCCACCACGTACTGCTGGTCGGTGTCAGCGTCCAGCAGGAGGAGTTCATCTGCCGGATCACGAAGGTCAAGGCTTGGGAATCGGCCAGCCTTGATGGGCTCAGGCTCAACGTCACCACCGTTTGCCGCCTCAGCAAGCGCCGCTACGGTGGGGTTGTTCGTGTTGATCCAGGGATCATCGAGGTTTCCCGAAAGGTCAGCCAGGGTGGTGACCAACAAGTTGAATTCCACCTCGGCGCCGTGGATCGGCTGGACGAGCGTAGCCAAGCGGTCCAGCACCGGCTGGGGATCGAACCGTGCCGTGTTGTAGGCCATGCGCGCTACTGCGTTGACGTCAAAGACGATGCCGTGGACTGACTTGAGGTGGCGCACCAGGGCAGGGTTCATGCGTGCCTGCTCGGTGAGCTGAAGTTCAAAGTCGTCTTCGCCCGGCCTGATGGTCAGGATGATGGAAGCGAGCATCACCGGCGCCGAAACACGCTGCGGCTTTCCACCCACAGCAGAGGTCCACACCACTGTGCCTGCGGACAAATATCCGGCCTCGATGCCGCGATCGTTGCTCAGCTCAAAGATCTTGGACCTGATGTTGCGGGCAGCACGGGCCGCCACCAAGTATTGTTGCCTGTCGCGGATCAACGTAGACAAGCGTGTTCTGCGACCTGCCAGCAACTGCGCGAGCCCCGAGGGGTGCGCGTTGCTCAGATCGATGGCGCCTTCGGGCGTCTTGACGAAACGCAGCATCGTGTCCGCCCCGGTGACGGGTTTAAGACCAGACAGCCATTTGCGGAGCTCTTCGGAGCCCTCTTCCTGGCCTTGACCTAATGACACAACTTCTGCCTTCTTTTCTGTACTAGCTTTAGACGCCTTGGACCATACCGGCATACCTTCGAGGGTAGCGGGAATACCTTGGCAGTCCGCTCCGCAACGCTGTTCCGACGCGAAATTCGCCGTCATTTCACAGGTGCCTGCCGATTTCGCAGGCAACGGCACCCCGAGGGTTCAAGCACAGTGGCCGGCCTCCCTCAGGAAGCCGGCCACTCAAAATGCTATTCCCACTCGATGGTTCCCGGTGGCTTGCTGGTGACATCCAGCACCACACGGTTTACGCCGTCGACCTCGTTGGTAATGCGGTTGGAGATCCGCGCAAGGAGGTCGTAGGGCAGCCTCGACCAGTCCGCCGTCATGGCGTCTTCAGAAGATACCGGACGCAGCACGATCGGGTGGCCATAAGTACGGCCATCACCCTGGACACCAACGCTGCGGACATCGGCCAAGAGGACTACCGGCATCTGCCAGACGTCGTTGTCCAACCCGGCGGCCGTGAGCTCCGCACGGGCAATGGCGTCGGCCTTGCGCAGCAGGTCCAGGCGTTCCTTGGTCACTTCGCCCACGATCCGGATTCCCAGGCCGGGGCCCGGGAACGGCTGGCGGCCGACGATTTCCTGCGGCAGCCCCAGCTGGGCACCGACAGCACGGACCTCGTCCTTGAACAGGGCCCGCAGCGGCTCAACCAGCTCAAACTGCAGGTCCTCGGGAAGCCCACCCACGTTGTGGTGGCTCTTGATGTTGGCAGCACCTTCACCGCCGCCTGATTCGACGACGTCCGGGTACAAGGTGCCCTGAACCAGGAATTTGATCTTCTCGCCTTCGGCAGCAGCCTGGGCGATGATGGCCCGCTCCGCTTCTTCGAAGGCACGAATGAATTCGCGGCCAATGATCTTGCGCTTGGTTTCGGGATCGCTGACGCCGGCCAGTGCCGACTGGAAGCGTTCCTGCTCATTGGCGACGTAGAGGTTGACGCCGGTGGCTGCCACGAAGTCGCGCTCAACCTGTTCGGCTTCGCCTTCACGCAGGAGGCCGTGGTCAACGAAGACACAGGTCAACTGGTCGCCAACGGCGCGCTGGACCAAAGCCGCAGCTACAGCTGAGTCAACGCCGCCGGAAAGGCCACAGATGACTTTGGAGTCCCCGATCTGCTGGCGGATCCGGTCCACCTGCTCTTCGAGGATGTTGCCCGTAGTCCAGTTGGGGCTCAGGCCCGCACCCTTGAACAAGAAGTTCTCAAGGACGTGCTGGCCGTGGACGGAATGCTTGACCTCGGGGTGCCACTGGACGCCGTAGAGGCGCTTGTCTTCGTTGGCAAAAGCAGCCACCGGCGCACCGGCCGTTGAGGCGAGGACGTCAAAACCCTCGGGGGCCTCTTGAACGGAGTCGCCGTGGCTCATCCAGGTGTTCTGGGAGGAGGGGACGCCGTCCAGGATGGACCGGGCATCGCCGACAACGAGCGCTTCAGTGGCGCCGTACTCCCGGAGACCCGTCTGGGCCACCTTTCCACCCAACGCATTGGCCATCGCCTGGAAGCCATAGCAAATGCCAAAAACAGGCACCCCGGCTTCAAAGAGATCAGCACCGACGCTCGGGGCTCCCTCTGCGTACACGCTGGAGGGTCCTCCGGAGAGGATGATGGCTGCGGGGTCCTTGGCCAGAAGCTGCTCGGTGGTGAAGGTATGCGGAACAATTTCCGAATACACATTCGCTTCGCGGACGCGGCGGGCAATCAGCTGCGCGTACTGGGCACCGTAGTCAACAACCAGCACCGGCTTCTGGGAAGTTTGGGGTGCGGTGGGAGTAGTCACCAGACAAGACTACTTTGCCGGGCCGCCCCGGCGCACGTTGACGAGGGCGGCCGGAGGCCAAAACGGGCCCCGTCGTTAGGCATCTCACAGTGCTTCCCGTCGCGCAGCCCGCAACGGGAAGCAGTGGGCAGTGCTAGTAGCGCTTGGAAGCCTGCGGGTTGGCTGCCAGTTCGGCCTCCACCTGCGCGTGGAATTTCTTCTCCACGATGAAGGACAGCAACGGAACGACGCCACCCAGTGCCAGGAGGACCATCTTGGAGAACGGCCAGCGCATGAGCGACCACAGGCGGAAGTTGGATACCAGGTACACCACGTACATCCAACCGTGCACGATCAGCACCGACGTGGAGATGTTGAACCCGCCGATCACGCCTTTGGGTTCGGATTCCGCGAAGCCGAAGCCGAAGGGCTGGCCAGTGACAGCGTTCGTGCCGCCGGCAAACAGCGAAACTCCAAACCCATAGCGGGCGATCAGTTCCGCGCACAGCAGGAGCAGCATGGCGCCGGTCAGGTACGCCATGACTTTGTAAAAATTCAACGCCGAACGGATCTGGGCTTCCGTTCCGCCGAACCGACGCTTCTTGGGCTTGGGTCCGGATTGCTCGGGCTGGATGGCCGGTTTTGGCTCAATCATTGCTGCACCTTTTGTTCTGGCTCTGGGCTTGTAGTTTCTGTAGCATCCACGGGTTTGGCAGGCTCCGCGTCATCGTCGTCGCCGTCTTCATACTCGTCCTCGTCCTCCTCGAGGTCGCGTCGGTAGTCATCCTTGACCAGACGCCACCAGATGAAGATCGAGAACCCGGCGAAGACAACCCATTCAACTGCGTAGAAGAGGTTCAGCCAGTTGACCTGCTCTGCAGGCGGCTGGGGCGGGATGTTGAGGGCCTTGACGCTATCGCCCAGGGGAATGGTCACGCCGCCGGAGACTTCCGATGTCGCAGCGATAAATCCGGGGTAGCTGGACACTTCCCACGTGTTGATGAGCTCCGCGGCAGACACAGCGGACGCACGGCCCGGACCGGCGTCGACGTTTGGTACGGGCGCTTCAGAAGGAATAAGGCGACCAGTCAAAGTGATGGTGCCCGACGGCGGCGGGCCGGCTTGGGCGGCATCTGCCACCCAGCCGCGCGCCACGGGGATCCACGTTTGGGGCGAGGCTGCAACGCCGCTCAGCGTGGGAGCGTTGTTGACCGCAAAGGCCGAGACGATCCAGAAGCCCTTTTGGTTGTTGTAGAGGCGACCCTCTACAAGAACCTGCTTGGCGGGATCGTAGGATCCGGTGGCCGTGACCATCTGGTCCGAGACGGAACCGGGGAAGAACTGGCCGGGTTTGAGGACGTCCACCAGCGGTTTGACTTCTTCGATGCTCGACGGCGCCGGAGGTTCGTGCTGGGCGGACCGGCTGAGCTGCCACTGGCTGAGCAGCACAAACACCCCGGATAACAGAAGCGCAAAGACCAGTCCTGCGATCCAGCGGGGTTTCAACGCGGTTTTCAACACCCCTTAACCGTACTTCGTCCGGCTGTAGAACAACGAAACGGCCCGGAGTGGGGCAGCCGGGTCCCTACGTGGCGACGAAGTCGACACGAAAGGGCCTGCCCCAATCTTTAGTGGTCGAAGAACACCAGGCTGGAGTTGATGAGTTCGGAGATGACCTCGGGATCGTGCGCCCGCCGGAGGGACTCGCGGAAGGACTCCTTGGACAACGAACGCGCCAAGGTGGCCAGAACCTCGAGGTGGTCGGAAAAGGAACTGGCAGGCGTGGCGATGAGGAGGATCAACGTCGCGGGGCCGTCGGTTGCTCCGAAATCCAAGGCGTGGCCGAACTTGGTCACACCTACCGCGATGGAAATCCTGTCCACGAACTCGCTGCGCGCATGCGGAAGGCCGATGCCGCCGGGAAGTCCTGTGGCCAGCTGGTGCTCCCGTGAGTGCACCTGCTCCAGGAAGCCTTCAAGGTTGCTGATCCTGCCGGCAGCGTGGAGCTTATGGGCCAGTTGGGCAGCGGCGTCGATCTTGTCCTCTGCGACGAGTTCAAGGATGACGGTGTCCGGGGTGGTCAGTTCCGCGTCATACCGGTCAAGTGGTTCAGCCAAGTCGTGTTCCCTCCAGTGTGGCCTTCCGGCCGCATTTTCCTGAGCCGGTCAGCGAAGGGGAACGATGTCATCCACTCCCATGCGCGCGGCATCTGCCGATTCGTCGTCAGGCTGCTGCTGACTGAGCCGTTCAGCTTCCACGCGTGCCAGGTAGTGCTTGATCTCGCTCTCGCGCTGATTCTCGCTCCAGCCAAGGATTTCTCCCATCAGCTTAGCTACTACCGGGAGGGCTGCCACACCCCGGTCCCACGATTCGATCGAGATCCGGGTTCGACGCGTCAAAACGTCATGGACATGGCGGGCACCCTCGTGGGTTGTCGCGTAGACGACTTCCGCGGCAAGGTAATCATCGGCACCCGGCAGTGGCTCCCCCAGTTCCGGTCGTTGGGAGATCAGCTCCAGCACTTCGGGAGTCATGGACCCGAAACGGTTCAGCAGGTGCTCAACCCGGGCGACGTGGACGCCGGCTTCTTCAGCAGAACGCCCGCGCCGGTTCCAGGCGGCCTTGAAACCTTCCGCTCCCAGCAGTGGAATGGTCTCGGTGCAGCTTGAGGGAACTCGCTCGTCCATGGCCCTGGTGGCCTCGTCCACGGCGTCCTTGGCCATGACCCGGTAAGTGGTGTATTTTCCACCGGCGACCACCACAAGCCCGGGAACGGGATGTGCCACCACGTGCTCGCGCGAGAGCTTGGCCGTGGAGTCGTTCTCGCCGGCCAACAAAGGCCGGAGGCCGGCGTAGACGCCTTCCACGTCCTCACGGGTCAGGGGACGCTTGAGGACCTTATTGACGTGCTCCAGGACGTAATCGATGTCCTTGCTGGAGGCAGCCGGATGCGCCTTGTCCAGCGTCCAGTCGGTATCCGTGGTGCCGATGATCCAATGACGGCCCCAGGGGATGACAAAAAGCACCGATTTTTCCGTACGGAGGATCAGGCCCACTGTTGATTGGAAGCGGTCGCGCGGCACCACCAAGTGGATGCCTTTGGACGCGCGGACTTTGAGTTGGCCGCGATCCGTAACCATGGCCTGCGTTTCGTCCGTCCAGACTCCCGTTGCATTGACCACTTGCTTGGCCCGAACGTCAAAAACGCTGCCATCTTCCTGGTTTTCAAGCTTTGCCCCCACCACGCGTTCACCCTCGCGAAGGAAGTCCACCACCCGAAGCCGGTTGGCCGCATGAGCGCCGTAATGGGCAGCGGTCCTGACCACGTTGACCACCAGGCGGGCATCGTCCACCTGTGCGTCGTAGTAGCGGATGGACCCCACGAACGCGTCATCCTTCAGGCTGGGAGCCGCGCGCAGGGTGCCACGCTTGAAGAGGTGCTTGTGCATGGGAACGCCGCGGCTGTGCCCGGAGGTCAGGCCCAACGTGTCGTAAAGCATGATTCCCGCACCGACGTAGGGACGTTCCCAGAACCTGCGCGTCAGTGGATACAGGAAGGGCACGGGGCGAACCAAGTGGGGGGCGATCTGCTGGATCAGCAGTCCCCGTTCTTGGAGAGCCTCTTGGACAAGGCCGAAATCGAGCATCTCCAGGTATCGGAGACCTCCGTGGATGAGCTTGGAGGACCTCGATGAGGTTCCCGACGCCCAGTCCCGGGCCTCGACAATCGCCACTGTGAGGCCGCGCGTCACGGCGTCCAGCGCGGCTCCGGCCCCCACCACGCCGCCACCAACGATCAGGATGTCGAGCTCCTTGCCGGGTTCGGCGGTGGCTTTCAGGACTTCGATCGATGCGGCACGGGATTCCGGGCTCAAAGCTCCCGGAGAACTCGCCTGTGGACCGCCTGCGACATTGCTCATCGGACCCCTCCTCAAACGCAACAGCTGGTAGTCCCCTACCCTACTTGCTGCCCGCCGCATTGGGCAGGGCAAAGGCGGGCAGCCATGAAGCGGGAATTGCCCCCGAACAGAGAAAGCCCCCGTTGGCGCCGAGAGGAATCGGCAGCCAACAGGGGGCTTTGAGCGCGCAGTTGTCAGTTGCCTGCGTAAGGCGAGACAACGACGTCGACCCGCTGGAATTCCTTGAGGTCCGAGTAGCCGGTTGTTGCCATTGAACGGCGCAGTGCACCGATCAGGTTGGACGTGCCATCGGTATGGTGGCCGGGTCCGAAGAGGACCTCTTCCAGCGGACCGACAGTGCCGACGTTGACGCGGTCGCCCCGGGGTGATTCAAGGTGGTGTGCTTCCGGACCCCAGTGCCAGCCGCGGCCTGGTGCCTCTTCAGCACGGGCCAATGCGCTGCCAAGCATGACGGCGTCGGCGCCCATGGCGATGGCCTTGACGATGTCGCCCGAGCTGCCCATGCCGCCGTCGGCAATGACGTGGACGTACCGGCCGCCCGACTCGTCCATGTAGTCGCGGCGCGCCGCAGCGACATCGGAAATCGCCGAGGCCATGGGCGAGTGGATGCCCAGGGCGCGGCGGGTGGTGGTGGTAGCGCCGCCGCCGAAGCCCACCAGGACGCCGGCCGCACCGGTACGCATGAGGTGCAGGGCAGGCGTGTAGCCGGCTGCTCCGCCCACAATCACGGGGACATCGAGTTCGTAGATGAACTGCTTGAGGTTCAGTGGCTCGTGGTTCTTGGAGACGTGCTCAGCCGAAACCGTAGTGCCACGGATAACAAAGATGTCGACGCCGGCAGCCACCACAGTCTTGTAGTGCTCCTGGGTGCGCTGCGGGGTCAGGGACCCTGCCACCGTGACGCCTGCGGCACGGATTTCGGCGAGGCGGGAGCTGATGAGTTCCGGCTGGATGGGTGCCTGGTAGAGGTCCTGCATGCGCCGGGTTACGGCCGGGCTGCTGGTCTCGTCCGCCAGGTCGGCGATCTCGTCGAGCACCTTCTGCGGGTCTTCGTAGCGGGTCCAGAGACCTTCGAGGTCCAGGACGCCCAGGCCACCGAGGCGGCCGAATGCGATGGCTGTGTCCGGGGACATCACGGAGTCCATGGGGGCAGCGATCACCGGGGTGTCAAACTTGTAGGCGTCGATCTGCCAGGAGACAGAGACGTCCTTCGGGTCACGCGTCCGGCGGTTCGGGACGATCGCGATGTCATCCAGGGAGTAGGCACGACGCCCACGCTTGCCACGGCCAATCTCAATCTCATAAGTCACGGCTCTTACTTTACTGGACCCCTCCCGGAACCCCGATTCGACACCAATAAAGTGAACACGTCACACAGTGTGGGAAATGACCCCAAGGATGGCTCACAGGATCGCGGCACTTCGTAAACTGGACGCAGAACCGCTAAAAGAAGGCAGAAATGACCGCGCAGAAAGAAATCCAAGCGTTACCTGTCAACGAACATGAGCTCATTGCCCTCGGCACCCCTGTACGCTCAGACCTGGAGCCGTACCCCGGGTGAGCTACCAGACAGGCCCCGCGCCTCTTCCCCAACCTGCCCGCCCGTTGGACTATTGGCTTTCGGCGGAACTCGCCGCCGTTTCTCCGAGCGGCGCACGCTCGCGCCTGCGGGAAATCGCCTCCGCACGCGGTTCCTACATGGGCGCCTGGGCCGCCGGAATCGGGATGGGCGCAGTCCTGATCCTCTTGGGCCCGCTCCTGGCCATCCGGCTTGGCACGTTCGCCCCGGTTCCCGCCTTCAGCCTTCCCGGGGCAGCAATCGCCGTACTCTGCTGCATTTTCTATGCAAAGGTGCGGGACCGGCTGCCTCGAACAGACCGGTCACCCGTCAATCGTGGGCCCGGCAGCTTGCGGGGCGCGCTTGGCTTCGTGGGGTTCATCCTGACCGCTTTCATCGGGGTGTTCGCATTTACCGCCAAGCCATCGACCTGGCAGGATCCCGCCCTTCTGCTGACGTTGGTCGCGGTCCTGGCGTTTGTCGTCTGTCTTCTGGTGGCCGCGATCATCGTCCCGGCCACCATCTTGGGCCGTTCCCGGGAATCACTTCGGAGCAAGGCTGTGAATGATCCTCGCTTC
Source organism: Paenarthrobacter sp. YAF11_1 (assembly GCF_052113445.1). Lineage (NCBI taxonomy): Bacteria > Bacillati > Actinomycetota > Actinomycetes > Micrococcales > Micrococcaceae > Paenarthrobacter > Paenarthrobacter sp. YAF11_1. The sequence continues at coordinate 536,001 of NZ_JBFRDF010000001.1, forward strand.
AGGGCGCTTCTGGAACAGGACCTCGCCACCTGGCGTGACCCGTATGGCGATGCCGGATACGGGCCGCTTTAGGTATCAGGGCGTGTTCTGGCTGGTCTCGTCCACGGAGAGCTGGGATTCGAACATCCGGAAGTAGCGACCCCTTAATGCCACTAATTCCTTGTGGGTCCCCTGCTCCGCGATTCGGCCGTCTTCCAGCATGTACACGATGTCTGCCTTCTCGATGGTGGCAAGGCGGTGGCTGATGGCGATGATGGTGCTGCTCCGGTCAGCGAAGAGCCGTGTGAAGATGCGGTGCTCTGCCAAAGCGTCGATAGCCGACGTCGGCTCGTCCATGACCATGAATGAGGCGTCGCGGTAGAAGTTGCGTGCCATGGCCAGTCGCTGCCATTGGCCCCCGGACAGGCCGCTGCCCTTGCGCCCGCGGGGGTCCTCCATCCAGTTGCTCACATGGTTTTCCAACCCATTGGGCAGTTTGTTGATGAATTCCATGGCTTCTGCGTCCGAGGCTGCCCGCCGGATGCGGTCGTCATTGCGTGGTTGGTCCACATCGCCCAAGTAGATGTTCTCTGCGGCCGTTGCGAACTCGTACTTCAGGAACTCCTGGCTCAGCACGGCCAAGTGCCGGTGCCAGCTGGTGACATCAATCCCGGCAAGGTCCACCCCGTCCAGGAGTACCTGGCCCGAATCAGGACGGTACAGGCCCGCCAGGATGCGGATCAGCGTGGACTTTCCTGCACCATTCTCGCCAACAATGGCAATGTGCTGGCCTGCCCGGATGGTCATGGAAATACCTTTGATGACCTCAATGTCGCTTCCGGTATAACTGAACCGGATATCCCGCAGTTCCACGGTGCCGGGCGACGAAACCAGCGGCTGTTCGTTGCCACTGGGAACCGGCAAGGCCATGAACAACTCATAGTCCTTGAGGTTGGCGAGGTCCTCGTCAATGGAGCTCAGGGAAGATACGAGGTTGTTGGCTGTGGACAGGGCCCGGCTGACGATCTGCTGCACATAGAGGAACTGCCCGACCGGCTGTGCCCTGGCGATGATCTGCCCAACGACCCAAATCAAGGACACCACCTCGGCGCCATATTGGAGTGAGTCCGCAACCAGCTGTTTGGGAATGTAGCGTTTTTGAAAGTCCAGGCGCCGCCGTTCGTCAGCATCCCGGAGCCGTGACCGGAGGTCCATGAGGTAGCCCACGATTCCGTAGAGCCGCATCTCAGCAATATGTTGGGGCCTCAGCAGGTTCTGTTCAATCATTCGGCGTTGACGCCGCGAATCCACCTGGGTGTTCCAATGCGCGATTTGCTCGCGTGACAGTTTGAACTGCAGGTACACGCTGGGCACAATCGCCACCAGGACAATGACGGCGATCCACCAACTGACCAGGACCAACGCACCGATGGCGAGGATCACGGAGACCAGCTGGGTGAAGATTGCGGCAATCCTGTCCAGTACGCGGGCGTACGAATCCGAGAACCGCTTGGCGCGGTCGTAAAGGTCCACCGTTTCTTTGTCGTCATAACGCCAGAACTCCAGTGCCAGGAATCGCTGGTACATCATGTCGCCCACGATCGCGCCCACCTTGAAGCTCATGAGCTGTTGGATGTAGCGGTCAACACTGCTGAAGGCACCCCAGAACAACCCCAGTGCCGCAGTGATGATGACGTACAGGATGGCTTGGGGACCGGCGTTGGGATCCCCCGCATACCCTGCGGCCAGGGCCGTCGTGGTCAGGGCCGCAAAATACGTGGTGACCAACGGAAGCGTGGCGGAGATCAACGAGCCAAGCACCTTCATGATCACCGCAACGGGTGATGCTTTGAAGCTCACCTTCAGGACCTGCCCGACGGCACGTGCGTACGGCCGCAGCGCCAACTTCCGGGGCGGCGTCGTCCCCGGCTGGGTTGGGTTCAACCGGATGGACTCCGGATGCCGCGGTTGCGCGGGCTTTTCAGACATGACCCCAGCCTATTCTCATGCGCCGACATTTCTGCACGGCGGTTAAACAGTTGTTCCCCGCGGAGATGCCTCCGCGGGGAACAACTGTTGTTACAGGTGATGGATCAGCGTGAACCGTAGTTGGGTGCTTCCACCGTCATCTGGATGTCGTGGGGGTGCGATTCCTTCAAGCCTGCCGGTGTGATACGGACGAACTTGCCGCGCGCCTTCAACTCGGGGATGGTCGGTGCGCCCGTGTAGAACATGGTCTGGCGGAGGCCGCCCACCAGCTGGTAGGCCACCGAAGCCAGCGGTCCGCGGAAGGCCACCCGGCCTTCGATGCCTTCAGGGATGAGCTTGTCATCGCCTGAGACGTCAGCCTGGAAGTAGCGGTCCTTGGAGTAGGAGGTGTTCTTGCCACGGGACTGCATGGCGCCCAAGGAGCCCATGCCACGGTAGCTCTTGAACTGTTTGCCGTTGACGAAAATGAGATCGCCCGGGGATTCCTCGCAGCCTGCCAGGAGGGATCCGAGCATCACGGTGTCGGCACCGGCAACCAGCGCCTTGCCGATGTCGCCCGAGTACTGAAGGCCGCCGTCGGCAATCAGCGGAACACCTGCCGGGATGGCAGCCTTGGCTGATTCGTAGATGGCCGTGATCTGCGGAACACCAACACCGGCAACCACGCGGGTGGTGCAGATGGAGCCCGGACCCACGCCTACCTTGATGCCATCGGCACCGGCGTCGATCAGCGCCTGGGCACCTTCGCGGGTGGCGGCCTGGCCGCCGATGATGTCCACGTGGGCGGCAATCGGGTCCGACTTGAGGCGCCGGATCATGTCCAGCACGCCTTGCGAGTGGCCGTTGGCGGTGTCCACGAACAGCGCATCCACGCCGGCGTCGATCAGCTTCATTGCGCGCTCCCAGCCATCGCCGAAGAAGCCGATGGCGGCACCCACGCGCAGGCGGCCTTCGTCGTCCTTGGTGGCCAGCGGGTATTGCTCTGCCTTGGTGAAGTCCTTGGTGGTGATGAGGCCCTTAAGGCGGCCCTGTTCGTCCACCAGGGGAAGCTTCTCGATTTTGTTGGTGGCGAGCTTGTGCGAGGCTTCCTCGCGGCTGATGCCCACGTGCCCGGTGATGAGGGGCATCTTGGTCATGGCGTCGCTGACGCTGCGGAGCGGGAATTCCGATTCCGGAATGAAGCGGGTGTCGCGGTTCGTGACAATGCCCAGCAGGCGTCCGTCGGTGTCCACCACGGGGAGGCCGGACACACGGTAGCGGGAACACAGCTCATCCAGCTCCTGCAGGGTGGCCTGCGGCCCAATGGTCAGCGGGTTGGTGATCATGCCCGATTCGCTGCGCTTGACGCGGTCCACATGCTCGGCCTGGTCGTCGATGGACAGGTTGCGGTGGACAACGCCCAGACCGCCCTGGCGCGCCATGGCGATGGCCATGCGGGACTCTGTAACAGTGTCCATTGCCGCGGACAGCAACGGCGTCTGCACGGAGATGCGCTTGGAGATGCGGGAGGACGTGTCGGCGTCGGACGGGATGACGTCGGTGTGGCCCGGGAGCAACAGGACGTCGTCGTACGTCAGGCCAACAAAGCCAAAGGGATCGTGTTCGGGCTGGGTCATGAGTGTGCGCCTCTTACCTGGGTTCCGGGGGCTTAACTGGTAGGGGTTGCAACTGATGACCAGCCCGTCATTACGGGACTGGCCTGTGCATAAAGTACCTGTACAGAAATTACCTGTGCAGAAGGTATTGGATAAATACTAGAACCTTCGCGCCGATCACCATATTCCGCGAGGCCCGAGTGTGAGCAACGGCACTGGACTTAGCCGCCGGACCAACCGGTGGCGGCAAGGAGCCGCTCCTCGAACATGGGGATCATGCTCTGCACGTAAGTCTTGGTGAGGTGGTTGTCGTCCTTGTAGACGTAGACGTTGCCCACTACTGCCGGACAGGTGCCCTGTTCGCAGATGAAGTCGCTCATATCCATCAAGTAGAGCCGGTCCACTTTGCCCACGTAGTCGTCCAGCGGCGACGACGCGGCCAGGGACTCCTCCAGCGGGGCGTTGCAGTCCGGCGAATCAGGGCCCTTTTTCTGCACGCACTCCGGCATATTGATGCTGAAGCGGGGGTTGTCGCGGACGCCAACAACGTCCATTCCTGCATCCGTGAACGGCTGGATGCCTTCAAGGTAGCCGGGCACTTCGGTCTCAAAGGGCGCTGTGGCGTGGGTCAGCGACGCTACCGTGAAGACGGCATCCGGCTGGTGCTCCATGACGTAGGCAGCACTTGCCTTGTTGAACTCGTTGCATTCATCGGTCCGTTCAGGGGACTCGGCGCCGAACCGGCAACTGCCCTTCAAGAGCGTCACCACTTCCCACCCGTGCTGCTTGGCGATGGGGCCCAGCGCAGCCATGTACTGCTGGGCATGCGAATCACCGAGCACCACGATCTCCTTGGTGACTTCCTCGGGTTCATCGTTTTGAAGGCAGCCCTCCAGCAAAGGGTCCGAGGGCACGTTGTCGCCAGTGCACAGGCCGTCAATGTCGGCCCATTCGTCCTTCATCGCGGCAGGCGCAGGGATGATCATTGCTTCCTGGGTAGGTTCACCAACGAACTCCGGGGACAACGCCGCGGCTCCAGGGGTCAGTTCCTTGGGCTGGCCGGCGATCGCCGCGCTTTCAGATGCGATGGCCCCCTGCCAAACAGTAACGGGGAGCGCCAGCAACGCGCCGCAAGCGGCAACCACGACGGCGGCACGCCAGGACCGCACATCCGGCCACTTCCAGCGGCGCATGGGAACTTCCACGTATTTGGTGGTGGCAACGGCCAGCAGCATGGAGAAGGCCATGATCCCCAACCCTTGAAGGAGGTTGGGCGTGGTGGTCCCGGAGACCAACAGGAAGAACACCAGGACCGGCCAGTGCCACAAGTAAAGGGCGTAGGAGTTATCCCCCACCACCACCAGCGGCCGCGAGCTCAGGATACGGTCCACACCGAAACGGCTGGTGCTCTGCCCGGCGATGATGACCGCCGCGGCGGCGAGCGTCGGCCAGAGCGCGATAAAGCCGGGGAAGGATCGGTCCACGGTGAGGACCAGTCCGCAGGCGAGCATGGCGGTAATACCGGCCCACCCCAGGAATACGCGGAGCCGGCGTCCGGGCTTCAGGTACGGAAGAGCGAGGGCGAGCAAAGAGCCCAACGCGAACTCCCAGAGGCGGGCACGGGTATCAAAGTACGCCACGGCCTGGTTGTTGGTGGTCTGATCGATGGAGTACACCAGAGATGCCACGAAGACGGCCCCGAAGGCCACGAAGAGGAGCGTCCGGTGGGTTACTGCCTTCCGGTCCGGGAAGAGCTTGGCCACCTGCGGCTGCAGCAAGGCAACAGCGGCGAAGACCAAGGGCCACAGGATGAACACCTGGCCCTGGACGGACAGGGACCAGAAATGCTGGAGCGGGCTCGCTCCCGAATGATCCTGGGCGTAATAATCCACAGCGGTGTCTGCCAGCTGCCAGTTCTGCCGGTAGAGCAGCGATGCCCACGCCTCCGCAAGGACATCCGGCCACCGGCTCTGCGGGATGAAGGCCCAAGTAGCAGTCAGGACCCCCAACAAGACCACGACGACGGCGGGCAGCAGCCGCTTGAAGACATGCAGCCAGTGCCGCAGGAGCCTCAGAGGCTTCCCGTTCTCGAGTTTGCGTGTGAAGGACAAGGTCAGCAGGAATGCCGAAATGAGCAGGAAGACGTCAACCCCGCCGGAGACCCGGCCAAGCCAAATATGGTAGGCGGCCACCATCAGCACAGCCAGGGCGCGCAGGCCTTGGACCTCCGGGCGGAAGCCGGGCTTCGCCGTCGTGCGTTTCTCCCGGGCAGGTGCCGTCACTGCTGTAGGTGCGTCCATCATCGCTGCCACCCGGTCGCGGCAAACCACCTTTCTTCAAACATCTCGGCCATGCTGGTCACATACGTCCTGGACAGGTGGTTGTCGTCCAAATACACGAACACGTTTCCTACCACGCTGGGGCAGGTGATGCCGTCGCAGAGGAGGTCGGTCATGTCCAGGAAGGCTGCGTTGCCGAACGTTCCCTGCACGGCTGCGAAGGGGCTTTCCGCGGCAAGGACCTCGGGCTGGTCGGACTTGCAATCAGCGCTGTCAACGCCTTTGGACAACGCACATTCGGTGACGTTGTAGTCATATCGGGGGTTATCGCGGATGGCCACCACCTCGATGCCGAGGTCGTTGAGGTTGGTCACCGTCTGTTCAAAGCCGTACACCAACTGCTCATCCGGTGACGACGGGGACGCCATGGTTCCCACCATGAAGACAGTGTCCGGCGCCTTCTCGGCTGCGTAGCGGAAAGCGGCCGCGTTGAAGTCGTTGCAGCCGGAATCGGCGTCCGGGTTCTCCGGCATGAAATGGCATCCGCCCAGCAAAAGGGCAGTCACCTTCCAATGTTCCGCTTCGGCCAGCGGGCCCAGCGCGGCCAGCCACTGCTGGGAGTGGGAGTCGCCCAACACCAGGATTTCCCTGTCGGCGTCTTCCCCCACGTTGTTCTGCTGGCACTTGTCCTGCAGCTGCTTGTCCTCCGGTTTGGCATCGCCCTCGCACGGACCCGACAACGTTGCCCAGTCTTCCGGAAGTTGCTCAGCGGTGGGCAGCGTCTTGGCGCCATCGCTGACGAGGTCCACGTACCCAGGGACCAGCGCGTGGGCACCGGGGTTGTCGTTGAACGCTTGGGCCTGAGCTGCTTTGAGGTCCAGGTCCTGCTTGTACTGGAAACCCAAGAGCGGCGCGCACGCCACGGCAAGGCAGGCTGCGATGGCGATGGCCGAACGGCGGCGCTTGACCTCGGGCCACGTCCATTCCCGGAACGGCTTCTCCACATACTTGGTGGTCAGGAACGCCAGCACCAGCGACAGTGCGATGATGACCGTTCCAGACAGCCAACCTGCATGGTCCTTGCCGCTCCACGCCAGGGCGATCACCAGGATGGGCCAGTGCCACAAGTAAAGGGCATAGGAGTTGTCACCCAGCCGGACCAGGAATTTTGAACTCAGGATCCTGTCCACGCCCAAACGGCTCCCGGTCTGGCCCGCGGCAATCACGGCAACAGCGGCCAGCGTGGGCCACAAGGCAACAAACCCGGGGAATGCTGTCTGCACCTGCAGCAGGACGCCGCAGCTGAGCATGGCGGCCACGCCGATCCATCCCATGATGACGCGGATGGGTTTGGCGAAGTTCAACCCCGGGAGAATCAGCGCCAGCAACGTGCCCAAGGCGAACTCCCACAGGCGCGCAAACGTATCGAAGTACGCTACCGCCTGGTTGGTGGCCGTGAAGATGACGGAGTAGGTGAGGGAGAGGACAAAAATAATCGCAAAAACGTACGCGAGAGTGGCCCGGTACCTCAGGCTGAACCGGCGGCAAAGAACTGCGACGGTGGCGAAAATGACGGGCCAAAGGATGAACACCTGGCCCTGGATGGAGAGGGACCAGAAGTGCTGGAGCGGACTGGCGAGGCTGTGGTCGGTTGCGTAGTAATTCACCGCCAGGCCCTGCAGGAGCCAGTTTTCGAAGTAAAACAGTGAAGCCCACGCCTGGTGGACCACCTCTACCCACCTCGTGGGCGGAAGGAAGGCAAACGTCGCCGCGAGCGTGGCCAACAGAACCACCACGACGGCGGGAAGCAGCCGCCGGAACAGGTGCAGCCAGTGCCGCAAAAGGTCCATGGGCCGGCCCTGTTTATACCGGCCGGTGAACTGCAGCGTCATGAGGAAGGCAGAGATCAGGAGGAACACATCGACGCCGCCGGAAACCCGTCCGATCCAGATGTGGTAACTGACCACCATCAAGACGGCGAGGGACCTAAGACCTTGGATCTCGGGACGGAATTTCGACTTTGCAACGGGTCCGGAAGACCGCCTGCCGGCGCGGGCAGGGGCTGGGATCGTTGGCATAGTCACGTTAGGCAGTTCCTCAAAAGCTGTGGCACAAAGCATCAATCATACGCGGTTTGGTGGCCCCCACCCAGCCGGGACCGTCTGATGGACCGACTTCCGAGGGTCAATTAGTTCAGGCCCAGCTATGCATTTTCCCAGTCCCGCCGGTGCGTGGCCTGTGCTTGAATCACGGCCAAGCGCACGTGACGGAACTATCCTGGAGCCGGGCCGGAGGAAAGGAAACCCATGATCGTGCAGCTGCGCCTCTGCGTACCGGCAGAGATGTCCGACGCCGTCGTGAGGTGTTGCTCCGACCAGACCGGAGCCGCCGAGGTAGCCGTCCACGAAGGTGCTTCGGTGGTGCCACCCGGCGATGTCATCATCGTTCAAATCGCCCGGGAATCCGCGGAAGAACTGATCGAGCGGCTTCATGCCCTCAAGGTCCCGGACCTGGGCTCCATCTCCATATCGTCACCCGACCTGGTCTTGTCCAAGCGCGCTGACGACGCCGAGGCATCCGCTCCCGGTGAGTCGGCCGATTCCGTCATTTGGGACGAGGTGTCCAGACAAACCGGCGAGGACTCGAAACTGACATGGAGCTTCCTGGCATTTTTGGTGATTGCAACGCAGTTGGCGGCGATCGGCATTGTGACCGATTCCACGATCGCGATTGTGGGCGCAATGGTGGTGGGACCAGAGTTCGGACCGCTCGCCGCGTTGGCAGTGGGGCTGGTGGAACGGAAGTGGCGGTTGGTACGTGCCTCGTTGCTCGCGCTGGGCGTCGGTTTCCCGCTCGCCATGCTGGTCACGGCAGTTGCAGCGTGGCTCTCAGTGCCGCTCGGATTGTTTCCGGGCGACACGCTGGAGCGGGGATCAGCCGTAGAGTTCATCTACCACCCGGGTCCGTACTCACTGATAGTGGCCGCACTCGCTGGTGCGGCTGGAATGCTGTCCATGATCAGCCACCGTTCCTCGGCGCTGGTGGGTGTGTTCATTTCCGTCACGACTGTTCCGGCTGCAGGCTACGTTGCCGTTGCGTTGGTTCTGGGTGAATACAGCAAAGCGGCCGGATCAGCAATGCAGCTGGCACTCAACCTGGTGGGCATCGTGTCAGCTGCGGCTGGGGTTTTACTGTTCTACCGGCTCATCGGCAAGCGGGTTTCCTTGGCCCGGCGACCCTCCGGCTCCGGACGTCGCTCCGTTGCCAACCGGCGGGCCAGGTAGCGGGCATCCCGGCAGACCCCGGGAAGCGTTGCCGAGGCTGCCGCGAAGAGGAACTCCTGACCGATGAAGAACACTCCGGGAACATCGTTTGCCACTCCCCTGGTCTGCCTCGGTTCACCCTGTTCGTCGAAGACCGGCAGTTTCACCCACGAGTACTCCTCGTGATACCCCGTGCACCAAATAACGTTCGCGGCCTCCACCTTTGTCCCATCGTCCAGGACCGGTAAGCCTCCCGAAACGCCCGCCAGCCTTGGAACCAACCGCACCCCCGCGGCGGCCAGGTCCTTGGTCTTGGTCCGGATCAGTGGCGCCGCCATGGATTTGAACCCCGGGGCGGCCTTGCGTCCGATCGGCGTGTTGAGCGTTAGAACACGGACCCCCAGGAACTTCACTACTGGCAAGGCGAAACGAGCCGCTGCCCTGCCGTGCTTCATAGGCATTTCGCCGCTTGGCTTCCCTGCAAGAACGGTGGAATGCGACCCTCCAACGTCAAGGGCGATCTCCGCCCCCGAGTTTCCAAGCCCTACCACCAGCACTGTTCCCTCCCTCAACTGCCCCGGGTTCTTGTAGTCCTGGGAATGCAGCTGGACTATGTCCGGATCCAGCTCTCCTGCGAACGGGGGCCGTTTCGGAAGATGGTGCCCGCCGGTAGCAATCACCACGTTGCGCGTGCGCCAGAGCCGGTCCCCTGCCGCGACAACAAATCCCTCCCCCTCGGATCTGATGTCCTCAACATGGACACTGGACACGAACGGGAGGTCGAAACGACGCACATAGTCCTCCAGATAGTTGGCCAGTTGATCTTTCGTGGGGAAGGCAAGGCGGTCTCCGGGGAAAGGCCAGCCGGGAAGTCCGTCATATTTGGCCGGTGTGAACAGTTTGAGGGAGTCCCAGCGTTGACGCCAGGCATCCCCTGGCCTTCCATGCTGATCCAGAATGAGGAACTCCCGGCCTTCCTTGGCCAGCCAGTATGCGAGCGCGAGCCCGGCCTGGCCACCTCCCACGATGATGGTGTCCAGGTCAGTGTGCTGCTGGTCTGGGTGCTGCTTGTCTATGTACTTCCGGTCTGTGTCCGTGCGGGCTGGGTGCTGCTGCGACTCCATGGCTGGTTGTCCTTCCGTTCTTGGTTCTGCGGGGTCCTGATACAGCCAAGCTATGAGTCCAACCCCTCCCGTCGCGTCGGCAGAAAGACGCATCCAGTTCCACACGGCATGGGTATTTATGCGCAGTAGGTGAGAGTGGGATCGGCCGAACCACACGGGATCTGAGAGAGGGACCGGCCGAACCACACGGGACGTGAGATAGGGACCGGCCGAACCACACGGGACGTGAGAGAGGGTTCAGTGGATCAGGCCGTGCTCGAAGGCGTAGCTGGTTGCGGCTGACCTGGACGGTACCGCGAGCTTGGACAAAATGTTGCTTATGTGGCGTGCCACGGTCTTTTCGCTGAGGTACAGCTCCCGGGCGATGATCCGATTTGAATGTCCAGCGGCCACCAGCCGCAGGACTTCCATTTCCCTGCCCGTCAGCGACGACTGGCCGTGGGGCTTTTCGCCGGCGAGTTCCAGCACGTCCGCAACCGCTGGTGTTGCCCCGAGATCCGCGAAGTCGGCCTTGGCCGCGGCAAACTCCATGGCGGCCGAATCCGGGTCTCCCAGCAGTGCGCAAGCACGGCCGGCAAGCACCCTGCACCGGGCTGCCTGGTAGGGCGCCTCCAGGCTGTACCAGATCCGCCAGGCTCCCCGAGATTCGCGGAGGGCAGCCGTGGGGTCACCCTCGGCCAGCAAGACCTGCGCCGCCGCGTGCGAAGCGAGCGCCAACTCCAGGGGACGGCTGGCCGCCTGCAGGGCTCCGGATACGGCGTGCAGTGGCCCGGATAATTCGTCCAAAGCTGCCCTCGCCGCAGCCACGTCTCCCAAGGCGAGCTCAATCTCGACGACGGCGGGGAGCAATCGTCGACGATTGGCCGTGTCTGCTTCTGCCAAGGCACGCCGCATAGTGGCTTGCGCCTGGGACGCCCTGTGCTGCGCCAACTGAAGCAAGGCAATGCCGGGAACTGGCTCAAAACCTGTCCCGGCCGCAGTAGCGTAGGCTTTCGCAGCTTCGTCAAGGAATCCTTGCAGCCGCAGTACATCGCCTTGCTGGTACCAGGATCCGAACGTCGCGTCGGGGTCGCCCTTCCTGACCCGGCCTTCGGCGGCGCGCGCCACAGAGAGTGCCTCGTCCCATGCCCCATGCAGGATGAGCAGCTCGGCCCGGTACGCCTGGCATTGTCCGCTGAACATCACCATGTCCGGGCGTTCACCACACCAGCGTTCCAATGCTGAGGTCCACTCGTGGGCACGCCTTACATCATGCGAGAGGCGGCAACTGCCCAAGACTGCACAGTAGATGATGCCCGCTGGTATGGGCGAAACCTCCCCCGAGGTGACCGACACCATGACTTCGTCCAGGAGTTGGAGCCCGTCCTCCACGTTTCCCAGGGAGACACGTGAGGTACCTACACCGAGCTGCCCCAGCGCCTGAAGGTCTTTGTCATGGAAGGACTGGCCCAGTTCCAAGGCCCGGCTGAACATTTCATGGCCCGTCCCCGGGTTGCCGGATCGAAGCGCGCCCAGGGCAGCGGGAATGAGCAGGTACCCTTCGGCGGCGCATGGTCCGGCCATGCCGTCCAGCAGGTGCCTGGCGCGGGACAACCAGCCATTGCCCTGGGCATGCTCGCCCATGTCCATCAGGAACATAACCAGCCACGCGGCACAGCGGGCCGCACTGTCTGTATCCCCCATGGTCAGGAATTCGTCGTGGGCTCGCGCGAGGTACTCCACGCTCTGCGCGTTCAAGCCAAGCAGCATCGCCACGGAGGCGGCCAGCTCGATGTCCTGGGGAGGCAGGCCGCCCTCGGAATCGGCGCGGACGAGGCAATTCAGGGCATCGTTCCAGCGGCGCTCGTGAAATGCTGAGCGTCCCAGGTCCAAGTCTGTGTCCGGAGCTGTCATGGCTCACCTGCGGGTGGGTGGCGGCCCGGGTGATGCCCGTGCCGCAGCTTTTAGCGTCAGGTTACTGCCGTCGTCGAACGCTCACAATAGCTTGGGCAGGCATGCCTGCCGGCAGTCTCCATGACGCACGAAGCCCCGGCCACGCGAACGTGACCGGGGCTCCAATGAAACAGCCTGCTAGTGGCTGTGACCTGCGTGTGCGTCTTCGTCCTCAGCCGGCTTCTCGACAACCAGGGTCTCGGTGGTGAGAACCAGGGCAGCGATGGAAGCGGCGTTGCGGAGAGCCGAACGGGTGACCTTGACGGGGTCGATCACGCCAGCGGCGATCAGGTCCTCGTACTCGCCGGACTTGGCGTTGAAGCCGTGGTTGGCTTCCAGCTCGGACACCTTGGCAACGACAACGAAACCGTCGAAGCCGGCGTTCTGTGCGATCCAGCGCAGCGGCTGAACCAGGGCGCGGCGGACGATGCCCACAGCAGCTGCTGCGTCACCTTCCAGCGCCTTGACGGCCGGGGACTCGTCCAGTGCCTTGAGAGCGTGGATAAGAGCCGAACCGCCACCGGAAACGATTCCTTCTTCGAGGGCTGCACGCGTGGAGGAAACAGCGTCCTCGATGCGGTGCTTCTTTTCCTTCAGCTCAACCTCGGTGGCTGCGCCAACCTTGATCACGCCGATGCCGCCGGCCAGCTTGGCCAGGCGTTCCTGCAGCTTTTCCTTGTCCCAGTCGGAGTCCGTCCGGGTGAGCTCAGCACGCAGCTGTGCAACGCGGTCAGCCACGTCCTCAGCCGTGCCGGCGCCGTCAACGATGGTGGTGTTGTCCTTGGTCACCGTGATGCGGCGCGCGGTACCGAGTACCTCGAGGCCAACGGTGTCCAGGCTCAGGCCAAGGTCCGGGGAAACAACCTGGGCGCCCGTGAGCGTGGCGATGTCCTGGAGCATGGCCTTGCGGCGGTCGCCGAAGCCCGGAGCCTTGACGGCAACAACGTTGAGGGTGCCGCGGATGCGGTTGACGATCAGCGTCGAGAGGGCTTCGCCTTCGATGTCTTCAGCAATGATGAAGAGCGGCTTGTTGGCCTGCAGGGCCTTCTCCAACAGCGGCAGGAAGTCCTGCAGCGAGGAGATCTTGCCCTGGTTGATCAGGATGAGGGCGTCCTCGAGGACGGCTTCCTGGCGCTCTGCGTCGGTGACGAAGTACGGGGACAGGTAGCCCTTGTCGAACTGCATGCCTTCGGTAAGGACCAGTTCGGTCTGCGTGGTGGAGGACTCTTCAATGGTGATGACACCGTCCTTGCCAACCTTGCCGAACGCTTCGGCGAGGAGCTCGCCGACTTCGTCGCTCTGCGCGGAGATGGCTGCGACGCTGGCAACCTGGGTGCCTTCAACTTCGCGGGCGTTCTCCAGGAGGCGGGCTGCGACGGCTTCAACGGAAACCTCGATGCCGCGCTTGATCTCGCCCGGAGCGGCGCCGGCGGCAACGTTGCGCAGGCCTTCCTTGACCAGGGCCTGTGCAAGCACGGTGGCCGTGGTGGTTCCGTCGCCTGCGACGTCGTTGGTCTTGGTGGCTACTTCCTTGGCCAGCTGTGCGCCAAGGTTCTCGTAGGGGTCGTCAAGCTCAACTTCACGCGCGATGGTGACGCCATCGTTGGTGATCGTGGGAGCGCCCCACTTCTTGTCCAGCACGACGTTGCGGCCGCGCGGGCCAAGCGTCACCTTGACAGTGTTGGCGAGCTTGTCGATACCGGCCTCAAGAGACCGGCGGGCAGCATCGTTAAAAGCAAGCTGCTTTGCCATGGTTGTGTCCTTTCAAGACAGAAAACCCGCACCGCTGACGGTCGGAAATGATTTCCAACGCGACGGCGGTGCGGGGCTCCGGGAAGTTACTTTACGACGATCGCAAGGACGTCGCGGGCGGACAGAACGAGGTACTCGTTGCCGCCGGTCTTGACTTCGGTTCCACCGTACTTGGAGTAGATGACGACGTCGCCAACAGCTACGTCAACCGGTACGCGGTTGCCGTTGTCATCGAAGCGGCCGGGGCCGATTGCAACAACTTCGCCTTCCTGCGGCTTTTCCTGTGCGGAGTCCGGAATGACCAGGCCGGAAGCCGTGGTCTGCTCTGCTTCGAGCGGGCGAACAACAATACGATCCTCAAGAGGCTTAATCGAGACCGACACTCGGACTCTCCTTTTCATGAGCTGATTCATGGACTAAGAACTAGGGTGCCGGAGCGTACATCCGCCGTCGCGGTGCCGGAAGACGCTTGGCATTTATTAGCACCCTCCAGGGGAGAGTGCTAACTAGACTCTATGTAAATCGTTAGCACTCGGTCAAGGTGAGTGCCAGCATTTCGTCATGGGTGAACGCCGGTCACCGGCCCGTAAGGTCATCGAGGTCGTAGTCCTGGCCGTCGTCATCCTCGTCCAGCGGGGCATTGCCGCGGTTCCGGTACAGGAGTACGGCGGCCGCAACAGCAACGACGCCGGAAATCACCAGGGTGATAATCCCACCGGTGCGGGCGCCGCTGTAGAGCTCGCGGATGTCCCGCGCTTCGTCGGTGGCATCGTTGACGCTCTTGCCTGCGACGGAATAGGTGGCCGCGTTGAAGGAATCCAACGCGAAGATGATGATCAGCAAGCCGACGCAGACCACAGCGATCACGGCCCCCGCTATGAGGGCGGGTCGCGCGAACTTCAGCATGGTGGAGGGTTGCGGGGCTGCGGTGTCTTCCATGAAAACAACCCTATCGGGCTGATTCGCCCGTCACGTTGTCAAGTGCCGCGCCGTTAGGCTTGATTCCATGCCTCACGCACCGCAGGAACAGATCGCACCCTTGCTGACCACTGAAGGATGGGAACTCCTGGCCTCCTTGGGGCCCTACCGCGAGGCCGACGCTTTCAGCACCAACGCTGATCTCCGCAAAGCCGGCCACTCCGCCGAATTGGTGGCAGCAGTCCTGACGCAATCACGGCTGCGCACCCGCGCCGAGGCGAAGTTCGGCGAGTTCGCCCGGCAGATGCTGTTCACCCAGGCAGGCTTGGAGCAGGCCACACGGTTGAACGTTGCAGCCCGGCACGCAGAACGCTTCGCCAAGGCAGGCATTTCCCATGTGGCCGACCTCGGATGTGGCCTCGGCGCCGATTCCATGGCGATGGCGTCCATGGACATCTCAGTGACCGCCGTTGAGATGGATGAAACCACGGCTGCCTGCGCCACCATCAACCTCATCCCGTTCCCGCACGCCACCGTGGTGCACTCCGATGCCACATCCGTGGATCTGGACGGGATCGACGGCGTGTGGCTGGATCCTGCACGCCGGACGACGTCCACGTCGGGGACCAAGCGGATTTGGGACCCTGAGGCCTTCTCTCCTCCTTTGTCCTTCGTGGAGAAGCTGGCAGCTACCGGGCGCGCCGTCGGCGTCAAAATGGGGCCCGGCATCCCCCATGACTCCGTTCCCTCCGGCTGTGAGGCCCAATGGGTCTCGGTGGGCGGGGACGTCACCGAAGTGACCCTGTGGTTCAACGCCGTGGCCCGCCCCGGCGTGCGCCGGGCGGCCCTGGTCATTGGCAGCCAGGGCGCCGCTGAAATCACCAGCGGCGAGGACTTCGACGCCGGTCCGGCAGCCGCCGTCGGGCCTGTTGAAGGTTTCTTGTACGAACCGGACGGCGCGGTCATCCGCGCAGGCCTGGTGGCCGACATCGCCGAAAGGCTGGGCGGGCATCTGGTGGACGAGCACATCGCGTACATCTGCGCGCCGGAACTGCACGACACTCCTTTTGCCCGTGCCTACAAGGTCCTTGAGGTGATGCCCTACAACGTCAAGGCCCTCAAAGCCTGGGTGAAAAGCAAGGGGATCACCGTGCTGGACATCAAGAAGCGCGGCACGGCAGTGACTCCCGAAGAGCTGCGCAAGCAATTGCTTCCCGCCAAACCCTCAAAGGGGAAGGATGCAAAAACAGCCACCCTGGTCCTCACCAGGATCGGCGAGGAAAGAGTGGCTGTTGTGGTGGAGCCGGTCACGGCCTAGCACCTCAGCGGCGGGAGAACTCCGAGGCTTCGCGGACCTGCCCGGCACTGGGGCGCACGCCCGTATACAGCACGAATTGTTCTTCGGCCTGGATGGCGATGACCTCGGCCCCAGTGATGACCTTCTTGCCGGAGTTCCTGGC
The DNA here is from genome assembly GCF_052113445.1 of Paenarthrobacter sp. YAF11_1. Lineage (NCBI taxonomy): Bacteria > Bacillati > Actinomycetota > Actinomycetes > Micrococcales > Micrococcaceae > Paenarthrobacter > Paenarthrobacter sp. YAF11_1. Next base: position 552,292 of record NZ_JBFRDF010000001.1, read on the forward strand.
AGCGGTGATGAGCGGCGTCTCCGAAGGCAGCGCAACGACGTCGAACACCACCTGCGCAGCAGAGATTGTCTCGTCATCGAAGGATTGGGCCATTTCGTCCGCACCAGCCATCCCCAGCGGGGTGACGTTGATGATCAGGTCCGCTGTTGAGCCGTTGACATCGTCCTGCCAGCCGAATCCGTAGAGATCCGCAAGCGCCCGTCCTGTGGTCTCATTGCGGGCCACGATAGTGACGGCGGCGAACCCTGCGTCCCGGAGTGCTGCGGCTACGGCCTTGGCCATCCCGCCGGCACCCCTGAGAAGTACAGTGTGGCTGCTGGGAACCTGATGGTCCTTCAGGAGCCGGGCAATGGCGATGTAGTCCGTGTTGTAGGCGGTCAGGACGCCGTCGTTGTTGACGATGGTGTTCACCGAATCAATGGCCTGTGCCGACGGGTCCATCACATCAACCAGCGGGATGACCGCTTCTTTGTAAGGCATGGACACCGCGGCACCCCGGATGGGGAGGCCGCGGATGCCCGCTACCGCGAGGGTGATGTCAGCGGGGGCGAATGCCTTGTAAACAAAGTTCAGGCCGAGCAGATCGTAAAGATAATTGTGGAACCTGGTCCCGATATTGCTGGGCCGGGCCGCAAGCGAAATGCACAGGGACATGTCTTTGTTCAGGATTGGCATTCCCCCATTAAACGCCCTCTTGGTAGAGCCGTGTATTCACCGCACTTCTGAGACGTCCGTGGGTTAGCCCTGGCGAGCCTTCATCCGCGGGTTGTTCTTGTTGATGACGAAGGTGCGTCCCCGCCTGCGCACGATCTGCGCACCGGGGATCTTCTTGAGGGCACGCAGGGAATTCCTGACCTTCATGGTGTTTTCTCCTTTGATGTGGGTGCTGGCGTTTCGGATTAGAGGGCGTCGCTGAGTTCCAGGGGGTCGTCCCAGACGCCGGAGTCCAGTGTCATTTCGGCCTCCGTCAGTTGGCAGCCGTCCAGGAGCTCGCGGATTTCCGTGGGGTCGATGTCCTCGGAACGTCCGGTGATGGCAAGGACGGTGCCGCGGTCGCCGTGGTGTGGATGCCAGTCCAGGAACGCGTCGACGTCGGAGCCGGCCTTTCCGGTGGCCCCCTCGCCAGGGGCGGATCCTGCTGAGTCGGCGAGCCAGTTCCCGGTACTTTCGAGCCAGACCCTGGGTCCTATGCCTTGGACGGCGATCCGCCGTGTTGGCGCGGAGGCGATCCACAGCCGGCCGCGCAGCCAGTGCGTACCGATGGCCAGCTGTGGCAGCGCATCCCGGAAGCGTCCGGGATGAAGGGGACGGCCAGCCTTGTGGAGCACGGTCCGGAAGGGACCTGGCGTTTCGCTCAGGGGCACACGCACGACGCCGGGCCGGTTACGTGCCGCTGCTTCAGCATCGTCGAAGCAACCTGGCCGGAATTCCCCGGCCGACCCGACGGCGTTGGCATGGGGCGCCAACTGGCCCAGCAGTTCCAGGCCAACCAGCCAAGCCTCCGATCCTTCACGCGGATCCCCGGTCAATACCGCTCCCAGACCCGGGGAAACCATCACGGTGTCCACTTGGCCGAACTCACCGATCAGGAATTCGCCACTGGTGCGCTCATCCTGGGGCATGGAGGTGAACCCGGATTCGAACAGGGTGTGCCGGTCCCAAATGTGGTCGTCCAAATCCGCCGGGTCCATGGCCAGCACTGCATTGTCCATGACGGCCGGCTGGCTGAGTCCACGGCGAAGTTCTGCGACGGCCATTCCTGCCGCGACTCCCGGTGGGAGGCCCAGGACCACGTGGTCGAAGCCGCAGGCTGCGAGGCGTTCCGCCGTGGGGACTACGTCAAGGCGGACGGTGCAGCTGAGGCAACCATGCTCCAGGACCGTGGTTTCGCGCTCGAACAGCTGGCCGCCCCGGTAAACGCGTCGGAGGACCAGGGAACCGTCCAGGAGATCGTGGAGGACCACCACGGAGTTCTCGTGGGTTCGGCCGAGCCTTGCGGTGGCTGCCTCGCGGCATTGGCTGTCCAGGGAACTGACTACTGTGAGGTGCATGGCTAGAGTCTAATGCGAACAGTTCTCATTAGCAAATGATGGCAGGCTTCGCCTCCAGTTCCTGCCGATATCACCGGCGTTCCCGCTGCATTAGACTTGATCCGACCGCTGGCGGCCCCGCAGCGGGGAACCGTGCCCGGCTGACACGACACAATGAGGGGACTACGTGCAGATTGATTTTGCGCCATCCAGGCAATCGACACTGGGTGTGGAATGGGAGTTGGCGCTCGTCAATGCACGTACCGGGGAACTGGTATCAGTAGCGAACGATGTCCTGAAAGGCGTCGCTGCCAACCACCCGGACCTCAATGAAGACGACGAACACCCCCATATCAAACGCGAACTGCTCCTCAACACCGTTGAACTCGTCACCGGCATCTGCGAGACCGTCAAGGACGCCAAAGAGGACCTTGGCCGTTCCCTCGCCGCGGTCCGCGAAGTCACCGATCCCATGGGTGTTGAAGTGTTCTGCGCAGGCAGCCACCCCTTCAGCCCTCCCCTGCTCCAGCCAGTCACGGACAAGGAGCGCTACGCCAAGCTGATTGAGCGGACCCAGTGGTGGGGACGCCAAATGGTCATCTACGGCGTCCACGTCCACGTGGGCATCGACCGCCGGGACAAAGTGCTCCCCGTCCTCGACGGCCTGGTCAACTACTTCCCGCACTTCCAGGCACTGTCCGCCTCCAGCCCTTACTGGGCCGGGGAAGAAACCGGGTACGCCTCCCAGCGTGCCCTCATGTTCCAGCAACTCCCTACCGCCGGATTGCCCTTCCAGTTCGAAACCTGGGAGGCGTACGAGTCCTACGTCCAGGACATGTTCACCACCGGAGTCATCGACTCGACATCCGAGATCCGCTGGGACATCCGCCCCGTCTCAAACCTGGGCACCATCGAAATGCGCATCTGCGATGGCCTGGCCACGCTTGAAGAAGTTGGCGCCATTGCTGCGCTGACCCAGTGCCTGGTGGACGAGTTCTCCTCCATCCTGGACGCCGGCGGCAGCATCCCCACCATGCCGCCATGGCATGTGCAGGAGAATAAATGGCGTGCCGCGCGGTACGGCATGGAAGCCATCATCATCCTCGACGCCGAGGGCAACGAACAGCTGGTCACCGAACACCTCGCGGAAACCGTTGCGCGGCTTGAACCTGTGGCGGAAAAGCTGGGTTGCTCCGAGGAACTGGCAGACGTCCTGAAAATCATCGAACGTGGAGCCAGCTACCAGCGCCAACGGCGTGTTGCCGCCGAGCACAACGGGGACCTGCAGGCCGTGGTCATGGACCTCGTGCAGCAAATGCGCAAAGGGCCGGACGCCTAGGAGTTGGGGACTGTGCCTGCCTGGGCGCGAACCTAGGCAGGCACTGAGACCGTAGTCACCGGCATGGAGGAATCCGGAGCGAACCCAATTCCGCTCGGGCCAATGCCGGCCATGATCAGTTGGGCGCCAAGGGCCGCCACCATGGCACCGTTGTCCGTGCAGAGGTCCAGCGGCGGAACGTGAAGTGTGATCCCGGCCGACGCACAGCGTTGCCCGGTCAGTTCCCGCAGGCGCGAGTTCGCTGCAACACCCCCACCCAGCAGCACGTCAGTGATCCCGTGCTCCTTGCAGGCCAGGACCGCCTTGGAACTGATCACGTCCACCACGGCTTCCTGGAACGCCGCGGCGATGTCTGCCACGGGGACTTCCTCGCCACGGGCCTCGAACTGTTCAACGCACCGGGCCACAGCTGTCTTCAGGCCGCTGAAAGACCAGTCATAGCGGTGCGGGCCCTTCTCCTCCGCCGTACCCATGTATTTGGGCTGCGAGAGGCCGCGCGGGAAACGGATGGATTTGGGATTGCCCTGGCGTGCCAGTTTGTCGATGGCAGGTCCACCCGGGTAGCCGAGGCCAAGGATGCGGGCTACTTTGTCATAGGCTTCACCCGCGGCGTCGTCGATGGTTGAGCCCAGCAGCTCAACGTCATCGGTGATGCTCCGGATCCGCAGGATTTCCGTGTGCCCACCCGATACCAGCAGCGCACCGAGGTTCCCGGGTAACTTTCCGGCACCCAGGCCGGCGGCAGCCCCGGCGTCGTGCTTGCCATAGGCAGGCTTTCCATTGGAGGCGGGCCGCCTGTCCAGAAGCCCGACGCCAACGTGCGCCACCAAGTGGTTAATGGCGTACAGCGGCTTGCCAGTGGCGACAGCCAACGCTTTCGCGGCACAGACCCCCACCATCAGCGCGCCGGCGAGGCCGGGTCCCGACGTGACGGCAATGGCATCAATGTCCTCCAACGTGACACCAGCCTCATGCAGGGACTCCTGCAAGGTGGGGACAAACGCGTCCAGGTGCGCACGCGAAGCGATCTCCGGGATAACGCCCCCAAAACGTACGTGCTCTTCCATGGACGAGGACACCGTGTTGGTGAGCAGCGTGGTGCCCCGCACGATCCCTACGCCGGTCTCGTCGCACGAGGACTCGATGCCGAGGACCAATGGTTGCTTGGGCTGTTCCGGATGAGCGCCGCTCACGCTGTGTCTCCTTCGTGGGGTTTATTCAGTTCAAGCCGCATGATCAGGGCATCCGTGCCGTCACGGTAGTAGCGGGGTCGGACGTGGATCTGCTCGAAGCCGAACCGCACGTACAGTTGCTGGGCACGGGGGTTGTCTGCCCGGACCTCCAGCAGGACGTCCGCCGCCCGGCGCCGCCGTGCTTCGTCGATGAGTTCGGTCAAGACAGCGGAGCCGATGCCCTTGCCTTCAAACTCAGGCACGACGGCGATCGTCTGGACGTCTGCGATCGGCTCGATGCACATCAACCCTGCATAAGCCACGATCTCCCCGGCGACCTCAGCCACCAGGTAACGACGGGTTTCGGGCTGCGCCAATTCATCGAAGAACATTTGCAACGGCCAGGCGTCCACGGGGAACAATCGGCGCTCCAGGGTCTCCACTGCCGGAATATCGGATTCGGTCATGTCGCGCAGGGAAACCCCCGCGAGCTCAAGCTTGGGTGACAATTTCACAGTTCGCGTCCCTTCACAGCGCACGCTTCCGTGGCCCGGGAACCTGGGCATCGGATTCCCGCAGATACAGCGGAGTGGAGTCCAGCAGCGCCTGCCCGGCGGTGAGCTTGGCCAAGGCAAACTGGCCCAGCGATGCTGCGTCAGGCTGGGTCTGGGCAAAGTCCTCGTTGGCCTTCAGGACCTCGGCGTACAAACCTGCACCGGCGCCGAACACCGGCAAGTCAGGAAGCCCGGCAGCGAAGCCCACATGCGGACCGTCGACAAGCTCCGGCAGTTGGCCGTCCGCCAGGGTGTAACGCGCCCAGTAAACCTCCTTGCGCCTGGCGTCGGTGGCCACCAGGAACTCAGGAGCAGCGGATGTGGACTCGGCCACCTCAAGGGCGATCGCGTCCAAGCTCATCAGACCATACAGGGGCTTGTTCCAGACGAAAGCCAAGGTTCGGGCGGTCGCAATGCCGGAGCGCAGGCCCGTGAACGGGCCCGGTCCCACTCCGGTGACGATTGCATCGATATCGGCGCCCGTAACGCCCGCGCCGGCCAGGAGCTTTTCGATGCCGGGAGCCAGGACTTCGGCATGGCTGCGGGTGTCCTCAGTAGCGAAGGAATCCACCACGCTTTCCATGGCGTCATCGGAAATCAGTGCGGCACTGGCCACCGCGGAAGTGTCTATGGCCAGGATCAGCATCAGTTGTCTTCCTCTGGTGACGTGGTTTCGAGAAGTCGCGGAGCTTCGGTCCAGCGGGGACCGTATCCACGGAAAACAAGGGTGCGGGGTTCGTCGTCGTCATCGGTATCGAAGTCCATGACGTCACCGGTTGCCGGGCGCTCCCCACCTACGGATCTGTGCAGGTCAACCTCCAGGCGGCTGTCCGAGAGGTGCTCCACCCGGTCCCGGCCCCACTCCACCACGGTGACCGCGGTGTCCATGGTGTTCTCCAGGTCGATGTCGTCGATCTCCGCAGCCGACTCCAGCCGGTAGGCATCCACATGAACCAGGTCGGGGCCGCCGGGCCTGGGGCCATCGGTCAGATTGGGGTGGATTCTGACCAACACAAACGTCGGGGAAATGATGCCGGCGCGGACGCCAAGGCCTTCGCCCAGCCCTTGGGTGAACGTCGTCTTTCCAGCACCCAGTTCACCCGTCAGGACCAGGAGATCCCCGGCCTCAAGCACCCCTCCCAAAGTTGCTGCGAGCGCGTGCGTCTGCTCCGCCGTCTTGACCGTCAGGGTGCGCTCCCATTGGGGTCCAGTCACAGTGCTGCCGTCTCTGTCGCGTGGCCGGCAGCCTTGTGGGCCTCTGCCTGCGCAGGCACCTCGTTGATGTAAGTGCGTGGCACCCGCGGGCTGATGCGGGTAACGATTTCATAGTTGTTGGTCCCCGCGGCCGCGGCCCAATCGTCAGCCGTGGGACCGCCGTCGGCACCGTCGCCGAGCATGACGGCTTCTGCGCCCTTGAATGCGGCTGCCTCGTCGGTCGTCAGCGTTCCGAGGTCGATGACCATCTGGTCCATCGCGATCCTGCCCACTACGGGGTAGTTGATGCCGTTGACGCGGACCGGGCCGCCAGTGGCAATCCGCGGCACACCGTCGGCGTAGCCCAGCGGCACCAGGCCCAGCGTGCTTTCCCCGCTCGTCCGGTAGTTGAGCCCGTAGGAGACGCCCTGGCCGGCAGGGACCTTCTTGCAATTGGACAGGAGCGTGCGGACTGTCATGGCCGGGTGAAGGCCAAGCTCAGCGGATGTAGCACCTTCGAAGGGCGAGAGTCCGTAGATGCCGAGGCCCACGCGCACGAGATCGAAGTGTGAGTCCGGGCGGGAAAGCGTGGCGGGGGTGTTGGCGATATGCCGGACTTCCATGTCCACTCCGGCGTCCTCGGCCATGGCGATTGCCTCCCGGAAGACGGCCAACTGCTCATCCGTTTCCGGGCGGTGCGGCTCGTCCGCGACAGCGAGGTGCGAGAAGATACCCACCACGCGCAACAGGCCTTGATCCTGGTACTCCATGGCCTGGCCAACCAATTGGTCCCAATCGGCAATGGGGCAGCCGTTACGTCCCAGTCCGGTGTCCACCTTGAGGTGGACTCGTGCGGGCCGTTCCTGTTCGCGGGCTGCCGCGACCACGGAGTCCAACTCCCAGCCGGAAATTCCGACGTCGATGCCGGCGGCGACTGCCGCTTGGAAGTTGCTCTCACGGGTGTGCAGCCAGGCGAGCAGCGGCGCATCCACACCGGCGGCGCGCAAGGCGAGCGCCTCGGAAATGTGCGCTGCACCGAGCCAGGCCGCCCCGGCGTCGAGCGCTGCACGTGCCACCTGGACGGCTCCGTGACCGTAAGCGTCCGCCTTCACGACGGCCATGACCGTAGCAGGGGACGCGATGGCGACGAACTGACGCACGTTGTGCCGCACGGCTTCGAGGTCAATCACGGCGGAGCGTTCCAGCACCGCCGACTTTGTTATGGAGGCTTTCGACCCGATACCGATATCTGCAGCTGCTTCGTAAGTCACCCTAGAGATTCTAGTGGTGCCGGTGAATTCGGGTTAACTGCCTGCCGTCCGATGCCCGCTGCGCGTCGGGATGGCGCGTCGCTACTGCGCGTCCGACAAATGGGCGATCGTCGCCCGCGCGCGTCGCTGCGCTTCCGCCGGGATGTCCTTGACTATGGGTTCCAAGAACGCGAAGCGCCGAAGCCACTGGCTGGACTGGCGTTCCTTCCGCGCGTTGGCCCGCTGCCACCAGTCGGCGATGTCGCCCCACCCGGGGGCTGCCAGCGAACCGCCCACTTCCTGGACGGCCAGGGAGGCACAGAGGTTCGCGAACCGGAGCCGGTCCCCCAACCTCCACCCCGCCAGGCACCCCACAATGAAGGCAGCCCCAAAACAGTCGCCCGCACCGGTGGGATCGTAGGCGGACACCGGCAGGGAAGGCACCCATTCTTCCTCGCCAGTCTCGGAGTCCACCGCCACGGCACCCTGCGGGCCGAGCGTCACCACGGCCACGGGCACCCGGTCTGCCAAGGAGTACAGGGCCGCCCAAGGGTCCGCCTTGCCGGTAAAGGCCATGGCTTCGGGCGCATTGGGCAGGAAGGCATGGAAGTTCTCCAAAAGATCCAGGCGCCGTTCGGACCACTCCCCCGTGGGATCCCAGCCCACCACGCCAAAAAGCTTGGTGCCCGCTTCCTTGGCCGCCAGCATCCACGGTTCCATTTCCTCACCCAGATCGGCGACGGCGGCGAGCGCCTTGGGCGGTTGCCCTATCAGCTCGGAGGAACTGATCGGGGCGGGGTGCCCGTGGGTGACCATGGACCGGTCCTGGTTGACGCACAGGGAAACTGTGACGGGTGAGTGCCAGCCCGGCACTTTTCTCGACAGCGAGAGGTCCACGTGTTCCTGGCTTTCAAGGATCTGCCAGTTGTAGTCCCCGTACCCGTCGTCCCCGAAGGTCGCGGCAAGGTTGGTGCGCAGGCCCAGGCGCGCAGCGGCGATGGCTTGGTTGGCTACCCCGCCCGGGCAGCTTCCCATGCCCTCGCTCCAGATCTCCGTGCCGGGTTCAGGGGAGTGCGGAAGACCCGTGAAGATGATGTCCTGAAAGACCGTCCCTGTCAGGAGGAGGTCGCACTGCTGGTCCGCAGTGGGCCGGAGGGAAGCAAGGGGATCAAAACGTCGCTGGGGCATAGCGTCCATGCACCGCAGACTACGCTGCACCGTACTTGGCTGCATAGATGTGGAGGCCTGCATAGACTCGGGTCATGCGGCTCATGATTGCCGGCGGCGGCGGCTTCCGGGTACCCCTTGTTTACCGTGCTTTATGCGCGGGCCCGTTCGCCGGGCTGGTGGACGAGCTGGTGCTGTACGACGTCGACGCCGCACGGCTGGCAGCCATCGAGGCCGTTATTGGAGACATGCCCCCAGCGGCCGGTTCCGCGCCCGTCGTCGTGGTCTCCACGGATCTGCCGGAGGCCCTCACTGGGGCGGACATGGTCTTTGCCGCCATCCGCCCGGGTGGCACTGCCGGAAGGATCGCCGACGAACGCGTGGCCTTGGACCTGGGTTTGCTCGGGCAGGAAACCACAGGCGCCGGCGGCATCTCCTACGCCCTCCGTTCCATCCCCCGCATGCTGGAGCTCGCCGAAGCGATGCGTCGCCATTGCCCCGAGGCGTGGCTTATCAATTTCACCAACCCTGCCGGCATGGTCACCGAAGCGCTGGAGCCAGTGCTGGGGCGCAAAGTGATCGGTATCTGCGATTCCGCCGGTGGCCTGGTCCAGCGGGCGGCGCGGGCCGTTGGCGCGCCGCTGGCAGAAGGAACGCTCGACGGCGTGGGCTACTTCGGCCTGAACCACCTCGGCTGGCTTTATCGGCTGGCACCCGGCGGGCAGGATCTGTTGCCGGGCCTGCTTTCCGACCACGCCGCCCTTGAGGCCATGGAAGAGGGCAGGCTGTTTGGGCAGCACACCCTGCTGCAGCTTGGCTGCCTGCCCAACGAATACCTTTATTACTACTACCAAACGACGCAGGCTACCGACGCCATCCGCCGGCAGCAGGAAACGCGTGGGGCATCCATCCATCACCAGCAGAGTGCCCTGTATCCGGCCCTGGCCCGGGCCCCGCAAGCCTTTGAGCTGTGGGACAGCGCACGCCGGTCCCGTGAAGAAGGCTACCTGGCCGAAGCCCGCACGCACGGGGAGCAACGGGACGAGTCGGATCTCGCAGGCGGTGGCTATGAGCGGGTGGCGTTGTCCGTGATGCGTGCACTGTCAGGCGGGGGTTCTGCCCAGCTGATTCTGAACGTGCCCAACTCACCGGTGTCGCGAGCAGGCAGCCTGGCCACAGCGGGCGTGGCCGTACCCGGGCTGCCGGCGGGCGCCGTCGTCGAGGTTCCCTGCGACGTAACGCCCGACGGCGCGTTGCCGCTTGCGCAGGAACGGCCGGGCGGGCAGTTCCTCACACTGATGCAGCATGTCAAGGAGGTGGAGCGGTTGACCATCCGCGCCGTGGTGCATGGAGAGCGCAGCGCTGCCGTTGGTGCTTTCGCGGCGCATCCCTTGATCGGATCGGCGGAGTTGGGCGAACAACTCCTCACCGGATACGAGGCAGCCTTTCCCGAACTGGCGCAGTTGTGGGGCCCTACAGCTTCCGATACATGACGTGCAGGCCGACGTATCCGATCTCCGGATGGTCAAAGGCATCAGGGACCGTAGCGAGGATCCGGAAGCCCATGGACTGCCAGAGCCACACTGCCCGGACGTTGCTCTCCACCACGGCGTTGTACTGCATGGCGTAGAAGCCTGCAGCCTTGGCCTCACTCAGCGAATAGGCGCAGAGGGCGCGGGCGATGCCCTGGCCTGAGTTGTTCGCCCCCACCATGTACCCGGCGTTGGCAATATGGCTGCCGCCGCCGGCTTGGTTGGCGTGGAACTCCCCTGTTCCCAGAATCTGGCCCGAGTCCTTGCCCACCGCCACAAAAGTCTGGCCGGGAGCGTCCTTGGTCCACTTGTTCCTGGCCGCTTCCTCGGAGGTGTCGCGATCCCAGGTGAAGGTCTCGCCGTCGCGGATCACCGGCTCCAGGATGGCCCAGATACCGGGCCAGTCCCCAGGGGTGGCTGTGCGGATGTCGAAAGTCTGTTCTTGGCTCACAGCGGCCACGCTAGCAGCCTTGTCCACATAACCGGGTTGCCTTGGGATGGCTTTGATCAGCAGGAGTAGTGTTTTCTGCAGGGCAAAGGCGTGTTTGCTGTTTGCTGTGAGTGTCAGGAGGAATGCGGTGCCGTTGATCCGTCGTGTGGCGTTCCTGTCCCTGCACACCTCCCCCATGGAGCAGCCAGGTGCCGGCGATGCCGGTGGGATGAACGTCTACGTCCGGGCGTTGGCCATGGCACTCGCGGAGTCCGGTGTGGAGGTGGAAATCTTTACCCGTTCCACCAAAGCCGGCCAAGCCGCCGTCGAACATCCAGGGCCCGGCGTCTGCGTCCACAACGTTATGGCAGGGCCACGCCGGAAACTGCCCAAAGAAGAATTGCCTGCCCTTCTGCACCAGATGGTGGAAGAAATCGACAGGATCCGGGGAAGCCAACTTCACGGCCGTTACGACGCCATCCATTCCCACTACTGGGTATCCGGGGTGGCAGGGCTTGAGTTGTCCCAACTTTGGGGCGTTCCGCTGGTCCACACCATGCACACCATGGCCAAGGTCAAGAACCTGGTCCTCGAATCCGGTGAACGCCCCGAGCCCCGTCGCCGCGAGGAGGGTGAGCAGCGGATCGTGGATGGCGCAGCCCGTCTGGTAGCCAACACTCCTGCCGAGGCCGAAGAACTGGTGTCCCACTACGGGGCCGATCTTGACCGGATCGACGTCGCCCCGCCGGGCGTGGACCTCAAAGTGTTCACACCGTCCTTCCGGCGGAAGTCACGTTCGCTGCGGGATGTCAGGCCGGACAGTTTCCATATCCTCTTCGCCGGCCGAATCCAACGGCTCAAAGGCCCCCAGGTGTTCGTCAAAGCCGCGGGAATCCTGCGCAAGCGCCGGCCGGACATTGACCTTGAGATGACCATCCTGGGATCGCTCAGCGGGGCCAAGGATTTCAACCTTCAGCACATCATCGAAGACGCCGGACTGGCCGACGTCGTCACTCACCGGCCGCCTGTAGTGGCGCCGGAGCTGGCCAGTTGGTTCCGTTCAGCAGACGTCGTGGTCATGCCGTCGTTCAGCGAATCCTTCGGTTTGGTGGCCTTGGAAGCACAGGCGTGCGGTACACCCGTGGTGGCCACCAACGTGGGCGGCCTGTCCCGCGCCATTTCTGACGGGCGCACCGGCATGCTGGTGGACGGGCACGACCCCTCCGACTGGGCAGACGCCTTGGAAGATCTTTACGACGACGTCCAGACCCGGGAAGGCATGGGCCGGTTGGCGGCCACCCATGCCGAATCCTTCGGATGGCAGCGAACGGCAGCCATCACCCTGGAAAGCTACCGCGAAGCAGTGGGTGGACTGCTGGTTCCCCGGCGCTGAGTCTTCGCTGATTCCCCTGCCGGGACTGATAGATTGTCGCGCACAGCGAACCAACGCCTGCAGCACCAACCCCGCTGCCGGACCACCCAGCCGAAGGACAACGATGTCTGAAAACAAGGTCATGTCTGATCTTGATATTGCCCGCAACGCCACCATCCTGCCCATTGTGGACATCGCCCAACGCGCAGGCATCACAGTGGACGCCCTTGAGTTGTATGGGCCCTACAAGGCCAAGATCAATCCGGCCAAGTTGGTACTCCCGGCGCGCACGGCACCTGGCAAGGTGGTGCTGGTGTCCGCCATGTCCCCCACACCTGCCGGTGAAGGGAAGTCCACCACCACCGTGGGGCTCGCAGACTCACTGGCACGCGCCGGACACAAAGTGATGATCGCCCTGCGCGAGCCTTCCTTGGGTCCCATCCTGGGCATGAAGGGCGGAGCCACCGGCGGTGGTTACTCGCAGGTGTTGCCCATGGACGACATCAACCTGCACTTCACCGGCGACTTCCATGCGATCACGTCCGCCAACAACGCGCTCATGGCATTGGTAGACAACCATATTTTCCAAGGCAATGAGCTCGGTATCGATCCCCGCCGCATGACCTTCAAACGCGTGCTGGACATGAACGACCGCTCCCTGCGGGAAGTGATCATCGGTCTCGGCGGCCCTGTGCAGGGCGTGCCCCGGCAGGACGGCTTCGACATCACTGTCGCGTCCGAAATCATGGCGGTCTTCTGCCTGGCGACGGACTTGGACGACCTCCGCTCGCGGCTGGGCCGGATCACCTTTGGCTACACCTACGATCGCGCGCCGGTCACCGTTGCCGACCTCGGCGTTGAGGGTGCCCTGACCATGCTGTTGAAGGACGCCATCAAACCCAACCTCGTCCAGACCATCGCCGGGACACCTGCTTTGGTCCATGGCGGCCCTTTCGCCAACATCGCCCACGGCTGCAACTCGTTGATCGCCACCAGCACGGCCATGCAACTCGCCGACATCGTGGTCACCGAAGCCGGATTCGGGGCAGACCTCGGCGCCGAAAAGTACATGGACATCAAGGCGAGAATCGCCGCGGTGGCGCCATCCGCCGTCGTGGTGGTCGCGACCATCAGGGCCCTCAAGATGCAGGGCGGGGTTCCCAAGGACCAACTCAGCCAACCCAACGTCGAGGCCGTAGCCGCCGGGGTGGAGAACCTCCGGAGGCACGTCCGCAACGTCGCTAAGTTCGGCATCTCCCCCATCGTGTCCATCAACAAGTTCGCCACGGACACCCCCGAGGAACTGGAGTGGCTGCTCGCCTGGTGCGCCACGGAAGGCGTAGAAGCCGCCGTCGCCGATGTCTGGGGTCGGGGCGGAGGAGGCGACGGCGGTGACGACCTCGCTGCGAAGGTGGCAGCTGCGCTGGACGCGCCCTCCGATTTCCACCACCTCTACCCACTGGAAATTCCTGTGGAGGACAAGATCCGCACCATCGTGCAGGAGATCTACGGGGCCGACGGCGTCGAATTCTCGGTTCCTGCCCTGAAGCGCCTGGTGGAGATCGAAAAGAACGGCTGGTCCGGCTTCCCCGTCTGCATGGCCAAAACACAGTACTCCTTCACCGACGACGCCTCCCGGTTGGGAGCACCCAAGGGTTTCACGGTGCACGTCCGCGAGCTGATCCCCAAGACCGGCGCCGGGTTCATCGTCGCGTTGACCGGCGCTGTCATGACCATGCCCGGACTGCCCAAGGAACCGGCCGCGATGCGCATGGATGTGGACGCTGAAGGACAACCCACGGGCCTCTTCTAGCCCTCTCTCACATCCCCCGCCCTCCAGACCCACGCTCTCTCACACCCCCCGTCCTTCAGACCCACGCTCTCTCACACCCCACACCCTCCAGACCCACGCTCTCTCACTCTCTTGAGGAAAGCGAGCGAGCGTCCGCCCCAAACCCGAGGGACATGAGCGAGCGTCCGCCCCAAACCCGAGGGACATGAGCGAGCGTCCGCACCAAACCCGAGGGATGTGAGAGAAGGTTCGGGAAACGACAAACGCCCCCGCATCGGATACGGGGGCGTTTGGCGCGAAGAGAGTGTTTAGCGCTCGATGTCGCCGCGGATGAAGGCTTCAACCTTGTCGCGCGCGAGGTCGTCGTTGAATTGCTCAGGCGGCGACTTCATGAAGTAGCTGGAAGCGGAGAGCAGGGGGCCGCCGATGCCGCGGTCCAGTCCGATCTTCGCGGCGCGGATGGCGTCGATGATCACGCCGGCGGAGTTCGGGGAGTCCCACACCTCAAGCTTGTATTCGAGGGACACCGGCGCGTCACCAAAGTTACGGCCCTCAAGCCGGACGAAGGCCCACTTGCGGTCATCGAGCCAGGCAACGTAGTCGGACGGCCCGATGTGGACGTCGTCGGCGTGCAGCTCGGCCTCAACGTTGGAGGTCACAGCCTGGGTCTTGGAGATCTTCTTGGACTCGAGGCGGTCGCGCTCCAACATGTTCTTGAAGTCCATGTTGCCGCCCACGTTGAGCTGGTAAGTGCGGTCCAGCGTGACGCCGCGGTCTTCGAAGAGCTTGGCCATGACGCGGTGTGTGATGGTGGCACCGATCTGGCTTTTGATGTCATCGCCAACAATCGGGACACCGGCCTCGGTGAACTTGTCAGCCCACTCCTTGGTTCCGGCGATGAAGACGGGCAGCGCGTTGACGAACGCAACACCGGCGTCGATGGCGCACTGGGCGTAGAACTTTGCTGCCTGGTCCGAACCGACGGGCAGGTAGCAAACCATGACGTCGGCCTTGGTCTCGCGCAGCGCTGCGACGATGTCCACGGCCTCGTCCGGGGCCTCAACAATGGTCTCGCGGTAGTACTTGCCCAAGCCATCCAGGGTGTGGCCGCGCTGGACGGTGACACCGGTGGCGGGGACGTCGGCGATCTTGATGGTGTTGTTTTCGCTGGCGCCGATGGCGTCGGCCAGGTCCAGTCCAACCTTCTTGCTGTCGACATCGAAAGCAGCAACGAACTGGACGTCGTTGACGTGGTACTGGCCGAACTCGACGTGCATCAGACCCGGGATCGTGGCCTTGGGGTCAGCGTCGCGATAGTACTGAACACCTTGGACCAGCGATGCGGCGCAGTTACCTACGCCGACAATGGCAACACGAATCGGATGTGAAGACACGGAACTCCTTTTGAGAACTAAACCTCATGTGCCAGGCGCAGCCCTGACTGGGTCCAGGGCACGACTGATTGGCACGGCGCCATTCGGCGCACTCTTGCATTGTAACCAACACAGCAGGGGCCGGCTTTGTTCCCGGCCGGCCCCTGCTGTTTTATGGCGAAACTTGGTGGGCTACTTCTGGGCCCACCGGTTGATGTCCGACTCGACCGCGAATTCGTCGATCGCCGTCAGTTCGTCCGAGGTGAACTTCAGGTTGTTGATGGCGCTGAGCGTGTCCTCCAACTGGGCCACGCTTGAGGCGCCAACCAGTGCAGAGGTCACCGGTGAGCCCTTTGGTTGGTCACGCAGGATCCAGGCGATGGCCATCTGGGCCAGGGTCTGCCCGCGGCCTTCGGCGATGGCGTTCAATCCCCGGACCCGGTCCAGCTTCTCCTCGGTCAGTTGTGATTCGGACAGGAACCGCTCCTTGGCAGCCCGCGAATCGGCCGGGACGCCCTTGAGGTAGCGGTTGGTGAGCATGCCCTGGGCGAGCGGCGAGAACGCGATGGAACCGGCGCCCACCTGATCCAGGGCCTCGTAGAGGTTGGGCGAGCCGTTCTCTGTCCACCGGTTCAGCATGGAGTAGCTGGGCTGGTGGATGAGCAGCGGAGTCCCGAGCTCCTTGAGGATCCGGGCAGCTTCGAGGGTCTGCTCCGGGGTGTAAGAGGAGATGCCGGCGTAGAGCGCTTTGCCGGAGCGGACAGCGTAGTCCAACGCGCCCATGGTTTCTTCCAGCGGCGTCTCGGGGTCGGGACGGTGGCTGTAGAAGATGTCGACATAGTCAAGGCCCATGCGTTCCAGCGACTGGTCCAGGCTGGAGATCAGGTTCTTGCGGGATCCCCATTCGCCGTACGGGCCGGGCCACATGTAGTAACCGGCTTTGGTGGAGATGACCAGTTCGTCACGGTAGGGCTTGAAGTCGTCCTTCAGGTGGCGCCCGAAGTTGGTCTCGGCTGAGCCGTCCGGCGGTCCGTAGTTGTTGGCGAGGTCGAAGTGGGTAACGCCGAGGTCGAACGCACGACGCAGGATGGCACGCTGTTCGTCAAACCGTTTGTCGTCGCCGAAGTTGTGCCATAGGCCCAGCGAGATGGCGGGGAGCTTGAGTCCACTGCGTCCGACGCGGCGGTAGGGCATGGTTTCGTAGCGGTTTTCCGCAGCCGAATAAGTCATACGTACCATCCTGCCACTGCACAATCCGGGGTGACGGCGCTGTCCGCCATGTGGGCGCCGTCACCCCGGATCGGCGACGGCTTAGTTGACGCGTACGACGACGGCGCTCCCGCCCGGAAGCGTCAGTGTCCCTTCATCGAGGACTGCTTCATGGTCGGTGGCCAGCAAGATGGAGCCGCTCAGGGGTGTCCCGAGTGCCTCGTCCCCGAAGTTGCATACCACCCGGACGGTGCCGCGGGAGAACTGCAGCCAGTGTTCGTCGTCGTCGTATTCCACCACTGTGCTGCCGAAGCCGCCGTCCACCAACTCGGGGGTGTTTCGGCGCAGCTGTGCTAAATCCTTGTAGAGCTGGAGCAGGCGTGCATGGTTTCCCTCGCCGGCTTCTTCCCACTTGAGCTTGGATCGGAGGAATGTTTCTGGATCCTGCGGGTCCGGCACCACCGCAGGATCCCACCCCATGCGTTCGAATTCCTTGATGCGGCCCTCGGCTGTAGCCTTCCCGAGCTCGGGCTCCGGATGGGAGGTAAAGAACTGCCACGGCGTGGACGCGCCGAATTCCTCGCCCATGAAGAGCATGGGAGTGAACGGAGATGTCATGGTCAGCACAGCACCGATGGCCAGCTTCCCATAGGACAGCGACGCGGTGAGTCGGTCACCGATGGCGCGGTTGCCGATTTGGTCGTGGTTCTGGAGGCATACAACCAAGGCTGAGGGGTGTGCCAGATCCCTGCGGATCGGCCGGCCGTGGTGCCGCCCCCGAAAGCTGGAGTAGCTGCCATCGTGAAGGAAGCCGTGCTCCAGGACCTTCGCCAGGACGGCCAGCGAATCGAAGTCCGCGTAGTAGCCGGTAGTCTCGCCGCTGAGGTTGACGTGGACGGCGTGGTGGAAGTCGTCGCTCCACTGGCCTTCAAGTCCGTATCCGTTGTCCTTGCGGGGATAGATGAGGCGCGGGTTGTTCAAGTCCGACTCCGCGATCAACGTCCGGGGGATTCCCGTCTCGGCCTCGATCTGATCGCCCAATGCCCCGAAGTCCTCCAGGATGTGCACGGCCCGTTCGTCACGCAAGGCGTGGACGGCGTCGAGGCGGAGTCCGTCCACGTGGTAGTCCCGGAGCCACATCGCCGCGTTCTCCAAGATATAGCGCCGAACATCGTCCGAGCCTGGTCCATCGAGGTTGACGGAGTCACCCCAGGTATTTCCCTCCCCTGATTTCAGGTAGGGGCCGAACTTGGGCAGGTAGTTTCCGCTGGGTCCAAGGTGGTTGTAGACGACGTCCTGGATAACGCCCAATCCAGCAGCATGAGCGGCGTCGACAAATCGCTGGTACGCCGCCGGGCCGCCGTAGGGCTCATGGACGGCGTACCACAAGACGCCGTCGTAGCCCCAGTTGTGGACACCGTTGAAACCGTTGACCGGAAGCAACTCGATGAATTCCACTCCGAGGTCCACCAGGTAGTCCAGCTTGGCGGTGGCAGCATCCAGCGTTCCTTCCGGGGTGAAGGTACCAAGGTGAAGCTCATAGATGAGGGCTCCCTTGAGTTGCCTGCCCTTCCAGGCTGTGTCTTTCCACTCGTGGGCAGAAGGATCGAACGTGGCGGATAATGCGTGGACGCCGTCCGGTTGCCTCCGCGAGCGTGGATCAGGGAACGGGCCCTCTCCATCAACGATGTACCCGTAGGGGACCCCGTCACCTTCCTGGCCGGCCACGTCAGCCGGCGCCCGCCACCACCCCGGGGCGGCGGCGTCGTGGTGTTCCATGGCGTACTCTCGTCCATCGGCAACAAGCCGGACCGAATCAGCGTTCGGCGCCCAGACGTCGTAGCGGTTTTTTCCAGCAGCGTGCTCCAGCATCATGCTCCCTTAGGCGTGTTCAAGCGTGCGTTGCAGTGATGGTCTGCGGTGGTGAGGGTCAGTCCGTAGGCACCAGCAGGGCCACGGGGTACTGCTCCAACAACGTAGCCAACGGGACAGTGCCGGCACCGTACGTGGCTCCAGTGAGTTCGTCCCGGGCGTTGACGGACAATTCGATGGCTGTGTCACGCCAGCCGCCTTCCCGCTCAAGTCGCTTGGGCAGTCGGGTGGCAACTGTAAGGGCACCACCTCGATCAGCTCCGCGGTCGAAGGCCACCACATGATCTGCGGCCGCACCTTGTGCTGCCACCGGCAGGTATCCGCCGAAAAGCTCAGGCCGATCGCGCCGCAACCGCAGTGCACGTGACACCACCAGCAGCTTGGCTGCTTCTTCCGTGAACAGTGGAACAGCGCCGTTGTCCAGATCTGCCAAGGCAGATGTGCGGGCCTGGAAGTCAACAGGGCGCCTGTTGTCCGGATCGGTCAGGGAGCCGTCCCGGAACTCTGTGCCCTGGTAGACGTCCGGAACCCCGGGCATGGTCAGCTGGACCAGCTTCGCCGACAACGAGTTCGATGTCCCGTACGGTTCGAGCTCAGCGACAAGATTGGCCAATGCCGCTGCAACCTCCGGCACATCAAAGACAGAGTCGACGGCGGCGGCCAAGTGGCGCTCGAAGTCCTGGTTGGGGTCGGTCCAATTTGTTGAGTTACCGGCCTCGCGCGCCGCCTTCAGGGCATAGGACTGAAGACGCCCTCGGTCTGCCGGCCACGCACCAACTATTGACTGCCACACAAGGGCAGCCAACGGGCCGTCCGGAATCGGAGCCAACTCCTGGACTGTCCCCAGGAAGAGTTCCCACTCCGGGACGGCCTCGGAAATGACCGATATACGCGCCCGGGCATCCTCGCTTCGCTTGGTGTCATGGGTGCTCAGCGTGGTCATGGACAGCGGCAGGACCTGCTGGCGGCGGGCCATGCGCTCGTGGAAGACCTCGTTGGACACGGCGAATTCGGTGGGATCGGCCCCCACCTCGGTGAGGGTCCCCAGACGGGTGTAGCGGAAGAACGCAGTGTCCTCCACGCCCTTGGCCATCACCATTCCAGAGGTCTGTTGGAAACGCCGGGCCAAGGCGCCGGAGGAGTCGAGCAACAGCGGCGTGAGGTCTTCCAATACCGCCTTGAGGTCTGCCCGGTTTTCCGCAGCCCGGCGGATGGATTCCACCAAGACGTCCTGGCCGTACGGGAGGTAGGTGCGGTAGATCGGGAAGCAGCAAATGACTTCTGCGATGGCATCAGCCACCTTGTCAGCCGGCAAATCCATGGACGGAGGCACCAGGCGTGCGAGCCGCAGAATCTCCGACCGCAGGATGCCGTCCGCGATACGGCGCTTGGTTCCATGGATCATGTCCTCGTAGTCCGCCGGGGCGTCCGCGTCCCGCAACCTGGCATCGAGTGAGTCGAGGTATTCCTCCGCTGCGGGGTCCACGAAGAGCCGGTCCACGTCAGCGAGGGCGTCGTAACCGGTGGTTCCTTCGCAGTCGAAGGTGTCCGGCAATTGCTCCCCCGGTTCCAGGATTTTTTCGACAAGCAGATAAGCGCCGCCCGTCGCTTCCCGCAACCTGGCCAGATAGCCTTCGGGATCTGCCAGCCCGTCCGGGTGGTCGATCCTGAGTCCATCCACCAACCCTTCGCGGAACCATCGCACGATTTCCTGGTGGGATTCGTCGAAGACCCACGGGATCTCCACCCGAACTCCGGCCAAGGTGTTGACTGCGAAGAAGCGGCGGTAGTTCAGCTCGGCGTCGGCCCTGCGCCAGCCGATGAGCTGGTAGTGCTGCCGGGCATGGACTTCCTGGGGACTGTCACCATCGGCAAAGGTGCCCTCGGCCAAGGGAAAGCGGTGATCGTAGTAGTGCAGTTCACCGTCCACCACGGTGAGTTGTTCCAGGTCCTCGTCGCTGCCCAGGACCGGAATGCGGATTTTCCCGCCACCGAAATCCCAATCGACGTCGAAGGCCTCGGCGTACCTGGACCCGCGTCCCTCCTTCAGGAGTTGCCACCACCAGGCGTTCTGCCCGGGAGTAGCGACGCCCATGTGGTTGGGCACGATGTCGGCAAGAATGCCCAGGCCCTGCTCACGGGCCGCCTCCGAAAGCGCAGCGAGCCCCTCGGGACCACCCCGGGCGGGATCCACGGTGGACGGGTCCGTGACGTCGTATCCGTGGTCCGAGCCCTCTTCCGCGGTGAGGATCGGTGACACGTAGACCCAGTCGATTCCGAGGGAGCGCAGATAGCCCGTGAGCTCCGCCGCGTCTTGGAGTGTCAGTTCCGGCCGGATCTGGAGTCGGTAGGTCGAGACGGGCGTTTTCATGAGTCCGCCTTCTTCGCTGCTCCGGACTCCTCGTCTGCCGGGGCGTCTCCCTTGTAGTCGAACGGCAGCGATGTCACGGCCGGTGCCGTAATGGATGCCGTCTCCGGGGTGCTCGTCTGCGTCAGAGCAGCCAGGGAGGCCGCCACCGAGTGATCGGGCTCTACCTCGGGAGTGCTGTGCGCACGAAGCACCACCAGGGACTTTGCCCCGACCATGAGGATCTGATCCGGCTTGACGACGCCTGCTTCAGCGCCTTCACCAGCGGTATCGATCATGATGTCCCACGCCGGCGCGTACTCATCGGAGGGGATTCTGAAGCCTACCTCGTCCTGGTCCGCGTTGAAGTAGAGCAGGAAGTTGACGTCCGTGATACGCCGGCCTTGGTTGTCGCGGCCGTGGATACCATCGCCGTTGAGGAACACTCCAACCGAGCGGCCCAATGCCTCATCCCAGTCCGAGGGACTCATGGTGCTCGCGTCGGCGTCCAACCATACGATGTCCGGCAGGCGTTCACCCTCGCCTCGGAGCACCGGGCGTCCGTCAAAGAACCGGCTTCGCCGAAGGCTGGGGTGCTTGGCCCGCAGGGCGCACACGGCAGCGGTGAACTCGATGAGCGGCTGGTCCACGTTCTCCCAGTTGATCCACGTCAGTTCGGAGTCCTGGCAGTAACCGTTGTTGTTGCCGCGCTGGGTCCTGCCGAGTTCGTCGCCGTGCAGGAGCATGGGGACGCCTTGGGAGAGGAACAAGGTGGCGATGAAGTTGCGCTGTTGGCGTGCCCTCAGGCCAAGGACCGTGGGATCGTCGGTGGGCCCCTCCGCCCCACAGTTCCATGATCGGTTGTGGGACTCGCCGTCGTTGTTGTCTTCGCCGTTCGCCTCGTTGTGTTTTTCGTTGTAGGAAACGAGGTCGGCCAGGGTGAAGCCATCGTGGGCAGTAACGAAGTTGATCGATGCCACCGGACGGCGGCCCGAGTGCTCATAAAGATCTGCAGAGCCGGTCAACCGGGATGCGAATTCACCCAAGGTGGAGGGCTCCCCGCGCCAGAAGTCGCGGACGGTATCGCGGTACTGGCCGTTCCATTCAGTCCACTGCGGCGGGAAGTTACCCACCTGGTAACCGCCGGGACCGACGTCCCACGGCTCGGCAATGAGCTTCACCTGGGAAACCACCGGGTCCTGCTGGATGAGTTCAAAGAACGTTGAGAGTTTGTCGACGTCGTAGAACTCGCGGGCCAGCGTGGAAGCGAGGTCGAAGCGGAAACCGTCCACGTGCATTTCGGTCACCCAGTAGCGCAGGGAGTCCATCAGCAACTGGAGGGAGTGCGGGCTGCGGACGTTCAGCGAGTTTCCGGTGCCGGTGTAGTCCATGTAGTACTTCTGGTCGTCTTCCACCAGGCGGTAGTACGCGGAGTTGTCGATGCCCTTGAAGGACAACGTGGGTCCCAGGTGATTGCCCTCCGCAGTGTGGTTGTAGACCACGTCCAGGATGACTTCGATGCCCGCAGTGTGCAGGGCACGCACCATGGCCTTGAAGTCCTGGACCTGCTGACCGGTATCGCCCTTGGAGCTGTAGCTGTTGTGGGGCGCAAAGAAACCAATGGTGTTGTAGCCCCAGTAGTTATTCAGGCCTTTGTCCTGCAGGATGCCGTCGTTGACGAACTGGTGCACAGGCATCAGTTCAATGGCGGTGATGCCCAGTTTCTGCAGGTGCGAGATGACCGCGGGGTGGGCCACGCCTGCATACGTACCACGTTGCTCTTCCGGCACCTCCGGGTGCATCTGCGTCAGGCCCTTGACGTGGGCCTCGTAGATGACCGATTTGTGGTACGGAATCCGCAGAAGCTTGTCTCCGTCCCAGTCGAAGAACGGGTTGATGACCACGCCCAGCATCATGTGCGGTGCGGAGTCCTCATCATTGCGGGAATCCGGGTCCCCCAGATTGTAGGAGAACAAGGCCGGGTCCCAGTCGATCTGACGGTGGATGGCCTTGGCGTAAGGGTCCAACAGCAACTTGTTGGGGTTGAAGCGTTGGCCGGAATCCGGGTCGTAGGGCCCGTGCACACGGTAACCGTACTTTTGGCCGGGTTGAACCTGCGGAAGGTAGCAGTGCCATACATAACCATCAACCTCGGTGACATCCACGCGGACTTCGCCGCCGTCGTCGTCGAAGAGGCACAACTCAACTTTTTCGGCATTCCCGCTGAACAGCGCGAAGTTGGTGCCGGTGCCGTCAAAAGTGGCTCCCAGCGGATAAGCCGATCCAGGCCAGACTTCCATGCGTTCTCCTCTTGATGATGCGAACAACTGCTGCAAGCCTACTCATGACCCATGACACGGACAGTAACCTTAGGGTCTTGTACGGTCGCATTCCGCGTTGAGCGAACCAATGACCCCCGGAACCGCAGCCATGATCGCCGACGCTGTAATGGGGCCGCCAGCCAATTCCGCGGACGCCGCTGACCCTGCCCGTCCATGGACGCTCGCCGCCAAAGCAGCCAAAGCAGCCCAGCGGTCGGCGACGTCCAGTCCCAAGCCTGCGTAAGCGCCGTCGTCGTCCTTGATCGTTTCCGCACTCTGCGCCAGCAAGGCCCCCAACACTCCGCCCAGGACATCGCCGCTACCCGCGGTCGCCATCCACGCTGTGCCTTCGGCTTGGCTGAAAACAACGCCCGACGGCGACGCCACCAGTGTGGTTGCACCCTTCAGGAGCACGGTGGCGCCCGTTTGTTCGGCGGCCTGCCGAACGAAATGCAGCGGACGGGACTCCACATCATCGCGGGTCAAAGCAACCTCACCCGTGGAGGGAAGGGAGTCCAGCAGGGTGGCCAGTTCTCCAGCGTGTGGCGTCAGGATCCAATGGGGCGGGCAGCGTTCCGGAAGGAGGCTCAGCGCACCGGCGTCCACCACCACCGGTACATCAGCGGCCAGGGCAGCCGCAGCAGCGTCCTTGGCGCGCTCCAACTGTTCTTCCCCATCCACGCCCGATCCCAGCAACCATGCCTGGACCCGGCCGGGTTCATCGGGTTCCCAGAGTGCTTCCGGGGTTTGGGCGAGCACCAACTGTCCCACCGTTTGAGGGCCGGCGTACCGCACCATCCCTGCTCCGGCGAGGGCTGCGGCATGAACACCCAGGACAGCAGCACCGGCAAATCGAACCGAACCGGCAACAACGCCCAGGACACCCCGGGAATATTTATGTGCTCTGCGCCCAGGATGAGGCAGCACGGATCCTGCATCCTGGGAGGTGAGACGGCGGAGCTCCGGTTGCTGGGACTCCAGCGATCCTTCGATGCCGATCTCCACCAAGCGCACCCGCCCGGCACAGCCCTCGCCCGGATCGGTCATGAGCCCCGCTTTGACGCCGCCAAAAGTGACCGTGACGTCTGCTTCGAGCACCGGCCAGTGGACTTCACCGGTGTTGGCGTCCAGGCCGCTGGGGAGATCACAAGCCACGACCAACCGTGGACGCAGTTCCTGGAGGGATGCGACCAGTTCAGCTGACGGGCCACGCAGGCCCCCACGCGCACCCGTACCGAGCAGGGCATCGATGATGACATCGTCGCCGGCGCACAGGACCGCGAGTTCTTCAGCGTTCCCGGGTTCGAGGTACAAGGTCCTCCCGCCGGCCGTTGAAAAAGCAGCCAGCGCCTCCGGGTGGACTTCTGCCGCGGCGAGTACCGCCGTCGTGCGCATTCCCCGGCGGGCCAGCAGGGCCGCAGCGAAGAGACCGTCGCCGCCATTGTTGCCCTTGCCTGCCAAGATAGTCACGCTGGCGCCGGCCAGCTTGCGCCGTGTTTTGACCTCATGCACTACGGCTTGGGCCAGCCCGTAGGCTGCCCGGTGCATAAGAACAGCGCCCTCACCGGCGTCAAGGAGCGGTTGTTCCGCATCCCTGATCTGTTGTCCGGTGAAGGCGCTGATCATTGCTGTTGAGAGTCCGTCTAGCCCTCGGCGAGGACAGTCGCCGTAGCGATGCCGCCGTCGTGGCTCATGGACAGGTGCCAGCGTTTGACGCCCTTGGCCTCGGCCACTGCCAGCACGGTTCCCTTGACCTGGACTGTAGGGCCGTTCTCATCGAGACCGATCCAGCAGTCCTGCCAGTTCATTCCCGCGGGAGCACCCAAGACCTTGGCCACGGCTTCCTTGGCCGCAAAACGAGCAGCCAAGGAACGGGTGTTGAGCTCCCGTTCGGCAGGAACAAACAAGCGGTCCCGGAGTCCGGGCGTCCGTTCCAGTTGCCGTCCGAACCGTTCGATGTCTACGACGTCTACGCCAATGCCAACAATCATGGCGTTATTCTACGGTCACGCTCTTGGCGAGGTTACGCGGTTGATCCACGTCATAGCCCTTGGCTCCGGCCAGTTCAGCAGCAAAGATCTGCAGCGGAACCGTCGTGAGCAGCGGCATCAGCAGCGTAGGCGTCTCAGGTACGTAGAACACGTGCTCTGCGTAGTCCTTGACCGACTCGTCTCCTTCTTCAGCGATCACCAAGGTACGGGCACCACGTGCACGGACTTCCTGGATGTTGCTGACCACCTTGGAGTGCAGGGAGTCACGGCCGCGCGGGGACGGCACCACAACGAAGACCGGCTGGCCGTCGTCGATCAGGGCGATCGGACCGTGCTTGAGCTCACCAGCGGCGAAGCCTTCAGCGTGGATGTACGCGATTTCCTTGAGCTTCAAGGCGCCTTCGAGGGCAACCGGGTAGCCAACGTGGCGGCCCAGGAACAGCACGGACTTTTCGTCCTTCATGCTGCGGGCGAGCTCGCGCAGGGGCCCAGCGTTGTCCAGGATTTTCTGGATCTTGGCCGGGATCTTGTTGAGGTCCGCGAGGACGTCCTTGATCTGGCCGGAGAAGATGTTGCCGCGCAGCTGTGCCAGGTACAGGCCCAGCAGGTAGGCGGCAGTGATCTGCGCCAGGAATGCCTTGGTGGAGGCCACCGCGATTTCCGGGCCGGCGTGCGTGTAGAGCACGGCGTCGGATTCGCGCGGGATGGTTGAACCGTTGGTGTTGCAGATGGAGATCGTCTTGGCGCCCTGTTCACGGGCGTAGCGGACGGCCATCAGCGTGTCCATGGTCTCACCGGACTGGCTGATGGAAACCACCAGCGTGTTGGAGTCGACGATCGGATCGCGGTAGCGGAACTCGTGGGCGAGCTCCACCTCCGTGGGGATGCGGCACCAGTTCTCGATTGCGTACTTGGCAACCAGGCCGGCGTAGGCCGCAGTTCCGCAGGCGAGCACGATGATCTTGTCAACCTGCTTGAGGAGCTCGGGATCGATGCGGACCTCGTCCAGGGTCAGCTTGCCATCGAGGTCCGAGCGGCCCAGGAGGGTCTGCGCAACGGCGTCAGGCTGGTCGTGGATTTCCTTCTCCATGAAGGAGCTGAAGCCACCCTTTTCGGCAGATGCCGGGTCCCAGTCAACGTGGTATTCCTTGCCTTCGGCGGGAGCGCCGAAGAAGTCGGTGATTTCCACGGAGTCCGCGGTGATGGTGACGATCTGGTCCTGGCCCAGTTCCACGGCACGACGGGTGTAGTCGATGAAGCCGGAGACGTCGGATCCGAGGAAGTTCTCGCCGTCGCCCAGGCCAACCACCAGCGGGGAGTTGCGGCGGGCAGCAACGACGACGTCGGGCTGGTCTGCGTGGACTGCGAGAAGGGTGAAAGCGCCTTCGAGTCGCTGGCAGGCCAGGCGCATCGCTTCGGTGAGGTTTCCGCCGTCGCCATTGAGTTGGGTGCGGAAGATGTCGCCAACCAGCGCGGCGGCAACTTCGGTGTCGGTTTCGGACTCGAAGGTAACGCCCTTGGCCAGCAGTTCCTGCTTGAGCTCAGCGAAGTTTTCAATGATGCCGTTGTGAATAAGTGCAAGGCGGCCGCCGTCAGAGAGGTGCGGGTGCGCGTTGCGGTCGGTCGGTCCGCCGTGGGTGGCCCAACGGGTATGGCCGATGCCGGTCAGGGATTCAGGTACTGGATTTGCTTCCAGTTCGCTGATCAGGTTGCTCAGTTTGCCGGACTTTTTACGGGACGAGATTGCCCCGTCAGCCACCACTGCGACGCCTGCGGAGTCATAGCCGCGGTATTCAAGACGACGCAGCCCTTCCACGACGACGTCAAGGGCGCTGTGACCAGCTGCCTTGCGAGACGAATTGCCAACATAGCCTACGATTCCACACATGGGTACAAGCCTAACGGCTAGCGCAAACAACTGACGTGGGACATCCCAGCTCCTCCCCTTGCCAGTATGATGTCCGACCCTCACAATTCACCCTCCCGTCGTCGCGCATTTCCTGATCCGCCGTGCGGAGGGCAGAATCATGAGCGTGACTTTGCAACGCACCGAAGCTAATGGCGACGGCGCTTCCCCGTTTGTAGAGCTGGACCGTCAAACGTGGTCCAGGCTCGCAGCGCAGATGGAGCAGCCCCTCAACGAAGAGGACATCTTCCGTCTCCGCGGCCTCGGCGACCCCCTGGACATGAAGGAAGTCAGAGAGGTTTACCTCCCACTTTCACGGCTTCTGCACCTCTATGTAGAGGCTTCCCACCAGCTTCACGCGGCAACAACGACGTTCCTGGGCGAACAGACCCAGCGCACTCCGTTCGTGATCGGCGTTGCCGGTTCGGTGGCTGTCGGCAAGTCCACCATCGCCCGCGTGCTCCGGGAAATGCTCCGGCGGTGGCCCGGAACCCCCAACGTGGAACTCATCACGACGGATGGCTTCCTCTATCCCTTGGCCGAACTGAAGCGCCGGCACCTTCTTGAACGCAAGGGTTTTCCTGAGTCCTATGACCGGCGGGGGCTCCTCCGCTTTGTGTCGGAAGTCAAAGGTGGCGCCGAAGAAGTCCGCGCACCGTGGTATTCCCACGTAACGTACGACATCGTGCCGGGCAAGGAAGTGGTGGTCCGGCGTCCCGACGTCCTGATCGTGGAAGGGCTCAACGTCCTCGCCCCCGCCAGGCCCCGCATGGACGGCAAACAAGGACTGGCTGTCAGCGACTTCTTCGACTTCTCCATCTACGTGGACGCCAAAACCTCCTATATCGAGGAGTGGTACGTGGACCGTTTCCGGAAACTGCGCACTACAGCCTTCGCACAGCCGGAGTCCTACTTCCACCGCTATGCCACGCTGTCCGATGACGACGCCGAATCCACCGCGCGCGGCATTTGGAAGCGCATCAACGAACCCAACCTTGAAGAAAACGTGCTGCCCACCCGCGGCCGCGCCCAGCTGGTTCTCACCAAGGACGCCGACCACTCCATCCGCCGCATGCTGCTGAGGAAGGTCTAGGGTGGCCGATCCCCAACCGCTGCCCAGCAGGCGCGTTTTTGCGGGCCTGATTGCTGCTGGCGCCGGAATGGCAGCCATGTCCGCGTGCACGCCGGATACTGCCGTTCCCTCCCCCGCAGCCGCCAACGCCGCCAGTGGGGCTGTTACGCCTTCTGTTGCCCCTTCCAGCGCCGCCACCACGGATCCGGCAACGGCAGCGCCTGAGACTGCTGCGCCGTCGCCCAGTGCCGCGCCATCCAGTGCGGTTGCTCCGCAGCATTCGCTGACGGACCCCACCAGCCCCTGGGTGATCGTCAACAAACACCGCCCCCTCAACCCCCAGGACTTTGTCCCGGCCGATCTGGTTCAACCAAACATCCGCCTCGCCGTCAGCGGCGAAGCCTCCTTGCTTAACAGCACGACGGCGGCTGCCGCAGAAAAGCTGTTCGCGGCCGCTGCAACCGAGGGCGTCGTCATGACGTTGGCTTCGGGCTACCGCTCCTACTCAACCCAGGTAGCCACCTACGGCGGCTATGTTGCCAGCACTGGCCAGGCTGCGGCGGACCATGCCTCAGCACGCCCTGGACACTCCGAACACCAGACAGGCTGGTCCTTCGACATTGCCGACGGCGGAGGGGCCTGCAGCTTCCAGCCGTGCTTTGCTGAACAACCTGCAGCGTTGTGGGCGAAGGCCAACGCCCATAAGTTCGGTTTCGTGGTCCGCTATCCATGGATGTTCCATGACATCACCGGGTACTTCTACGAGTCATGGCACCTGCGTTACATTGGCGTGGAGGCGGCAACTGACATGACCGCGCACGGCATCGCGACCCTCGAAGAGTATTTCGGCCTCGAAGCGGCCCCGGATTACCTTTAGCCCTTAAATGGCTTCGGCCCGCTCCCCTGCCAGGCAGAGGTGCGGGCCGAAGTTGGTTGGGGCTTCTTAGACAGCCATTTCGCTGGAAGCGCCCAGACGTTCCTTGACCACAGCGGCAAGACTGTTGCAGATGCGCTCGGCTGTTTCCATGTCAGCGGCTTCCACCATGACACGGACCAGAGCCTCAGTACCCGACGGGCGGAGCAGCACACGGCCGGTCTCGCCCAGTTCACGTTCGGCTGCAGCGACAGCAGCCGCCACGCCTTCGTCGGTACCTGCGCGGGCCTTGTCCACACCCTTGACGTTGATCATCAGCTGCGGGAGCTTGGTCATCGCGGTGGCGAGTTCCTTGAGGCTGCGGCCTGTCAGGGCAACCTGGGCTGCCAGCTGCAGACCGGTCAGGACACCATCACCGGTGGTGGCGTAGTCGGAGAAGATCACGTGGCCGGACTGTTCGCCGCCCAGGTTGTAGCCGCCCTCGCGCATTTCCTCAAGGACGTAACGGTCCCCGACTCCGGTTTCGCGGATGGTGATTCCGGCATTCTTGAGGGCGATCTTGAGGCCGAGGTTGCTCATGACGGTCGCCACAAGGATGCTGTCCTTGAGTTTTCCGGCCTCGTTGAGGGCCAGTGCCAGGATGGCCATGATCTGGTCGCCATCCACTTCGTTGCCTTCGTGGTCCACGGCGAGGCAACGGTCGGCGTCGCCGTCGTGGGCTACGCCAAGGTCTGCGCCGTGCTGGAGAACCGCTTCCTTCAGCGGGCCCAGGTGGGTGGAGCCTACGCCCTCGTTGATGTTCAGTCCGTCCGGCTCTGCGCCGATCACTACGACGTCCGCGCCGGCATCCTTGAACACCTGGGGTGAACAACCGCTCGCTGCGCCGTGGGCGCAGTCCAGGACGACCTTCAGGCCTTCCAGTCGCTTGGGCAGGGTGCCAAGCAGGTGCACGATGTAGCGGTCTTCGGCGTCGGAGAAGCGCTGGATGCGTCCGACGTCGGCACCCACAGGGCGCTGCGGCTCTTTGCCGAGCTGTGCCTCGATGGCGTCTTCGACGTGGTCCGGGAGTTTCTGGCCGCCGCGGGCAAAGAACTTGATGCCGTTGTCCGGCGCGGGGTTGTGGGAGGCCGACAGCATGACGCCGAAATCGGCGTCGAGATCTGCCACCAGGTAAGCGGCCGCAGGGGTGGGAAGCACACCGGCGTCGTAGACGTCGATTCCGGAGCTGGAAAGCCCGGCTTCCACGGCGGCGGCGAGGAACTCGCCGCTCGCTCTGGGGTCCCTGGCGACGACGGCGCGTGGCCGCTTGCCGTTGGTTGTGCGGTCATGGCCGAGTACGACGGCGGCGGCCTGGGCGAGCTGCATAGCCAGCTCGGCGGTGAGCAATCCGTTCGCGAGACCGCGCACGCCATCTGTTCCAAATAATCTAGACATCGGCTCAAGTTTAGACGACGCCGGGACACCATCAGTTCAGGGGCGTGTCGGAGCGTCACATGCGCGACGTGCAACGCCCGTGTTTAACGGCGAAAGCCCGCTCCGCCGAAGTGGCGGAACGGGCTTTCGATACCCCAGCGAAGGGGCGAAGCGAATTAACGCTTGGAGTACTGCTGAGCCTTGCGTGCCTTCTTGAGACCAGCCTTCTTACGCTCGATGACGCGGGCGTCACGGCGCAGGTAACCGGCCTTCTTGAGGGTGGCGCGGTTGTTGTCGACGTCGATCTCGTTCAACGAGCGGGCAACACCGAGACGCAGTGCGCCGGCCTGGCCGGAGATGCCACCGCCGTGGATACGGGCGATGACGTCGTAAGCGCCTTCGAGATCAAGGATCTTGAAGGGCTCGTTGACATCCTGCTGGTGCAGCTTGTTCGGGAAGTAGTTGTCCAGCGTGCGGCCGTTGATGGTCCACTTGCCGGAACCCGGAACAACGCGAACGCGTGCAACGGCTTCCTTGCGGCGGCCAACAGCTGCGCCGGCAACGGTCAGTGCCGGGCGCTCCTTCTTGGGCGCATCTTCAGCAGATGTGCTTTCAGAGGTGTAGCTGGTGAGTGTTTCCTCAGCCTCGACGGCTTCGGCGGTCAGTTCTTCGTTCTGAGCCACGGTTCTCCTTGTAATAAAAAGTTTAGTTGGTGGCCAGGACTACTGGGCGACCTGGGTGATTTCGAAAGTCTTCGGCTGCTGAGCGGCGTGGGGGTGCTCGGGGCCTGCGTAGACCTTGAGCTTGCCCAGCTGCTGAGCGGCGAGGGAGTTCTTGGGGAGCATGCCCTTGATGGCCTTCTCAACAGCGCGAACCGGGTTGGATTCCAACAGCTCGGCGTAGTTGACGGAGGTCAGGCCGCCCGGGTAACCGGAGTGGCGGTATGCGCGCTTCTGCTCCAGCTTGGCGCCGGTGAGGGCAACCTTTTCAGCGTTGATGATGATGACGAAGTCGCCCATGTCCATGTGGGACGCAAAGGTCGGCTTGTGCTTTCCGCGCAGCAGTGTTGCGGTCTGGCTGGCAAGACGACCAAGGACAACGTCGGTGGCGTCAATGACGTGCCACTGGCGGTTGATATCGCCGGGCTTCGGGGTGTACGTACGCACGGTTTTGCCTCGTTCTTGTTCTGGCGTTCATGTTTTAGGCGACACGCAATAAGGCGTGTACCTACTATGTATGCGCTACCGGAGCAGAGGTGAGGGCTCTATGTACCAGTCATCCCAGGATCTCGAAATGCCTCAGGAGTTAGCGATCCTGCAACTGGATCCCCCATAAGGCATGTGTCATCGAGATAGGACACGCACAACGACTCTAAACAATACCTTCAACGGGGCGTCCGGGTCAAAATGGGGTAACCGCCCCTGGGGGCCGCGCACTGATTGAGGGAGAGCACATGACCGACGGGGCCGCCTTTCCACTCATTATCGCCCTCACCGGCTTCCTCCTGAGCCCAGCGGCCGAGTGGCTCATCTCGCTGCGCCTGCCGCGCCTCGGTGGACTCCCGTCCCTCAAGGTCCGGATCACGACGGCGGCTGTCACCTCGCTGCTGTTTGGCTTGCTCGCGTGGCGGTTCGGCGTGTCATGGGAATTGCCGGCATTTCTTTTGTTGGCATTACTTGGCGTGCAGCTTTCGCGGATCGACTTCGCCCTTCACCTGTTGCCCAACACCCTCATTGTGATCCTCCTGGGAGGCGGCCTGCTGCTCCTGGCGGCATCCGCAGCGCTTGCTCCGGGATGGCCGGAGCTGTTGCGCGCCCTCGCCGGCGGTGCCATTTTGTTCGCGGGCTACCTCATTCTTGGACTTATTTCGCCGGGAAGCATCGGAATGGGCGATGTGAAGCTCGCAGCACCCCTGGGACTGTACTTGGGGTACTTGGGTTGGAAGCAAGTACTCTTCGGGGGACTACTGGGATTTGTGGTGGGCGGGGTGCTCACGGTGCTGATGTTGCGCCTGCGACGCGCGGAAAAACCCACAGAATCAGCCCATGGCCCGGCAATGGTCATCGCCGCCCTCAGCGTTGCCCTGTTCACGAATTAGCCGGGCTTAGTACGCCCTTACCTCCCCGGCAACGGGTCACCCAATTAATAAGGCGGCTTTCGAAACCAAGTAGTTTCGACCCCTTTTCCATCGGAAACTGAGTACTTCCTGCCCTCGGCTCGCACCGGCGAGTAGCGCCCACTCCCCCAAGTCGAGTACGGCTACGCATTGTCGCAGCTGCTTCCCAGGGTGAATTCTTATCTCATCGAATTCCGGACCGCTAAAGGAAACATGGGGGTAGTCCGGGAGTCGAAGCAAATTCCGATAATTTGCTGGACCTATAACCCAATTCGCAAATATTTTTTCTGGGAAGGAAATTCCAATGTCTGCTTTTATGTTCACCATTACCTCGTACATTGCCGGCGTCAAGGACCGCTTCACCAAGGATGAGAAGGGAGCGACGATGGTTGAATACGGCCTCATGGTCTCCTTGATCGCAATTGTCGTGATCGCCGGCCTTCTGATTTTGGGCCCCGCCATCCGCGATCTCTTCATCGGCGTTGCCGGCCAACTCTAGGTTGAGCTTTGGCTGCGCTGGCGATCCAGTCGCCGGCGCAGTCAATCCTCCTCTTTAATGCCACATTTGCTTCCGCGATTCTGGGCCTGGGAGACGCTCGTGAAAACGAAAGAGAAAGAACGCGGCGCAGTAGCCGTGGAAATGGCAATCATCTTGCCGCTCCTACTGCTGATCTTGATCGGGGTCATCGAGTTCGGTCGGGCATTGAACGTCCAGGTTTCACTCACTCAAGCTGCTCGTGAGGGTGCCCGCTTCGCAGCCGTTCATTACCAGGACGGAGCATTGGACGTCGCAGGAACGGCCCTCTCGTCCGCACCTTCCCTCGATGGTCTGGGCGTGTCGGTCAGCGACAACGCATCAAGCTGCGCTCCTGGCTCCACGGTCACGGTGACTACCAGTGTCTCGTTGCCCTCCATGTCAGGATTCCTCGACTCAGGTTTCTTTGGCGCTCCAGGTATCTTTCCGCTCAACATGACAGGGGTAGGGGTGATGAGATGCGGTGGTTAGCAGGAATGAGTCGCCGGATCCGGGCAATAACAGCAGCGGAAGATTCAGAGCGTGGCGCAGCCACAATAATGGTCGCCGGCATGATGGTGGTCCTGCTTGGCTTTGCCGCTCTGGCCGTCGACGTCGGAGCCCTCTATGCGGAGAAGGCACAGCTCCAGAACGGGGCTGACGCTGCCGCCCTGGCCATCGCCACTGACTGCGCCGGCGGCAGCTGTGGAAGCAGCACATCTACGGGAAACCAGTTCGCCAACGACAACTCCAACGACAACACCAGCGGTGCTGTCGTAACTTTTCCAGCCGCGGCCACCGTGCGGGTGGTCACCAACGCCCGCGACACAGCGGGGGAAAACAGCTTCTCGTTGTTCTTCGCACGGGCCATGGGCTTCAACACCGCAAATGTTGATGCCGCAGCCGAAGCATCCTGGGGCGCTCCATCCTCTGCGAGTACTCTTCCGTGGACGGTCAGCGAGTGTGTTTTCAAGAAATACCTCTCACCAACACAACTGGCATCGCTGAATTCCACCGGCACTTTCACCGGCGATCCTGTGCCTACTCATATCCTCCTCCGCTATGACGAGAACGCTCCGACCGTGCCGGGGTGCGCGGCCCAAAATGGGTACCAGCCCGGCGGCTTTGGTTGGTTGGTGACCACTTCCGGATGTTCCACAGACATCGATCTTGATATGACAGTCAATGGTCAAACAGGAAACCATTTCCCGAATGCGGCAGGCTGCAATGCAGCCTTGTCCAACATCATGGATGAGCCCGCCCTCATCCCCCTTTTCAACACAGCAACCGGCAATGGAAGCAATGCGAAGTACACCTTGATCGGGTTCGCGGCATTCCAGGTGACCGGTTACAAGTTCAGCGGCTCTGGGGCCGTTGTCGATCCCCTTGCTCCAAGCTGCAACGGAAATTGCCGAGGACTCCAAGGGTATTTCTCCCGCTTCGTCTCGCTCGAAGAGGGCATGCAGGCTACCGAGGGAACCCCGAATTACGGGGCCTCTGTTGTCACGCTCACTGAATAGCCGGCTGAAATGCCGCTGTTCTGGAATCCGAAAGAATCAGAGGAGTAGAAGTGAAAACACGCCTACTGGGAGGCATTGCAGCACTGCTTTTGGCAGTCATAGGCACCGTTTTGCTGGTTACCTATGTACAGGGAGCCGACAAGCGAGCGCAGCAAGGGCTTGATCCCGTCACCGTACTTGTAGTCAAAGAACGCATCCCTGCCGGCACCAAGGCAGAGGAACTGCAGGCCAAGGTCAAGACCGAGACCTTGCCGCAGTCGGCAGTCGCACCCGGCACCATCAGCGCCCTCAATGATCAGAAGGGCAAAGTAACCTCCGCGGATCTACAGCCCGGGGAACAACTACTGGGCGTCAAACTGGTGGATCCCAAAGAGCTCGCGCCAGGCACAGTACCAGTCCCCGAAGGCTTGCAGGAAGCAACATTTGTTCTTGCACCCGAACGAATCCTGGGTGGCCGGATTGAGGCTGGCGACGCCGTCACCGTGTTTGCCTCTTTCAAATTGGATGAAGCTGTTCCTGCAGGAGCAAACCTTCCTGCAGGCTTGACCGGTTGGAAAGATTTCACAGAACTGCTTTATCACGACGTTTTGGTCACTGCCGTCCAGCAAGCGGCACCTGATGCAGAGAAATCAGCAGGAACCGACAAGGGTGTGGCACTTCCCAACGGCTCCGCCTACGTCACTGTCGCCCTCAGCGATGCCGACGCCACAAAGATGGTGTTTGGCGCCGAATTTGGCACCCTATGGCTCTCCAAGCAGACTGACAAGACTGTCAAGAGCGATCCTCCCACCACCACCTTTGGAGGGCTGGTCCAATGAGCCGCTTCGTAGCCATCACCGCCGTCCGTGATTTTGAAGGACGCGTACGGCAAGCCATCAGTGGCGCACTGCACGGAGAGCTGCAAACGCTGTCTCCGACGGTCCTCCAATCCGGCACCGACGAGATCTTCAAGCAGCTCACAGGTGCTCCTCCTGAAGTCATGATCCTTGGCCCAGGCGTCAACCCTGACGATGCTTTCAAGCTGGCCACAGTGATCGACCTCCAATACCCGGAGATCAGCCTCCTGATGGTGGCCGAACCCAGTGCCGACATTGTGCTTAAGGCCATGCACGCCGGGGTCAGGGACGTGGTTGCGCCGGAAGCTGAGGTCAATGAACTCCGCGTCCTCATGGAGCGCGCTTGCTTGGCATCCGCGAGCCGGAGACGAGGGATGCAGCCTGCCGCCGAATCCGGACAGGAACGAGGAAGGGTCATTGCCGTCATGTCACCGAAAGGTGGCGTCGGAAAGACGACGGTGGCCACCAATCTCGCAATTGGGTTGGGAACACTCGCGCCGATGAGCGTAGTGATCGTAGATCTCGATTTGCAGTTCGGCGACGTCGCCTCGGGTCTGCTGTTGGAACCGGAGCATTCAATCACCGAGGCAGTCCACGGGGCTGCAGCTCAGGACTCCATGGTGCTCAAAGCATTCCTAACAGTCCACCCGGCTGGAATCTATGCCCTCTGCGCCCCGCAAAAGCCGTCCGATTCGGACTACATCACCGCCGAACATGTAACCCGGCTCATCAACCAGCTTGCCACCGAGTTCAAGTACGTCGTGGTGGACACTGCACCAGGCCTTGGCGAGCATTGCCTCGCCACCCTGGAGTTGGCCACCGACGGAGTATGGGTGTGTGGGATGGACGTGCCCAGCATAAGGGGTCTGAGAAAGTGCTTCAGCGTTCTGAAGGAACTTCAGCTATTGCCACAAGGCCGGCATACCGTCTTGAATTTCGCGGACCGGAAGAGCGGTCTTTCCGTTCAGGATGTCGAAGCTACCATCGGGGTTCCCATTGACACGGTGATTCCCAGGTCCCGCACGCTCCCCTATTCCACGAACCGGGGAATTCCTGTACTTCAAGGGACTGCCAGGGACGCGGCCATCAAGGGACTACGGAAGCTGGTTCAGCGTTTTGACCCGCGCCTGGAATCCACACCTCAGAACAAACTGCACCGGAGAGTGGTGGTGTCATGAAACTCTCGGAGCGGCTTTCGAAGAACAATCCTTTTGCTGTCAACGAGACCATCGAAGCATCGTCCGGACAAGCGGTGGCGGGTAATTATGAGGCTGCATCGGGTCCTGCAGTGCCAGGGCCCTCCGTTCCGATGCTGGGCGGCGCTCCCTCAGTTCCCGTTGTCGACGCCCTTTCGGGGCTGAAGCAACGCGCTGCTTCGGCACTTTTTACTCGAATGGGGTCAAGGATCGGGGATACGTCTTCCTCCGAAGAGGACCTCCGGTCTTTCGCAGTGGATGAACTGTCAGCGGTCATTGATGATGAACAAGTCCCGCTGTCTCCCGAGGAACGCCGTAGGTTGATCCGTGAGATTTCGGACGAAGTGATGGGCTATGGGCCGCTCCAACGCCTGCTGGAGGACCCCTCAGTCACTGAAGTCATGGTGAATCGCTTTGATCAGATTTATGTGGAGCGTCACGGTCATCTTGCCCTGACCGAACTGCAGTTCAGTTCGGATGATCACCTGAGGAAAGTCATTGAACGGATCGTTTCCAAGGTGGGACGCCGCATCGATGAATCATCTCCCTTGGTGGATGCCCGGCTGGAAGACGGATCCCGTGTCAATGCCATTATTCCTCCCCTGGCAGTCAACGGCCCCTCGCTGACCATTAGGAAATTCAGCCATGTTCCTCTCACTGTGGCGAACCTGATCGAGTGGGGGTCCATGAGCCAGGAAATGGCGGAGTTACTGAGCGCCTGTGTTCGGGCCCGGCTCAACGTCATTGTGTCCGGCGGAACCGGCACAGGCAAAACGACCCTCCTCAACGTTTTGTCCTCCTTCATCCCCGCCTCTGACCGCATCGTCACCATTGAAGATGCGGTAGAACTTCAACTACAGCAAGACCACGTGGTGCGCTTGGAAAGCCGTCCCCCCAATATCGAGGGCAAGGGTGCCATCACCATCCGCGATCTCGTTCGAAACTCACTCCGCATGAGGCCTGACCGGATCATCGTAGGTGAGGTGCGCGGGGGTGAGTCATTGGACATGTTGCAGGCCATGAATACCGGCCATGACGGGTCGCTTTCCACGGTGCACGCCAATTCTCCCCGCGATGCGATCGCTCGTCTGGAGACCCTGGTGCTGATGGCTGGTATGGACCTACCTCTCAGGGCCATTCGCGAGCAGGTTTCCTCTGCTGTGGATCTGATCGTCCAAATCACCCGGCTGCGCGACGGAACACGTCGTGTCACGCATGTTACCGAGGTGCAAGGCATGGAGGGCGACGTCGTGACCCTGCAGGATGCTTTTCTGTTCGACTACTCTGCAGGAATTGATGCTCAAGGCCGTTTTCTGGGTCGCGCTCTTCCGACCGGCATCCGACCACGATTCCTCGACCGCTTCACTGAGTTGGGAATTGCAGTTCCCCCATCAGTTTTCGGCGTAGCTCCTGCACCCCTGGGAAGGCGGTAACCATGGACTCCCCCGTGCTCTTCGTGGTCGCCATAGGGCTGTGTTTTGCCGCTATTGCGGTCTTGGTCTTGATTGTCTTGAAACCGAAAAATGGAGCCATTCCCCTTGAACGCCGCAGGCTTGGTGCCTCAACCGATGACTCTGCAGTCGGAAAAGTCTCGCAATCCGCCGTCCACTTTGTCGACACGGCAATTGGTCGCTCGGGCGGCCCCTTCAACCGGGAGATCCTCTACCAAGCAGGCGTGAAGCAGGCACCAGCTGACTTTACGGTCATGGTGGCCATCGCAACGATCGCAGTAGGTGTCCTCGGATCGCTGCTCGTCTCGGTGATCATCGGAATCCTGATGGCGCTGTCTACTCCGTTCGTGGCAAAACTCGTATTGGTAGTCAAGACAGACAAGCGCCGATCGAAGTTCGATGCACAACTGACGGACACCATCCAGATGCTCATCGGCGGCCTCCGCGTGGGCCACAGTATCATGCGCTCCCTTGAGGCGGCTGCCCAAGAAGCAGAGGCACCCACCTCCGAAGAACTGTCCCGAATTGTCAATGAAGTGAGAATCGGAAAGGATCCACGACAAGCCTTGGAAGAATGTGCCACCCGGATGGATTCCGAGGACTTTCGCTGGATTGGACAGGCCATTCAGATC
The DNA here is from genome assembly GCF_052113445.1 of Paenarthrobacter sp. YAF11_1. NCBI lineage: Bacteria > Bacillati > Actinomycetota > Actinomycetes > Micrococcales > Micrococcaceae > Paenarthrobacter > Paenarthrobacter sp. YAF11_1. Next base: position 590,767 of record NZ_JBFRDF010000001.1, read on the forward strand.
AACCGGGAAGTGGGTGGCGACCTTGCTGAGGTCCTGGAGCAAGTTGCAGGTACTATCCGGGAACGCAGTGAAATCAAGGCCCACGTCAAGGCACTGAGTGCCGAGGGAAAGATGTCTGCTTACATCCTCATGGCTTTGCCAGTTGGTGTCGGTCTACTCCTGACTTTGATGAACCCCAAGTACATGTCAGTCTTCGTCACCCATCCTGTGGGGATCGCCATGCTGGTTGCCAGCGCAATCCTCTTCGTCATCGGCGGTTTCTGGATGAGCCGCACTGTAAAGATCAGGTTCTAGGAGGACTGTCATGACGCTTATCCCGTGGTTGATCATTGCAGCAATTATCCTTCCCGTCGGCTACTTCGCCTGGTCCCTCGCATCGATCGACCGGAAAGGCATCGTAGCCATTCAAAGCAATTTGGGTTCCGGCTTTGCGCAAGGAACTGGAGTCGACGTCCGACGTCCGCCCCTGCTTCTGGGAGTCGCCCGGAAACTGACCCCTGGAAGCTACGAAGCCAAGCTTGATCACTGGCTCGCTTTGGCCGGTCGCCCCAAATCCATGCCGCTGACAAAACTCATCGCACTGAAGCCAATCCTCGCGGTGTCAGGAGCCGGCGCGGGTGTGCTGCTTATTCTTGCGAATCCCAGCCCGCTCAGCATCGGATTGTGCATTTTCCTCACAGTCTTTCTCTATTTCATCTGCGACCTTCTTGTGTACAACACCGGACTCAAACGTCAGGAGGCCATACAAGTAGAGTTCCCCAACACCTTGGACCAGATGCTGATCTCGGTTGAGGCAGGACTCGGTTTCGAATCTGCCATGGAGCGCGCGTCAGCGCATGGGGACGGCCCGCTGGCGCATGAGCTGATGAGGACGCTTCAAGATATCCAAGTAGGACGCCCTCGGCAGGAAGCCTACGAAGCACTTGCAGAGCGTTCTACTGTTTCCGACGTTCGCAGCTTTGTCCTTGCCGTCATCCAGGCTGACAAGTACGGCATTGGCATAGCCAATGTGCTCCGGGCCCAGGCCAAGCAGGCAAGAGTCAAGCGACGTCAAAACGCTGAAGAGAAAGCGATGAAGTTGCCTGTCAAGGTGCTTTTCCCACTGCTGTTTTCAATCTTCCCAGTGTTGTTCATAGTCCTTCTGGGTCCCGCAGTAATCAAGATAGCCGAGGCGTTCAGCTGATCTTGATCCGCGGGAAATAGACCGGCACTTCGCGGATCCCAGACCACGGAGTGCCACAACGGCCCCCTTCCGGTACCCAGAGCCGGGAGGGGGTCCTCCAACGTTCCGGGAAAGCGCCAAAGCAAGAAAGGATGCTACGCCCGCCGCGCCCGCGTCAGCTCAGCCCGGGCCAGCATCTCGGCATCCGACGGATAGGCAACTTCCTCCAGCACCAAAGGATGCGGTGCAGCGAGCACGGACTTGGCATCCCGCTTTCGTTCCAGGAGGCGTGAGTGCAACCAGCCCGGGGACTCCAACTCCTCCCCCACCCGCAGCGCAGATCCCACCAAGGACCGCACCATGTTGTGGCAGAAGGCATCAGCCTGAACGGTGGCAACAATGACACCGTCGCTTCCCCGGGAAAAGGAGAACTTCTGCAGCTCACGAATGGTGGTGGCACCCTCGCGCGGCTTGCAGTAAGAACGGAAATCCTGCAGCCCCAGCAAGGCCAGGACACCGTGGTTCATGAGCGACACATCCAGGGGCGCTTTGTGCCACAGGGTGATGCCCCGCAGAAGGGGATCCCACCGTTCGGGACCGTCGGCAATGCGGTAGCTGTACCTGCGCCACAACGCTGAAAAGCGGGCGTCGAATCCTTCCGGCGCCAGACCGGCGTCGTGCACTTCCACGGCACCGGTGAGGTCACCGAGGATCCGGCTCAAAGCACCGCGGAGACGTCGCAACAGCGCGACGGCGGGATCGAGTTCGTGTCCGCGCGGCAGTGACAGCCACTCGGCTTCGGTGAGGTCCAGGTGAACAACCTGGCCGCGGGCGTGGACACCGGCGTCAGTCCTGCCGGCCACCGTGACACGCACCGGCCGTTGGAGCAGGAGAGCCAGCGCTTCCTCAAGAGAGCCCTGGACAGTACGAAGCCCGGGCTGCAGCGCCCACCCGTTGAAGGGTCCGCCGTCGTATGAGAGATCAAGCCGCACACGCAAAAACCCGCCGCCCCCCAAAACGGGGGCAGCGGGTTTTCGTTCGTTCATAGACTTAAGTCTACTGCGAAGAATTCAGTGAATTACTTCTTGTCCTCAGCGGCCGGAGCCTCTTCGGTTTCAGCAGCTTCAGCTTCAGCAGCGTCGGCTTCAGCGGCCGGAGCCTCTTCCGTCTCAGCAGCTTCTGCTTCTACAGCTTCGGTCTCAACGACCTCTTCCTCGGCAGCCGGAGCAGCCTTGGCAGCGGCAGAAGTTGCTTCAGCAACAACGGCCTGCTTCGCGGAAACCGGCTCGAGAACGAGCTCGATGACAGCCATGGGAGCGTTGTCGCCCTTGCGGTTGCCGATCTTGGTGATGCGGGTGTAGCCACCATCGCGGTTGGCAACGGCGCCGGCGATGTCGGTGAACAGCTCGTGGACAACGCCCTTGTCGCTGATCAGGCCGAGAACGCGGCGACGGGAAGCGAGGTCGCCACGCTTGGCGAAGGTGACCAGACGCTCTGCGTACGGCTTAAGGCGCTTGGCCTTGGTGACCGTGGTGGTGATGCGCTTGTGCTCAAACAGAGCAGCTGCCAGGTTCGCGAGCATCAGGCGCTCGTGAGCCGGGCCGCCTCCGAGGCGCGGACCCTTAGTGGGGGTAGGCATAGTTATTTCTCCTGTTGTGTAAGCCGGTCAGGTCCATCGCTGGACCCGGCGGCCAAGATCTGCTGTTTAGAGCTCGTCGTCGCTGAACGCGGCGTCGTCCTCTTCGATGGCTGCGGCGCGGGCTGCGAGATCGAAACCGGGAGGGGAGTCCTTGAGGGACAGACCCAGTTCGACGAGCTTTGCCTTGACCTCGTCAATGGACTTCGCACCGAAGTTACGAATGTCCATCAGGTCAGCCTCGGAGCGGGCAACGAGTTCACCCACGGTGTGGATGCCCTCACGCTTGAGGCAGTTGTAGGAACGGACGGTGAGGTCCAGATCCTCGATCGGCAGAGCCATGTCAGCTGCCAGGGCAGCGTCCGTCGGCGACGGGCCAATCTCGATACCTTCAGCTGCGGTGTTCAGCTCACGAGCCAGACCGAACAGTTCCACCAAGGTGGTGCCTGCGGAAGCAACAGCATCGCGCGGGGCGATAGCCTGCTTGGTCTCGACGTCGACAATGAGCTTGTCGAAGTCGGTGCGCTGCTCAACACGGGTAGCTTCCACGCGGAAAGTTACCTTCAAGACCGGCGAGTAGATCGAGTCAACCGGAATACGGCCGATCTCGGAGTCGCCGGACTTGTTCTGAGCTGCCGAAACGTAGCCACGGCCGCGCTCGATGGTCAGTTCGAGTTCGAACTTGCCCTTCGAGTTCAGTGTGGCAATGTGCAGATCCGGGTTGTGGAATTCGACGCCGGCCGGCGGAGCGATGTCCGCGGCCGTGACGACTCCGGGGCCCTGCTTGCGCAGGTAAGCAACAACCGGCTCATCGTGCTCGGAGGAAACCGAAAGGCTCTTGATGTTCAGGATGATCTCGGTGACATCTTCCTTGACACCCGGAACCGTGGTGAACTCGTGCAGCACGCCATCGATCCGGATGCTGGTTACAGCGGCACCGGGGATGGAGGAGAGCAGGGTACGGCGGAGGGAGTTTCCGAGGGTGTAGCCGAAGCCCGGCTCCAGCGGTTCAATGATGAAACGGGAGCGGTTCTCGGATACAACTTCTTCAGACAGGGTGGGGCGCTGTGCAATGAGCACTTAGGTTTCCTTTCGGCGAGCATCCGCTATATGACGCAACACAGGTGGTGGAAATCGGCTTCGGTTTCCAGCCTGACCAGCCGGGCCATGCTTATGGAGGGTCGAAACTCTCCACAGCAGGCCCGGCCAGTCAGGCAGGGAAGACCTAATTAGACGCGGCGGCGCTTCGGCGGGCGGCAACCGTTGTGGGCGCTGGGGGTGACGTCCTGGATGGAGCCAACCTCGAGGCCAGCGGCCTGAAGCGAACGGATTGCGGTTTCGCGTCCGGATCCCGGGCCCTTGACGAATACGTCAACCTTGCGCAGACCGTGCTCCTGAGCGCGCTTTGCAGCGGCTTCAGCAGCCATCTGGGCGGCGAAGGGAGTGGACTTACGGGAGCCCTTGAAGCCAACCTCACCGGCGGAAGCCCATGAGATGACAGCACCGTTCGGGTCCGTGATGGACACGATGGTGTTGTTAAAGGTGCTCTTGATGTGCGCCTGGCCAAGCGCAATATTCTTCTTATCCTTGCGACGCGGCTTACGAACCGCTCCACGAGTCTTCGGGGGCATTGTTTCTCCTACAGAAAGTTATCGGGGGAAAACCGGATCAATCCCGAGGGATTAACGTCCGGCCTTCTTCTTGCCGGCGACGGTGCGCTTCGGGCCCTTACGGGTACGAGCGTTGGTCTTCGTACGCTGTCCGCGTACGGGCAGGCCCTTGCGGTGGCGCAGGCCTTCGTAGCTGCCGATCTCTACCTTGCGGCGGATGTCAGCGGCTACCTCGCGGCGAAGGTCACCCTCAACCTTGTAGTTGCCTTCAATGTAGTCACGCAGCTGAACCAGTTCGGCGTCAGTCAGGTCCTTGACGCGAACGTCGGCGCTGATGCCAGTGGCAGCCAGGGTTTCGTGTGCACGGGTCTTGCCCACGCCGTAGATGTAAGTAAGCGCAATTTCCAACCGCTTTTCGCGGGGAATGTCTACGCCAGCGAGACGAGCCATAGTGGCGGTACTCCTTGAATAAACCGGAGGTCGTAGGCAGTACACCCACACGTTCCGTGTGGCCCCAGCCTCCGACCGGGGGTTCGCTGACCAGGCTCTGTAATGCAGTCCTGGCACAGCTTGTGCTGCCTTTATTTACTTGCGTGGGCTAGCAACCCAGGTTTGCCCTTGCGGGCGCTGATTCCCGGAAGGGGAATTAGCCCTGGCGCTGCTTGTGGCGCGGGTTCTCGCAGATCACCATGACCCGGCCGTTACGGCGGATCACTTTGCACTTGTCGCAGATCTGCTTGACGCTCGGCTTGACCTTCATGGCGTTCCTTTGCGTGTTTTGCAGTTGATCTGCTGGAGCGGCTTAGGCACTGTTGCCAGGCCGCCCAGCAATTTACTTGTAGCGGTAGACGATACGACCACGTGTGAGGTCGTATGGGCTCAGCTCAACCACTACCCGGTCCTCGGGGAGGATTCGAATGTAGTGCTGTCGCATCTTCCCAGAGATGTGTGCGAGAACGACGTGCTTATTGGTGAGCTCAACACGAAACATCGCATTGGGCAGCGCCTCAGTCACAACGCCCTCGATCTCAATGACCCCGTCCTTCTTGGCCATATCCTCCGCTAACTGTTGTTTGCCGCCGTCCTTCAGTTAGGCACCGAAGATCCAGCGGACGTTTTTTGTTTGCTTGGCTCTCTTGAACCACGACACTAAAAAGGGCGTGGCTGCACAGACAACCAACAAATAACTCTACGCCAATCAGGCCGGAAAGTTAAATCCGTCCATGGTAGCGCAAGGGTCCCCCGCCGTCACTCCCCTGCAGGCCCGAAAGCCGGGAATTCACCTGCCGCCGTCGAGACACTTTCCGCAGCCCGTACGCCGTCGAGTATTGCGAGCCGCACCGCTTCTGCCGCGGCACTTTGGAGCGATATCAGCGAGACTTGCCGCGCCTGTTCAGTACTGCGATCAAGCACGACGGCGCCAGTCGCCAAAGAAAACACGGTATCGCCGTCCGCAAGCGTGTGGGACGGATCCAAAGCCCGGGCCAACCCGGCATGCCCGGCACTGGCAGTCCGCTTGCACTCGGCCACATCCAGGGCAGCATTCGTAGCGACCACCACCAACGTCGTGTTGAGTCCCTGCGGCGGTACCAGCGGGTCTGCAGAGGGTCGCGGCCCCGTCGCGCTGAGCACCGGCACACCAAGCGCATTCACCACAGCAATGGCCCCCACCATCACCCCGCCGTCGAGAGGGATGGACGACGTCCCTATCCCACCTTTGTACTGCCCCCGCGCTATGAGCGCACCCGTGCCCGCACCCACGTTTCCACGTTCGACGGCGGCATGGTCACCTGAGGCGAAGGCTGCGGCGGCTGCCTGGTAGCCCATGCCGGCGTCGGGCCGCGCTTTCACGTCACCGCCCCGCCCGAGGTCGAAGATGGCGGCCGCAGGCACAATCGGCACCACGGTCCCGGGAACAGCAAAGCCCCTCCCCTGTTCCTCGCACCACAACTGGGCACCACCCGCCGAGGCCAACCCAAAAGCGCTGCCCCCAGTCAGCACCACTGCATCCACAGTGGATACCAGCGTGGTGGGATCCAGCGCGTCGGTCTCATGAGTCCCGGGCCCCCCACCGCGAACATCCACAGACCCCACAGTCCCCACGGGAGGAAGTACAACAGTCACCCCGGACAGCCATCCACCCCCCACCCTCTGCACATGCCCAACCCGTATGCCGGCAACATCGGTGATCGAATTCATGGCTCCATTCTCCACCTGCCCGCCCCGCGCTTTAAAGGCCAGCCGGGGTGCGACCCGGCAGCGCGCGTCTAAGGTGGGCCCACGACGGCCGGGTTCCCTGGCCGAGCTTGCGAGGTAAGGGGGCCGTTGGGGAGGAACGACCGAGCGCGCCGAGGGTTGGACCCCGGCTGGCCTCGCCAGCCGGGGACGGTGCGGCTTCAAGTGGGAGCCCTGCCTCGAATACGAACAAGCGAGTAACCCCGAGTAAACGGCTTGGGAAGTGTAAGACAACTATCGGTACGCACCACGGATTCGGCCCATTCAGCCGCTGTGCATGTGGTGAGCTAGGCCTGTCTTCGCCGCCCCGGTCCGGGAGCTGGCGCCCCACGTTCGCCCGAAAACGACAGTGACCCATGACTACCCGACAGATTCACAGCAGCACCGCGCCGGCAGGCAGGCCGGACTCCAAGCCACCGTCCCCACCGATTGAGGCAGCCCATCACCCTCCGGTGAGAAGGCGCTGGTCAGGCCGCAGCCGTAAAGATTTCCTGGTTTTCCTTGCCATGGCATTGCCGAACCTGGTGCTGATCGGCACCTTCACGTACTGGCCCCTGATCAACAACATCTATTACTCCACCTTGGATTGGACGCTGGGTTCAGCGTCGGCCACGGTGGTGGGGCTGCAGAACTATGTCACGTTTTTCACCAGCGAGGATGCGTCAAAGGTTCTGGGAACCACGGTTGTCTTTACGTTGGTGACCGTTGGTGGCTCGATGGTTCTGGGGTTGCTGGTTGCCCTGGCCTTGAACTCGAAGGTTCGTGGAACCACGTTTGCAAGGTCCGCGGTGTTTGCCCCTTACGTGCTGTCCGGGGTGGGCGTTGGCTTGGTGTGGCTGTTCATCTTCGATCCCGGCTACGGCGTGCTGGCGTGGATTCTTCGGGGAATGGGCCAGCAGAGCCCCCAGTGGATCAACGATCCCCAGTTGTCGTTGGTGATGGTCATCATCGTCTACGTGTGGAAGAACCTGGGCTATTGCGCCGTGGTGTACCTCGCCGGTTTGCAGTCCCTTCCCCGCGACGTGATGGAAGCTGCAGCGCTTGATGGGGCCAACAGCGTGCGGAGGTTCTTCAACATCTCCATGCCGCTTCTTTCTCCCACGACGTTCTTCCTGCTGATCACCACCATGCTCAGTTCTTTGCAGGCCTTCGATCTCATCCGCATCATGACTCCGCTGGGCAATGGCACCAGCACGTTGATCTACGAGGCGTATTTGCAGGCGTTCGGCGCCTATAACCGGGCCGGCTATTCGGCCGCGATCTCGGTGATCCTCTTCGCCATCCTGCTGATCATCACGGTCCTCCAACTGCGGTTCGTTGAGCGAAAGGTCCACTACTCATGAGCGCACCGTCACCAGCCGCCGTCGTGCCTTCCCCACAAGACGCACGGCAGGACGCCAAGCAGGAGCCGCAGCAAGCTGAGCGGCCGCGGCCCTTCTCCAGCGCCAACCTGCTCCAGACTGTGGCAACGGGGTACGTCCCCTTGATCATTGCCACGCTGGTGGTGTTCCTGCCCTTGCTGTGGATGCTGTTGAGCTCCTTCAAACAGCCGGGCGAGATTGTCACCATGGATCTGAAGATTCTGCCGGAGTCCCTGAACCTGGAGAATTACGCCACGGCGATGACCACCGTCCCGTTTGCGCAGTTCTTCGCCAACAGCCTGATCGTGACTGTGATCGGTTCATCCATCAAGGTCATCCTGGCCATCCTGACCGCCTACGCCTTGGTGTTCGTGCGATTCCCGTTCAAGAACGTGATCTTCGTGCTGATCCTGGTAGCCCTGATGGTCCCGGCCCAAGTGTCCATCCTGCCCAATTACATCCTCATTGCAGGAATGGGCGGAAAGAACACGTTGTGGGGCATCATCCTCCCCGGCCTGGGCACGGCATTTGGCACGTTCCTGCTGCGCCAGCACTTCCTGACGCTGCCGCCGTCCATCCTGGAGGCCGCGGAAATTGACGGAGCCGGACACTGGCGGAGGCTCTGGCAAATCATTGTGCCGGTCTCGGTACCGTCCATCGCCACTGTGGCGTTGGTGACCGTGGTCAGTGAATGGAACGACTACATCTGGCCGCTCATCATCACCGACCGCCCCGAGACCATGACGCTGCCCGTGGGCCTGACGTTGCTGCAGAACTCAGAAGGCAACGGGGCAGGCTGGGGAATCCTCATGGCCGGCGCCGTGCTGGTGATCGTCCCCATCCTGCTGGTGTTCGCAGCACTCCAGCGCTACATCGTGGCCGGCCTGACCCAAGGAAGCGTCACCGGCTGATTTTTCCCTCCGCACCATTCGCATCGAAATACCTAGTGAAGTTATTGAGAGGAAGCACCATGCGTACCAACCTTGACCGCCGACATTTCCTGGGCCTGGCCGGACTTGGCGCCGGAGCAGCGGCACTGGCCGCCTGTGGCGGGCCTTCGACGGCGGGCACGGCAGACGCCGTCGACACCGCAGCGATCGATTTCAGCGGCGTGAAGCCGGCCGCCTCCATCGACTTCTGGACCAACCACCCCGGCAAGTCGCAGGACGTGGAGAAGGCGATCATTGAGAAGTTCCACGCCAAGTTCCCCGACATCAAGGTCAACCTCGTCACGGCCGGGGCCAACTATGAGGAGATCGCCCAGAAGTTCCAGACCTCGCAGGCCGCCAAGACGGGCCTCCCGGCGCTGGTTGTCCTCTCTGATGTGTGGTGGTTCCGCTACTTCTCCAATGGCAGCATCATCCCCATCGATGGACTGGTGAAGCAGCTGGACATCAAGATCGACGACTTCCAGAAGTCGCTGGTGGACGACTACAAGTACGACGACAAGCAATGGGCGCTCCCCTACGGCCGGTCCACGCCGCTGTTCTACTACAACAAGGACCATTTCAAGGCTGCGGGCCTCCCCGATCGCGCACCGGCCACGTGGCAGGAGTTCGCGGAGTGGGCCCCGAAGCTCAAGGCCACGTCCGGGGCACAGTACGCCTACATTTACCCGGCCCTTGCCGGTTACGCGGGCTGGACCTTGCAAAACAACCTGTGGGGTTGGGGCGGCAGCTGGTCCAAGGACTGGGACATCACCTGCGATTCGGCCGAGTCAGTTGCGGCCTTGCAGTGGGCGCAGGATTCCATCTACAAGGACGCGTGGGCTGGCGTTTCCTCCAAGGAAGCCGCAGACGACTTTGCAGCGGGCATCACCTCGTCCACCATTTCCTCCACTGGTTCCTTGCTGGGCGTCCTGAAGGCAGCCAAGTTCAACGTTGGCGTCGGCTTTCTTCCGGGCGGCCCGGAGGTGCCCAGCGGGGTCTGCCCCACCGGCGGTGCGGGCCTCGGCATCCCGAGCGGCATCACCAAGGAGGAGCAGCTTGCTGCGGCCACGTTCCTGAAGTTCATGACCGAACCCGAGAACACCGCCGCTTTCTCCGCCGCAACCGGGTACATGCCCACCCGCCTTTCGGCCGATATGTCCGCTGTTCTCGCCGCGACACCGCAGATCAAGACCGCCATGGACCAGCTCCCCGTGACCAAGGTCCAGGACAACGCACGTGTGTTCCTGCCGGGCGCGGACCAGGAGATGGCCAAGGCCGCTGCAAAGATCCTCACGCAGCAGGGCGACGTCCAGGCAACCATGACCGAACTGAAAAAGACGCTCGAGGGCATCTACACCAAGGACGTGAAGCCAAAGCTGAAGGCTTAATGCCCGGCTCGCATGACAAGAGCCGGGCTGCTTCTGCAGCCCGGCTCTTGTGCTTCGGGGTGTAAGGCCCCAGGTCTTACGGGATGGGTACAGGTATTACGGGATCGGTACAGGCACGACGCCGAGCGGCGCCAACTGCTCGGCGCCTCCATCCGGGGCGGACAGGACCCAGATGCCCTTTTCGTGGACGGCTACAGAATGCTCCCACTGGCAGGAACGCTTGCCGTCAGTGGTGACAACGGTCCAGTCGTCGTCGAGGGTGGCGGTTTCGATGCCACCGCGCACCAGCATGGGTTCGATGGCCAGGCACAGGCCGGGGCGGATCTTCGGGCCGCGGTGGCTGGTCCGGTAGTTCAGCACATCCGGAGCCATGTGCATTTCGGAACCAATGCCGTGCCCAACGTAGTCTTCCAGGATGCCCAAGGGCTTGCCCTGGACCGAGGATACATAGTCATCGATCGCGTTGCCGATGTCTCCAACGAACTTTCCGTTGGCGAGGGCGGCGATGCCACGCCACATGGCAGCCTCAGTAACGTCGGAGAGCCGCTGGTCTTCGGGATCGGCGGTACCCACGATGACCGTACGCGCAGAGTCTGAATGCCAGTCGTCCACGATGCAGCCGCCGTCGATGGAAATGATGTCGCCATCGTTGAGGACCTTGGTCCCAGGGATGCCATGGACCACTTCCTCGTTGACGGAGGTGCAAATTGTGGCCGGGAAGCCGTGATAGCCGAGGAAGTTGGACTTGGCTCCTGCGTCGTTGAGGACTGCGGCAAAAACATCGTCCAGGTCTTTGGTGGTGACGCCCGGCTTGGCCGCCGCAACTGCAGCGTCAAGTGCACGGCTCAGGACCAGCCCGGCTTCCTGCATCTTGCGCATCTGCTCGTTGGTCTTGTATTCAATGCGGGGCTGACCGAACGCCATGTTCTCCTCTGGAAGGTTTGCGGATGGAGCCGATCAGGCTCCGTGCTTGAACCATTTTCCCGCATCCGAGACTGTGGTCGAAATTGGCTCGATTCCCAGCTCGCGCCGGAGGCGTTCCAAGCAGTAGGTTCGCTCCCGCCCGAGTTGGCTGACCGCATAGCGTGTAAGCCGTGGGCTCCGGCCGCCCGCCCGGGAAACCGCCTCCGAAATACCCGCCAAAGCCATGGCCGCGGGCTCGGGAAGGTACCTGATGTCCACGTCGTGAAGTTCAGAGGCGTCAAGAACCTGGCGCAGCACTCCACCCAATTCCACAGGCTCCGCGTCTCCCACGTTGATGGCACCCCGGATTTCCGATCGGCAGGAAGCCAGGACGGCTTGTGCCAGATTATCCACGTGCGTCAATTGATGTTTCACCTGGGCATGTCCGACGCTCAGCAAATGGCCTCGCCTGATGTTGCTGATCAGACGTGGCAGAAGCGTTCGGTCCCCCGGCCCGTAGACACCGTGCGGCCGCAATGCCACGGCATTGCCATGGCGACGCGCTTCGACGTCGGCGAGCGCCTTGCTGCGTCCGTAGGCATTCAGGTGGTGCGTGGCTACCTCGTCCTCAGCCCGGTTGACGCATGCTTCCCACCATGGGTAGACGCTGGAGCTGGAGATGTGGACCAGGCGGGTTCCGGCGAAAGCCTCGGATACGGCCCGGGTGCCCAGGACGTTGGCCCGGTGGAAGAGGGAAGAAGCACCCCAGTCGGCAACGTGTGCTGCCGCGTGCACCACCGCGTCAACGGCGGGAAGCCGCGCTGGGGGCAGTCCGGTCAGGTCCCAGTAAGTCAGGCCGGGTCCGTGCTGCCTTGCGAAGCGGACCACCTCCCATCCTTGGGCCTCCGCGGCGCTGGCCACGGCTCCGCCGATGAATCCCGTGGCTCCCGTGACTGCGATCCTCACTGCGCTCCCGCTGCTTCTGCGTCTGCCTCTGTGCGTGACGCGAACTCCCGCCGCAATGCTGCACGGTCAGGTTTCCGGTGCCGGCCACTGGACGGGATGGACTCCAGGACTTCAATGTGGTCCGGGAGCGCGGATTCGTCGATGAGCCTGGGGAGCTCACGGGCAAGCCGCGACTTCACCAGGGCTGCACTTTCGCCAGCCACAGAGACGACGGCGAGCCACACTGCCTCGTCTCCGACGGCATCCGGGACGCCTATCATCACTGCTTGCCGGACCCCGGGGATCCCGGCAATGACGGGCTCGTAGAGTGCCGGGTAGATGTTGGTTTTGCCTCGGATGATCATGTCCTTCTTACGCCCGATCATCACCAGCCTCGGCGCCCCGTCGCTGCCGTGGTCCACCCGGACCAGATCTCCCGTGGCGTGTTCCACCATAGGGTCTTCGCCCAAATAGCCATGGCACACATTGGGACCGCGGACCAACAGTTCGTGGTCTTCAGCCACCCGGATTTCGACGGCGGGCAGCGGCTCCCCCAGGAAGTCACCTTCGCCTGTACCGTCGGGAGCCTTTACCTCAGCTTCTGCACCTGACGCGAACGCCAATTTCTCGTGTCCGTCGGCAATGGCGATCGGAAGCGCTTCCGTCATGCCGTAAATCAGTTTGAACTCGATGCCCGAGAGCAGCTGCATGGCCCGTTTCAAAAATGGAGCCAGAATCGGCGCCGCTCCAAGCATGACTGTCCTTAGCGAAGGTGGCAGCTTGACCGTTCCTTCCTCGATCGAATCCAGGATGGGCGCCAACTGTGACGGCACCAGGAAAAGGTGAGTGGCGCCGTCGTACGCTGTCTTTTTGCCGGCCACAGGCCCAAGTTCGCCCACAAGCCGGAGAGGATCGATGTGGGCGGAGAATCCGTACGCGGGCATGGTCCAGTGCGCACCGGCGATGAGTGCAGGCAGGCCCATCATGAGTTGCTCCGAGTGGACCCTGTCGCCTTCCCTGAAAGTGCAGCGCGTGGTGAGTTGTTCAAAGCCCGCGGCGAGCGATCCCCGGGTGTGGATCACGCCTTTGGGAGCGCCGGTAGTCCCTGATGTGAAGATAATGACGGCTTCCTGTGAGGATGCGTTCTCCGAGTCGACGGCCTTGTGGCTATCCCACGTTGCCGTCCTTGTCGTCGCCAGGGCCTTCACCGGAGAGGCGCCCCGTGGCACACCAGGCAGCCACGGTCCCGCGTAGTAGTGGCGGACATCCATGGCGCCATAGTCCGGGAGAAGCAGCCCTCGCCGCCGTGCGAGGGGACGGAGCGGGCTCTTGGTGCTGAGCGCATACAGGAGGGACTCGGAAGCCGCCCACTGCGGGGACGCGAGCCCTGCACGGTCCCGAAAGAGTGAAGGACCGATCCCCGGGTCAATAAACACCACCGATCCACCTGCCCGCACGGCCCCCAAGGCCAGGATGAACGCCGCTGGGCTGGGACGTACGGAGAACAACATGCGCTCCCCGAGGCCGAATCCATCCTTCTGGAGGCTGAGCGCCGTCGCCTCAATCCCGTCCACCAGCTCACGGTAGGTAATGGTCTGTCCGGCTTTCACAGCCTCCGCGCCACGCCCGCCCCTGATGCGGCGTGCTTTGCCTGGGGCTGTGATGGCCGGGTGCTCCGGAAACCGCTCCGCTGCCGCGTACACGGCGGCGATGAGGTCGGCAGTGCCCACTGACTGCTCTACTGTCTCCTCAGGCATTCGCAAGCTCCAAACTCTTGTATCCCGGAATGAGAACACCCCTGCTGACGCGGCGGCTCGAGATGGTCCAGGGTTGCTGAAGATACCGGTCCAGCAGTATTTCCAACGCTGCGTTGATCTCGGCCACGGCCAACGGCATGCCGATACAGAAGTGCGCTCCCGCTCCAAACCACAGCTGGCGTGCTTGCGGGGGCATGGCCTCTGCCGGGTCGAAGCCGCGGAGGCTCTTAGCGGCATGGACGGTGGACAGCAGTATCCTGTCGCCGGCCCGGACCGCCGTCCCACCAATGACCCCGGGCGCCACTGTATCCCGCAGCATCATGGACGATGGCACCGTGAAGCGCAGGGCCTCATTGACCGTGGCAGGAAGAGCTGAGCGATCGCTGGCCAGATCCTCAATCCTTCCACTGTCCGAAAGCAGCGCCACCAAGCGCGGAAGGAAAGAGACCAAGGTTTCGGTTCCCACCATCACGAAAGCACTGATGATGCCCATCGCTTCGTCCTCGGTCATTCCGAGTTCCCGGAGCCTGCCGGGAAACGTCCCGGGGTCGCTCTCCCGGTAGGCCACCCTGGCCGGTCCTGCCAGGATTCCGACGGCGGAACGCCCCTTCGCGATCTGCCGCACCGTCAAGGTGGGACGCCCCAACCGGACGAGCGAGGAAATGGAAGAGCCCAGATTGAACAGTTCCTTGTTGGGAAGTCGCCCCGGTGCATCGTCGGGCACTCCCAGCAGCCGGGAAATCACTCCCCCGGCCAGGTCCTTGACGCATTCCACTACGTCCACCGGGCGTCCCGCGTCCAGTTCCCTGGCGATTCGTGTCTCGAAGGCGGATGCCGCTGGCTCCACTATCCCGGCTACCGATCGCGGTGTGAACAGATCACCCAGACGCTGCCTCAATTTCTTGTGCTCTTCGCCATCCATGTTCACCAGGGCCTTGGGACCCACTACAGGAGTCCACAGCGCACCCGAACCCGAGGGGCCATTCTTGATAAACCTCTGCTGATCCATGAGAACCTCACGAACCAGGCCGGCTTCGCTGACCAGCACCCCGAGTCCCGGCAGCTTGACCACTGGACGGAGGCTCCCCAGCCCTCGAATCATGGGATAGAGCAGCGGGTGGGCGCCCAGGTGGATGCGTCGCTCCCAACGCTCAGCTGTGGTCGCGTCCGTCATCAACGGATATCCACGTGCTCAGGACGGTATCGGTGGTCTGCGTACCAAGCCAACGTGTTCTTTAAGCCCCAGGCCTTGACGCGCCGTGAGGAACCGAACACTACAACATCACGCCGCAGGGCATAGTTCCGCGTCAGCTTTCTCACCTGGTTGGACAGGGCCCGGTCCTCATGGAGGTCTTCGATGCTGGAACGGGGGAACCCGCCGGAGCGGTGGTACATATCAGCGGTGATGGCCATGTTGCACCCCGGGAGCATCTGGTACGGACCCAGGTATCCCTCGCCCTTATTGCCTGGACGAATACGGCCAAAGAATGAGGCCACCTCCACCGCGAGCAACATCATCCGCCGTTCGCCGGCGCTGATCCCCTCATCCAGCCTGGGATTAAGCTGACCAGCGATCAGTTCCAGCCCGTCATCGAACGCAGCCATGATCCTGGCAGTCCAGTCCGGGGCTGCGAGGCAATCGGAATCGGTGCGGGCAAGCCATACTGCTCCGTGCTCCACACCGAAGCGCATCCCCGTGTCCGCAGCCGCCCCGGTACCCTTCTGCCCTTCGACCAGCAGCCGGATGTCCATTCCGGGATGTTCCGCGGCGAATTCCGCCACAATGCCACAGCTGTTATCAGTGGAACCGTTGTCCACCACCACCACTGTGAAGTCCTGGTGCTCTTGGGCCGCCAGGGACACCAGTGTCTGACGTACCAGTTTCTCCTCGTTCAGCATCGGAACGGCGATGCACAGCGGCTTGGTGGGAGCGCTGCTCGCCAGCCCTGTGCTGACCGACTCCGGCTGTGTGTTCATGGCCGTCACAGCCGCACCACGGCCATGCCCAGGCTCACGCCGCCGGCCAGGCCCACCAAGGCCACAAGGTCTCCAGGTCCACACCGCCCGCTGTCCATGGCGATTTTCAGTTGCAGAGGAAGGCTGACCGACGCCAGGTTGCCGAAATCCTCCACGGAAGGGACCAGCAATTCGATCGGGACCCCTGCACGCTCAGCGAAGATCCCGCGGTACGGAGCACTGACCTGGTGTACGCACACCACGGCGAAGTCCGTCCATGACAGATCAAGCCGCTCCAGAGTCTGGTCAAGAATCTCAGAACCAAGGTCCAGGAATGCGTCCTTCAGCTTTTCACCGTCCATGCTGAAATAGCTGGCCTCCGGATCACGGGGAAACGCGGAACCGCCAGCTGAGAGCGTACCCACAGACCAGTGGCTGCTCCGCGCGGTGAAAGCCATGGACAGGATCCCGGCCGCCCCTTCGGAACCTGACAGCTCCCGGTCTGCCGCTTCAAGCAGAACTGCGGCACCGCCGTCGCTCATGGTGTATCCGGGAAAACTGGACGCAAAGGTCTCAAAGTCCGGAACCTTCCACCGAACCGCCCTCGACGGCGATTCACCGGTAGCCACCAGGACGCGGGCATAGCGTCCGGTGGCGATCAGGGAGTCCGCTACTTCGACACCATTGAGGAAACTGTTGCAGGCATTCTTGACGTCCATCACCGGACATGCCAGCCCCAACTTTGCCGCAACCATGTGGCCAGTGGCCGGCTCCACCATGTCCTGGCTGGCCGAAGCAAAGATCAAGAGGTCTACTTCCGGAGCCTGCAGTCCACACTCAGCCATAACCTTGGCCGCAGCGTTGGCCGCCAGGTCCGACGCTTGTTCGGTATCAGCCATCACACTGCGGGAACGGATTCCCGTGACGCGCCCGATCAGGCCCTTCGGCACCCGGAACCCAGGACTGCTCTCACCAATTCGGCGCTCGACGGCGGACGTGTCCAGCCGGGCAGGCGGCAAGTAAACTTCAAGCCCCGAAATCCGGCTGTGTCCAGATAAAGCAGTTTGCATGCGGTTCCCCCAAAAGTCTGCCGCGAAACGAAAATGGGTGTGTCCCGCACCAATGGTACGGGACACACCCTTCGCTCCAGAGCCGGTCGAACCGGCTATGTGGAAAACACGCTAGACAGCCTTCGCCGACTCAATCGCAGTGAGGACACGATCGGTAACTTCATCGATACCGCCAATGCCATCAACCTGCGTGAGGATGCCACGCTCGGCATACTTGGCCACAACGGCTTCGGTTTGCTCGTGGTACAGATCAAGACGGTGACGGATCACGGCCTCGTTGTCATCGGAACGTCCGGTTTCCTTGGCACGGCCAAGGAGACGGGTCACCAGTTCTTCGTCATCGGCAGTCAACTGGAGCACGACGTCGAGCTCCTGCTGGCCTTCGGCGAGGATCTGGTCCAGGTAATCAACCTGCGCAGTGGTGCGCGGGTAGCCGTCCAGGAGGAAGCCATTTTCCACATCGCTCTGGCTCAGGCGATCGCGAACCATGTCGTTCGTGACGCTGTCCGGAACGAAGTCGCCCGCGTCCATGTACTTCTTGGCTTCAATGCCCAAGGGTGTTTCGCCCTTGACGTTGGCACGGAAGATATCGCCGGTGGAAATGGCGACTACGCCGAGGCGCTCGGAAATCCGCTCAGCCTGCGTACCCTTGCCCGAACCGGGAGGTCCAATGATCAGCATTCTCGTCATCGCAAAAGCCCTTCGTAGTGACGTTGTTGTAGCTGCGCATCAATCTGCTTGACGGTTTCCAGGCCGACACCCACCATGATCAGGATTGAAGTGCCACCGAACGGGAAGTTCTGGTTGGCGTTGATCAGGACGAGTGCAACCAGCGGAATCAACGCCACGAAGCCCAGGTAGAGGGCTCCAGGCAGGGTGATCCTGGAAAGCACGTACTGCAGGTAGTCCGCGGTCGGTTTACCCGCCCGGATGCCCGGAATGAACCCGCCGTACTTCTTCATGTTGTCCGACACTTCTTCAGGGTTGAAGGTGATGGCCACGTAGAAGTACGTAAAGAACACAATCATGGCGAAGTAGAGCGCCATGTAGATGGGGTGGTCGCCACGGGTGAGGTTGTTGTTGATCCACTCAACCCACGGGGCCATCTGCTCCCCTGGCGCCGGCTGGTTGAACTGCGAAATCAGCCCGGGCAGGTAGAGCATGGAGGATGCGAAGATGACGGGCACGACGCCGGCCATGTTCACCTTGATGGGAATGTAGGTGCTGGTACCGCCCACTGTGCGGCGGCCAATCATGCGCTTCGCATACTGGACCGGAACACGGCGCTGGGACTGCTCCACGAACACAACCAGGGCCACAGTCAGAAGTCCAACAGCCAGCACGGTGAAGAAGGTGCCGGGACCCTTGCTCTCCCAGATGGAACCCAGCGAGCCCGGGAAGCTCGCAGCAATGGAGGTAAAGATGAGCAGCGACATACCGTTGCCCACACCCTTCTCCGTAACCAGCTCGCCCATCCACATGATGAGGCCGGTACCGGCCGTCAAAGTGATGATGATGAGGATCGTGGTCATGATGCTCTCATCAGGGATGATGGGCAGGTTGCAGCCCGGAAGCAGCTGACCGGAACGGGCCAGCGACACCAGGGTGGTGGCGTTCAGAAGGCCGAGGGCGATCGTGAGGTACCGGGTGTACTGGGTCAACTTTGACTGTCCCGAGGAACCCTCTTCGTAGAGCTGCTGGAACCGGGGAATGACCACCCGGAGCAGCTGCACGATGATGCTCGCCGTGATGTAGGGCATGATGCCCAAGGCAAAGACTGAAACCTGCAGCAACGCGCCGCCGCTGAACAAGTTCACCAGCTGGTAGATGCCCTGCGAGGTGTCACCGGTGTTCAAGCATTGCTGGACATTCTGGTAGTTCACACCAGGCGAGGGGATAAAAGCTCCCAAGCGGAAGATTGTGATGATTCCCAGCGTGAACAACAACTTGCGTCGCAAATCAGGCGTCCGAAACGCCCGGCCGAATGCGCTTAGCAAGCGTCCTCCTGAGTAGAAAGTACAAGGATGTGATCGGGCTCAATGAAACCCAACAACCGAGTCTAACTGCTTGTGACGCCGTCGTAATAATCGAGAGTCCACAACCACCAAAAAATCCCGGTACGCAGGGCCGAAGCCCCGCGTACCGGGATCCTTTATACAACGGGCATCTGCCCCACTGGCTCTTAGAGAGCAGTGGTGCTTCCGCCTGCTGCAGCAATCTTTTCCGTAGCACTGGCGGAGAATGCGTGCACCGTAACATCGACCTTGACGGTGATGTCGCCGGTGCCAAGCACCTTCACGGGCTGGTTCTTGCGAACGGCACCCTTTTCAACCAGGGACTCAACGGTGACAGCGCCACCTTCCGGGAACAGCTCGTTGAGCTTCTCCAGGTTAACAACCTGGAACTCAACCCGGAACGGGTTCTTGAAGCCGCGCAGCTTCGGCAGGCGCATGTGCAGCGGCAGCTGGCCGCCGGCAAAGCCAGCCTTTACCTGGTAGCGGGCCTTCGTACCCTTGGTACCGCGACCAGCGGTCTTACCCTTGGAGCCTTCACCACGACCAACACGGGTCTTGGCGGTCTTGGCACCCGGGGCGGGACGCAGGTGGTGGACCTTCAGAGCGTTCTGCTTCTCAGCAGTCTCTGCGGCGGTCTTGTTCTCTGCCATTACTTCGCCTCCTCTACATTCACGAGGTGCGGAACCGTGTTCAGCATTCCGACGGTCACGGCATCAGCGGAGCGGACAACAGTGTGTCCGATGCGCTTGAGTCCGAGGGACCGAAGGGTGGCGATCTGGTTCTGCTTGGCGCCAATGACGCCCTTGATCTGGGTGATTTCCAACTTGGCGTCGGAAGGAGTCAGGTTCTTAGCCATGACTAAACACCTGCCTTCTGGTTCTGGAGCGCGCGCACCAGAGCAGCAGGAGCAACCTCGTCCAGCGGCAGGCCACGGCGGGCAGCCACGGAAGCGGGCTCTTCGAGCTGCTTCAGAGCGGCAACGGTCGCGTGAACGATGTTGATCGCGTTGGAAGAACCGAGCGACTTGGAGAGGATGTCGTGGATACCCACGCACTCCAATACCGCGCGGACCGGACCACCGGCGATAACACCGGTACCGGCGGAAGCCGGACGCAGCAGGACTACGCCTGCAGCAGCCTCACCCTGCACACGGTGCGGGATGGTGTTGCCAACGCGGGGAACGCGGAAGAAGGACTTCTTGGCCTCTTCAACGCCCTTGGCGATAGCAGCGGGAACTTCCTTGGCCTTGCCGTAGCCGACGCCGACCATACCGTTGCCGTCACCGACGACGACGAGAGCGGTGAAGCTGAAGCGACGACCACCCTTGACGACCTTGGCAACGCGGTTGATGGTGACAACGCGCTCTACGAACTGGCTCTTCTCAGCCTCACGACCGCCGTCGCGGCCACCACGGCCACCACGGTCGCCGCGGCCTTGGCCACGGTCGCCGCGCTCGCCACGACGTCCGCCGCGGCGGTCATCGGTAGCGGGTGCGGTCTCAGTTGCTTCAGCAGCTACAGCTTCAGTCACCTGAACGTCCTTTTCGTTATTTTCAACGGTCACAGTGCCAGCCCACCTTCGCGAGCACCGTCAGCGACGGCGGCGATACGGCCGTGGTACTTGTTACCGCCACGGTCGAAGACAACAGCTTCGACGCCTGCAGCCTTGGCACGCTCGGCAACGAGCTCGCCGACGCGCTTGGCCTTGGCAGTCTTGTCACCGTCGAATGCACGAAGGTCCGCTTCCAAAGTGGAAGCGAAAGCCACGGTTACACCCTTGCTGTCATCGACAACCTGGACGAACATGTGACGTGCAGAGCGGTTAACAACCATACGAGGACGTACAGCCGTACCAGTGATGCGCTTGCGGATACGAAGCTGGCGACGGCTGCGTGCAGCCGACTTGCTCTTGTTCGTACGCTTCTTGTTAATTGCGATGGCCATGGTTTACTTACCAGCCTTTCCGACCTTGCGGCGGATGACTTCGCCGGCGTAACGGACACCCTTGCCCTTGTAGGGGTCAGGCTTGCGCAGCTTGCGAATGTTGGCAGCAACCTCGCCGACCTGCTGCTTGTTGATACCCGCAACAGAGAGCTTGGTCGGACCCTCCACTACGAAGGTGATGCCTTCGGGTGCAGAGACGTTAACCGGGTGGCTGTAGCCCAGAGCGAACTCCAGGTCAGAACCCTTTGCCTGAACGCGGTAACCAGTACCAACGATTTCAAGCTTCTTCTCGTAGCCCTCGGTAACGCCCTGGATCATGTTGGCGATCAGGGTGCGGGTCAGGCCGTGCAGCGAACGCGAGTTGCGCTCGTCGTTCGGGCGGGTGACCGTGAGAGTGTTCTCTTCCTGGGTAACCTCGATCGGGCTGGCCACAGTGTGGCTCAGCTCGCCTTTGGCACCTTTGACGCTGATGACGGAGCCATCGAGCTTGACCTCAACTCCGGCAGGAACGGTGATGGGGAGACGTCCAATACGTGACATTATTCTCTTCCTTTCCCGTTACCAGACGTACGCGAGGACTTCGCCGCCCACGCCCTTCTTGCCGGCCTGCTTGTCAGTCAGGAGGCCGGAAGAGGTGGACAGGATTGCGATACCCAGGCCACCCAGCACGTGCGGCAGGTTGGTGGACTTCGCGTAAACGCGGAGGCCCGGCTTGGAGATGCGGCGGACGCCAGCGATGGAACGCTCGCGGTTCGGACCGAACTTCAGGTCGAGAGTCAGCTTCTTGCCAACCTCGGCGTCTTCTTCCTTCCAGCCGGCAATGTAGCCTTCTGCCTTCAGGATGTCAGCAACGCGTGCCTTCAGTTTGCTGTACGGCATGGACACGGTGTCGTGGTATGCCGAGTTTGCATTGCGCAGACGCGTGAGCATGTCTGCGACAGGATCTGTCATAGTCATTTGGGCTATAGCCCTTCCTCGTGCCGGTTTCCGCTGCGCTCGCTCCTAGGAGCCTGCGAAGACGGACCTGTCACGTAGTTAGTTTTCGGTCTTGAACGGGAAGCCAAGCGCCTTGAGCAGCGCGCGGCCTTCGTCATCGGTCTTGGCGGTGGTGACGACCGTGATGTCCATACCGCGAACGCGGTCGATGGAGTCCTGGTCGATTTCGTGGAACATAACCTGCTCGGTCAGACCGAAGGTGTAGTTGCCGTTGCCGTCAAACTGCTTGCCGTTGAGGCCGCGGAAGTCGCGGATACGCGGCAGGGCCAGCGAAACCAGACGGTCCACGAATTCCCACATGCGGTCTCCACGCAGAGTTGCGTGTGCACCGATGGGCATGCCTTCGCGCAGCTTGAACTGTGCGATCGACTTGCGGGCCTTGGTTACCTGCGGCTTCTGGCCTGTGATCAGGGTGAGGTCGCGGACAGCGCCGTCGATCAACTTGGAGTCCTTTGCGGCATCTCCAACACCCATGTTCACTACAACCTTCACCAGGCGGGGAACCTGGTTCACGTTTGCGTAGCTGAATTCGTCCTGCAGGGACTTCTTGATGGTCTCTGCATACTTCGTCTTCAGACGCGGAACGATCTTTACCGGAGTCTCGAGAGTCTCAGTCATTAGATGTCCTTCCCGGTGGCCTTGGACACGCGGATACGGACGGTCTTGGTAGCGCCATCCTTCTCAACGGTGTCGAGACGGAAACCAACACGGGTCGGCTTCTTGGTGGACGGGTCAACCAAAGCAACGTTGGAAACGTGGATCGGGGCTTCAACAACCTCGATGCCACCGGTCTTGGTGCCGCGCTGCGACTGACCGACCTTGCTGTGCTTGGTGACGCGGTTGATTCCCTCTACCAGCACGCGGTTGGTGTCGGTGAATACGCGCAGGACCTTGCCCTGCTTGCCGCGGTCGCCGCCACGTTCCTGCTTGGCGCCGGTGATGACCTGAACGAGGTCACCCTTCTTGATTTTCTTAGCCATGGACTAAAGCACCTCCGGGGCCAGCGAAACGATCTTCATGAACTTCTTGTCGCGAAGTTCACGACCAACCGGGCCGAAGATACGGGTACCGCGGGGGTCACCGTCGTTCTTCAAGATCACAGCTGCGTTTTCGTCAAACTTGATATAGGAACCATCCGCGCGGCGGCGTTCCTTCTTGGTACGGACGATGACCGCCTTAACGACGTCGCCCTTCTTTACGTTACCGCCGGGAATAGCGTCCTTGACGGTAGCGACGATCACGTCGCCAATGCCTGCGTAGCGACGACCAGATCCACCGAGAACGCGAATGGTAAGGATTTCCTTAGCACCCGTGTTGTCGGCGATCTTGAGTCGCGACTCCTGCTGAATCAATTTTTACTCCTTGCGTCGCGCTGGTTCTCAGACCGAAATCATGCATACGGAATGAGCCTTGCGGAACGGTTGATCGGGGTGTCTCTTGACCTGCCTGGATTTTGCCAGTACAGGCCTAAACGCCCGTGCCACAAGCATCAGCTTCCCTTGCAGAAAACTCTGCGCGGGGCAGTATGCAGCGGCACGATTGTTTACGAGGTAGTTGATGACGCACAAGTGGCGCCATACAAACTCAATATCCTAGCACGTTTACGGCCTGAAGCCGAAACGGCCGGAATGCGGAAAGGCCCGCATTCCCTAGGGAACACGGACCTTTCCAGTGAATCACTGCCAGGCATGCCTGGCGTCGGATTTACTTGGCCTTTTCGAGGATCTCCACCAGACGCCACCGCTTGGTAGCGGAGAGCGGGCGGGTCTCAGAGATGAGAACGAGGTCGCCGATGCCGGCGGTGTTCTCTTCGTCGTGAGCCTTGATCTTCGAGGTGCGGCGAATAACCTTGCCGTACAGAGCGTGCTTCACGCGGTCTTCAACCTGAACAACGATGGTCTTTTCCATCTTGTCAGAGACAACGTAGCCGCGACGCGTCTTACGGTAACCGCGCTGTTCAGCGCTGGCTGCTGCTTCCGTCACAGTTTCCTTCTCGCTCACTTGGCGTCCTCTCCAGCTTCAACCTCGGCCTTTTCAGCCTTGGCAGCCTTTTTGGACTTCTTTTCTTCCTTGGCTTCCACAACCGGTGCGGCAACCTCGGCACGAATGCCCAGCTCGCGCTCACGGAGAACGGTGTAGATGCGTGCGATGTCCTTCTTTACCGCGCGCAGGCGACCGTGGTTCTCCAGCTGTCCGGTGGCGGACTGGAAACGCAGGTTGAACAGCTCTTCCTTGGACTTGCGGAGTTCTTCAACGAGACGCTCGTTGTCGAAACCGTCCAGCTGTGCGGGTGCGAGATCCTTCGACCCTACTGCCATTTCTATTCACCACCTTCGCGACGCACAATGCGTGCCTTCAACGGGAGCTTGTGGATTGCCAGGCGCAGGGCCTCGCGAGCTACCTCTTCATTGACACCGGAGAGTTCGAAGAGAACCCGGCCCGGCTTGACGTTTGCGACCCACCATTCCGGAGAACCCTTACCGGAACCCATACGGGTTTCAGCAGGCTTCTTCGTCAGCGGACGGTCCGGGTAGATGTTGATCCAGACCTTGCCGCCACGCTTGATGTGGCGGGTCATCGCGATACGAGCGGACTCGATCTGACGGTTGGTGACGTATGCCGGGCTCAGGGCCTGGATGCCGTACTCACCGAAGCTGACCTTGGTGCCGCCCGTAGCAGCGCCGGAACGACCCGGGTGGTGCTGCTTACGGTGCTTGACTCGACGTGGGATAAGCATTTAAGCCTGTCCTCCTTCTGCTGCCGGAGCAGCAGCTTCAGCGGCCGGTGCTTCAACGGCAGCGGGTGCTGCCTCAGCTGCCGGACGGTCGTTACGACGACGGCGGTCGCCACCCGGGCGGCCCGGACGGTCTCCTGCACGGCCACGGGACGGAGCAGCAGCTGCCTGCTGAGCCAGTTCCTTGGCAGTTACGTCACCCTTGTAGATCCAAACCTTCACACCGATACGGCCGAAGGTGGTCTTGGCTTCGTAGAAGCCGTAGTCGATGTTCGCGCGGAGGGTGTGCAGGGGCACACGGCCTTCGCGGTAGAACTCCGAGCGGGACATTTCTGCGCCACCCAGACGGCCCGAGCAAGCAACACGGATGCCCTTGGCACCCGCACGCTGTGCGGACTGCATTGCCTTCTTCATCGCACGGCGGAAAGCCACGCGGGAAGTGAGCTGCTCAGCGATGCCCTGGGCAACAAGCTGTGCTTCCATCTCGGGGTTCTTGACCTCGAGGATGTTCAGCTGAACCTGCTTGCCGGTGAGCTTTTCGAGCTCGCCGCGGATGCGGTCTGCTTCAGCGCCGCGGCGGCCGATAACGATACCCGGGCGTGCCGTGTGGATGTCCACGCGGACACGGTC
Source organism: Paenarthrobacter sp. YAF11_1 (assembly GCF_052113445.1). Taxonomy (NCBI): domain Bacteria; kingdom Bacillati; phylum Actinomycetota; class Actinomycetes; order Micrococcales; family Micrococcaceae; genus Paenarthrobacter; species Paenarthrobacter sp. YAF11_1. Next base: position 616,037 of record NZ_JBFRDF010000001.1, read on the forward strand.
ACGGGTGCGCTCGATCTCGACCTTGGCGATGCCGGCGCGCTCCATGCCGGTGGACATGAGCTGACGGATCTTGATGTCCTCGCGGACGAAATCCTTGTAGCGCTGTCCGGGCTTGGTGCTGTCAGCGAACCAGTGCGAAACGTGGTCGGTGGTGATGCCGAGTCGGAACCCGTGCGGGTTTACTTTCTGTCCCACTTAGCGAGCCTCCTCTTTCTCCGGGGTTGCGACAACCAGCGTGATGTGGCTGGTCCGCTTCCTAATGCGGTAGGCGCGGCCCTGGGCACGCGGCTGGAACCGCTTCATGGTCGGGCCTTCATCAACAAATGCTTCGGTGATGAAGAGGTCGCTGTCGTCGAATGCAACGCCGTCACGGTCCGCGAGGACACGTGCGTTGGCCATTGCCGACTGAAGTACCTTGAATACCGGCTCCGAAGCTGCCTGGGGGGCAAACTTCAGAATTGCCAGAGCCTCATTCGCTTGCTTACCACGAACAAGGTTGACGACGCGCCGGGCCTTCATAGGCGTTACGCGGATGTGACGCGCAATAGCCTTGGCTTCCATTGCTTTCCTTCTCTCGTCTAAGACGTAAAGTCAGGCGCCTAGCGGCGCTTGCCCTTACGGTCGTCCTTAACATGGCCGCGGAATGTCCGCGTGGGAGCGAATTCGCCGAGCTTGTGCCCGACCATCGACTCTGTGACAAACACCGGAATGTGCTTGCGTCCGTCGTGTACGGCGATCGTGTGCCCGAGCATGTCGGGGATGATCATCGAACGGCGGGACCAGGTCTTGATGACGTTCTTGGTGCCCTTATCGTTTTCCCGTGCGACCTTCACAAAGAGGTGCTGGTCAACGAAAGGACCTTTTTTCAGGCTGCGTGGCATGTGTCCAGGCTCCTATCGCTTGTTCTTGCCAGTACGGCGGCGACGAACAATAAGCTTGTCGCTCTCTTTGTTCGGACGGCGGGTACGGCCCTCGGGCTTGCCGTTCGGGTTAACCGGGTGACGTCCACCGGAAGTCTTACCTTCACCACCACCGTGCGGGTGGTCAACCGGGTTCATGGCTACACCACGGACGGTCGGGCGAACGCCCTTCCAGCGCATGCGGCCGGCCTTGCCCCAGTTGATGTTCGACTGCTCGGCGTTGCCGACCTCGCCGACAGTTGCGCGGCAGCGCACGTCAACGTTGCGGATTTCACCGGAGGGCAGACGCAGCTGGGCGAAACGGCCTTCCTTGGCGACGAGCTGTACCGAAGCACCTGCGGAACGAGCCATCTTGGCGCCGCCACCCGGACGCAGTTCAACTGCGTGGATTACGGTACCAACCGGGATGTTGCGCAGCGGCAGGTTGTTGCCCGGCTTGATGTCAGCGTCGGGACCAGCCTCGACGAAGTCACCCTGGGACAGCTTGTTAGGAGCGATGATGTAACGCTTGGTGCCATCAACGTAGTGCAGGAGTGCGATGCGAGCCGTGCGGTTCGGGTCGTACTCGATTTCGGCAACGCGGGCGTTGATGCCGTCCTTGTCGTGACGACGGAAGTCGATCAGACGGTACTGGCGCTTGTGCCCACCACCCTTGTGACGGGTGGTGATCTTACCGGAGTTGTTACGGCCGCCAGTCTTGTGCAGCGGACGCAGCAACGACTTTTCCGGAGTCGATCGCGTGATTTCAGCAAAGTCGGCTACGCTCGAGCCACGACGGCCCGGGGTAGTCGGCTTGTATTTACGGATTCCCATAATTTATTTCCTCGTTAAAGTGGTCTCCGCTACGCGAGCGGACCGCCGAAGATGTCGATTGTGCCTTCTTTGAGGGTGACAATTGCACGCTTGGTGCTCTTGCGCTGACCCCAGCCGAATTTGGTGCGCTTGCGCTTACCGGCACGGTTGATGGTGTTGATCGAGTCAACCTTGACCGAGAAGATCTTCTCAACGGCCAATTTGATCTCGGTCTTGTTCGAGCGAGGGTCCACCAGGAAGGTGTACTTGCCTTCGTCGATCAGACCGTAGCTCTTTTCCGAAACGACGGGTGCAAGCACGACGTCGCGCGGGTCCTTGATGGTGGTTACGCTCACTTGGAGGCCTCCTCGTTCTTTGCCTTGTCAGCGACGAACGCCTCGAAAGCAGCCTTGGTGAAGACCACGTCGTCGGAGACAAGCACGTCGTAGGTGTTCAGCTGGTCTGCGTACAGAACGTGAACATCCTGGAGGTTGCGCACGGAAAGTGCTGCAACATCGTTGGCGCGCTCGATTACGACGAGCAGGTTCTTGCGCTCAGTGACGGAGCGCAGCGAAGCCAGTGCGTCCTTGGCGGACGGCTTGGTGCCGGCTACCAGTTCAGCGATGACGTGGATGCGGCCGTTGCGGGCGCGGTCAGACAGGGCGCCGCGGAGTGCAGCAGCCTTCATCTTCTTGGGGGTGCGCTGGCTGTAGTCACGAGGGGTCGGACCGTGGACAACGCCACCGCCGGTCATGTGAGGAGCACGGATTGAACCCTGACGGGCGCGGCCGGTGCCCTTCTGCTTGAACGGCTTGCGACCTGCACCGGAAACCTCGGCGCGGGTCTTCGTCTTGTGGGTACCCTGGCGTGCAGCAGCGAGCTGTGCGACGACGACCTGGTGCAGCAGCGGCACGTTGGTCTGGACGTCGAAGATCTCTGCAGGCAGGTCTACCTTGACAGTGCTAGTCATTGAACTAGGCTCCCTTCACGGCGGTGCGTACGAGTACGACCTGGCCGCGGGCGCCGGGAACGGCACCCTTGATAAGGAGCAGCGACTTCTCAACGTCAACAGCGTGAACCGTGAGGTTCAGCGTGGTGTGACGCTCGGCGCCCATGCGGCCGGCCATTTTCAGGCCCTTGAAGACGCGGCTCGGGGTGGATGCGCCACCGATGGAGCCAGGCTTACGGTGGTTCTTGTGGGCACCGTGGGAAGCGCCAACGCCGTGGAAGCCGTGACGCTTCATAACACCGGCGAAGCCCTTACCCTTTGAGGTGCCGACGACGTCGATCTTCTGGCCGGCTTCGAAGATCTCAACAGAGAGCTCCTGGCCCAGCTCGTAGGATGCGGCGTCTGCGGTACGCAGTTCGACGACGTGGCGGCGAGGGGTGACGCCAGCCTTTTCAAAGTGACCAGCCAGCGGCTTGGTGACCTTGCGGGGGTCGATCTGGCCGTAGCCGATCTGTACGGCGACGTAGCCATCTACCTCTGCGTTGCGCAGCTGGGTGATGACGTTGGAGTCAGCCTGGACAACAGTTACCGGGATGAGCTTGTTGTTCTCGTCCCAGACCTGGGTCATGCCGAGCTTCGTGCCCAGCAGGCCCTTTACGTTACGGGTTGCGGTCATAGTCTCTCAGCACCTCCCTAGAGCTTGATTTCGATGTTCACGTCTGCAGGCAGATCGAGACGCATAAGCGAGTCGACGGCCTTCGGCGTGGGGTCGATGATGTCGATCAGACGCTTGTGAGTACGCATTTCGAAGTGCTCACGGCTGTCCTTGTACTTGTGAGGAGAGCGAATTACGCAGTAAACGTTCTTCTCTGTGGGCAGCGGCACCGGGCCGACTACCGTTGCGCCTGCGCGCGTGACCGTCTCAACGATCTTCCGCGCTGAAACATCAATGACCTCGTGGTCATATGACTTCAGCCGGATGCGGATTTTTTGTCCCGCCATGTCGCCTGACTCTCTTTCAGCTAGTGCTGCTCTAGTTAGGGCTGCTCTGTTTACTTACCTGTTGATGTGGCCGCCGAAGCGTTTGAGGATTTACCACCACACGCCGCACAAGCTGAATCCGGATATTCCGGGTTCCTCAACCTGCCGGCGCACCGACCCCCGCGGTCGGGCGTGTCGCGATTTCCACGCAGACTCGACCGCATTCCATGGGGTTCAGGGTTATGTTTGGGCTTCCACCTGGACCCTGACATCCGGCATTATCCGGATCGGGACACGAAGAAGCGCTTGAACAACTCATCCAGTATGGCGGAAATATGAGGCAAAGGCCAATCGACGGTATAAGGGCCCCGCAGGACCATTGCCCGGGCGCCTGCGCCTGAGGAAGATGGGTGGCATGACCGTCCAGGATTCAGGCTCCGTGGAAGATCTTGCCGCGCGCCTGCGTCCAGGTTTCACTCTGGGGGTGGCGTCGGCAGCTTTCCAGATTGAAGGATCCCTGACCGCTGATGGCCGCGGTCCTTCGGGCTGGGATGCCTTCGCGGAAAAGCCAGGAGCAATAGTCGACGGCGACTCCCCCACCGTTGCGTGCGACCATTACAACCGCTCCGATGAAGATATCGCATTGATGCAGGAGCTTGGCGTGGACTCCTACCGCTTCTCGTTGTCCTGGCCGCGGATCCAACCCGGCGGCAAGGGCTCCATCAACCAACGCGGCCTGGACTTCTACGATCGCCTCATCGACAAACTCCTGGCCGCCGGCATCTCCCCCATGGCCACGCTGTTCCACTGGGACACACCATTGGAACTGGAGCATGCCGGAGGGTGGATGAACCGGGACACTGCCGAGCGCTTCGCCGTCTACTGCGCCGCAGCGGCAGACCGCTTCGGTGACCGCGTTGACCACTGGGTCACTATGAACGAGCCCGTGTCAGTCACCGTGCAGGGGTACTCCTTGGGTGTGCACGCCCCGGGCCGGCAGCTGCTGTTTGATTCGCTGCCTGCCGCACATCATCAATTACTCGGACACGGAATGGCCGTTCGGGCCCTCCGGGACGCCGGCGTCAAAGGGCAGATCGGGGTGTCCAACATGCACTGCCCCGTCGAGTCCGCCAGCAACAGTCTTGGCGACCGGCTGATGACGCAGGCGCTGGACCTGATCCTCAACCGCATCTATGCCGATGCGATACTGCTTGGCCAATACCCCAAGCCACCCTGGCCCATGAAGCCGTGGTTCCGTTCACTCGGCACCATTCACGACGGCGATCTTGACTTGATCAGCCAACCCTTGGACTTCTACGGGCTCAACTACTACTACCCCGTGAAGGTGGCAGCAGGCCCTGGGCCGGCGGAGATCCCCACCGGAAGGTCGCCGGAAATGAGCGAAGTTCCTTTCCACTTGGCCGCCTACCAGGAGTATGAAACCACAGGGTTCGGCTGGCCCGTTGCACCGGATTACCTGGCGCTGCTGCTGCGCCAAATGAAGGACCGGTACGGAGACGCCCTTCCCCCGGTGTACATCACCGAAGGCGGGGCAAGTTTTCCGGAACCGGCCCACGTTGACGGCCCCCTTCAGGACACCAACCGCATTTCCTACCTGGCTGAGCACCTCGGCCACGCCCTGACAGCAACAGGCCCCGGCGGTATTGCCGAGGATGTGGATCTGCGCGGCTACTACGTCTGGACGCTGCTGGACAATTTCGAATGGGCAGCCGGCTACTCACAGCGTTTCGGTTTGGTCCATGTAGACTTCCACACCCAGGAACGGACTCCCAAGGAGTCCTACTACTGGCTACGTGCGTTGGAGCGGGCCCGCTCCCACGAACCCTAAAGCCCCTGAATAGCCCAGTCCCGCTAAAACGTCGGGTTACTTGTTCTTGTTGGCACGCCTGATGCGCTTTGCGCGTTCAATCTCGCTCCGGAAGTTCTTGCGGCCCCACAGCACGCCGCCACCGATGGCGGCAATAACTGCCAGGAAAATCAGGAATTCCATACTGCGCTCCTCTTCGTAGACTGCCAGATTATCTGATTCCGTCCCTGCCCTGTCCCCACGGGACATTGCCGGTCGCCGCATTGCCAGGGTTGAGGCCGTCGGGTTGTGCATTGTCCGGTGAAGCATTGCTCCGGTTGAAGCTGTCGGGGCTTGCGTTGCCCGGCGCGAAGTCCTGCGGGGGCACAACACCCGGGGTAAAATTCTGCGGCGGCACACCACCCGGGGCAAAGTTCTGCGGCGGCACACCACCCGGGGCAAAGTTCTGCGGCGGCACACCCCCCGGCGCCTGCGGCTTTCGGTTCAAGCGCCACACTGCCAGGACAATCAACGCCAGGGCAACCAGCGCGAGCATGGCGAACGCGTACGAGCGCAGGGCCCACATGACGCTGAGGGCAACGCCCACGGCACCCCACCACACCATGACTCTTTCGGCCAGCAGCAATCCGGCGACCAGAAGCACCGCATGGCCCACCAGCACGTACAACTGCTGGGGGGCAGTTCCTCCAAAGATGGTCCCCAAGGATGTCGAAGACAGGACGCCCGCGGCAATGGCGAGCCGAAGCAGGCCTTCGCTCCGCTGCCTTCTTATGTAGCGCAGCCCTGCTAAAACGGCCCCAGCCAGGACGTACCACTGCACAGTCCAGAACCAGTCCGGCCCGGAGTCGCCCACAAACAACGCCGCCCGCTGGAGGGCGGCCAAAGAAGCCAGCGCCGCAATTTCTGCAGCAAGCCACTTGCTGTACGGCATCTCAACGACTACCAGCGCACCGGTCGCGACTACCAGGACAAAACCGACCCATGATGTCTCATCGCGGATCAATCCAACGGCGGCCGACGACCCCAGCGCCACGGCTGCCGTTCCCGTCAGGGCGTTTCGCCTCAAGGGCTGCCCACCGATTGCCGCTCCTCCGAGCCGCTTCACCGCGTAAAGAAGGACCGCGGTTCCAACGCCACCCACCAGCCAAGGCGCGTAGTGGCTCCACACTCCAGGCGCCATGCCCCTGAGTAAACCTTCGACGGCGGGAACGGCACCTACCAGCACGGACGGGGCGGCGCCGAGGTAGAGGGCAGGCAAGTGTTCAACGTGCGAGGCAGCGAAAAGCACTGACGCGAGGACCAGCACCGTCAACCCAGTCAGGGGGTATGACACGCCAAGGGTCAACAAACCACCACTAACTACGAACGCAAGCGCTGCAATGAACCAGAACCAGCGCTCCGCAACGTGACCGGCGGCACCTTGTCCGGGACGGACCGTGGCACGCGCAACCCGGATAACCACGAGCACGGCGGCGAGCCCCAAAAGCACCACCGGTACCTGGGCCCTATCCAGCAGTGGTTGGTACAACCAAGTGCCCGACGGGAACGTCAAGGACGGACCGGCAGCTATCACACCGCCGGCTAGGGCAGGGATGCCGAAGTATTGGGTTCCATGGATACCCAGAAGACGCCAAGCGATCAGCGCAGAGGCTGCGGAGAGTCCCAGCTCGACAAGGACCACCCAACGGCCGCCGCCGTCGTAGCTCCCTGCCACGAGGTAAGCCACGGGTAGCAGGAGCTGGGCAGCCAGAGTAGCCCACACCACGGCCTGCTGGAAGGCGATGTCCACGCCCCGGCTTCTCTGGATCCAGGTCACAGCATGCTGCAGCACAAGGACCACAGCCATGGTCATGGAGACGGTGGTGGTCGACTCTGAGAGGTCCCCCACCAGCACACCGATGAAGGCCAAAGACAAAACACGGAGTCCCAGCATGTAGGCGCCGCGTACCAAACGGCCCTTCGCCACGGCCACCATGAAACCGCTGTAGGCTGCGAAAAGTCCCAACAGGATTTCCACATCCCGCACACTTCCAAGCCGCAAAGCCAGAAGCAGCACCAAGGCTGCCGGCGCAAATAGCCACGCTGCCGGATGCCGGCGCAGGACAACCCCGCAGAGAATTGCCGCAAGTGCCGTCGCAATCGCCGCAAACCCAGGCTGCCAGCTTCCACGCAGGAACTGCTCCCCTGCTGCCATGGAAATCGTCAGGACCGCGGCCGCTCCTGCCATCACTGCTACCACAGCTCCGGCGTCCACCACCGAAGCGTGGGGGAAGCGCCTGCGGCCGCTTTGCTGCAGGGGAAGGACCAATTGCAGGGCCCCCGCCGCAACTATGACCAGTGCCACCGAGGGAAGCTCGCCAGCCACGCTGACGCTCCAACCATTCCGTATCGCGTCGAAATAGGCCGAACCGGCCAAGACGGTACCTGCAGCCCGTGCCAGCCACCAATAGGACTGGCGGTGGAAGGAAACAGGAATTCGCAAAGCAGTCGCCGTAAAGTAGGCGACCGCTGCCAGCAGGACCACGTTGCCCAATGCCATCGACACCGTGGCCGATGCCACCACGCCGGCAACGACGGCAGTGGCGGGGGCAAGTACCTCACCCAAGGTAGGACGCCAGGACTCGACGCCGGCCTCGCTTTGCCGGGTGGGCGGGTAAATCAGAGCACCCGAGGCTACGCCGGAGAACAACACCAACAGCACTGCGGCTGCTACGAGTGGATGCCCCGCAGCGTGGTCCGCGATCGGCAGGACGAGCAAGCCCGCCACTGCGAGCCCGCCGAATCCAGCAGTAGTCGCCAGTGGAACAAGCAGGTGGATGCCTGAACGTTGAAGCCAGGCGCTGACCAATTGCTGCACTCCAGCCGCAGCCACGAGCGCCACCAAAGATATGGCGATCCTGTCCGGGCTGTCCACAAAGACGCCAGCAGCCGCAGTAGGCACGGCCGCCGTCACGGCAATTCGTGCTGCAAGCATCAAGGGCTGACGGAACGCAACCGGATGAGCAGCCGCGCGCACTGACCAGTACAGGGCGGCGGACGCCAGGAGCCCCGACACCGGCCACGCGCCCAGCAGGCCCATGAACGGCAGGGAAACCGCGAGAACGACGCCGGGCGCGAACTCCGTGCCGTGGCCCAACTTCCAGCCCACCACCATGGCGGTCACCATGGTCACGGTGAGTGGAACGTAGGAGGGCAACTCGTAAGCCCCGAGGGCCACAACCACTGTCAGGATGGCTGACGTCGCCAATTGAAGGCCCAGGCAGGAGAGGGCGTCGTTCCACCAATAACGCAGCTTCAGCCCCTCTCCCCCGAGCGCAACTCCCAGGGACTGGACTCCACAGCAAATGACTGCTGCAAGAATCACTGCACTGACATCCGAGGTGGCGTCCCAGACCACTCCCAGCAGCGCCAGCGTCAGCGTTGCCCGCGCTCCGTAGGCGTGCTGCAGCCTGTATCTGGCGCGTGGAATGAAGGCCACTACGGCGAAGTACATGCCGCACATCAGCATGACAAGCGGGTATTCACCCTTGGCAAGGAGGTGCGGCGTGAACGTGACCGCAAGCGCTACCAAGGGGACCACATAGGGATGGAGCAGCATCAGCGGACGAACATAAAGTGGCGGCAACCACCGCGGACGAATCAGCGCACCCAGGGTCAGGACAATGGCTACTCCGATCAGCGCCGTGAAATACCAGACCAATGCGCCACCCAGCACGGATACTCCGGACCACGCGGTAGAGACCACAAAGCTGAGGGAAAGAAAAGCCAGGACCTTGTTGTCCAGGCGAACCGCGGTATAGGCATACACAGCTGTTCCCAGCAGTGAGGTGACCAGCCACGCGGCAGGACCGTTGGGCAGGACGAAGTTGTACATGGCAAGGCCCGTCACGGGAATGAGCGCCAAACCCGTGCCGACGAAGGCAACTGCGGCTGGACGCAACCGTGGCATTTTGGCATGGATGACCAAACCGGCAACGTAGAACAGGGTGGTGATGAAGCAGATACCTGCAAAGCGGAAGAGCTCAGGGAGGCTTGTCCCCACAAAGAGGGCACCCGCGGCGACCAAAAGAAGACTGGCCACGTAGAGCGTGACGTTGATGTTCTGTTGGTCGCGCTTAGCCTTGCGCGCTGCGGTTGCCTCGGGAGTTTCCCGCAGTATCGGCGCCTGCTGGCTCGCTGCCGACTGCTGCTGTGCCGCCGCGACGGGGCGCTGCGGAGATACGGGACGTTGAACGCCCGACGGCGGCATGCGGGCCTGCGTGGGGAACGGCGCGGGGGCCTGCGTGGCGAACGGCGCGGGGGCCTGCGCGGGGAACGGCGCGCCCACGTGCGTTGGTGGATGCATCGTGGGCGGCATGGGCGCCTGCGTGGGGAACGGCGCGGCCACGTGCGTTGGCGGATGCTGTGGTGCTGATGCAGGTGACACGGTCGGGCCTGCACCGGAGGTCTCGGGAACCGGAGCGGCGGGTGACTGGGGCGTCGATACCTCCGCAACCCGCATCTTGGCCTCGGCGTCGCGCCAGCCGGCCATGTGACCTGCCAGATAACCTGCCTGAAAGGCGCGCTGCTCAGATATTCCTGTGATGGCTGCGGCATCTTTTCGGCCACTGCGTCGACCGATGGCACCGCTCACCGCCCCTGTCACAGCAAGGAGTATCAGTACTAGCAGGACTTCCATGGCTACTCCTTGATGTCACGGGAATCTGGCATTTCGCCCGCGTTTATCCAATCGATAGAGTAACTATACCAAAAAGAACCCCACCGCCGAAACGGTGGGGTTCTTCTTGAATGACTACCGGCTGGGCCGGAAGGTCACCGATCTACAAGTAGTGACTACTTGATGATGCTGGTGACACGTCCCGAACCAACGGTGCGGCCGCCTTCGCGGATAGCGAAGCCGAGGCCCTCTTCCATAGCGATCGGCTGGATGAGCGCAACGGTCATCTCAGTGTTGTCGCCAGGCATAACCATTTCCGTGCCTTCCGGCAGGGTGATAACGCCGGTTACGTCCGTGGTACGGAAGTAGAACTGCGGGCGGTAGTTGGAGTAGAACGGGTTGTGACGTCCGCCTTCGTCCTTGGAAAGGATGTAGACGTTAGCCTCGAAGTCGGTGTGCGGGGTGATGGAACCCGGCTTGACGACAACCTGGCCACGCTCGACATCGTCGCGCTTCAGACCGCGGAGCAGGAGGCCACAGTTCTCGCCGGCCCATGCTTCGTCGAGCTGCTTGTGGAACATCTCGATACCGGTAACCGTGGTCTTCTGGATCGGGCGGATGCCAACGATCTCGACCTCGGAGTTGATGGCGAGGGTTCCACGCTCGGCGCGGCCCGTAACAACGGTGCCACGACCGGTGATCGTGAAGACGTCTTCGATCGGCATCAGGAACGGCTTGTCGCGGTCACGTACGGGGTCCGGAACGGACTCGTCGACAGCTGCCATCAGGTCCTGGACGGACTTGACCCAAACCGGGTCGCCTTCCAGAGCCTTGAGGCCGGAAACGCGAACAACCGGAGCCTCATCGCCATCGAAGCCCTGCGAGCTCAAGAGCTCACGAACTTCCATTTCGACGAGGTCGAGGAGTTCTTCGTCATCAACCATGTCGGACTTGTTCAGTGCGACCAGCAGGTAGGGAACACCAACCTGGCGGGCGAGCAGAACGTGCTCACGGGTCTGAGCCATCGGACCATCGGTTGCAGCAACCACGAGGATTGCGCCGTCCATCTGGGCAGCACCGGTGATCATGTTCTTGATGTAGTCAGCGTGACCCGGGGCGTCTACGTGTGCGTAGTGGCGCTTCTCGGTCTGGTACTCCACGTGGGAGATGTTGATCGTAATACCGCGCTGGCGCTCTTCCGGAGCAGAGTCAATCGACGCGAAGTCGCGCTGCTCGTTGAGATCCGGGTACTGGTCGTACAGCACCTTGGAAATGGCGGCAGTCAGCGTCGTCTTACCGTGGTCAACGTGACCAATGGTGCCGATGTTGACGTGCGGCTTAGTCCGCTCGAACTTTGCCTTTGCCACAGGTTCCTCCTAGAACGATTTCAAGTGAAGTGCTCCTCGGCCGCGCTTTTCGCGGCAGAAACTTTAGCAAGTCTACTTGGGGGCTTGGTTTTGGTGAAATTGCAGATTCAGGAACCAATAGTAGTTCCTCGAGCCTGTTTGCGCAGGGGCCGGGCCGCGGCTGTCGCCGCAGCCCCGCCTCACGCGCTTAGATGCCTTCCCGATACCGGAATTGCATCCGTTACCGGGAGATTACTCGCCGCGGGTTTTCTGGATGATCTCGTCGGCAACTGCCTTCGGGACCTCCGCGTAGCTGTTGAACGTCATGGAGTACACAGCGCGACCCTGGGTCTTGGACCGGAGGTCACCGATGTAGCCGAACATGCCGGACAGCGGAACGTGTGCACGGATAACCTTCACACCTGCTGCGTCTTCCATGGACTGCATCTGGCCACGGCGGGCGTTCAGGTCACCAATAACATCACCCATGTATTCCTCAGGTGTGCGGACCTCAACATCCATCAGCGGTTCAAGCAGAACAGGGTTCGCCTTACGTGCAGCTTCCTTGAAAGCCATACGTCCGGCGATCTTGAACGCCATTTCCGAAGAGTCAACATCGTGGGACGCGCCATCAATCAGCGTGGCCTTGATGCCGACAACCGGGTACCCGGCCAGGACGCCGTCGTTCAGTGCATCCTGGATACCAGCGTCAACGGACGGGATGTATTCGCGCGGAACGCGGCCACCAGTGACCTTGTTCACGAACTCGTACAGCTCGCCGGAAGCGGTGTCCATGGGCTCGATCGCGATCTGGATCTTTGCGAACTGACCCGAACCACCGGTCTGCTTCTTGTGCGTGTAGTCATGACGCTCGACTGCGCGCTTGATGGTTTCGCGGTAAGCAACCTGCGGCTTGCCGACGTTTGCCTCGACCTTGAATTCGCGGCGCATGCGGTCCACCAGGATGTCCAGGTGGAGCTCGCCCATGCCGGCGATGATGGTCTGGCCCGTGTCTTCGTTGAGGGAGACCTGGAAGGTCGGGTCCTCAGCGGAGAGCTTCTGGATAGCCGTGGAGAGCTTCTCCTGGTCACCCTTGGTGTTGGGCTCGATGGCAACCGAGATCACGGGCTCCGGGAAGCTCATGGACTCGAGGACGATCTGGTTGTTGGAATCACACAGGGTGTCACCCGTGGTGGTGTCCTTCAGACCGATAGCTGCGTAGATGTGGCCGGCGGTAGCGCCCTCAACGGGCATTTCCTTGTTGGCGTGCATCTGGAACAGCTTGCCGATGCGTTCCTTCTTGCCCTTGGTGGAGTTAACCACCTGGGCGCCTGCCTCAACGTGACCTGAGTACACGCGGACGAAGGTCAGCTGGCCGAAGAACGGGTGCGCAGCAATCTTGAAGGCGAGGGCCGAGAACGGCTCGTCTGCAGACGGCTTGCGGGTGAGTTCCTTCTCTTCGTCGCGAGGATCGTGACCGATCATCGGCGGGACGTCGAGCGGGTTCGGCAGGAAGTCAACAACAGCGTCAAGCATCGGCTGGACACCGCGGTTCTTGAAGGCAGAACCACAGAACACCGGGTAGAGCTCGGAGTTGATGGTCATCTTGCGGATGCCGGCCTTCAGTTCCTCAAGGGTGAGTTCTTCACCTTCGAGGTACTTCTCCATGAGCTCTTCGGAAGCCTCGGCCACAGTCTCTACGAGCTGTGCACGGTACTCTTCAGCCTTGGCCTGGAGGTCCGCCGGGATTTCCTGCACTTCGTAGGAAGCGCCCATGGTGACGTCACCCTTTGCGTCGCCAGGCCAAACCAGGGCGCGCATTTCGAGGAGGTCAACGACACCGATGAAGTCGTTCTCAGCGCCGATGGGCAGCTGCATAACCAGCGGCTTGGCACCAAGGCGGGAGATGATGGTGTCTACGGTGAAGTAGAAGTCAGCGCCCAGCTTGTCCATCTTGTTGACGAAGCAGATACGCGGAACGTTGTACTTGTCAGCCTGGCGCCAAACAGTCTCGGACTGCGGCTCCACGCCTTCCTTGCCGTCGAACACTGCAACTGCACCGTCGAGGACGCGCAGGGAGCGCTCAACCTCAACCGTGAAGTCCACGTGGCCCGGGGTATCGATGATGTTGATCTGGTTCTTGTCCCAGAAGCAAGTCACGGCGGCAGACGTGATGGTGATGCCGCGTTCCTTTTCCTGTTCCATCCAGTCAGTCGTCGAAGCGCCGTCGTGCGTCTCGCCGATCTTGTGGTTCACACCCGTGTAGAACAGGATGCGCTCGGTAGTGGTGGTCTTGCCGGCATCGATGTGGGCCATGATGCCGATATTGCGGACCTTATTAAGGTCGGTAAGCACGTCCTGTGCCACGGGGTCTCCCTTTCGGATGGACTACACGTTCGCCGCCGGCTCAGTGAGCCGGCGGCGTCCGGAAAGTTTTTACCAGCGGTAGTGTGCGAAGGCCTTGTTGGACTCGGCCATCTTGTGGGTATCTTCGCGACGCTTCACAGCGGCACCAAGACCATTGGAGGCATCCAGGATTTCGTTCTGGAGGCGCTCGGTCATGGTCTTCTCGCGGCGGGCCTTGGAGTAGCCCACGAGCCAACGCAGAGCGAGGGCGGTGGAGCGACCCGGCTTGACCTCAACCGGAACCTGGTAGGTAGCGCCACCAACACGGCGTGAACGTACCTCGAGGGAAGGCTTGACGTTGTCCATGGCCTTCTTGAGAGCGGCAACGGGGTCGCCGCCGGACTTGGCACGTGCACCTTCAAGTGCACCGTAAACGATGCGCTCTGCGGTGGACTTCTTGCCGTCGACAAGAACCTTGTTGATCAGCTGCGTGACCAACGGGGAGCCGTAAACGGGATCGGAAACTAGCGGCCGCTTCGGGGCCGGACCCTTGCGAGGCATATTACTTCTTCTCCATCTTTGCGCCGTAACGGCTGCGAGCCTGCTTGCGGTTCTTGACACCCTGGGTGTCGAGTGCGCCGCGGACGATCTTGTAGCGGACACCCGGAAGGTCCTTCACACGACCACCACGGACGAGCACGATGGAGTGCTCCTGGAGGTTGTGGCCAACACCGGGGATGTAGGCGGTTACTTCTACGCCACCGTTGAGACGCACACGTGCCACCTTACGGAGAGCCGAGTTCGGCTTCTTGGGGGTGGTGGTGTAAACGCGGGTGCAAACACCGCGGCGCATCGGGCTGCCCTTCAGCGCGGGAGCCTTGGTCTTGGAGACCTTCGGCGTGCGGCCCTTGCGGACCAGCTGGTTAATCGTAGGCACTTTCGTGTTCTCCGTTGTTTGATCTCTGCCCCCACACACCGGCGCCAGCCGGTGTAAACGTGGGAACTTTGGCGTTGCTCGTGCAGCCGGCCGAAACTCCGGTAGGCGTGCAAAAGTGCGGCATTCGTTGCGCATGTTGCCCGCAACCCGGAAACAGGCTCCACCCAGCACCATGAGAACAAAACCAAAATGATGCTGCGGCGGCCTTCATCCACTGCCACACAGAACAATTACCAAAAGTCTAGCACGGCTTGATCTAAGGCCTTAATCGGGTGTATGGAGGACGACGGCGCAACCCGGCTGCCGCCGTCGTCCTCCACTCCCCCGCCTGACTGCGCGAAAAGCTGCCGCCGTTAACGGGTCCGGCCCCGCACTCATGGAGTACGGGGCCGGACCTTTACGGCGTCAACTCAGCCATGACGGCGGGAGGACAACGGATCAGCGGAAGTCGTTACCGAGGTCGTAGTCATCCAGCGGGATGGCGTGGAACTCGGGAGCTCCGTCGCCGCCCAGGGCGTCATAGGAGAAGTCGGTGAAAGCGCTGGGGCCCGTGAACAGGCTTGCCTTTGCTTCTTCCGTCGGCTCCACAGTGACCTCTGTGTAGCGGGGCAGACCCGTACCAGCCGGGATGAGCTTACCGATGATGACGTTTTCCTTGAGGCCGAGCAGAGGATCGCTCTTGCCTTCCATGGCCGCCTGCGTCAGGACGCGGGTGGTTTCCTGGAAGGAAGCAGCCGACAGCCAGGACTCAGTAGCCAAGGAAGCCTTGGTGATACCCATGAGTTCCGGACGACCCGAAGCCGGGGACTTGCCCTCGGACACGACGCGGCGGTTCTCGTCCTCGAAGCGGGCGCGCTCTGCAAGCTCACCGGGGAGCAGGTCGGAGTCGCCGGATTCGATGACGGTCACGCGACGCAGCATCTGGCGGACGATAACCTCGACGTGCTTGTCGTGGATACCAATACCCTGGCTGCGGTAAACGCCCTGTACTTCGTCCACAAGGAACTTCTGTGCAGCGCGCGGACCCATGATGCGCAGAACCTGCTTCGGGTCCACCGGACCGTTGATCAGCTTCTGGCCGACGCTGACGTGCTCGCCATCTTCGATGAGGAGACGTGAACGGCGCAGTACCGGGTAGGCAATCTCTTCGGAACCATCGTCCGGAGTGATGACAAGACGCATCTGGCGCTCGGACTCTTCAATGGTGATGCGGCCGGCTGCTTCAGCAATCGGTGCGACACCCTTCGGAGTACGGGCTTCGAAGAGCTCCTGGATACGGGGCAGACCCTGGGTGATGTCGTCGCCACCGCCGGCCGAAACAGCACCACCGGTGTGGAACGTACGCATGGTCAGCTGGGTACCGGGCTCACCGATGGACTGCGCGGCAATAATGCCCACGGCCTCGCCGATGTCAACGGTCTTGCCAGTGGCCAGCGAACGACCGTAGCAGAGTGCACAGGTACCGACCTTGGACTCACAGGTGAGTACAGAGCGGACCTTGACCTCGGTGATGCCTGCAGCCAGCAGCTGGTCGATGACGACGTCGCCGCAGTCGGTGCCGCCGGCAGCCAGGACGTTGCCCTGGGCATCGACGACGTCGACAGCCAGCGTACGTGCGTAGGCGCTGTTCTCGACGTTCTCGTCCAGGACGAGCTCACCGTTGGAATCCGGCACGGCGATCGGCGTGAGCAGACCGCGCTCGGTGCCGCAGTCCTCTTCGCGGACGATGACGTCCTGCGATACGTCCACCAGACGACGGGTCAGGTAACCCGAGTTGGCGGTACGGAGAGCGGTATCGGCCAGACCCTTACGGGCACCGTGCGTGGCGATGAAGTATTCCAGCACCGACAGGCCCTCGCGGTAGGAGGACTTGATCGGGCGAGGAATGATCTCACCCTTCGGGTTGGCCACAAGACCACGGATACCCGCGATCTGGCGGACCTGCATCCAGTTACCACGTGCACCGGAGGACACCATGCGGTTGATGGTGTTCATCGGGGACAGGCTGTCACGCATCGCCTGGGCGATTTCGTTGGTGGCCTTGTTCCAGATTTCGATCAGTTCCTGGCGACGCTCGTCGTCGTCGATCAGGCCCTTGTCGTACTGGCCCTGGATCTTGGCAGCCATGGCCTCGTAGCCGGCCAGGATGGCAGGCTTGGAGGTAGGCACCTCGATGTCGGAGATGGCAACCGTGACGCCCGAACGGGTGGCCCAGTAGAAGCCGGCGTCCTTCAGGTTGTCCAGCGTTGCCGCCGTAACTACCTTCGGGTAGCGCTCTGCGAGGTCGTTGACGATCCGGGACAGTTCGCCCTTATCAGCAACAGCCTCAACCCAGGGGTAGTCCTCAGGCAGCGTCTGGTTGAAGATGACCTGGCCCAGGGAGGTTTCAACGAGAGCCGGCTGACCGGCCTCCCAACCTTCCGGAGCTTCCCAGCCTGCGTAAGGCACAAAGTCATCCAAGCGGATCTTGACCTGGGAGTTCAGGTGCAGATCACGGGCGTCGTACGCCATGATGGCTTCCGAAACCGAGGAGAAGATGCGGCCTTCGCCGGCAGAACCGACGCGCTTGGTGGTCAGGTGGTACAGACCGATGATCATATCCTGCGAAGGCAGGGTCACCGGACGGCCATCGGACGGCTTCAGGATGTTGTTCGAGGACAGCATCAGGATGCGGGCTTCGGCCTGGGCTTCCGGGCTCAGCGGCAGGTGGACTGCCATCTGGTCGCCGTCGAAGTCAGCGTTGAAGGCGCCACAAACCAGCGGGTGAAGCTGGATTGCCTTGCCTTCCACAAGCTGTGGTTCGAAGGCCTGGATGCCGAGGCGGTGCAGGGTAGGTGCACGGTTGAGCAGCACCGGGTGTTCGGTGATGATCTCTTCCAGTACGTCCCAGACCTGCGGACGGTAACGCTCAACCATGCGCTTTGCCGACTTGATGTTCTGGGCGTGGTTGAGGTCAACCAGGCGCTTCATCACGAACGGCTTGAAGAGCTCCAGGGCCATCTGCTTGGGCAGACCACACTGGTGCAGCTTCAGCTGCGGGCCAACAACGATGACCGAACGGCCGGAGTAGTCAACGCGCTTGCCGAGGAGGTTCTGGCGGAAACGACCCTGCTTGCCCTTGAGCATGTCGCTCAGGGACTTCAGCGGACGGTTGCCCGGACCCGTGACGGGACGGCCACGACGACCGTTGTCGAAGAGGCTGTCAACAGCTTCCTGAAGCATGCGCTTCTCGTTGTTGACGATGATCTCCGGAGCGCCGAGGTCAAGCAGGCGCTTGAGTCGGTTGTTGCGGTTGATCACACGACGGTAGAGGTCGTTGAGGTCGGAGGTCGCGAAGCGGCCACCGTCCAGCTGGACCATCGGGCGCAGTTCCGGCGGGATCACCGGTACGGCGTCGAGAACCATGCCAAGCGGGCTGTTGTTGGTGGTCAGGAATGCGTTGACAACCTTCAGGCGCTTCAGGGCACGCGTCTTGCGCTGGCCCTTGCCGTTCTGGATGGTGTCGCGCAGTGACTCAGCCTCAGCCTGCATGTCGAAGGTTTCGAGACGCTTCTTGATCGCTTCGGCACCCATGGAGCCCTCGAAGTACAGACCGTAACGGTCGCGCAGTTCGCGGTACAGGCCCTCGTCGCCTTCAAGGTCAGCGACCTTGAGGTTCTTGAAGCGGTCCCAGACCTGCTCAAGGCGCTCGATGTCGGCGTCGGCACGCTTGCGGACGTTCGCCATCTGGCGGTCTGCAGAGTCGCGGGCCTTCTTCTTGTCGGCAGCCTTGGCGCCTTCACCCTCAAGACGGGCAAGCTCGTCTTCGAGGTCGCGGGCGATCGTGGCGATGTCGCTGTCGCGGTTGTCCACCATCTGCTTCTTCTCGAGGTCGTGCTCAACCTGGAGGTTCGGCAGTTCGGCGTGACGGCTTTCGGTGTCAACGCTGGTGATCATGTAGGCAGCGAAGTAAATGACCTTCTCAAGGTCCTTCGGCGCCAGGTCCAGAAGGTAGCCCAAGCGCGAGGGAACGCCCTTGAAGTACCAGATGTGCGTTACAGGCGCGGCCAGCTCGATGTGGCCCATGCGCTCACGACGCACCTTGGCGCGGGTGACTTCAACGCCACAACGCTCGCAAATGATGCCCTTGAAGCGGACGCGCTTGTACTTGCCGCAGTAGCATTCCCAGTCGCGGGAAGGGCCGAAGATCTTCTCGCAGAAGAGGCCGTCCTTCTCGGGCTTGAGCGTGCGGTAGTTAATGGTTTCCGGCTTCTTGACCTCACCGTAAGACCATCCGCGGATGTCTTCCGCGGTGGCGAGGCCGATCTGCATGAGGCCGAAGGAGGATTCGCTGGACATAGGGTCCCTGTTCTCTCTTGTTCTCTAAATTCTGAAGTCTTGGTTACGGGAAGAGGGAGCTGTTCCGACGGACAGGTGTTGAGGCTGCCCGCCGGAACAGCTGCTAGACCTCTTCTACGGAACTGGGCTCTGCACGAGACAGATCGATGCCCAGTTCTTCCGCAGCCGTGAAGACTGCGTCATCAGAGTCACGCATTTCGATCGTGGTTCCGTCCGTGGAAAGAACTTCCACGTTCAGGCACAACGACTGCATTTCCTTGATCAAGACCTTGAAGGACTCGGGAACGCCAGGCTCAGGGATGTTCTCGCCCTTGACGATGGCTTCGTAGACCTTCACACGACCATGGATGTCATCCGACTTGATCGTGAGGAGTTCCTGAAGCGTGTAGGCGGCACCGTAAGCTTCGAGCGCCCACACTTCCATTTCACCGAAGCGCTGGCCACCGAACTGAGCCTTACCACCCAGCGGCTGCTGCGTGATCATGGAGTACGGGCCGGTGGAACGCGCGTGGATCTTGTCGTCCACCAGGTGGTGGAGCTTCAGGATGTACATGTAACCGACGGAGATCGGGTCCGGGAACGGCTCGCCGGAGCGGCCGTCAAACAGACGGGTCTTGCCGGAGGAATCGATCAGGCGGTCGCCGTCGCGGGTCACGTTGGTGGAGTCAAGCAGACCAGTGATTTCTTCTTCACGGGCGCCATCGAACACCGGGGTGGCAACGGTGGTCTGGCCGGTTTCACGGGGCAGGTTGGGCAGGTTCTTGACCCACTCCGGCTCGCCTTCGATCTTCCAACCGGTCTTGGCAACCCAACCAAGGTGGGTTTCCAGGACCTGTCCAACGTTCATTCGACCCGGAACACCAAGCGGGTTCAGGACGATGTCCACCGGGGTACCGTCTGCAAGGAAGGGCATGTCCTCGATCGGGAGGATCTTGGAGATAACACCCTTGTTGCCGTGACGGCCGGCGAGCTTGTCGCCGTCGGTGATCTTACGCTTGGCTGCAACGTAGACGCGGACCAACTGGTTCACGCCCGGGGGCAGTTCGTCGTCGTTGTCGCGGTCGAAGACGCGCACGCCGATGACCGTACCGGACTCGCCGTGGGGCACCTTCAGGGACGTGTCGCGGACTTCGCGGGACTTCTCACCGAAGATGGCGCGGAGAAGGCGCTCTTCCGGGGTCAGTTCGGTTTCACCCTTAGGGGTGACCTTTCCGACCAGGATGTCGCCGGCTTCAACCTCAGCACCAATGTGGATGATGCCACGCTCGTCCAGGCCTGCAAGGACTTCCTCGGACACGTTGGGGATGTCACGCGTGATTTCCTCGGCACCAAGCTTGGTGTCGCGGGCATCAATTTCGTGCTCCTCGATGTGGATGGAGGAAAGAACATCCTCAGCAACAATGCGCTGCGACAGGATGATGGCGTCCTCGAAGTTGTGGCCTTCCCATGACATGAATGCCACGAGCAGGTTCTTACCGAGGGCCAGTTCACCCTGGTCCGTTGCGGGACCGTCAGCGATGATGCCGCCAACTTCCAGGCGCTGGCCTTCGTTGACCAGGACACGGTGGTTGTAGCAGTTGCCCTGGTTGGAACGGGCGAACTTGTTGATGCGGTAGTTGGTCTCAGTACCGTCGTCGTTGATCATGACAACCAGCTCGGCGGAAACCTCGGTGACCACACCTGCCTTCTTCGCGATGACAACATCACCGGCGTCAACGGCTGCTGCTCGCTCCATGCCGGTGCCCACGAACGGAGCCTCGGAACGGACCAGCGGCACGGCCTGGCGCTGCATGTTGGCACCCATGAGTGCACGGTTTGCATCGTCATGCTCAAGGAACGGAATCAGGGCTGTTGCCACGGACACCATCTGGCGCGGGGAAACGTCCATGAACTGAACCTCGGCAGCGGGAACCAGAACGGGCTCGCCTCCACCACCACGTGCACGGACAAGGACGGTCTCTTCAGAGAACTTCTTGTCAGCATCCAGCGGAGCGTTGGCCTGTGCAATCAGGACCTCAGCTTCGTCGTCGGCCGTCAGGTACTGGACCTCGTCGGAAACGACGCCTTCCGCGACCAACCGGTACGGCGTCTCGATGAAGCCGAACGGGTTGATGCGGCCGTAGGACGCCAGCGAACCGATCAGACCAATGTTCGGGCCTTCAGGGGTTTCGATGGGGCACATACGTCCGTAGTGGGACGGGTGAACGTCTCGAACTTCCATGCCTGCACGGTCACGGGACAGACCACCCGGGCCAAGTGCCGACAGGCGGCGCTTGTGGGTCAGACCCGACAGCGGGTTGTTCTGGTCCATGAACTGCGACAGCTGGGACGTTCCGAAGAACTCCTTGATGGCTGCAACAACGGGACGGATGTTGATCAGGGTCTGCGGCGTAATGGCCTCGACGTCCTGCGTGGTCATGCGTTCGCGGACGACGCGTTCCATACGGGACAGGCCGGTGCGGACCTGGTTCTCGATCAGTTCGCCGACGGCGCGGATGCGACGGTTGCCGAAGTGGTCGATGTCGTCGACGTCGACGCGGAGCTCGTGGTCTTCGCCGTCGCGCTTGCCCATGAGGGTCTTCTCGCCGGCGTGGAGCGCAACGAGGAACTTGATCATGGCAACGATGTCTTCAACGTGCAGGACCGAGGCTTCCTTGTCACCAAGGGAGCGGTCGATGCCGAGCTTGCGGTTGATCTTGTAACGGCCAACCTTGGCAAGATCGTAGCGCTTGGCGTTGAAGTACAGGTTGTCCAGGAGGGACTGGGCAGCCTCGACTGTGGGCGGCTCGCCCGGACGCAGCTTGCGGTAGATGTCCAGAAGCGCGTCTTCGCGGGTCTCGGTGGCGTCCTTCTCCAGCGTTGCACGCATGGAGTCGTACTGGCCGAATTCTTCCAGGATCTGGCCTTCGGTCCAGCCAAGGGCCTTCAGGAGAACCGTGACAGACTGCTTGCGCTTGCGGTCGAGGCGAACGCCGACCTGGTCGCGCTTGTCGATTTCGAGTTCGAACCATGCACCACGGGACGGGATGATCTTCGCAGTGAAGATGTCCTTGTCACTGGTCTTGTCAGCGGTGCGCTCAAAGTAGGCGCCCGGCGAACGGACCAACTGGGAGACAACGACACGCTCGGTGCCGTTGACGACGAACGTTCCCTTTTCAGTCATGAGGGGGAAGTCGCCCATGAACACGGTTTGCTGCTTGATTTCGCCCGTGTTGTTGTTCATGAACTCGGCCTTGACATACAGCGGTGCCGAGTAAGTGGCGTCACGGTCTTTGCATTCGGCCATGGTGTACTTCGGGTCAGCGAACTCCGGCTCGGAGAAGCTCAGGGACATGGTGCCCTGGAAGTCCTCGATGGGGGAGATCTCTTCGAAGATGTCGGCAAGTCCGGAGGTGGTGGCGACGCTGAGGTCGCCCTCCTCGACAGCCTTCGCTACCCGCGCCTGCCAGCGTTCGTTTCCGACCAGCCAGTCAAAGCTGTCTGTCTGCAGGGCGAGAAGATTCGGAACATCAAGCGGTTCGTGAATCTTTGCGAATGAGAGGCGGCGGGTGGCACCATCGGTGCTTGCCGTGTTAGCGGTTTCGTTATTAGAGGTGCTCGAGGCGACCAAGAGGGATCCTTCCACAGACCTTCAGGCGTTTTCAGATCTCCCCCGTTTGCATCCCGCAGAGTGCTCCGCAGGATACTTATTCCGGTTCCGCTATATGACCCGGACCCAGTCCACTCATTGGCTATGCACGTTAAGGAACGGCACGTCAATGGTGCAGCTGAGAGGTAAAGCCCACCGCTATATGAAGGCTGAAGGTTAACAGGGAAGACGCAAATATCTACAATACGGCAAAGCAGCCTTCCTGTCTACCCCAGATCGTCCGTGATTGCAAGCACCGTTGCTGCAGGCACCTAAGCAAAGGCCTCCACAGCATCCCGATGGAATGCCACGACAGGCACAGCCGTTGAAAGGGTAGGCTGGCGCACGCCCCGCGATAGCCTTGCACCACCACTCCCGGATCGGAAGAGAGACCATGACCAACTCCGCTGACGACAATGACGTTGTCATCCTTGCCGCTTCCCGCACCCCACAGGGTCGGCTCAACGGGCAATTGGCGGGGTTCACCGCCGTCGACCTTGGTGCACATGCCATCACCGCAGCCCTGGCGGCCAGCGGCGTGAAAGCCGAACAGGTGGACGCCGTGATCATGGGGCAGGTCCTCCAGGCCGGAGCGGGTCAGAACCCGGCCCGCCAGAGCGCTATTGCGGCCGGCGTTGGGTGGAACATCCCTGCCGTCACCATCAACAAGGTCTGCCTCTCCGGACTCACTGCCGTCATTGATGCCGCCCGCATGATCCGCAGCGGCGACGCCACCGTAGTGGTGGCCGGCGGCCAGGAATCCATGACGCGCGCACCGCACCTCCTGCCCGGCTCCCGGCAGGGCTGGACCTACGGTGCCATCCAGGCCCTGGACGTCGCGGCCCACGACGGACTCACTGACGCCTTCGACGGACAGTCCATGGGCCTGTCCACAGAAACCAAGAACGTCACCCTCGGCATTGACCGCAAGTCCCAGGACGAAGTTGCCGCTGCTTCCCACCAGCGTGCCGCTGCCGCCATCGCGGACGGAACATTCGACGTCGAAATTGCTCCGGTGAGGGTCAAGCAGCGCAAGGGCGATCCGCTGGTCCTCAGTACGGATGAAGGCGTCCGCCCCAACACGACAGTGGAAACCCTGGCACCGCTCAAGGCCGCGTTCGCTACGGACGGCACCATCACGGCCGGCAATTCCTCTCCCTTGTCCGACGGCGCCTCCGCACTGGTGCTGACCAGTCGCCGGTTCGCCAAGGACAACGGCCTGGATTACCTGGCTGTTGTAGGAAAGCCGGGCCAGGTTGCCGGCCCGGATAACTCTCTGCATTCCCAACCATCCAACGCCATTGCCCAAGCGCTGAAGCGGGCCGGATGGGAAGCGGAGGACCTGGACTTCATTGAGATCAACGAGGCCTTCGGCTCGGTGGCGGTCCAATCCTTGAAGGACCTGCGTTATCCGCTGGAGAAGTGCAATATCCATGGCGGCGCCATTGCGCTGGGCCACCCCATCGGGGCATCCGGCGCACGGCTCGCGCTGCATGCAGCGCACGAACTCAAGCGCCGGGGAACAGGCAAGGCCGCAGTGTCGCTGTGTGGCGGTGGCGGCCAGGGTGAAGCCCTCCTCCTGTACCGCGACTGACGACGGAACCTGGACTGACTTTCGAACGAGGACTGGTGGAGCCGACGTGAATGAACCTGTGACGGACGGTGCTGAGAGGTTCCTGTCCGATGCTGCCGCCCGCGGTCTGGACGTTGACGTCGTCGAGCGTCCCGCAGCGCGCAGCCTCGAAGAAGCTGCCGGCATCCTGGGCATCAGCCCGGCGGACATTGTGAAGTCGTTGGTGGTCAAGCACCGCGATGGCAGCTTCCTGTTCGCGCTGATTCCCGGGGACCGCCAGATCTCGTGGCCGAAGCTGCGCGCGCTGGTGGGTGTCAACAAGCTCTCGCTCCCCCACGCCGACGTCGCCTTGGCTGCCACAGGATACGAGCGGGGAACCATCACGCCCTTGGGCAGCACCACGCCCTGGCCCGTCTACGCGGACGCCACCATCACAGGGCGTCGCATCTCCATGGGCGCAGGTGCCCACGGCCGCAGTGCCTTCGTGGACGCCGACGCCCTCACCGCCGCTCTGGGCGCGATAGTAGCGGACATCAGCGAACCCAACTAAGTAGCAGTTAATGCCGTTCTGACCGCTCAGAACGGCATCTTCTGCTACTTACTTGGGTTCGTTAAACGCAGGAAGCCCCGCCCGCTCCTTAGTCGGAGCGGGCGGGGCTTCCCCAAGCAAAACGAGTTACTTGAGGGTAACCGTTGCGCCAGCTTCTTCGAGCTGAGCCTTGGCCTTCTCGGCAGCTTCCTTGGTGGCGCCTTCGAGAACAGCCTTCGGTGCGCTGTCAACAACATCCTTGGCTTCCTTGAGGCCGAGGGAGGTGATGGCGCGAACTTCCTTGATCACTGCGATCTTCTTGTCGCCAGCAGCTTCCAGGATGACGTCAAATTCCGTCTTCTCTTCAGCAGCTTCAGCAGCACCGCCGGCAGCGGGGCCGGCAACTGCAACTGCAGCAGCCGTAACTTCGAAGGTCTCTTCGAAGAGCTTGACGAACTCGGAGAGCTCGATGATGGTCAGTTCCTTGAAAGCTTCAATGAGCTCTTCGTTGCTGAGCTTCGCCATGGTGGCGTCCTTCCATTAGTTGGTGCAGATCCGGGCTAAACCGGTCCATGCACCAGAGTTTGATTGAGGGGAGAACTTAGTTCTCTTCGGTTGCAGCTTCAGCGGCTTCGGCCGGGGCCGCAACCTCTTCAGCAGCAGCCTCTTCAGCGGCCGGAGCTTCTTCAGCGGCCGGTGCAGATGCGCCGCCCTCTTCTTCAAGCTTGAGGCGCAGGGCGTCGATGATGCGAGCAGCAGCGGATGCGGGAGCCTTGAGGACACCAGCAACGCGTGCAAGCTGCAGTTCGCGGGACTCGAGGGCTGCCAGTGCGGCAACTCCTGCTGCGTCCAATGCCTTGCCTTCGAAGACGCCGGTCTTGATAACCAGCTGCTTGTTGGCCTTGGCAAAGTCCGTCAGGCTCTTGGCAGCAGCAACAGCGTCACCCTTGATGAAGGCGATTGCAGTAGGGCCGGCGAGCTGATCGTTGAATGCTTCAACTCCAGCTTCCTTGGCTGCAATGGCACTCAGGGTGTTCTTGACGACCGAGAACTTGGTGTCCTGGCCGAGCGCAACACGCAGTTCCTTGAGCTGTGCAACAGTGAGCCCGCGGTATTCGGTCAGGACAGCCGCGTTCGATTCCTTGAAATCGTTGGTGATCTCTGCAACTGCGGAGATCTTGCTAGGCGTTGTCATAACCCTCCTTCCGGGGAATAAAGCCGGTCTTCCGGGTCCCCGCTCACGAGAGCTAAAACGAAAAAACGCCCCGCGCAGATGCACGGGGCTTGGCTCAACACAGACTGAATCCGTGGAGACTTGCTTCGTTCACCTGCGCCGGCCGCCCTATGTTCAGGGTCCTTCGTCAAGGAATTCACTTTAGCCTCAAGGGCGTAGCTGCAGAATTGAGCTTCGCTCGAAAGAGTGGATTCCCATCAACCGACGGTCTTTGGTAATTCAAGGTTACGGGAGAGTGTTCCCCAAACCAAATCGACGGCGGACTAGTCCGACGACGTCGTGTCCTTACCCCGACCGGGAAGTTCCTTCTGCCAGAGTCCGGTGACGCCCGCCGTCGTAAATCCCAACTGCTTGTTCACCGTGAGGAGGTAGCGGTTCTCGGGCGCGTTCCACGTGTAGATCACCCGGGCATCAGGGAACTGCTCGCTGAGCCTTTCCATGTTGGCCACCTTGATCAGCAAGCCCAGCTTGTTGCCCCGGTGTTCCTGGAGGACCAAGGTGTCGTCCTGGAAAACCACGTCCTGGCGGTGCGCAAGGACGCTGATGGTGGTCAGGCCCACCAAGCGTCCGCTCTCGGTGTGCTCGACGGCGGTCACCACCGTGCGCCGGCCCTGCGCCATTGCGGCATCCTCGGTTTCGCGCAGTACCGTTACGTCGAAAACCATCCCGCTCGCTTCGACTTCAGGCGCGTCTTCATCTCCCTCGTCGCGGACTACCTCGCCAGCGGCGTTCTCCAGGGCGGCCACGGCTTCCAGCCAGGGTTCGGGGCAACGGTCAGTCCAGTGGTGCAGCGTGTACCGTCCGCCGTTGGCTTCTTCGGCCTCGAGCTGAAGATCACCCACGAGTTTGGAATCCAGCGGCAGCACGCATGAGCTGAACTGCTCAATGTGCTGCAGCGTGTAGCCGGCACGTTTGGCGAAATCCACCTCCCTGCTGCTCACGGGAACAAAACCAGCACCGCTGCCCGGGATCAACTGGTCCTCGGGGACCTCAGTCAGTGACGTTGCCGGATGGTTGGTATCCACCAACGCCATGCTGCGTCCCTCGGCGCGGGCGAGCTGCTCCGCGGCTTCCAAAAGCTGACGTCCGACGCCCTGGCTCTGATACTCGGGAAGGATGTCCAAGGTGAATTCAGCCAGGTCCAGGTTGTCCGCCAAGGGCAGGGCAACATCCACCGTGCCCACAATGACGCCCTCTACTTTTGCCACCAGAATGACTTGGCGCTCGTAGGGATCAGAAAGCTCCAACAGCTTTTCCAAGGGCGTATAGGCGAGGTCGTCACTCCCCCAGGTCTCCATGCGTACCCGGCGCCCTACCTCTACGGCATCCAGGAAATCAGCAGCGTCCGGGCTGTCCAAGGTGTCAGGCACCCACAGCTGCTCGACTTGAACGGTCTTCGTCTCGTCTACAGTCATTCCAGCCGTTTCTGCCATTCGCCGTCAAAGCCGGAAGGCTTGAACCCCAAGGCGATATTTATGGCCAGCATATGCCGGTTTTCATTGGCGTTCCATGTCATCACGGACGTGGCGGCCGGCCAGATCCCTTGAATACGGCGAAGATTGGCGATCTTGACCAGCATCCCAAGGCCATGGCCCCGGTGCCCCGGAGCAACAAGCGTGTCCTCTTGGTAGACCATGCCCGGGGTGGCCTCGCGGTGGGTGAGGATGGTGTACGCCGCCAACTCCGCCGTGGCGTCATGGCGGGCAACAGCCGCCATGGAAGCGACCCCACCCGCAAGCCAGGTTGATTCCTCGACACGGACGCGGTTGCCATCCCACTCTTCGCCTTCCCAGCCCAGTCCTGCGATGGGGACCTCGGTGCTCATGAGGCTCTTGAGCTTGGCGAATACGTCCACGAGCTCATCAGGGCAGCGGTCCTGCCACCCGATGAGGCTATAGCCAGCCGCCCGCTTGCTTGCCTGCTCTTCAAGGTCCTGCAAGAGCGCTTCCCCGACCGGAAGGTCCAGCGTGCTGTTGGTTTCGACCTGCTCCAGGGAATACCCGTGATGGAGGGCGAAACCGGTGGAGGCCGAATCCAGCGGGACGCCACCTGTGCCGGACTCTGCCTCCAGCAACTCGCCACCCGGGATGAGGAGCCTCATTGGCTCCGAGCAAAACGCGTCAAAGGACACGCGCTCCCGCTCGCGGGCCAGCTGCTCCAGCACCGACAGGATCCTCGTCCCGATGCCGCGCCGACGATAACCGGCGTCCACCAGGACGTCCACACCCGCCGTCGTCGTGTTTTCGCTCAGCGGCAAGGTCAGCGTGCCCCTGCCCACGACGGTTCCATGAAGGCGGGCAAGGAAGACGTGCCGCTCTTCGTATTCATTGCCCTGCCAGTAGAGGACAGCCTCGGCCAGCGTGGAGCAACGGTCCAGGTTGCCCCAGAGATCCATGTGATGGGCGACGTCCAGGTCATGGAAGGCGCGGAAATCGGGCGCCCCCATGGCGTCGGGGCTTTTCGGGACCGGAATCCGTTCTACGGACAACCCGGCAAGGGCGGGAACGTTCGACGACGACACGCACCACAGCCTACGGCTCACCACTGCCGGTGAACAGGGAACAAGGCAAGAAAAAGGACCGCCCGGCGTAGCCGGACGGTCCTTTATCAGAGCCAGTGCTCGCGAAGCTTACGCGTCGGTGAGAACCTTGGTGACGTTCGGGTCAACGGTGATGCCCGGACCGAACGTGGTGGCAACGGTAGCCTTCTGGATGTAGCGGCCCTTGGAAGCGGACGGCTTCAAACGAAGCACCTCTTCCAGTGCAGCTGCGTAGTTCTCGGCCAGCTTGTTGGCGTCGAAGGAAACCTTGCCGATGATGAAGTGCAGGTTCGAGTGCTTGTCGACGCGGAAGTCGATCTTGCCACCCTTGATGTCGTTGACAGCCTTGGTGACGTCCGGGGTAACCGTACCGGTCTTCGGGTTCGGCATGAGGTTACGCGGGCCGAGGACCTTACCGAGGCGGCCAACCTTGCCCATGAGGTCAGGGGTTGCCACTGCGGCGTCGAAGTCGGTCCAGCCGGCTGCGATCTTTTCGATCAGGTCATCGGAACCAACGAAGTCGGCGCCGGCAGCGATTGCTGCTTCAGCCTTGTCACCGGTTGCGAAAACGAGGACGCGGGCGGTCTTACCGGTGCCGTGCGGCAGGTTGACGGTGCCACGAACCATCTGGTCGGCCTTACGCGGGTCAACGCCCAGACGGAAAGCTACCTCAATGGTGGCGTCGAACTTGGAAGGGTTGGTGTCCTTCGCGAGGGTGATGGCTTCGATCGGGGCGTAGACCTTGTCTGCCTCGATCTTGGCTACGGCTGCCTCATATGCTTTGCTGCGCTTTGCCATGCTGCTGTTTCTCCTTGTGCAGTTGTGGTCTGCGGACCGCGCTGGGCCCTGCCACAGTCGTGGATCCGGCAAGGATCCTGCGACATTTCAAATGTTTCAGATGCCGGTTGCCCGGCGGGTGAAGGCCACAAGGGCCTTCGAAGACTACTAGCCTTCTACGGTGATGCCCATGGAGCGGGCGGTGCCGGCGATGATCAGGGCAGCAGCCTTGATGTCGTTGGCGTTGAGGTCTTCCATCTTGGTGGAAGCAATTTCCTCGACCTGTGCCTGGGTCAGCTTGGCAACCTTGACGGTGTGCGGGGTAGCTGAACCCTTGGCGACGCCTGCAGCCTTCTTGATGAGCTCTGCAGCCGGCGGGGTCTTGGTGATGAAGGTGAAGGAACGGTCTTCGTAGACCGTGATTTCCACCGGGATAACGTTTCCGCGCTGGGATTCCGTTGCAGCGTTGTACGCCTTGCAGAATTCCATGATGTTGACACCGTGCTGGCCAAGCGCAGGACCGATCGGCGGGGCCGGGTTAGCGGCACCTGCCTGGATCTGCAGCTTGATGAGGCCGGTGACCTTCTTCTTGGGAGCCAATGTAGGGTCCTTCTCTCAATAGCTTCCTGGGGCACAGGAGCGCGTCCCAGGTTTTTGGCCGCCATGGCGAGGCGGCCGGCCGCTCCCGAACTGCTAAGCAGGCAGGACCGGAGCGAAATTTTGGAATCAGCTAGATCTTGGTGACCTGGTTGAATGCGAGCGTCACCGGGGTTTCGCGCTCGAAGATCGAGACCAGGACCACCAGGGTCTGGGACTCGGGCTTGATCTCGGAGATCGTTGCCGGAAGGGTCTCGAACGGGCCCTCCTTGACGATGACCGACTCGCCGACCTCGAAGTCGACGGCCACGGGAGCCTGGTTCTGCTTGTTGACCGGCTTGCCCTGCTCTGCCTGCTCTTCTTCGAAGACCGGGGCAAGCATGGAGAAGACCTCGTCAAGGCGCAGCGGCACGGGGTTGTGGGCGTTGCCCACGAAGCCGGTGACACCCGGCGTGTGGCGAACGGCGCCCCACGAGGCGTCGGTCAGATCCATGCGGACCAGGACGTAGCCGGGAATGCGAACGCGGTTGATGACCTTGCGCTGCGCGTTCTTGATCTCGACGACCTCTTCCATGGGGACCTGGATTTCGAAGATGTAATCTTCCATGTCCAGGGTCTGGATGCGGGTCTCAAGGTTTGCCTTCACGCGGTTCTCGTAGCCTGCGTAGGAGTGGATGACGTACCAGTCACCTTCCTGGCGGCGCAGCTTGCCCTTGAATTCTTCGGCCGGATCGGCCGGAGCTGCAGCAGCAGCGGCTGCCAGGTCGTCGCCGTCGGACTCTTCCGAAGCATCGTCGTCTGCAACATCGCCGGACGCCTCATCGGACTCGGCGTCCACGTCAGCTTCGAAGTCCTCTTCGGAATCGTCGGCGTCGGCAGATTCGGGCGCAGCAGAATCAACCTCGGACTCTTCCGCAGCCTCAACTGCAGCGCCCTCAGTTTCTTCCAGCTCAGTCTCGTTTACCTCGAGCTCCTGCTCAGACACTTGGTCTCCTGCTTCCTCATTGCCTAACATGCCTATTTAAATGGCTCAATTCCGCAAACCCCGCAAAATCCCTGAACTACCAAGGAATTTCACACAGTTTGCGGACAGATCCGCTTAGCGGTCCGTAGCGCCTGACCCACCGAAGACCCAGCTGACTCCTGTGCCGAAGGCCAGGTCCAGAAGGGTGACGATGAGCATCATGATGGCCACGAACACCAGCACCACGAGCGTGTAATTGATCAGTTCCTTGCGGGTGGGAGCAACGACCTTCTTCAGTTCACCGATGACCTGGCGGACAAAAAGAGCAATACGGGCGAAGAAGCCACGATCGGCTTTCTTGGCGGGACGGCCCTTCGAGCTGCTGGCAGCTGTTTCGGTCACCTGATCCTCACTCACCTTGCAAAGTCGTTGACCCGACTCTGATCAGAGCCATGGTTGCTGCGCTTGCCCCGGCGTTTCCGCCGGGACAGCTTGCGCAGGGCAGACAGGACTCGAACCTGCAACCTGCGGTTTTGGAGACCGCTGCGCTACCAATTGCGCCACTACCCTATGGATCAAATCCATGTTTCAGGCCGCACTTCAGCCTGTGGTGCTTTTCAACACCGGTGAACCAGTCTACGCAAGAATTTCGCGATAGTCGAACCGGCCCATTTCCGGTCCTCCCAGCCCCAAAAACCTGTGACCAGCATTATCAGTCACAAAGTCCGGCGGGCACCCGGGAGGTCCGCAGAACAGCATAAGGTAGTTTACGTCGAATCCCATCATCCAGCCCACGAGCTGCCTGCGAAGAACGGTACATAGATGTCTGCCGGAACAACTACCGCCCGCATTTCACAGCGAATCTCCGCCATTGCCGAGTCCGCCACCCTTGCCGTTGACGCCAAGGCCAAGGCACTGAAGGCCGCGGGCCGTCCCGTGATCGGTTTCGGTGCCGGGGAACCCGATTTCCCCACCCCGGATTACATCGTCCAGGCTGCCATAGAAGCTGCGAGCCAGCCGAAGTACCACCGCTACTCCCCCGCCGGTGGCCTCCCTGAGCTGAAGAAGGCCATCGCAGAGAAGACCCTGCGGGACTCCGGCTACCAGGTTGACCCCTCCCAGGTCCTGGTGACCAACGGCGGCAAGCAGGCGGTCTACAACACCTTCGCTACGTTGGTGGATCCGGGCGACGAGGTCATCATCCCCACCCCGTTCTGGACCACCTACCCGGAAGCCATCCGGCTCGCCGGCGGCGTGCCCGTTGAGGTCTTCGCCGGTCCGGAACAGGGTTACCTGGTGACTGTCGAGCAGCTGGAAGCAGCCGTGACGGACCGCACCAAGATCCTGCTGTTCGTTTCCCCGTCGAACCCCACCGGCGCCGTGTACAGCCCGGAGCAGGTTGCGGAGATCGGCAAATGGGCCGCGTCCAAGGGCCTCTGGGTTGTCACGGACGAAATCTACGAGCACCTGACCTATGACGGCGTGGAGTTCACCTCCATCGCCACTGCCGCACCGGAACTGGGCGACAAAGTTGTCATCCTCAATGGTGTGGCCAAGACCTATGCCATGACGGGATGGCGTGTGGGCTGGATGATTGGCCCGGCCGACGTCATCAAGGCAGCCACCAACCTGCAGTCACACGCGACGTCCAACGTCTCCAACATCATGCAGGTCGCCGCCGCCGCTGCCCTCACGGGTCCGCTGACCGCCGTCGACGAAATGAAGGTAGCCTTCGACCGCCGCCGCAAAGCGATCGTGGCCGGCCTCAACGCCATTGAAGGCGTTGAATGCCCGACGCCGACCGGCGCCTTCTACGTGTACGCGGACGTCCGCGGGCTGCTGGGTAAGGAATTTGAGACCTCTAACGGTCCTGTCCGTCCTTCCACCTCTGCTGAACTCGCCACCCTGATCCTCGACGAGGTTGAGGTAGCCGTGGTTCCGGGCGAAGCGTTCGGTCCCTCCGGCTACGTCCGCCTGTCCTACGCATTGGGCGACGAAGACCTCGCCGAAGGTGTCCGCCGTATCCAGGAATTCCTGGGCAAGGCCAAGTAGCAACCAGCCAACGCAAACGCTCTTCCACCACGGCCGGTGGGAGAGCGTTTGCGTTTAAGGCGCGGGAGGTGCGAGAGCGATCGGGAAAACCCAACGGGAAGTGAGTGAGCGTTAGAGGAGGCGGCGCTCGGCCGCCCATTTGGTGAGCTCGTGCCGGCTGGAGAGTTGGAGCTTCCTCAAGACGGCGGAAACGTGGGTCTCCACGGTCTTGATGGAAATGAAGAGTTCCTTGGCGACTTCCTTATAGCTGTATCCCCGCGCGATGAGCCTCATGACTTCGAGTTCGCGTGCAGAAAGCTTGTCCAGTTCATCGTCCGCGATATCTGCCGGAGCAGTGCCGAACGCATCCAGCACGAAGCCCGCAAGCCGCGGCGAAAAGACGGCGTCGCCATCGGCCACCCTGATCACAGCATCGGAAATCTCCTTGCCGGAGATGGTCTTGGTGACATAGCCCCGGGCACCGGCACGGATGACGGAGACCACGTCCTCGGCCGCGTCCGAAACACTGAGCGCCAGGAAACTTGTGGTCCCCAGCAACGCGGCCGATCCAGCAATAACCTCACGGCCGCCACCACCCAGTCCGCCGGGAAGGTGAACGTCCAGGAGCACTACCTCCGGGCGGGTTTCGGCAATGACGGCGATGGCCTGCTCCACCGTTCCGGCTTCTCCTACGACGTCCATGCGGGCATCGAGATCGGCTTTCAGCCCGGACCGGAAGATGGTGTGGTCATCCACGATCACCACCCGCACCGTGCGTTCTGGACCACTCTGGGGATTGGTGCTCATTGCTTCGCTTCTCCATTCCGGGCTTCACTGTTCCGGGCTTCATTGTTCCGCTGTTCGCCCGCGTCGCCGTTGGCGGACGGCAGGGTCAGTCGGACTTCCGTCCCGTCGCTGCTGCTGCTGATTGTTGCTGTGCCACCGTGCCGCTTCATCCGGCCAATAATCGATTCTTTGACGCCCAGCCTGTCGTCCGGAACAGCATCAGGATCGAAGCCGGGACCGCGGTCCTTGATGAAGATTTCCGTGGTGCCCGCAGTACTTTCCACATACACGGACACCGTTCCGCCGCCATGCCGTGCGGCGTTGAGCATCGCTTCCCGGGCTGCCTGCACCATGGCCTCGTGCCGTTCCGTCATGTCCGTGTCGCCCACGGCCACCACCTCCACTGCGTGGCCCTGGGAGTCTTCGACCTCCGCTGCGACCGCTTTGATGCGCTCGGCCAGGAGCCCTGATTCCTTGGCTGCATCGCTGAAAAGCCAGGCCCGGAGTTCGCGTTCCTGTGCCCTGGCAAGCCGCACGACGTCCTGTTCCGACCCCGCCCTGCGTTGGATCAGCGCCAAGGTCTGCAGTACGGAGTCGTGCAGATGGGCGGCAATCTCGGCGCGCTCCGTCTCGCGGATGCGTCCTGCCCGCTCAGTTTCCAGGTCCTTCCAAAACTTGAGGCCCCAGGGCAGCAGGACCAACGCAACGCCGCCCAGGACGGCCACGGACGCCAACAACGCCAGCCAGGTCTGTTCCCACGATCCCGAGCCGGACACCATGACCAGGACGCCAGCCACCACCAGCGCCAGGCCGGCCGCCAGCCGGACCCACCCGCCCGCTTGATCGGCCTTCGTCTTGTCCACCAGGCCGGCCCTGCGGGTTTCGTCGAGCTGCATCCAGGCGATCGCCGCACCGCCCAGGATGGCCGCGGCCGGTATGAGGGTCCCCAGGGGAACGTCGACGCCGAACTGGCGTGCGACCAAGATGGCGGCCACCAGGAGCAGAGCCGCGCCAAGCAGGATTTCCTTGCCATACTGGATGCGCCGTGAGGAGAACCAGGATGCCAAGCCTCCCCCAGCGCCGCTGCCCGCCCAGTCCCACGCGGCAGACGGACTGCCGAATCCTGCAGGTCCAGCAGCGGGAACCGAACCACGGCCCTGGACGTCGCCGCTGCCGGAGACCTGGCGCTCAGCAGCTGCCCCCGAAAACGGCCCGCCGACCGGGACAGAACCTAGGACAGGAGGTGCGCCGGCCGCCGATGGTGAGGATCCGGCGTCGTACGTTTTCGATGCCTGGTGACCACCAGCGCCTGTCGTGAAGCCGGCAGGCGTGCTTTCACCACTGGGCCCTGGTACGGGCGGCAGGCTCACGGCAGGAGCAATGGGCGACGCCGGACGGCGGGCATTGCGCTTGGCGTTCTCGTCCGCGGTGGGAACCATGGTCCACAGCCACGCATAGAAGGCCACACCTGCGCCGCCGGCGAAACACGCCAGGATCATGCCAAGCCGGACGAACTTGACCGGCCAGCCCAAGTGATCGGCCAGTCCACTGCAGACGCCCGCAATCATGCGGTCGCTGCTGCGGACCAGCACGGGGCGTTGTACAGCGGTAGTCATGTACCAATCCAAACACGGATAAGGGTTACCCGGACCGGAAACCAGCGTTGTTCGGGGGTCTCTCAGGGATCATTCAGGGTATCCCCCAGTAGAGGGAAGGACGGGTGGGGCGGCAGGATCGAAGTATGAACGCGAACAGCATGAATCCAGAGGAACCCGGAACGCCAGGCACTGCCGGCACCTCCGGCTCACAGCAAGAGCCCACCGCCGGCGCTTCCGCGGGAACTGGTCCGGACAACGGCACCTACCCGCCGGCCGGCGCCGCTCCGGCCACGTCCCAGGAGAACTTCTTCGACTGGATCCGCAACCAAGGCATCCGCCGCGGACCGGACCGCTGGATTGGCGGCGTCGCAAGCGGTGTGGCCCACCGCTTCGGCATCGACCCGCTGATTGTGAGGGGCATCTTCATTGTCCTGGCAGTCTTCGCCGGCGTAGGGGTGCTGCTGTACGGCATTGCCTGGGCCCTCCTGCCTGAGCCCGATGGACGCATCCACGTCCAGGAAGCAGCTGCAGGCCGCTGGTCCGGAGGCATGACCGGCGCGTTGATCACCACGATCATCGGCCTCCCGAGCCTGGGCCGCGGATTCTGGGGATGGGGCTGGGATGGATTGCCCGGCCTGTTCTGGACGCTGTTCTGGATGGGTGGCGTCTTCTACCTCATCTACTTCCTGGTTCAACGCAACAAGGCCCCGAAGGGAGTTCCGCCCATGAGCCGGCAGAACTACGCCGCAGCACCCGGCAAGGCCACCGCGTACGGAACCCCAACCTCCTACGGGCCGCCTGCCGCCTACGGGGCTTCGGCTGCGACCAACACGGGCGTCCCTGTCTATGGCGCCGGCCAGCCCGGCACGAAACCGCATGGTCATGGTGCAAGCGCCGCGCCGCCGTCGGGTCCTTACACGCCGTCGGGTGCGTACACGCCGTCGGGTCCTTACAGCCCGTCCAATCCGTCCGGCCCCCGTCCGCCGCAGGGCCCCACTCCCCCGCAGGACTGGCAGCCCAAGCCCGCCGCCCCCAAGCGCAAGGGACCCGGGGCAGCGATCGTGGCAGTCTCTGCCGGTGCTGCGTTGCTGGCCGGCGGTACGTTGAAAGCGCTCGACGCCGGGAACGTCATTGATTTGGGCAACTCCGCCAACGCCGTGGTGTGGGCCACCGGCGCCGCAGTCCTGGGCCTGGGCATCCTGGTCGCAGGGCTCCGGGGCAGGACCTCAGGGTTCCTTGGCTTCCTCGCAGTAGCTGCCCTCATCATTGGCGGGATCTTCAACGTGGTCCCCAGGGACGGCGACCGGTTTACTTTCCACGACGTCAACTGGGCACCCACAACCCTGGAGCAAGCACGGCAAGGGATCGACGTCACCGGCGCCCAAGGCGTGGTGGACCTGAGCGACATCACCATGAATCCTCCCCTGATCTCCGAAGTCCTGATCCCCGTGGACGCGACCGCCAGCAACGTCACGGTCATCATTCCCGACGACGTGCCCGTGGAAGTCAGGGCGGACATGACGTTCGGCAACCTCAATGAACGCGGCTCTGACCGCGGCGGCCGGCTCCAGGACGAGCGGACCCTGTACAACACCGGGAAGCCCGGAGCCAACCTCGTGGTGGAAATCGACGGCACGTTCAGCAACGTGACCATCCAGGAAGGAAACTGACATGAGCACCAACGAGCCCGGCAAGGCCAACGAAACCCAGCCCACGGCACCTCTGCCCAAGGGAACAAACCCCACCGAGGCCCTCCCGAAGGAAACCCGTCCCACCGAGGCCCTCCCGAAGCCACGGCTCCAGGAAATCCCGCTGACGCCACCGCTGGAGCGCAGCTTCCAGGTGGAGCACGCGGACGACGACGAACCCCGGCAAGCCCGGATCGGCACCGTGGTGTGGGGGTTGATCGTGATAGCCCTGGCTGCCTTGATTGTCATCTCAACGCTCGGTTGGGTGACGCTGAACGGCACGTACGTGCTGATAGGCCTGATGATCGGCGCAGGAGCGGCCTTGGTGGTGGGTGGACTCCTCTCCGCCCGCAAGGGTTCCAAAAAAGTAACCACTACGAAGTGACAAAGCAACCACAACAGGGAAGTCTGTAGCCATGGACAAGTTCTTCAGCATCGTCAGGGGCTTCGGCCTGAAGCGTGGACCGCAACGCTGGCTGGGCGGCATCTGCGGAGGAATCGCGGCAAAGCTCAGGGTGGACGTGGCCTACGTCCGGGTAGCATTCCTGCTCTTCTGCCTGCTCCCGGGGCCTGCATTCGTGGTCTACATCCTGGGCTGGCTGCTCCTGCCGGACCAGAACAACAAGATCGCCCTCGAATCGTTCATCAGCCAGCGCTCCCGGTAAATCCCGGTCACAAAGCACGCGAAGCGTCCCGCCACCAGGCGGGGCGCTTCCTTTGTTTTCGGCCAGATTTCCAATACCGCACTGCCGGGTTCAAAAGTAACCGTTTGTGTCCCACCCCACATGCGCGTCTACAATCATGGGGAGCTCAGCGTGGCGCTCTGCACGTATTCCTCCAAGCCATGAGTGAGCAAACATGAAAATTGGCATTCTTACCAGCGGTGGCGACTGCCCCGGCCTCAACGCAGTGATCCGGGGTGCTGTCCTCAAGGGCATCGCCATCCACGGCCAGGAATTTGTGGGCTTCCATGACGGCTGGCGTGGTGTTGTGGAAGGTGATGTCATAGACATCCCCCGCACCATGGTCCGCGGTATCGCCAAGCAGGGTGGCACCATCCTGGGCACGTCACGCACCAACCCGTTCGAAAACGGCGGTGGCCCGGACGTCATCAAAGCCCATATGGAACGCCTGGGCATTGACGCGATCATCGCCATCGGCGGCGAAGGCACCCTGGCGGCGGCGAAGCGCCTCACTGACGCCGGCCTGAAAATCGTCGGCGTCCCCAAGACCGTGGACAACGACCTCGATGCCACCGACTACACCTTCGGTTTCGATACTGCAGTCCAGATCGCCACGGAGGCCATCGATCGCCTCCGGACCACCGGCGAGTCCCACCACCGGTGCATGATCGCCGAAGTCATGGGCCGCCATGTCGGCTGGATCGCCTTGCACGCGGGCATGGCCGCCGGCGCCCACGCCATCCTGATCCCCGAGCAGAAGGCAAGCATCGAGGAGATCACTGAGTGGGTCCAGGAAGCCCACGATCGTGGCCGTGCACCGCTGGTAGTGGTGGCCGAGGGCTTCGTTCCGGACCACATGGAGTCCCCGCACTCCGAGCGCGGCCTGGACACCTTTGGCCGTCCCCGCCTGGGCGGCATCGCTGACCAGCTGGCCCCCGAGATCGAGGCCCGCACGGGCATTGAAACCCGCGCCACGATCCTGGGACACATCCAACGCGGCGGCGTCCCCACCGCCTACGACCGCGTCCTGGCTACCCGGCTGGGCATGGCGGCCATCGATTCGGTGGTCGAAGGCCGCTGGGGCACCATGGTGGCCCTGAAGGGAACGGACATCTCCCACGTCGGCTTCGAGGAAGCCCTGGGCAAGCTCAAGACCGTGCCGCAGCACCGCTACGACGAAGCGTCGGTGCTGTTCGGCTAGTCGGCTAGGCTGAATCCATGACTCTTGAGCCCACGTCCGCTGCCATTATCCAGCTGGCGTGGGCTCGCCATTTGGGGCTCGACGACGACGCTTTCGCCACCGCAGCAGCCCGGCTCGCCAACTCGACGGTCGACCCCGGCGATCCCGCACACCGCATCACCCGCGTGGACGAATCAGCCGGGACGGTGGTCTTCCTCAGGCTCTTCGGAGTTTCGGCACTGGTGGGACCGCAGTGGGCCTTGGACGCCGCCGTCGGACTTCCTGATACAGAGCTCGCCCAACACGTGACGCTGTTGACCTTGACCCGGTCCCACGGAGGGCACGGGCGGGGATCAACGGCCTTGTTCTTCGCCGACGATTTGCCCCTTCAACAACCTTCCGAAGACCTCACAGTCTCCAGGGGCAACCCGGAAGCCATCAGCCTCGAAGCGCTGTGTCCTCCGGACGACGTCAATGAGGTGGGGCTGCAGGGGCTCGAACACCGGTTCACCATCATGCACCCTGACGAGGCACCACCCACCCCTGTAGCCTGCGGCGCCTACTCCGAATGGGAAGGCATCCTGGCCAACATGGGCGTTCTGGTGGCACCTCCGTGGCGTCGCCGCGGCCTGGGGACCCTGGCCGCGTCCATCGCTGCCCATGAAGCCCTGGCCGCGGGCCTGACCCTGCAATGGAAGGCCGACGTCAGCAATACCGGGGCACTCGCGATGGCCCGCAGCCTTGGCTTTGCCACGGGCGGGCTCCACGCGAGCGTGCTGCTCGGCTGACTCCCCCCGGAGTTTTTGTACAGATAACGCCCTCTAGGAGCCTTCTTAAGGGCATCAGGTGTACAAAAACTCTAGGTGTTGAGATCAGCCTTGGCGGTTTCCGGTGCAGTTTCGGACCTGCCGCCCCAGCCCTGCACCGACTTCGCCTTGCCAAAGAACAGTGCCACAAGAGCACCCAGCAGAACCGCGCAGGCGGGCAACAGGATGGACTGGCTCATGGCGGTCGAGAATCCTGCATGAAGGGCTTCCGGCAGTACGCCGCTCATGGAAGCTTCGCCCACCGGAGCACCGGCGGGGGCTGCGGGCAATTCCGCCGAGAGCCGCGACTGGATCAGGGCAGCGATGGCCGCTGACCCCAGGACAGCACCAATTTGGCGGGTGGTGTTGAAGACACCGGACCCCGCACCGGCCTGGCGTGGTTCCAGGTTGCGGGTGGTGGCGTTGGACACCGGTCCCCAGATAAAGGCGTTGGCAACACCCTGCAGCGCGCTGGGCAGCAGGAACATCCAGATGGGAGTGTCCGGTCCCAGCAGGGCAGCAGTCCAGAACAGGGCTCCTGCCATGCACAGCAAGCCAAACGAGGCAAAGTATCTCGGGTTGGCACGGTCGATGAGCTTGCCTACGAACGGCGCCAGGGCACCGGAAATAACTGCCATGGGGATCATCAGCAGAGCCGACTGCGTTGGCGTCAGCCCGCGGACCGTCTGGTAGTAGAAGATGGTGGGCAGCGGGAACGCGGTCACCGTGAAACCGACAGCCATGATGGTGGTGTTGCCCAGGGAGAAGTTGCGGTCCTTGAAGAGGCCAAGGGGCAGCAAGGGTTCCCCGCCCCGGCGTTCGAGGAGCCATTGCCAGAACACAAAGAGAACCAGGACCACCAGACCGGCGATGATCAGGCCCCAGACGCTGACGAAGCCGGTGACTGTTCCCCACTTGTACGTCTGGCCTTCCTGGATGCCAAAGACCAGCAGGAACATGCCGACGGCGGACAGCACCACGCCGAGGATGTCGAAGGAGTGCGTGTGGGTGGTCAGTTTCGGTACAAAACGCATCACCAGGATAAAGGCCACGATCCCGATGGGGACGTTGACGAAGAAGATCCATTCCCAGCCCAGGCTGTCCACCAGCACGCCGCCCAGGATAGGGCCAACCAGCACGGCCATGCCGGCGGTTGCACCCCACAGCCCCATGGCCGCACCGCGACGGTCCGGAGGGAAGATACGGGTGATGACGGCCATCGTCTGGGGCGTCATCATGGCTGCCCCCAGGCCCTGCAGGACACGGGCGGCGATCAACATGGTGACGTCACCGGACAAGCCGCACCACAACGACGCCAGGGTGAAGACCACCAGTCCGATCAGGTACAGGTTCTTTGGTCCGAACCGGTCCCCCAACCTTCCGGTGATGAGCAGGGGCACTGCGTACGCCAGCAAATAGGCGCTGGTGACCCAAATGACGGCATTGATGTCCGTGTTGAGGCCCTCCATGATCCGCGGATTGGCGACCGACACGATGGTGGTGTCGATGAGGATCATGAAGAAGCCCACCACGAGTGACCAGAGCGCCGGCCACGGCTTAGCTACGTTTTCCAAGGGATTCCTTTGGCTTGTGTGAAATGTCTGATGGAGCCGGCAGGGGTTCGTCCCAGGGCAGGTGCCCGTTGCCCAACTCCTCAAGGAGGCCGCGGATCCACGCGATCTCCGTTCGGCGCATTGCTTGTTGATACGTGATGTCGATCCAGTACTTGCGGGCCAATCCCTTGGCCGTCACCGTGGCCTCCGCCCGGACCAGGAAGTCGAGATCGGCGTTGAGCGCCACGACCCGTTCCTCGAGGAGTTCCGTCACCACGGCTGAGGGGAGGTGATGCGCTTCGGCAATGGCGTGCGGAAACAGGGGATATTCGTTGACGGGGGTGGAGAGCATGGCCTGGAGCCGGGCGTCGAGGGCTTGGTGTCCGGCATCCGTGATCCGGTAGGTGGTCCGCTCGGGCCGGTTGCCTTCCCGCCCTGTTCCCGTGGCCTCCACGAGTCCGTTTTCTTCAAGCCTTCCCACTGCGTGGTAGAGGGTTCCCGGACGTACCTTGACCAGCCTGTCTTCGTGGCGGGCCATCAGCACTTGATACATCTCGTACGGATGCATGGGTTCCTCTGCCAACAGGGCCAGGGATGCCACCCCCAAGGGTGTGAGATCGGAAATTCTGGGCAAGGTTGGCCCCCTTCCGCGGCGTATATTCCACCACAACTATTCCATGTGGAATATATGGAGGCAAGTAAGCCCGGCCGCTAAGCGACCGGGCTGCTTGGACGGGGGTGACTCAGCCCAGAAGGGCCAGGATCTCAGCCCGGGCGAACATGGCCGCAGCCTCGCGCGCGGTGGGGGTTCCGGCCTCGGGGTCTGCTCCTGCGTCCAACAGAATGCGTGCCACGCCCGTGTACCCCTTGAAAACCGCGCCTGCAAGGGGCGTTTGGCCGCGATCGTTGGCCTCATTGACTGCAGCGCCGTGATGGAGGATCAGCTGCACAGCTTCCTCGTGCCCGTGGTAGGCGGCCAACATCAGCAAGGAATCCCCCGCCGCGTTGGTCAGCGTGGAAGGAGCGCCGGCGGACAAGTAGCCACGCAACAGTTCGGTATTGCCCTCCCGGGCGGCATCGAACAGAGCGTGGGCAAGCGCCAACGTCTCGTCGTCGGCGGTTGTCTCCGGGCCGGTTGCATCCGGGCTTGCGGGCTCGGAACCTGCGGGCTGGTTCAGGTGGCTCATCGGTGGGGTCCCTTCAGGAATCCGGTCTGGCGCCCGACAACCTGGCCGGCGTCGGGGGCGACGATCACTTCCTGGGCAGCGACGTACGGCTCCTCGCCATCCATCACCGTCAGGGTTTCCTCCGCTGAAACGGACCGCTTCACCACGGCCAAAGCCACGGGTCCCATTTCGAAGTGCTGCGCCACAGATGTCAGAGTACCCACCTTGCGTTCTCCGGCAAATACAACGCTGCCAACAGCAGGGAGAGTGTGCTGGGAGCCATCCAACTGCAGGAAGACGAGGCGACGGGGTGGGTGGCCGAGGTTGTGGACACGGGCGATGGTCTCCTGCCCCTTGTAGCACCCCTTGTTCAGGTGGACCGAGGTCCGCAGCAGGTCCAGTTCGTGGGGGATCGTCTTCTCGTCCGTCTCCGCCCCGAGGCGGGGACGCCACGCAGCGATCCGCAGGGCATCGGCAGCCAAAGCCCCCGCCAACGGAAGGCTTTCAACGGCGCTTTCCAGCTCGGCCGCTGGGACGAGGTACTCGAACCAAGGACGCTCGAGCCCGGGATGGGACTCCTCCGGAACGATGCTGTACGCATAACCGCCCGGGCTGACATGCGGCCACGGATCCTCCCACACCATGCGGGAGGACAGCTGCTCCACCGGTTTGGTGGATCCCAGCACGGCCCACTGCTCCGAGACGTCCACGATCTCGACGCGGAGCATGAATTTCATCTTGTTCAACCACTCGGCCAAAGGCGCGGCTTCTGCGGTCTCCACGATCAGCCACGTGGTTTCACCGTCGTCAATCACCCTGGCATCGAATTCGATGCGGCCCTGGACGCTCAGCATCAAGAGCTCGCTGGCAACGCCGGGCTGCAGGTTGGTGAGTTGCTGGGAGGACAACGTGTTGAGCCAGCTCAGCCGGTCCGGTCCGGACACGGTCACCACCCCGCGGTTCGAAAGATCGACGACGGCGGTGCCGGCTGCCAAGGCACGCTGCTCACGCAGCGGCTCGCCATAGTGGGCAGCGACGCCGGCGTCCAGGCCGGTGTCCTCGACGGCGCCAGGGCGCGACAAGAGAGGGCTCGTGTAAGTCATATGTAGTAGAAGTCCTTGCAGCTCAGCGGTATTCCATGTGTGGCAATATTTCAGTTCAGCGGTATTCCGGATTTTCGAAGTCGAATCGGGTGCCCGCTTTCCACTCCTCCGGCAGGTTGCCGTAAGCCGGAATGCCCCCGGCGTCCCTGAGGATTTTGGCCATATGGAGCAGGTTCCAGGTCATGAAGGTGGTGTTCCTGTTAGTAAAATCACTCTCCGGTCCACCCGATCCTTCGTCCAGGTAGCTGGGTCCCGGCCCTACGGGACCGATCCACCCGGCGTCGGCCTGGGGTGGGATGGTGAAGCCGATGTGCTGGAGGCTGTACAGCACATTCATGGAACAGTGCTTGATGCCGTCCTCGTTGCCCGTGATGAGGCAACCGCCTACCTTGGGATAGAACGCCCATTGGCCGTTGCTGTTCAGCTCGCCCGAATGCGCATACAGCCGCTCGATGAGTTTCTTGGTTTGGGAAGAGTTGTCGCCCAACCAGATGGGGCCGGCCACCACCACGATGTCGGCGTCGCGGACATCAGGGTAGATCCCGGGCCATTCGTCAGTCTTCCAGCCATGCTGGCGCATATCGGGATAGACACCGCTGGCGATGTCGTGGTCGACGGTCCGGACGAGCTTGGTAGTGACGCCCTGCTTCTCCATGATGTCCCGGCTGATCTTGATCAGCCCATCCGTGTTGCTGGATTGCGGCGAAGGCTTCAGTGTGCCATTGAAGAAGACGGCCTTGAGGCCCTCATAGCCCTCCGGCTTGAGGTGGGTGTTCACTTTCTGCTCCTTCCGCTGGCTGCTTGCTGGAACGTACAGTGAGGCCCCGGTCAGGACACCTTGTGCAGGAATGCCGAGGCGTGGGCTTCGAGTGCTTTGCCGCTGGCAGCAACATCCCAGCGCCACAGGAGGTTCCCGTCCACCAGGCCGAAGATCCGGGTGGCTGCGGTGTATTCCTTGGAGTGGCTCCCGCG
Organism: Paenarthrobacter sp. YAF11_1; assembly: GCF_052113445.1. NCBI lineage: Bacteria > Bacillati > Actinomycetota > Actinomycetes > Micrococcales > Micrococcaceae > Paenarthrobacter > Paenarthrobacter sp. YAF11_1. The sequence continues at coordinate 660,538 of NZ_JBFRDF010000001.1, forward strand.
CATCACCATGTCGGTGCTCAGCTGGATTTGGGGTCCCTTGATCTGGCCGTAGTAGAGCTCGGTGATGCCGCCTGGGTGCGCGATCGACACCGAGATGTCGAAGCCGCCGTCTTCGTTGCGGCGCTCTTCCACGTCATCGGCGGTCTTGAGTACCGGGACGATGTCCGCCGGAATCAGGCCGGGACCGCCGTCGCCTTCCTGGAGCTTCCGCTCCAAGGCCCAGAACCCGGTTTCGACAGTCAACGGACGCAACTTTGCGCCGTCGTCGTCACTGAGCCAGGTCTCGGCCCTGTACTGCAAGTACGGCAAGCCGTTATGGGTGAAGGAAACGTGCTGGACGAAATGCTCCGAATCCTCGTCACCGCTGCCGAGCCGGCCGCGGCCTTCCCACTCACCAATGAGCCAGGAAAGGGGGACGAGTTCAGGCGTCAGATCGGTAGGGATCTCAATAGGCACAACGGCTACCTCTGTTGGAGAGCAGGATCAGAAAGTTTACTTCTGGCCCTTGAAAAGGCGGTATACGACAAACCCTGCAAACCATGCCATGGCGACGCTGGCCAGGCCAAGGAGAACGAGGAAGAAGATTTCAAATGCGAGTACAGACATGATGCCATCCTAACCGTTAGTAGATGAGTAGTTTGTCTATGAAGTACACCAAGGCCCCCACCGCCCAGACGGGGGCGACGCCCATTCCCACTGCTGCCGGAATGTTCAGGCGTCCGCGCCGAAGGGTGGTCATTCGCCGGAAGCACACCAGGACGGAGCCAACCACCACGCCAACCAACGCCGCGGGAAGTACTGCAATATCAGAGAATACAAGACCAGCAAGGGGACCCATGAGTCCGGCCATGACAACGCCCAGCGGAGCGACGATGCGGTCCGGCCAGCGGATGATTCCCACCATCAGGGCCACAGCTGCGCTCAGGCCGGCCACCAAGACCATTTCCTTGACACCATTGAACCGCGCGCCGGCAATCCACCCTGCGCCAAGGCAGTTCAGGAGCACGCCGGCACAGCATCCGAGGGTCGATTCCAGTCGCTGCGCCTGCCCCGTTCCACGCACGAGCTGGACCACGAAGACCGCCATCACTCCTACGGCAACGAATGCCGGTGTTCCGTCCAGGAACCCAGGAGCCGGAAGGTAGGCAGCAGTCACGGCCGATCCCGCGCCTGACAACCCGATCACCGCCGCCAGTGTTTTCTTGGCAGGGACGCCAAGGAAATGCGGCCAGCCAATCCCCACGGCCGCGGAGGCAGCAATACCGACGCCCACCATGGCTTCCCGGGAAACGAAGGTGCTGGCCACGATGGCGATGAGCGCCACGAGTCCAAATACCCCGATGCTCCAAGACTTCACTGTGTGCCGACCTCAATCCGATGCGTCTTACGACCTCTCGACAATCCTGCCTTAACCCGGCCCAATATGTCGTAATTCCGGTGCCCGCCCGTCACGAATCCATGTGTCGCAGGGCACTGATGGGTATACTCAGACTTCAACGGCGCACTGTATTGGCCTGGATCCCGTTACAACGGGCAGAGGCTGCCAATGCGCTGTGACCGGCCGGGAATCTCCGGTTTCGACGCCCGATGATGCGCGTACAGCCCATTGGAGGAACTATGTCGCACATCCTGCTCCTGACGAACAGCACCGGCTCATCGGTGGACATTTTGCCTGCCTTGGAGTTGTTGAACCACCGCGTACACATTCTCCCGGCAGAACCCACGGCCTTGCTTGAAACCGATCCCACGGACATTGTTTTCCTGGATGCCCGCAAGGATCTGGTGGGGGCCCGCTCGTTGACCCAACTGCTGAAGGCCACCGGGCTCAGCGCTCCGCTCATGCTCATCCTCACGGAGGGCGGCATGGCTGCCGTCTCCTCGGCCTGGGCAGTGGATGACATTGTGCTGGACTCCGCCGGACCGGCCGAGGTGGAGGCCCGTATCCGCCTCGCCATGGCACGGGCGGTTCCCGGTGAAGAGGAAGCCCAGACGGAGATCCGCGCTGCCGGCGTCGTCATTGACGAAGCGAGCTATACCGCCCGCGTCAGCGGCCAGCCCCTGAACCTGACGTTCAAGGAATTTGAACTCCTGAAGTACCTGGCGCAGCACCCGGGACGGGTATTCACCCGCCAACAACTGCTGACCGAGGTCTGGGGCTATGACTACTACGGAGGCACCCGCACCGTGGACGTCCATATCCGGCGGCTTCGCGCCAAGCTCGGAGTGGATCACGAGAACCTGATCAGCACGGTCCGCAACGTGGGCTACCGGCTCACACTGGTCCGGCAGCCGGACGATGAACTTTCGGAGGCCTGAGCGGCGCTGGAACCATCCGCAACACCTGAAGACACATGAAAGAGGCCGGAATCCCTGCGGATTCCGGCCTCTTTCATGTTCTTGGTGGAGGACATACGGGTCGAACGTATCGAGGCCACCCCACTGGTGGATCCCCCCTGCGCCGGCTGACGAAACTAACTTACCGTGCCGCAAAGCCGAACGAGATAATGAGACTACCTCCGTTCCATCGGGACTTCAAATCACGGGGCTTGCACCGGACGTATAGCCTTGCATCATGAGTCACGCGCACCCGGAAAACTGGCCCGTCCTGATCATCGCCGGCGCCTTGGACCCCGACCTCCTCAAGGACGTCAAGTCCCTCGCCGCCGCAGCTGAGGAGTCCGACGGGAACCCGCCCTTTTCGGAGCAGACGCTGGTCATGCTGCGCGGCGTCGATTCCGGAGACCACTCGGTCCTGTCCTTGGCCCTTTACGCACCCGACGAAGATTCCGATCCGGCTACCGGTGAAGACCTGGCGGGTATCGCCGTCGTCGTTGAGGCGCCCGACTCAAGCGGCGTGCTGGAGCTGGCCGTCCACCCGAGCTACCGCAACCAGGGTGTGGCTGGAAGGCTGCTGGGGGCCCTGCAGGGCAAGCGGAGCCTCGACGGACTCAGCGCATGGTCGCACGGAAACCACGAGGCCGCCGCCGAGCTCGCCACAGGCTTCGGATACGGGCCGGTCCGTGAGCTGTGGAAGATGCGGCTCATGTCCTCTGCTTCAGCACTGCCCGACGCCGGCCTGCCGGACGGCGTCTCCCTCCGCGCCTTCGTGCCCGGCCAGGACGAGCAAGCATGGCTGGCAGCCAACCGCGCTGCGTTTTCCCACCACCCCGAGCAGGGTTCGATGACCCTGGCGGACCTCGAAGCCCGGAAGGCTGAAGACTGGTTCGATCCCGAGGGGTTCCTCTTGGCCGTCAACACCGACGGGGAGCTCCTGGGCTTCCACTGGACCAAAGTCCATCCCCGGCAAGGCCCACACCCGGCCATCGGCGAGGTGTATGTGGTGGGCGTTGCACCGGCGGCGCAAGGCCTGGGCCTGGGCAAGGCCCTGACAGTCGCTGGTATCAAGCACCTCCAGGACAAGGGCCTCCATGCAGTAATGCTGTACGTGGACGCCGATAATCAGGCGGCGGTAGCCCTATATCAGAAACTGGGCTTCGTTCGTTGGGACACCGATGTGATGTATGGGCCTTTAACCAAAAATTAACCTGACGGGATCACTTGCGGGAAAGCAGGTGACATCTTGGATTCGAGCACCGGAATTGCTTGTAATGTGGGAGGAAACCCCGTCCTGAGCTTAGGAGACACCCATGCAGCCGGACCCCGTCGGCACCGCCGGATCCACCTCGAAGGGTGCAACCTTGCCCCCACGCTTCGGATCCTCGGAAGTGCCGGCCTCGCGAGCCACCCAGGACCGCATCGACATTCCGGAATTCGCGCCGAGCCTTGAGCCTGAAGGCGACATCTCCCCGGACCGTTTCCTGGACCGCGAGCTCAGCTGGCTGGCGTTCAACTCCCGCGTGCTGGAACTCGCCGAAGATCCTGACCTTTTCCTGCTGGAACGCGTCAGCTTCCTCTCGATCTTTGCCTCCAACCTGGACGAGTTCTTCATGGTCCGCGTTGCCGGCCTCAAGCGGCGTATAGCCACAGGACTGGCCGTGCCTTCACCGGCCGGGCTGAGCCCCATTGAGGTGCTGGAACAGATCAGCGAAGAGGCCCACAGGCTTCAGGAGCGTCACGCAAGGGTCTTCGCTGAGCAGATCCGTCCTGCGCTGGCCTACGAGCACATCCACATCATGCACTGGAATGAACTGGACGAGGATGCCCGCCACCGGATCAGCATCATGTTCCAGGAGAAGGTCTTCCCGATCCTGACGCCGTTGGCTGTGGACCCCGCACACCCCTTCCCCTATATCTCCGGCCTTTCCCTCAACCTTGCCGTGATCGTCAGCAACCCGATCAGCGACAAGGAGCTCTTCGCACGCGTCAAGGTTCCGGACCAGCTCCCACGCCTCATTTCCGTGGACGGACCCCGCGCAGGCGCCATCCCGGGCCGCGTGGCCCGGTTCATCGCGTTGGAAGAAGTCATTGCCGTCCACCTGGATAAGCTCTTCCCCGGCATGGAAGTCCTGGAGCACCACACCTTCCGCGTCACCCGCAACGAGGACTTGGAGGTTGAAGAGGATGACGCCGAGAACCTTCTGCAGGCCCTGGAAAAGGAACTGCTGCGCCGCCGCTTCGGTCCTCCGGTGCGCTTGGAAGTCACCACGGATATCAACCCGAACATCAAGGCGCTGCTGATCCGCGAACTGGGGGTTGAAGAGTCGGAGGTCTACTCGGTGCCGGCACCGCTTGACCTGCGCGGCTTGTCGGCGATCAGCAACATCGACCGTGCCGATCTCCACTACCCCAAGCACGTCCCGCACACTTCGCGGTACCTCAACGAATCCGAGACGTCCAAGGCAGCCAACGTTTTTGCTGCCATGCGCCGCCGGGACATCCTGCTACACCACCCGTACGACTCCTTCTCCACCTCCGTTCAGGCCTTCCTGGAGCAAGCCGCCGCGGATCCGAAGGTGCAGGCCATCAAACAGACCTTGTACCGGACGTCAGGCGACTCTCCCATTGTGGATGCGTTGATCGATGCCGCAGAAGCCGGCAAGCAGGTGCTGGCACTGGTGGAAATCAAGGCCCGCTTCGATGAGCAGGCCAATATCTCCTGGGCACGCAAGCTTGAGCAGGCCGGCGTTCACGTGGTGTACGGCATTGTGGGCTTGAAGACCCACTGCAAGCTCTCGCTGGTGGTCCGCCAGGAAGTGGACGGCCTCCGCCGCTACTGCCACATCGGTACCGGCAACTACCACCCACGCACGGCCCGCTACTACGAAGACCTTGGCCTTCTCACAGCCAACGAACAAGTGGGCGAGGACTTGTCCAAGCTGTTCAACCAGCTCTCCGGCTACGCGCCGAAGTCCACGTTCAAAAGGTTGCTCGTGGCGCCGCGTTCGGTGCGGGCCGGCTTGATGGACAGGATTGAAGCCGAAATCCGCCACGCCCAGGCCGGCGCTCCCGGATTGGTGCAGATCAAGGTCAACTCCATGGTGGACGAAGCCATCATCGATGCCCTCTACCGGGCCTCGCAGGCCGGTGTGAAGGTTGACGTCGTGGTGCGCGGCATCTGCTCCCTGCGCCCGGGTGTGCCTGGACTCAGTGAAAACATCAGGGTCCGTTCCGTTCTGGGTCGCTTCCTTGAACACTCACGCGTCTTTGCTTTTGGCAACGGTGGCGAGCCGGTGGTCTACATCGGCTCCGCCGACATGATGCACCGCAACCTGGACCGCCGCGTGGAGGCCCTGGTGCAGTTGGCCAGCAAGGAAGACACTGCCACCGTCATGGACCTCATGCGCCGTTACGTGGACGACGACACTGCCAGCTGGCACTTGGACAACCAGGGCCACTGGACGCGGTTCCACCAGGACGAGGACGGCAAGCCGCTGCTCGACATGCAGTCATGGCTCCTGGACTCCCGTTCGCGCCAGCGGGCATCGGCACGGCGGTAGAGGAACCACTTGAACAGCGATACCCCCGTGGCGGATCAGACTGACCACCCCGGCGAGCCGGTGGCCGTTGTCGCAGCCGGCGCCATTCCGTGGCGGATCAACAAGGGTGCCCTTGAGGTTCTCCTCATCCACCGACCGCGGTACGACGATTGGTCCTGGCCCAAAGGAAAGCTCGACGCCGGCGAAACGGTTCCCGAGTGCGCAGCCCGCGAAGTGTGGGAAGAGATTGGCCTCCAGGCTCCCTTGGGCATACCTCTTCCCGCCATTCATTACCATGTGTCTGCGGGTTTGAAGGTGGTCCGCTATTGGGCTGTCCGCGTCAACGGAGCCCAGCTCAGGCCGGACGGCAAGGAAGTGGACAGTGTCATGTGGTGCAGCCTTGACAGGGCGGCCTCGTTCTTGAGCAACCCCACCGATGTGGAGCCGCTCGAATACCTTGAGAAGGCGCACGTCCGCGGCGAGCTGGACACCTGGCCACTGGTGCTGATCCGCCACGCCAAGGCAAAGCCCCGGTCCTCGTGGACCAAGGCTGAGGGCGACCGCCCGTTGGCAGCCACGGGCCAGCGGCAGGCAGTTGCGGTTCAGCGCCTCCTGGAGGTGTGGAAACCTCAGCGTGTGGTCACCAGCCCCTGGGCACGGTGTGTTGCCACGATCGCCCCTTACGCCAAGGCCAGCGGTGCCAAAGTGAAACTGGTGGAGGCGCTCACCGAGCACAGCCACCAGCGCTCCCCCAAGAAGACGGCGGCAGCGGTGGAGGCCTTGTTCGACAAACAGGTTCCGATCGCCGTCTGCACCCACCGCCCTGCGCTTCCTACTGCCCTGAAACAGCTGGGACAACACATGTCGCAGGGCCTGAAAGCCCTCCTTCCGACATCGGACCCGTATCTGACACCCGGCGAAGTGATCGTCTGCCAGGTAGCGCGTGGATCTGAGCGGAAGATAGTTTCCGTGGAACAGGTCAAGCCGTTCGACGACTGACACCACGCGGTCCCGGAGTTGACCCCCGGTCTTTTGTATCAAATACTTAGTACATTGATAAAAAAGACTTGGGGGTCTTTTCCGTGTATATAAACCTGCCGCCCTTGCTGTTCCTTGGGCCTGCAGTTGGCGCCGTGATCGTTTACCTGTTTCTGCGCATGCAGGTGTGGTCCAAGCCCGACGCCCAATCCATTGCCTCGCATGGACTATGGGTGGGAATCATTGGGTGGATGGCCAGTTCCCTGCAGGGTGCCATGACCGCGGGGATCATCCGTGCGAATCCGATGGGATCGAACGCTCCTGCCACTCCGGACCAAATCGCAGGCGCTCTGGCCTGGCCCATACTCGCCTGCCTTGCCGTCCACGCGTTGGGTCAACTGAGCTACCCCGCGCCCAAAGCGCCACGCAGGTACGCCGAACTGACCGTCCGCAGAATCATGGACTTCCTCCCCCGCAAACTTGCCTGGACTACGGCTGGGATTTTCGCGGGTTCGGCATTGGTCATCGCGTGGATCGCGACGCTTCCGGGCCACACGCCGGTGCTGCCTAAGCCTCCGGGGCAGGCGCCGCCAACGGACAGCGCCTATCCGGACAGTGGCTACATGGGCCAGGGACAGGACGGCCGGATTCCCGGGTGGGAGCTGGCCTCGTGGCTGGGCGGGGCGCTGCTGCTCCTCGCTGTTGGAACGTGGCTGACACTGCTGCTGATCGCGCGCCGGCGTCAACTGGAAACACTCGACGGCGAGGACAACCGCACCATCAGGACCATCGCCACCAACCGTTTACTCCGCACCGTCGCGACCATCGCCGCAGGGCTGGCTGCCATTGCTGGAAACTTTGCAGCGCAGCCGGCCCCGGGTGCCCTGTGGCAGGCATCGTGGTTCAACGTCCTGGGCCTGTTCAACATGGTGGTGCTCCTCATGATGTGGTGGTGGCGGGTTCCCGAACTGCCGTCGCTGCTCAAGGCCACCAAGACCACCAGTGCTGCCACGCTCCGCGCCGATCCCCGAACCCACCGGGCTGCGCGGCTCGGCATTTCGATCGGAGCAGCACTGGGCATACTGGGCGGGCTGGCGCTGGTGGCGGGTTTCGCCGCGATCCTCCTCCCGGGGAACACCCCCGAAACCTGGGCTTTTCCCTCCATGGTCGGCTTGGTGGCAGTGGTTCTCTTGGCCGCCATCGCTGCGGGCGAGCTCCTGACCGCCAAAAACTACGGGTCGGCCAACGCTCCCAAAGAGTGGCCGCGGCAACCCGTTTCCAAGGGCCTGCTCTCCTTTGCGATCGGCAGCAGCCTGGTACTGGCCGTGGCCGTTGCCTTCGCTGTGGCCGGCGAGGTGCAGCCGTTTGGGCCCAAGGTCTGGCCGGCAGCGGTTCTCGTCTCCGTGGTGGTGGCACTGGCCGGTGCCGGAGCAATCCTTGCCGTGCGCCGCCGTCGTGGTATCCACGAAACGGGCGGCAACGCAGGGCTGGACGCCGCACTCCGGGCCATCAGCATGTACAGGATCGTCCGGACCTTGGCAGCGTATTGCCTGGGGCAGGCCGCCGTGCTGCTGATCAGTACCGGCAACGCCTGGTACGGAGTGTTCCCGTCCACATCTGGAGCGGATCCGATCGGCCCCAGCCCACTCCCCATGATCGGCATGGTCCTGGCCGTCATCGCGGTCATCGTCGCCGTGACGCCGGTGCGGAGCCTGTTCCGGACCATCCCCCGTGGCGAGCCGGCGCTGCAAGGAGAGCACGCACAATGACTGCCGGGATCACGGTGGACCTATCGGATCCCGTCCCGCCGTACGAGCAGATCCGGCGACAGCTCAGCTCACTCATCGCGGTCGGAGTGCTGGAGCCTGGAAGCCGCCTGCCGACGGTCCGCAGCCTTGCAGCGGACCTCGGCATCGCAGCGGGAACAGTGGCGCGCGCCTACAAAGAACTCGAGCAGCAGGGATTGATTGAATCACGACGACGGAACGGGACTGTCGTCGTCGGGCCGCCCCGGATGCCGGGAGGCGCTGTGCGGGCAGACGCGGCGGTGATGGCCGCCGTCGACGGTTTGATCCAGACGGCTCGTGACGCCGGAGTTGGTGACGAATCGCTCGTGGACCTGCTTCGGGGACGGCTTGCTCAGACCAGTAAGCTGGACTCGTGAGCATCCCCACCCCTTATGAAGACCTTCTGCGCGACGTCATGGCCAACGGCACGCACAAGTCGGACCGCACCGGAACCGGAACGCGCAGCGTCTTCGGCCGTCAGCTGAGGTTCGACCTCGCCGAAAGCTTCCCGCTCATCACCACCAAGCGGGTCCACTTCAAGTCCGTGGCCGTGGAACTGTTGTGGTTCCTGCGCGGGGACTCCAACGTGAAGTGGATGCAGGACCAAGGCGTCTCCATCTGGGACGAATGGGCTGATGCCGATGGCGAGCTCGGCCCTGTCTATGGCGTGCAGTGGCGCAGCTGGCCGACCCCCGACGGCGGGCACATCGACCAGATGTCCGAGCTCATGACCAACCTCGCCGCCAACCCGGATTCACGGCGGCACATCGTGTCGGCATGGAATGTTTCCGAACTCAAGGACATGGCATTGCCCCCATGCCACGCGTTCTTCCAGTTCTACGTGGCCGACGGCAAATTGTCCTGCCAGCTGTACCAGCGCTCCGCGGACACGTTCCTGGGCGTCCCATTCAACATTGCCTCGTATGCGCTGCTGACCCGCATGGTGGCGCAGCAACTGGATCTTGAGCCCGGCGAATTCGTCTGGACCGGCGGTGACGTCCACGTCTACGACAACCATGTGGACCAGGTTGCCGAGCAGCTCAGCCGTGAGCCCTACGAATACCCGCAGCTCACAATCCTCCGGAAGCCGGACTCGATCTTCGACTACACGCTGGACGACTTTGAGGTTGTGGACTACCGCCACCACCCCACCATCAAGGCGCCGATCGCAGTATGAGCACGCCTTCCTCCGAGACTCCCTCCCAGCTTCCCGGCGTGATTTTCACCCAGGAAACTGCGGCCCGCATGACGGGCATCGGCATGGTCTGGGCCCAAACCACGTCCGGTGTGATCGGCAAGGACGGCGACATGCCATGGCACCTCCCCGAGGACCTGAAACACTTCAGCCAGCTCACCACCGGCCACCCCGTCATCATGGGCCGCAAGACGTGGCTGTCATTCCCCGCCAAGTACCGTCCGCTCCCTGGCCGCACCAATATTGTGGTGACCCGCAACGCAGACTGGGCCTCGACGCCCGAGGCGGAGGGCGCCGTCGTGGTTACATCGCTGGACGCGGCCCTGCTGGAATCGCAGTTCGCACCCGGAGGCCAGAAGGTGTGGATCATCGGCGGCGGCGAAATCTTTGACCAGTCCATGGGCATCGCCAACCTGGCCGTCATCACCATCATCGATGCCGACCTGGAGGGCGACACGTTTGCCCCCGAACTCGGTGATGAGTGGACCTTCGACGCCGTAGCCCCGTCCGAAGGCTGGCTCACCGCCAAGAACGGCACCAACTACCGGTTCACCACGTGGCGCCGGAACGCAACCCAGGAAAGCCAAGAGAGCTGAGCATGCTGAAAAAACCTGAAACCCTGTTTGTGCTGGGCTATATGCTGCTGCCGCTCTTTGCCCTGATCTCCGCCATTGTGGGACTGACCATGATCCTCGGCGGCAACCGGATCGCCGGGATCATCGTGCTGATCGTTGTCACGCAGGTGTTCACGTTTGGCGCATTCTTCGCCCTGCGCAAGCGCAAGGCCCTGTTGCTGCAAGAGCACGACGCCGGCCACTAGCCACTGCGGGCGGCGAGCCAGCGCTCTTGGGCGGGTGCCGGCGTCGCGGAGTACCTGCGTGACGTAACCAACAGCGGCTCTGCGCTGCGAAAGTTTAGACTTGGTCAATGACTACAGCAGCTAATCCGTCCGTTGGACTGGTCGGTTGGCGTGGCATGGTCGGCTCCGTCCTGATGCAGCGCATGCAGGACGAGAACGACTTCGCCAACATCAACCCGGTATTTTTCTCCACCTCGAATGCAGGAGGTGCCGCCCCCTCCTTCCTGAGCTCTGCCGCTGGCGATCCAGGCAAGCTCGAGGACGCGTTCGATATTGAGACGCTGGCCAAGCTGCCGATTATTGTCACCGCCCAAGGTGGGGACTACACCAAGCAGGTCCACGGCGAACTCCGCAACCGTGGCTGGGACGGCCTCTGGATCGACGCTGCTTCCACCTTGCGCATGAATGACGACTCGATCATCGTGCTGGACCCCATCAACCGCGACGTCATCGACGCCGGCCTCTCCGGTGGTGTAAAGGACTTCATCGGCGGCAACTGTACCGTTTCCTGCATGCTCATGGGCCTCGGCGGCCTGTTCAAGAACAACCTGGTGGAGTGGGGAACCTCCATGACCTACCAGGCAGCTTCCGGTGGCGGCGCACGCCACATGCGTGAGCTCCTCAACCAGTTCGGTACCCTCAACAACGAGGTCAGCAGCGAACTGGACGACCCCGCGTCGGCCATCCTCGAAATCGACCACAAGGTCCTCGCGGCCCAGCGCACAGGCGTTGACGCCACACAGTTCGGCGTACCGCTGGCAGGGTCCCTGATTCCCTGGATCGACGCCGACCTCGGCAACGGCCAGTCCAAGGAAGAATGGAAAGCCGGAGTAGAGACCAACAAGATCCTCGGCACCGGAAACGGCACCGCCGGCAAGGACCACATCGCCATGGACGGCCTGTGCATCCGCATTGGCGCCATGCGTTCCCACTCCCAGGCCCTCACGCTTAAGCTCCGCGAAGACCTGTCCGTGACCGAAATCGAGAACCTCCTGGCCAAGGACAACGAATGGGCCAAGGTTGTTCCCAACACCAAGGAAGCCTCCATGGCGGATCTGACCCCCGTGGCCGCATCCGGCACGCTGGACATCCCCGTCGGCCGCATCCGGAAGCTTGAAATGGGCCCGGACTACATCAGCGCCTTCACTGTGGGCGACCAGCTCCTCTGGGGTGCAGCCGAGCCGCTGCGCCGCATGCTCAACATCGTGACGGGCAAGCTCTAGGCTTCCCGCCCCGGTTGGTTGACAACCCGCTGTTCCGTTGCTGCCCAGCAATGGAACAGCGGGTTTTCCACGTCTTAGGGTGTGTTCAGCCGGCGGGATCGGCCACCATCATTCAGCCGGCCATGAACTTCAGGTATGCCCTCCCCTGAGCCTCGAAGGAACGTCCGGCGGTGGTCCCCAACTGCCCGGCGAACGGCTCCGGCGCAACGCCCACAGACTTCCCGCTCACGGCCCTGGCCCACGTTCCCACCACTTCCCCGCCGGAGACGATGATGCGTTTGAAAACACCGTTCTTGCCCGGCACTACCCGTTCGGCGTACTCGGGAGCGAGTACCAGGCTACGGTCCTGGTAACCGAGCAGGTACTCATCGAACCCGGGAAGAGCCAGCAGCGAGCGTGAGCCGGGAACGCCGTCGTCGAGCATTGCCGCTGTCTCGGGCGACAACCAATAACTGGTGCCGCCCAGCGGCACCTCAATCAGCCGGTCATGCAGGGTGGTGAGAGCTGCGCGCGCCTCAGCGAGCGGTACTTGGCTCCACCACGAAAAGTCCTTGATGGTCGCCGGTCCGTGGCTCCTGAGGTAGCGGAACAGCAACTCCGCGATGCCCTCCTCGCGACCAAGCTCCCGGGATTCAGGAATCCACTCATCAAAGGGCACGAACAGTTGCTGCACGCCCGCTTTGCCGCTGGACGCAGCCATCGGCCCCTGAACCAGCCACGCACGCTGGCACAAGCTCCCCAGCAAGTGAATCCCGCGCTGTGCTTTGGTGATCTGACCGGCTTCCTCAAACGCCTGGAACAGCTGCTCCCGTGTTGCGCCGTGTGCGCCCTCCGTTGCCTTCAGCACCTCGGTGGTTTTGACGGCGATGTCCCGGCAATGGCTGATGTCGTCCTGGGTAATGCCAAGTTCACGATGCCGCCCGGCCACCATGGACATGAGTCGGTCGCTGGTGATGCCCAGAATCCAGCGGAGATCCTCGGGGGCCAGGAGGTGCAGCGTCCCGCGCATAGGCCAGGAACGGACCACGGTCCCGGCGTCCAGGGCAGCCCTGACGTCCGAGGCCCTGGTGCCGGGCACGCGCTGCCCCACGGCCCACAGCGCATGGCCAAGGTCCTGGGCCTGCATGGCCGTCATCCAACGAACCGCGTCGGCAACCGAGGGAAAGCCCCCGGCCAACAGGCCTTGGCTGGCGAGCCTCAATCGGCCCATGACGCGCGGACTGGGACTATTGCGGGTTGCAGGCATGCTTCATCCTAAAAGGGCCGGCATGCACAGGGAACCTTGCCGCGCCTCCCAGCCCTCACCCAGCAGCGGATCCTAGGATGGATTCATGCTTTTTGGAGATCTTGCCCCGTTTGTGCGGCCGATGAGCCGGTGGTTGGCTACCGCCGGTTGGTTCTGCACGCTGGTGGGACTTGGCGCCGGGCTGATCGTAGCCGTCGGAACGGGTGTGAGCCTCTCCCCGTCAATGCGGGCCATCCAGACAGCCAGCCTCGTGGCGACTGCGGCAGCCGCGCTCCTCATCGGAACCGCCGCAGCCAGCCAGCCCGTCTCCGATCGCGACGACGACGCCCCGGAACCATGGTTCTACCCGGCAGCCGCCGCACAGGTCCGCAGCTTCCTGTTGGGAGCCATCGTCATGCTCCTGGGCTTGGTGGGCTTCGCCACTGCCGGACTGTTCATGCCCAGCGGACCATCGCCGCAAAGTATCGCGTTCAGCCAGATCTTCCTGCTGGGCTCGGTCAGTTGCGGGCTGACGTTCCTGCTGCTCAACAAGATCCTGCCGATCGCAGAGCGGCGTACACGCTAGGCTTCCCTCCCGGCGCTTCGCCGAGGGGCGAGATCTCACCCCTATCGCACCCCCCATACCCCCGAGAGCTAACCCCTCACGAGCTGTGCTTGGCCTAGAGCGATACGCCGATCAGCAGCGGTTCAGGATGCAGTTCAATGCCAAAACGTTCGACGACGCCGGACCTCACCTCGCGCGCGATGGCCACCATATCCGCGGCCGATGCTGTCCCCCGGTTGGTAATGGCGAGGGTGTGCTTGGTGGACAGGGAAGCCCTGCCGCCTGAGACACTCGATTCCTCAAGTCCAAAGCCCTTACCGAACCCGGCGTGGTCGATCAACCAGGCAGCGGAAAGCTTCACGAGCCCGTCGTCGCCGGCGGGATATTTGGGCGCGTTTTCCGGCAACTCTGCAGCGCGTTCTGCCTCCACGATCGGGTTGGTGAAGAAAGAACCCGTTGAGTAGGTGTCCCGGTCTGCTGCATCCAGGACCATGCCCTTGGATGCGCGGAGCCGGAGGACTTCCCTTCGGACATCGTTGGAGTAGGCGCGCTTGCCTGCCTCAACGCCCAGCACCCGGGCCAACTCGGCGTAGCGGATGGGGGCGCTCATCCGTCCCAGCGGCAACTGGAATTCCACTGTCAGCACCACGTAGCGGGGGGAGCCCTCAACCGTGGTCTGTTTCAGGATGGAGTCGCGGTACCCGAATTTGAGCTCGGAGTTGGTAAACGTCTGAACCGCGTTGCGTTCACGGTCCCAGGTCCGCACGGCGGCAATGGTTTGTGAAACGTCCGAACCATACGCGCCCACGTTTTGCACAGGAGTGGCTCCCGTAGCACCCGGAATACCGGAGAGAGCTTCCAGCCCGGACCAAGCGTGCAGTACGGCGTGTTCCACGAGCGCATCCCAGTTATGTCCGGCCTGAACCACCACCGACACACCGCCACAGCTGTCCTCGGAGTTCACAGTGAAACCCTGCGAGGCAATCTTCAGCACGGTCCCTGGGTAGCCTTCGTCCGAGATCAGAAGGTTGGAACCGCCTCCGATGATCAGGAGCTTCTGGCCTGCAGCGTCAGCCGACCGGACGGCGTCGACGATTTCAGCCTCGGTGCGGGCCTCCACATAGTTTCCTGCGGGGCCGCCGACGGCAGCAGTGGTCAGTTCGGAAAGCAGTGTTTGGGTCACCCATCAAGCCTAACGGGCGTGATCGGACTGATCGGACTTGGCCGTCTGCTGCCCGGAAAGCGGGGCCAGGAAGAAACTGACCACCAGGAGCACCAACGGCGCCAACAATGAGTGCAGGATCCCAAAGTGTTCGGCCAACAGCCCCAGCAATGGAGGCCCGCAAAGGAAGGCCCCGTAGCCGATGGTGGAGACCACCGAAACCCGGGCAGCGGCGTGGACGGGGTCATCGGCAGCGGCGGACATCCCCACCGGGAAGCCAAGCGAGGCTCCAAGGCCCCAGATAGCCAGCGCAACAAACGCCAGCCATGGAACAGGCGAAAAGACAAAGAGCGCAAGACCCACGACGGCGGTCGCCGAGCACCAGCGCATCACCACCACACGGCCAAACCGGTCGAGGATGGACGTGCCGGCGAAACGACCGATGGTCATGAAGGTGACGAACAGTCCGTAACCAACTGCGCCTGCGGCATCGGACTGCCCGTGGCCGTCGGCAAGCGCCAATGCCACCCAGTCCCCCGCAGCTCCCTCGGCCAACGCCAGGCCGAGGACCAGGACGCCGATCAGGAGGGTTCTGCGGTCACGCCAGGCAAGGGCCACGAGCCGCTTGTTGTCGAGTGGGGCAGCGGCCTTGCCTGGTTGGGGCTGCGTCTCCGGGGACCCAGTGATGATGGGCAGTGGACCGGTGGAGGGGTCCTGGAAAGTGTCCGTCTCATCCTGCCGGTAAGTGTGCGTAGCAGCTGCTGTCTTTTCCGCCCGGAACCAGAAGCCGGCAGTCACAACGGACGTGGTGACCACGACGCCGGAGATCAGGAAATGCCAGAAGACCGGCATGTGCACCGCAGCAGCCCAGGCACCAAAACCGGCGGCGGCTACAGTGCCAAGACTGAATGCTCCATGGAGGTGCGGCATGATGTGCCGGTCCAACGCGCGTTCCAGCGCAGCTCCCTCAACGTTGGACGCGGTGTTCCAACTTGCCGTGCCGAGACCGAGCACCACCAGGCCTGCTGCCACCACCAGCGGACTCGCCGCGACGGACGCGCCAAAGCCCACGGTGACCAAGCCGGCACCCACCATGCAACTGCCGATCCTCGTGGTGAGTTTCGGCCCCAGCCTGAGCACGATCAGTCCCGAGGCCGAGATGGAGATGAAGGAGGCCACGGTCATGCACATCAGCAGAAGGCCAATGCCACCCGGCGTGAGGTCCAGTCCATCGCGGATGGCGGGCAAGCGGGACACCCACGTGGCAAAAGCGATGCCGCTGGCCGCGTAAGAAGCAAGAACAGCGGCGCGCCACCGCGACATTTCAGTCGGTGTGGCGCGCCGTTGAGTGGTGTTCAGTTGGTTCAAGAGACCTTCACGACCGCCTGCGATTTCATGAGGACCTTCAGTCCTGCTGCCACAACGGTGAGGTCAATACGGGCGGTGCGGGCATCGGCGTCGAGCGCTCCCACCACACCGGTGACGTCGATGACAGCGCCGGCCTCATCGGTTCCGGTCGTATCGGTGACCAGCACCGGCTTGGTGAAGCGGGTCTGGTAATCGACGACGGCGGCCGGGTCGCCTGCCCAGTCGCTCACCAACTGCACTGCGGCACCCATGGTGAACATGCCGTGGGCGATTACGCCGGGCAACTCTACCGAGGTTGCGAATGCCTCGTTCCAGTGGATGGGGTTGAAGTCGCCGGAGGCACCTGCGTACTTGACCAGGTCCTGGCGGGTTACCTCAATGCTGCGGGTGCCGATTTCCTGGCCAACCGTCAGTTCTTCAAATGTGGGGCTCATGGTTACTGTCCCTCTCCGCGGACCAGGATGGACGAGGTGGTGGTGGCGACTTTTTCGCCTGCCACGGTGGAAATCTCGGAGCGGGTGGTAATCATGGCTCCCCCGCCCATGGCACGGACGCCGTCCACATGAAGTTCGGCTACCAGCTGGTCACCGGCGACGATGGGGCGGTGGTGCGTGAACCGCTGGTCAGCGTGGACCACGCGGGAGAAATCGATGCCCGATTCCGGGTCCTCCACCAGCTGGGCATCAGCACGCTGGGCAACGATGATGGCGAACGTTGGCGGTGCTACGAGGTCGCTGTGTCCCAAGGCCTTGGCGGCCTCCACATCGAAATGTGCCGGGTTGTTGGCTTTCACAGCCTTGGCGAACTCGCGGATCTTTTCGCGGCCGACGTCATATACCTCTGCGGCAGGGTAGCTTCGGCCCTGCAGGTCCGGATTGATACTCATGCTCCAACCCTATCGGGCCGCGAGGGCTTGGAGGCAGCGCCTTCTTTGGGTGGCCTCTACTTCTTGTAGCTCTTACGGATCTTCTGGCCGCGAATGACGAGACCCGTGACGTGGAGGAGCAGCCCCACGCCAATGACGGGCAACGAAGCCATGGCCAGCCCTTGGTTGCCGGACGTGTTCCCCACGATGGACAGGATGAGCCCGACGGCGATCAACCCCATGGCGCCGAAAACCAGCGCTTTGTAGGAGGTGGAGGCGGTGGCCCAGAATTCGTTCAGCACCGTCCAAGTCTACCGGGTGGGTTGGGGCCGGGCCGTTGCGGGGCCCGCTCTGCGCCCCCTTAAGTTGCGGGGCCCGCTCTGCGCCCCCAGAACACGAAATACCCCGCAAAGCGGGCCCCACAACGGGAAGGTGTTGCCGAGGGGGTGGATCTCAACTGAAAGACGGGCGTTAGAAAAGGGAGTCCTGCAGGGCCGGGATGTCCGTGAGGTGCGGGCCGAACTCGATCTTGCGGCCCTTCAACGCGCCCAGGTCTGCCACGAAGCTGCCCTCCACCTCTGCACCCGAAGCGTCGGGAAGACCTGCCAAGGCGATGGCCCCGGACAGTGCGCGGACCCGCAGACCGTGCCCGCCGGCGTCGAACGTTACGGGGTATGGGTGGCGACGCCCGTCGCCGGCAGCATCACAAAGCCGGTCCGCCAGCGCAGGCCGGTCCCACTCTTCCTCCACAACGGAGTAGCCGGTCATCGCGAGCCCGCCCAGCAACCCGCGCACCCGCCCGGCGTGCTGACGGTTCAACGCCGAAAGCTCGACGCCGGCACGCGGCTCCACGAGGCCGGCGGCCTTGGACGCGGAACGGACTTGTTGGACGAGGCCGAGCTCGCGTGTGACCATGTCCTCGAGGATGCGGACAACACGGCCGTCCTCGGCGTGGGCCACGTAGGAAGCGTGCACGGCCCCCTGCTCGGCCAGTCGGTTCCATTTGCGCTGCGCGGAGGCCGTACCCACTTTGGTGGCACCGTTCGCGAAAGTAGCCACGTAGAGCCAGTGCGGCTGCATCAGGTAGGCCCGCAGGCCTGTGGGCACGGAGGTGCCGCGATGGAAGTCGTGCATGAGCCGGGAATCGTCGCGGGCAAGGCAGGCCCCGCATTGCTTGCCACGCTCCGCCGGGGAACTGCTGCGGCAAGGGACGTGTGTACGGTCCCCCGGACCGTGGACCTTGGTATGGCCCAGGCACCACAAACCGGGGATAACGCGCAGGCCCAGGGCTGAGCCCCGGGCCAACGCAATCTCACTGAACTCCCCATCCGGCGCGAACAACTTCAACGCCGGCGACGAGGAGTCCCAAACGACTCCGTGAACCAGCATCCTTACAGGGAAGGCTGGACTCCGAAAGCCACTGCGAGCTTCATGATCTTCTCAGCACGGCCCAAACGCGGGAGGTCCGAACCGTCGCGGATGACGCGGCCGTTGGCTTCGAAGTCGTTCATGAAGTCGGTGGCCCAGGCGACGTCGGACGGCGTAGGGCTGATGACCTCATTGATCACGGTGGTCTGATCGATGGCCAAGCACAGCTTGCCGGTCATGCCCATGGTCACAGTGATGCCGGTCTGCTCGCGCAGGATGGGGTGGTTGGTGCCGACGGTGGGGCCATCGATGGGGCCCGGCAGGTTGCCCACGCGGCTGGCAACAACCAGTTTGGCGCGCGGGTAGGCCATGGCCTCGGGGGTAGCCGCCATGCCGGTGTCGCGGCGGAAGTCGCCGGATCCGAAAGCAAGTCGGAAGGCACCCTGGGCACGGGCAATGTGGTTGGCTTCCTCGATGCCGAGGGCAGACTCAACCAGAGCGATCACGGGAGTCTTGCCGTCCATGCGGTGGTAGGACTCGGTGACCTGGTCAGCGGATTCGGTCTTGGCCAGCATCACGCCGAGCAGGCCAGGGGTGCCGCGGAGACCGGCGAGGTCGTCGGCCCAGAACGGGCTGGTGGCGTCATTGATGCGGACCCATGCCTGGCCACCGGCGGTCAGCCAGTTAACGACGTTCTCGCGCGCCTGGTCCTTCTGGGAAGGATCCACGGCGTCTTCGATGTCCAGGATGATGGCGTCTGCCCGTGAACCCGCAGATTCGTCAAAGAGCTCCGTTTTCATGGCGTTCACAAGGAGCCAGGAACGGGCGATATCAGCGGGAATGTTGCGGGTAGGCCGAATGGACTCGGCGGCGATGCTAGACGTCATGTATCTACCGTATCCGCCCGGCGGCTCACAGGGCGAAGAAATACGGCCGGTTGTGAGGATCAATACGAACTAAACCCCATATGACTGTGGGCTCCAACAGTATGAAGGTCCGACGGCGGTACGGGCCAGTCACACCCTGCCCACCTGTCGCTGTTGTTCACAAGGCTCAACGCGGCGTCTTTGTGTCCTCCGATTGCCGGGAATGGCCCAGGATTTCGCCCTGTTTCGGGCTGTTTCGCAGCGTTTCCAGGCGTTACCCCAGCGCTTCCCACGCACCACCGGGATGGGCTTTCATCGTTCCCAAGCCGTTGCACGGGTTCCCAAGCTCTTGCGTCAGCCGGCTGCCCACCACATCGCAATCCATCGAAAGTAGCTCCCATGAAACTGCATCTGCCCCTCCTGAGCGTCGCGGCCGCCGTCGTACTAGCGCTGACGGTGAGCGGCTGCGGCGGTGCAGCTGAAGCCGGTCAAGGCGGTCAAGCCGGCAACGAGGTCACAGAACTCCGCTACCAGGGCTGGGCCAACCAGGTCACCTTCCCGGAACTGGCCGAGGACCTCGGTTACCTGGGCGACGTCAAGCTGAAGTGGGTGGGCAACACCACCAGCGGGCCGCAGGACATCCAGTCAGCGGCCACCAACCAGACCGACTTCGGCGGGGCGTTCACCGGTGCCGTCACCAAGCTGGTCGAGGCCGGGGCTCCCGTCAAGGGCGTTATCAACTACTACGGCGCCGATGAAAAGAACTTCAGCGGCTACTACGTCAAGGCGGACAGCACCATCAAGGAACCCCGGGACCTGATCGGCAAGAAGATCGCGGTCAACACCCTCGGCGCACACCACGAAGCCGTCATCAACACCTACCTGACCAAGAACGGCCTCAGCCAGGACGAGGTCAAGCAGGTCCAGCTGGTCCCCCTGGCGCCAAATGACACCGAAGAAGCCATCCGCCGCGGTCAGGTGGACGTGGGAACTTTGGGCGGCGTCCTGCAGGACCGGGCCATAGAAGCCGGTGGACTGAGGTCGCTGTTCAACGACTACGAGCTCTTCGGCACGTTCGCCGGCGGGCAGATCGTGCTCCGGAACGACTTCATTGAGAAAAACCCCACCACCACCCGCACCTTCACCACGGCCATCGCCAAAGCACTCAAATGGGCCACCGACACGCCCCGTGATGAGGTCATTGCCCGGTACACCAAGATCATCGAGAGCCGCGGCCGCAATGAGAGCACGGCCAACCTGAAGTTCTGGAAGAGCCCGGGTGTTCCGAACAACGGTGTGATCACAGACGTAGACTTCACCCGCTGGGAGGCCTGGCTCAACGCATCGGGAATCGTCAAGGACAAGCTCACGCCGTCCAAGTACTACACGAACGGGTTCAACGAGCTCGCCGGGAAGAAGGGATGACCATGACCGCGAAAATCAGCCTCCGGAACGTCACCAAAGAGTTCACGGTCCGGGCCACCAAAACAACCAGCGCCACCCGGCTCACCGCCATCGATTCCCTCAGCCTGGAAGTCCGCGACGGCGAGTTCCTCACCCTCGTGGGGCCCAGCGGTTCCGGAAAGACCACCCTCCTGGACCTGCTGGCAGGACTCTCCACGCCGACCTCCGGTGAGGTGCTGGTGGATGGCAAGCCCGTCACCGGGCCGGGCAAGGACCGTGCCGTGGTGTTCCAGCAATACGCGTTGTTCCCGTGGCGGACAGCATCTGCCAACGTCTCGATCGGACTTGAAGGAGTGGGCCCGGACGGCAGGAAGCTGAACCGCCGCGAGCGGGCCGCGAAGGCCAGTGAATATCTGGCACTCGTAGGCCTGGCGGGCTTCGAGGACCGCTATCCGCATGAGCTTTCCGGCGGTATGAAGCAACGCGTGGCCATTGCCCGCAGCCTGGCCTATGAGCCGGACGTGTTGCTGATGGACGAACCGTTCGCCGCCCTGGATGCCCAGACGCGCGAGCAGCTGCAGGATGAGCTTCTCAGGATTTGGAAAGCCACCGGCAAGACCATCGTCTTCATCACCCACGGCATTGACGAGGCCGTGTACCTCGGCGAGCGCGTCGCTGTCCTGAGCGCACGGCCGGGCCGGCTCAAGGAAATTGTGGACATCAGCATTCCGGACCGTGACGGCGAGGAGGACATCCGTTCCAACCCTGCCTTCGTGGAACACCGCCATCAGGTGTGGACGCTCCTGCACGATGAAGTCCGCCGCGCCCAGGACGCCGGCCACCGCAAGATCCTCCCGGACGGCAGCGCGCCGGACGAACCCGCAACTACCATCACGGAAAGGAGCGCGGCCTGATGACCACCACGCTCATTCATACAGAAGCGACGCCCACGGCGGGCAAAGAGTCAAACCCAACTGCCGCCGTCGAGCGTTCACCGCAGGATGCTGCGGACGGCACGACGACGGTACCCGGCAGAGTGCGACGGGTGGCCGCGGCGGCAGGTTCACTTCTCTGGAAGTCCGCAGCCATCCTGGCGTTCCTGGCGCTCTGGGAGCTCGGACCGACGTACTTGGCCAGCCCCTCCACGCGGGTGTTCCTTCCGCCGCTGCACGAAGTACTTTTGGCGTGGGGCAAGCTCTTCGAGGCCGGCACCATCCAAGGCCACATCGCTGCCAGCCTCACCCGTTCGGTGGCAGGCTTCGGCGCCGCACTGGTGGCAGGTGTCTCGCTGGGCCTGCTCATCGCCTGGTACGGGCGGTTGAACTCGGTCCTGAACCCGCTGCTGGAGTTGTTCCGCAACACCGCTGCGCTGGCTTTGCTGCCGGTGTTTACGCTGCTGCTGGGCATTGGCGAGGAGTCAAAGATCAGCATTGTTGCCTACGCCGCGTTCTTCCCGGTCCTCCTGAACACCATTGCCGGTGTGAAGACCGTGGACCCGCTCCTGATCAGGGCGGCGCGCTCGCTGGGGCTCAACAGCTTCCGCCTCTTCCAGAAAGTCATTCTCCCGTCCGCCGTGCCCACCATTTTCACGGGTATCC
Source organism: Paenarthrobacter sp. YAF11_1 (assembly GCF_052113445.1). Taxonomy (NCBI): domain Bacteria; kingdom Bacillati; phylum Actinomycetota; class Actinomycetes; order Micrococcales; family Micrococcaceae; genus Paenarthrobacter; species Paenarthrobacter sp. YAF11_1. The sequence goes on from NZ_JBFRDF010000001.1 coordinate 682,877, forward strand.
GTATGGCCGGCACCGCATCGATCCTGGTGCTGATCGCCGCGGAAATGGTAGGAGCAAAGGCCGGTCTGGGGTATCTGATCGTGAACGCGCAGAGCAGCTTCCTGATCCCTGATATGTACGCAGGCATCCTCACTGTGTCCTTGTTGGGGCTGGGCGTGAACTTCCTGCTCGTCGCCCTTGAGCGGCACTTCTCCCGCTGGCGCACCGCTGTTGGTGCCGCCGCTTCCTGACCCACCCACGCGGCATCCGCCGCAATCCATCACTGCTCGATCCATCACAACCAGTAAGGAAACAGATCATGACCGTCATCACCGAAACCAAACTCGAATTCGCCAAGCTGGGCTCCCGCATCGGCGCCGAAATCCGCGGGCTGGACATCAGCGGAGACCTCAGCGAGGACACCGTGGCCCAGATCAGGGCAGCGCTCAACGAGCACAAAGCGTTGGTGTTCCGTGAGGCCAACATTCTCACCGACGAAGCCCAAGTGAAGTTCGCTTCGCACTTTGGGCCACTGACCAAGGCGCACCCCACGGTTGCTTCGGTAGACGGCGAAGAGAACGTCCTTCCCGTTGACAGCGAGAACGGCTCGGCGAACAACTGGCACACGGACGTCACGTTTGTGGTCAACCCGCCGCAGGCTTCCACACTGCGCAGCATTGACCTTCCGGCGTACGGTGGCGAGACGTTGATCGCGTCCTCGGCCGGCGCATATCGGGACCTCCCGGAGGAACTGCGCAGCTTCGCGGACAACCTGTGGGCCATCCACACCAATGACTACGACTACTCCGTGCCCAAGAATCTGGAGCACTCCAACGCCGAAGAGCGTCGCAAGGAGTTCACGCGCCTGAAGTTCGAGACCGCCCACCCCGTGGTACGGGTCCACCCTTTGACCGGCGAGCGCGGATTGTTCATTGGGGGCTTCGCGCAGCGGCTCCGGATTGTGGGGCTGTCCAACACCGAGTCAAAGGACATCATCCGTCTGCTGCAGGCGTATGTAACGCGTCCGGAGAACGTGGTCCGGGTGAACTGGGAGCCCAACCAGGTGGTTCTGTTCGATAACCGCATCACCCAGCACTACGCCCCGGACAACTACGATGGCCAGCCGCGCAAGCTTAACCGCGTGACCATCGCCGGGGACATTCCGGTAAGCATCGACGGAAAGCCCAGCCAGGCAATCCAGGGCGACTCGAGCACTTACTCGGTGGTGGCCCCGATCAGCCACGCATCGTAGGCGCACTCCATGTGTTGCTGTTCGCACCCAACTAAGTCGCAGTAGTGTGCGTTTTGAGAGGTCATAACGCGCACAACTGCGACTCAGTTGGGTTAAAACGGGGGTTAGGGGATGTTGTTTCCGCGCGCTGCCACCCACAGTCCGTACCACTCGGCCCGGGTCATCTCTTTCGCGACAACTGCGGCGTCGGCGCATGCCGCGATCCGGGTGGGATGGGTGGTCCCAACCACCGGCGAGATGCGGGCCGGGTGTTTCATCAGCCAGCCAAGCAGTACTGATTCCGGCGTGGTGTCCTTCTCCCCCGCCAGCTGTTCCAGCATCTCCGCTACAGCCAACTCGGCCGGTGACAGCTCCTCAGACTTCGCACCCGTGTACCGCCCTTGCGCCAGGGACCCGTACGCCTGCAGTTCAATGCCTTTGGCCATGCAGTGCTCAAGAGTCCCGTGGGGGAAGCTGTAGCCCAGCCCCTCCGCATGGTTTACCAGTACCGTGCTCTCCAGCCAGTCCCGGCGCAGCAGGCTCATTTCCAACTGGTTCGCCACCAGGGGTGTCTCCAACTGATCCTGCAGGAGCGCGATCTGCGCACCGGACATGTTGGACACACCCAGTTGCCGTACCTTGCCTTCCGCCATCAACTGGCCGACGGCGTCCCCCACCTCGCGCGGGTCCATCAACGGATCGGGGCGGTGCAGCAGCAGCACGTCCACATAGTCCGTTTGGAGCCGCTTCAGGCTCCCGTTGACCCGCTCAAGGATGGCTTCCCGGCTGAGGTCGTAATGCGTTTCCAGCCCACGCTCCCCCAGCCTGATGCCGCACTTGGTTTGCAGCTGGATCTTCTCACGCAGGCCCCGCGAACGGGCAAGGACTTCACCGAAAACGGCCTCGGACTTTCCACTGCGGTAGATATCCGCATGATCGAAGAGCTCAATTCCGATGCCCAAGGCGGCGTCGACCACCGCGCCGGCCTGATCGATTTCAGCTGCGCCATAGGACGTGCCGTCCCACGGGCCGCCGAGTCCCATGCAGCCATAGATGAGGCGTCCCCGCCCGTTCGCATTCGTCATAACTTCAGTATTCTGCCGCAGCGCTTACGCGTTGCTGACAACCCAGGCAGTGGTGTCGGACGGCAGCTTGCCGTTCTCCAACGGACCGCTGGCTACCACCACGTCGCCTTCAGGCAGCTCAACAGGTTCGCCGCCGAAGTTGGTGACGGTGTGCCAGCCACCGGGGCGGCTGAAGTGCAGCAGGTCCTGGTTGCCGGTCTCAACCCATTCAAGCTCCTCGTCCGTCTGGAGTTCGCTGCGCAGGCCCAACGCCTTGCGGTAAAGCTCCAGCGTGGAACCGTCCACGCCGTCCAGGGTGGATACTGCGTAATCCTTGAACCACTCCGGCTGCGGAAGGTGCGCCATACCCGCACCGAAGCCGAACGACGGGCCTTCCGCTGTCCACGGCAGCGGCACGCGGCAACCGTCGCGCCCGATTTCCACGCCCGGGTTGCGGAAGAAGGACGGGTCCTGGCGTTCGGAGTCAGGAATTTCCGAGACTTCACGCAGCCCGAGCTCTTCACCCTGGTAAAGGTAGGCCGAGCCGGGAAGCGCAAGCAGCAACAGCGTCGCGGCGCGGGCACGACGCAAGCCAAGTTCGACGTCGAGCTCTTCAGCCGGTGCGCCGGCCAACAACCAGCCCTTGCCATCCTGGCCCTTTGGCTTGCCGCCGGTAATGTCCTGTGCCGCATTGGTCCCCTGCGCAACGGAGCCGCCCTTGGGCAGGCCGTACCGCGTGGCGTGGCGGACGACGTCGTGATTGGAGAAAACCCACGTGGACGAAGCGCCCGATTCCTTGGCTGCCACCAAGTTGTCCGTGATGATTTTCCGGAAGGATGCAGCGTCGAAGTCGGACTGCAGGAGATCGAAATTAAACGCCTGCCCCAGTCCTTCGGGGCTGGCATAGCGGGCGCGGCGGGACTCGTGGACCCAGGCCTCGGCGACAGCCGTACGGGGCGGGTTGTACTCGTTGAAGAGCTTGCGCCACTCCGCGTAGACCTCGTGGACCTCATCGCGGTCCCAGAACGGGTGGGAACCATCGGTGAAGCCATCGGTTCCGTGGGCCTTGGCTTCGAGGTCAGCCTTCATGGGCAGCGGCTCGGACAGATCCTTGGCCATGCCGTGGGCTACATCGATCCTGAAACCATCAACGCCGCGGTCCGACCAGAAACGCAGGGTCTTCAGGAAGTCCTCACGGATTTCCGGGTTGTCCCAGTTGAAGTCCGGCTGCTCCTTGGCAAAGATGTGCAGGTACCACTGGCCGGGAGTGCCATCCGGCTCGGTGATGCGATCCCAGATGGGGCCGCCAAAGACGGAATCCCAGTCCGACGGCGGCAGCTCGCCGTTCTCGCCCCGGCCGTCACGGAAGATGTAGCGCTCGCGGGCAGCGGAGCCCTTGGGTGAAGCCAAAGCTTCCTTGAACCACTCATGGCGGTCGGAGGAATGGTTGGGGACGATGTCCGCCACGATCTTGATGCCGGCGGCGTGCAGGGCTTCAACCATCTCGTCGAAGTCCTCCAGCGTGCCCAGCTTCGGATCAACATTGCGGTAGTCATCTACGTCGTAGCCGCCGTCAGCGAGCGCTGAGGGGTAGAAGGGGCTCAGCCAGACGGCGTCAATACCCAGTTCCTTGAGGTAGGGAACCTTGGCGGTGATGCCCTTGATGTCGCCGAGTCCGTCGCCGTTGGCGTCGTGGAAGCTGCGGGGATAGATCTGATAGACAGCCGCTTGGCGCCACCAGTTGGGGTCGGCCATGCGATCTACATCGGTACGGTGTGCCTGAGTGGCGGAAGTGCTCACGAAACTCCTTTGATTTAGTATCTAAATTTATATCCCGGACCAGTATGAAACGGCCGGACGTCGCAGGTCAACAGGCCTAACCCTTTACGGCCCCCTGGGTAACCCCTGCCATGACCCACCGCTGCGTAAACAGGTAGGCGATAATCGCCGGGGCCATCGCCATCAGGTAGGACGCGAAGGACACGTGGTAGTTGTTGCTGAACTGGGTCTGGAACAGGTTTTGCCGCACTGGAAGTGTCTGCAGGGAAGGGTCTGAAATGATCAGCGACGGCATCATGAAGTCATTCCACGCATAAAGGAAGGCAAAGATTCCCACGGTGGCGCTCATCGGTGCCAGGAGCGGGAAGATCAGCTTCCAGAAGGTCTGCCAAGTGGTAGCGCCGTCGATCCTTGCACTCTCTTCCAATTCCATCGGGATGGAACGGAGAAATGCGGTGAACAGGAGGACGCTGAAGCTCAGCTGGAACATGGTGGCCAACAGGATCACACCGAAAGGATTATCCAGTCCCAAGCGACCCGTGAGCTGGATTTGTGGCAGGGCCACCACCGGGAAGGGAATGAACATTGCCCCCAGCAGGTAGAAGAACGAGTACCGGAACAGACGGCGCTCCCAGTTGCGCACGATCGCATACGAAGCAAAGGCCGCCAGGATGATGGTGGCCACCACGGTTCCCGCAGTCACCAGCAAGGACATCGCGGCGCCCACAGGGAAGTTCGTCAGCGTCCAGGCCTGGACAAAGCCGTCAAGGCTGAAGGGGGCAGGGAAGGAGAAGGCGTTGCCATCCACCGCCTGGCCCTGGGTCTTGAACGCCATGGAGACAGTGACATACAGGGGAAGGAGAACGGTCACCGCGCACAGGACCAGGATGGTGGTGGCGGGCCAATTCACCCGTTCGACTGTGGAGCTGGATTTTTTGGTCATCGATTCGTTGGTCATCAGAGTGCATTCCGTCCGCGGGTCAGCGAAAGCTGTACGAGAGAGATCACGATGGCCACCACGAAGAAGATCGTCGCGTTGGCCATCTGGTAGGCGTAGTCGCCGCCGTTGAAGCCCGAGATAACAGTCATCGCGATGCTTCGGGTTGAGGTTCCCGGACCACCGTTGGTCAGGCCAACGATGATGTCGTACGCATTAAGGAACCCTTTGAAACCGAGAATGATGTTGATGACCACGTAGCCGGAGACCAGGGGAAGCGTGATCTTCACCAGTTGCTGGAACTTGCTGGCGCCGTCGATTTCCGCGGCCTCATACACATCCCCCGGCACTGCCACGAGGCCTGCGATATAGATCAGCAGCGCGCCCGGTACGGCCTGCCAGGCCGTCACCAGCACAATGGCCACCCATGCCAGATCCGGATTGGCCAGCAGGCTGCTTTCCAACCAAGGGATCCCGGCCGCAGCACCCAGCGACGGCAGGGAGTTCGAAAAAAGGAAGTTGAAGACGTAGGCAATGATGATGCCCGAAACCACCATCGGAATCACGAAGATGGTCCGCAGTGCCGACTTCATCCGGATGCGCGACGTCAGCCCGACGGCGAGGAGGAACGCCACGACGTTGACCGCAATCACCGTCACGATGGAGAACCCGAAGGTAAACAGGTAGCTCTGCAGGATCGCGGGATCACTGAAGATGGCGATGTAGTTGGTCAGGCCAACGAACTCCCAGTCACCGATTCCAATGGAGTCAGTGAAGCTGAAGAAGATGCCGATGATGCCCGGAACGGTGATGGCCAAGGTGAACAGAACAAGGCTGGGCACCAGGAAAAGGTAGAAGATCGGCTCAACCCGGCGCCTGTTGCCTCGCTGGTGACCGTTCCGCTGGGGACGGTTTTGCTTCCGGCCGGCATGCTTGGGGTCCCTTTGCGGGCCGCCCTGCCCGGACGTGGTGGGGGTAGTGATGATGGACATGATGTTGACTCCCTGGTTCGGCACTACTGGCGGAACGCCAGGCGCGCCCAATCTGCGTCGAGCGTGCTGAGGGTGGATTCCGGCTTGGCGCCGAACACGAGTGCTTGGGTGTAGTTCATGATCGGGATGGTGCGGGGTACCAGCACGGACGGACCCTGGTAGACCTGGGATGCGTCGTAATACTGCACCATCCCTTCAATCCGGGGATCCGGGGTAACCGCAGACTCCTTGGTGGGCGTGAACCCCAACTGCGACTTGTTGTAGGCGTCAATCACCTCGGGCTTGTAGAGGTACTCGAGGAAGTCGCGCGCAGCGTCCTTGTGCTTGGACGCCTCAGGTATCCAGGCCGCAAGGTCCACATTGACGCGGACCCGCAGGTCCTGCGGATCGTCTGTCATCGGCAGCGGAAAGGTTCCGAGCTTCAGATCAGGGGCGGTCTTGGCGATCTCACTGAAAGCCCACGGCCCCTGCAGGTACATGGCTGCTTTGCCTTGGGAGAACGCCAGGTTGCCGTCACCGTAGGCCCGGCTCGCAGCGTCCTTATTGACGTAGCTCGTGGCCAGCTTCAGCATCTTGGCCACTGGTTGCTCGAAGTCCTTTTGGAAGGAAACCGACGATTCCGGACCCACTTCCGTGCCTTCAGCGGCGAGTTTGTCGAAGAAGTCCAGGGTGTCCACCTGACCGCCCACAGAGTAGTCGAACCACCCTTGGGCTATGGTCCAGTCATCCTTCCAGGTGGCATAGAAGGGTGTGACTCCAGCCGCCTTGAGCCGCTCGCATGCGGCGATCAATTCGCTCCAGGTAGTGGGCACCTTGATGTTGTTGGCCGCGAAGATCTCCTTGTTGTAGATCACCGACGATGCCATCACCGAATAGGGAAGGGCGCTGGTCCGGTCCTGGTAGGTGCCGTACTGGTCCATGAGCGGTTGGAGATCCTCCCGGATCCTGGACGCGGCGTCCGTGCCGGAGAGGTCGCTCAACGCGCCGCGCTGAACAAAGCGGGACGTCTCCATGTTGTAGTTTGCGAGGGCAATGTCCGGCGGATTTCCACGTACGAAGCTGGCGGACACCACGTCCACGCCCGAAGTGTCCAGGACCACCTCGGTGTCGTTCTGCGAAGCGTTGTAGTCGGCAACGAGCTTGGTCATGAAACCAATGGCTTCACGTTTGCTGAACGTAAACCGGATGGTCTCCTTGCCCTGGTCTCCGGTGCACCCCGTGAGGAGGCCTGCCAGCAGGGCCAGCCCCAGGGTCACCGCCGCCAGGCGTTTCTTGCGCGTAGGTTTCACAGACTCCGTGGTCCTTTCGTCGTGCGGACCTCAGCGGCCGCCGTGCATCGGGCGGCGGTTACTGACCACCAGCCCGAAGTTTAGATAGGAGATAAATTTATGACCTATCGCAAGTTTGAGTGACCGGCGCCACAGGGTCAAGCTTTTAGACGAAATCCGTCGTCATCTAAATTTATGTACTAAATTTAGAGAGATCGTTCTATCATTCCCCGGCTGACTGCCCCAAGAGTTCGGAGTACCCATGGTGACTGGGACTGCACCATCAACACAGCTGGTGCGCCGGGTCAACGCCGGCGCAATGCTGAAGGCAATGCGTGGCGCCGGCGTCCTCACCGGGACGGAACTCATGGATTCCACCGGGCTCTCACGTGCAACGGTCATATCGATCTGCGACGAACTGGTCCGCCTCGGATGGCTGCAGGAACTTGAAAACCAGCGGGGTACGGGCGAATACGTCAAAGGCAGGCCCGCACGCCGCTTTGTTTTCGACGACGGTGCGGCCAGCGTGCTTGGAATCGACATCGGCGCCACCAAGATCACCACGATCGTGGCGAACATGGCCGGAACAGCGTTGTCCCAGGTCACCATGCCATTCCGTACTTACAACGTCCCGGCCGACGAACGCGCCGACGTGCTGGACAGGATCGCCGCAGAGGCCCTGAAGAAAGCCGGCGTTGCTGCTGATTCCGTTCTCGCGGTGTCCGTCGGAGTGGCCGCCCCGGTCAGCCGCGACGGCGAGGTACTCAGGGCGCAGGAATTCTGGAAATCCTTCGATGTCCGCCGGATAGTGTCCGAGCGGCACGGCTGGCACGTCCTCCTGGAAAACGACGCCAACCTCGCGGCCCTTGCTGAACGGTGGCAAGGGACCGCACAGGGAGTGGACAACCTTGTGGTCATGCTGGCCGGTGACCGCCTGGGTTCAGGCATCATGGAATCCGGCCGCCTGCTCCACGGGCAACTGGGTGGCTTTGGTGAATTGGGATATCTCGACCACGTGGACGGGGTGGGCGACACCTACGGCATTGCCCACTACGCTGCGCTGTGGGGACGGGAAGCCATGGACAGCAACCCGACAACGACGCTGCGTACATTGTGCGGCGGGAATCCTGAAGCCTTGACCGCTGAGATGGTTTTCACTGCAGCCGCGGACGGAGACGGGCCCGCCCGTACGGCCCTGGATCGCCTGGCGCAACGCATGGCCCGGGTCATCGGCTCGGTCAGTACGTTGGTCAACCCCGAGCTGGTGGTCATAGCCGGGGCCGTGGCAGCCTCAGCCCACGCGTTGATTCCGGGCATAGAGGAAAAGATGACGGAGTTCACCTTCACTCCCCCGCGACTGGCAACCTCACCTCTGGGAGACGGGATCGTGTCCCTCGGCGCGATCCGGCACGCACTGGATTATGTCGAGGAACATGCTTTGGACCTGTACCCCGCGTCGCTGCCGAAACACGAGACTGCAGTGACCTAGTCCGGCATCGACATGGTGCGCAGGTCCAGCTGCCTCAGCACGCGATCTGCCACTTCCGGGTCGGTACCCAGCTCGTTCCGGGCCGCCACCACTTCCTGCCGTGCAGCATCCAGGGCGATGGTCTGCACCGCGATGGACAACTCCCGTCCACGCTTGCGCTTTTCAGCAACCGTCTCATTCTGCAGTGTGCCATCGAGCAGTTCCGCATGCAGCCGGCGCATCTTTTCCTTGACCAGCGCCACCTTCTCCGCCGGGAGTTCCTTCATCAGGTCGTGGTCCTTCAACGCGGCTACTGCAGCAGACTGGGCGCGCTTGGCCAGGACCTTGGCGGCATCTTGCTCGTGCGTTCCGTCCTCGGTGGCCTTGAGCACCCGCATGAGCCATGGCAAGGTGAGGCCGGGAAGCACCAAGGTTGCCAGGAGGACGGCGCAGGCAATCACCAGGATCTCGTGCCGCGCCGGGAAATCACTGCCATCCGGCAGGGTCAAGGGAAGCGCCAACGCCAAAGCCAACGTAGCCAGGCCTCGCATTCCGCACCACGTCAGGATCAGCACTTCCTTGGGTGAGGTGGGCTGCAGCAGGTTCCTGCGCCTCCGGGCCGTCAGGGCAAGCAAGCCCAGCCACAGGAACCGGACAACGAACACCAGGATGCAGATGACCACGGCCATGCCGATCATCCCAAAGATCGCAGTCCCCTCGTCCCGGATAACGTGACGGATTTCCAGTCCCACCAAGCCGAAGGCCAGCCCCGTGGCAAGCAGTTCCACCACGTCCCAGAACGCCGTCCGCGTGATGCGTTCAGCGGCATCCTGCGGCCGCGTATGGCGCTGCAACTCCAAGGCGGTGACGACGACGGCCACCACACCTGAGGCGTGCAACTCTTCCGCGAGGATGTAAGCCGCGAACGGCACCACCAGGGTGACGGCACTGCGGGCCACCATGGACGTGACCAGCTTGGTGATGAACTTGGTCAGCCAACCCATGGCGATGCCGATCACCACGGCCAGCGCGGCTCCGATGACAAACTGCGGGATGACCTCCGGGCCCACTTCCTTGCCGGACATGGTGGCGGCCACGGCGGCCTGGAAGATCACGATGGCCGCGGCGTCGTTGAAGAGTCCTTCGCTCTGCAGGACCGTGATGAGGCGGCGCGGCATGTGGACGCGGCCGGCTACCGACTCAACGGCAACGGGGTCCGGCGGGGCCACCATGGCACCCAAAGCGATGGCCGCGGGAATACCGATGCCCGGGATCATGAGCCAGGCAGCACCAGCTACAACAGCTGTGGAGACCACCACAAGGGCTACGGCCAGGAGCAGGAGCGTCCGCCACCGCACCCTGAAGACAGCCCAGGAACTCTTCTGGGCCGTGGCAAACAGGAGGGGCGGAAGGAAGATCGGCAGGATCAGCTCAGGGGAGATCTCAAACTCAGGAAAGCCCGGGATGAACGTCAACGCCACAGCCAGCAGCAGCATCAGGACCGGATACGGAAGCCGGAGCCGGTCCCCCAGGCCCACTGCCACCACCGTTGCAAGCAGCAATCCGACAATGAGCGCCAACTGATCCATGTTCCTGCTTCCCCAGACGTTGTAAGGCCCTCCCCCGGGCGAAGCCGAAAAAGTTCCCTACCAACATATCCCGGGAGTGCAAACAGTCCACGCAGTGCAGACAGTCCACGCGGACTAACGGTCAGCGCCTCCGTTTCCGGGTCAGTCCTCCGTCAGGGCGTCCACCACGTCCGCGGTCCCATCCTTGAACGCAATGGTCCGGTGGATGGTGCCGGGCAGTTCCAGGACAGCCGCCGTGACCAACGCAACGTTGGCCCGCGACGTCTGCGTGCCGCTGCCGGGGTTCTCGGGGTCCGTCTGGATCAGGCCCGTAGCAGGCTCGTCGGTCAAGGCTCCCGGGCCCAGGACGGTCCAGTCGAGGTCGGTTGCACGCAGGTAGTCGTCAGCCGCTGCTTTGGCCTCCGCATAGGCGAAGAATGGGTTGTCAGCGGGCACTCCGTGGTCCGTCGCCGCGCCGATGTAGGAAACCATGACGTACCTCTTGATGCCTGCCTCTGCGGCGGCGTCCATCGAGCGGATGGCTGCGTCGCGGTCCACGGCGTAGGTCCGGTCCGGGTTGCCCCCGCCGGCCCCCGCTGACCAGACCACGGCGTCGTGGCCGTCGAGTGCCTGGGCGAGTTCCGCCGTCGTCGAGTTTTCCACATCAAGCACCTGCGCGTTGGCGCCGGTTTCCGTGACATCTGCCACATGATCGGGATTTCGGATGAGAGACGTGACGTCGTGACCTTCGCCACTGAGAATGCGGGACAGATGCAGGGCCACTTTCCCGTGGCCGCCAATGATTGCGATTCGGCTCATGAACCCATTCTGTCCCACGGAACGAAAAAAGACCCCGCAGGCGAAAGCTGCGGGGTCTTGCTCTGTAGCGGTGGGGAGGCTCGATCTCCCGACCTCACGATTATGAGTCGTGCGCTCTAACCAACTGAGCTACACCGCCACGAATGAGAAAAACCTGTGTCAAGCCGGTCAAAAACCGCCTTGACACAGGCCCTCATTCAGAGCCCCCCACCGGAATCGATCCGGTGACCTCGTTCTTACCAAGAACGCGCTCTACCACTGAGCTAGGGGGGCAACGAGTAAATACTCTACCGGACGTTTTCAGAAGCTACAAATCGGCGAAAGAACGCGGAAAATCGGCGTCGACACAATTTGCGAAGACGCATTTTTCCTGATCTATATTTCGCGCCGCCAGCAGTCGCCGCTGCCCCTTTGGCGGTTCACATCAGGGTAGTCGGAGCACCTGTCCCGGGTAGATCTGGTCCGGATTGGGGACGGTGTCAGCGTTGGCGGCAATCAATGCTCCGAGATCCACCCCGAACTGGGCAGCGATCCCACTCATGGTGTCTCCCTGCTCCACCACAACCTCCGTGACCCTTGGGGCCACAGGTCCCGGCTGCCCGGCCCCCGCAGCAGCTTCAGCGGCCGCCTCCTGCGCCTGCGGCTGGACTTCCGGGGCCTCGGGTTCCAGGCCCTCCTGGCGGGCCTCCTGGGCCGCTGCGGCGTCCGCGGCTGCCTGCTGCCGGGCCGCTTGGGCTGCCGCGGCCTCAGCGGCGTCCCGGTCAGCTGCTGAAACCTCGACGGCGGCAGCGTCCTCCGCGGCCTGGGTGCCGGCTGCTGGAGCTACTGGGGCTGCGGCCTCGGCGGGAGCTGCGTCGCTGGCAGCAGACCCAGTGTCATCCCTGTGATCTTTGTCGCCGTGCAGTAGTTGGTCGCCGCGCCCCTTGTCACCAAGGCCCAGGTTCTTCTTCAAGTTGTCCAGCAATCCCATGGAGCACCCTCCTGCGTTCTGCTTGCATGCTGCTTGCGTTCAGCCGTGCCTCGATCCTACGGCGGGGCGGTGGCGCATGTAACCCCGTTAAATGCCGCAGGGGGCCGGCTCGAAAGCCGACCCCCTGACGGGAACTACTGAGTGTCTAACATGCAGCGGTGTTTACCACCAGGAAGTGTTTACCACTTGCCCTTGCGGTTGAAATCGCGGTGTCCGCCTTCGCCGCCACTGCGGGGCTTGCGGGCGCCGTCACCGTGGCCGCCGAAGCGGGAACCGCTGGCCTGGCCGCGGTCGCGGTCGCCGAAGCTGCCCGCGGTGCGCTCGGAGCGGTCGCTGTAGGAGCGGCCACCACGGTCAGCGGAGGTACGCTCGCCGCCCTCGGACTTGCGGAAGTCCTTCTTGAATCCGCCGGCACCCTTGAAGTTTCCGCCGCCACGGTTTTCGCGGTCGCCATAGCCACCGCGTCCGCCGCCGCCACCACCGGAGTAGCTGCCGCGGTCGCCGCTGGGCTTGCGTCCGTTGTCCAGTTCGAGGTGGATCAGCTCGCCACCGATGCGGGTGCGGGACAGTGCGCGCAACTGCTCGGGGCTGAGGTCTGCGGGGAGCTCCACCAGGGAGTGGTCCGAGCGGATGTCGATGCCACCAATCTGTGCGGAGGAAATGCCGCCTTCGTTGGCAATGGCGCCAACGATGGAGCCCGGCATGACGCGCTGACGGCGTCCGACTGCGATCCGGTAGGTGGCGTTGCCCTCGGTGAGCGTACGGGTCGGGCCACGGGAACCGAAGCCATCCTTGGAGCGCTCACGCTTCTGGTACTCGGGAGCTGCAGGCAGTTCCTTGACGAGCAACGGCTGTCCACCCTGGGCCATGACGGCCAAGGCTGCAGCGATCTCGGAAGCCGGAACGTTGTGCTCTTCCTCGTAGGAGGAGATGAGGTCGCGGAACGCTGCAACATCCTCGGACGCGAGGGTCTCGGTGATGCGCTCGGCGAACTTGCCAAGGCGCAGCGTGTTCACGGTCTCGGCGGTGGGCAGGTGCATCTGCTCCACCGGCTGGCGGGTTGCCTTCTCGATGGAACGCAGCAGGTACTTCTCGCGCGGCGTCATGAACAGGATCGCGTCACCGGAACGGCCTGCACGGCCCGTACGGCCAATGCGGTGCACGTAGGACTCGGTGTCGTGCGGGATGTCGTAGTTGATGACGTGGCTGATGCGCTCAACGTCAAGGCCACGGGCAGCGACGTCGGTGGCGACGAGGATGTCGATGCGGCCTTCCTTCAGTGCGTCGACGGTGCGTTCGCGCTGCTGCTGCGGGATGTCACCGTTGATGGCGGCAGCCTGGAAACCGCGGGACTTCAGCTTGTCGGCGAGGTCCTCGGTAGCCATCTTGGTGCGCACGAAGGCAATCACGCCGTCGAACTCTTCAACCTCAAGGATGCGGGTCAGGGCGTCCAGCTTGTGCGGGCCCATGACCTGGAGGTAACGCTGCTTGGTGTTGGCGCCCGTGGTGGTCTTGGACTTCACCGAGATTTCAGCAGGGTTGTTCAGGTACTGCTTGGACATGCGACGGATCTGGCCCGGCATGGTGGCAGAGAACAGCGCAACCTGGCGGGTTTCCGGGGTCTGCTGGAAGATCTGCTCAACGTCATCGGCAAAGCCCATGCGCAGCATCTCGTCAGCTTCGTCCAGCACCAGGTACTGGAGTTCGGAAAGGTCCAGCGAACCCTTGGCGATGTGGTCGATGACACGGCCGGGGGTACCCACAACAACCTGTGCACCGCGGCGCAGTCCGGCGAGCTGCGGGCCGTAGGCCGAGCCACCGTAGACCGGGAGGACAGTGAAGTCGTCAATGTGCTTGGCGTAGGAGGTGAAGGCCTCGGCTACCTGGAGGGCCAATTCACGCGTCGGGGCCAGGACCAGTGCCTGGGTCTTGCGTGAGGGACCGTTGAGGTCGTGGAGTTCAGCCAGGCGGGACAGGGCAGGAACAGCGAAAGCTGCGGTCTTACCGGTACCGGTCTGGGCAAGGCCAACGACGTCGCGGCCTTCCAGAAGCAGCGGAATGGTGGCTGCCTGGATGGGTGACGGCTTCTCGTAGCCGACATCCTGCAGGGCGGCCAGGACGCGGCCGTCGATGCCAAGATCGACGAAGCGGACGCCTTCTTCTTCCTCGTCTTCTGCCTTGGGAGCAGGAGCTTCGGTTTCTTCTGCCTTGGGAGCAGGAGCTTCGGTGAAGGTGGGGGCTGCAGACTCGGCTGCAGCGTTCTCGACGGGGGCAGCGGCAGCGGCCGGTGCTTCAGCTTCGGCGGGCGCGGTGGTCTCTGCTGCTACAGCGGACTCTGCGGACTCAGGGGTCTGGGCGTCGAAGTTTTCGTTGAGATTTTCGGTCATAGGGGGAAATTCCTCATCCATAGGGCAGTCGGCGCGGCCCGGTTGGGCTTGGCCGCAGTACTCGTCGCGAAAACAGGCAAAGTGCCCTGCTCTCGCAAGAAGTCCGGCGCTATCGCAATCCCATGGCAGGACTTCCCGCTGCATCTCTTGGCTGCTATCCCAGCAGTCTGTACAGCGTTTTCTTTAGCCGGCTCTCCCTATGAAAATGCCCGCACACAATTGCGGGCCCCAACACTTACCAGTCCTGCCTCAAGAATTGGGCAGGATAAAGGGATTTCCGGAGTGGGGGATATTTCAAGTGTAGGGCACGGGGCGGCATCACCGCGACTTAAGCCCCCATGATGGCCGGTGAGCTTGTTCACACTCAGCCGCGACCGCTGCCCCGGAGCCCTCAGAGGCCGTGGCGGCGGAGGACGTTGTCGAACTTTGAGTGGTACTCGTCCTGGAGTCGGATCTCGCCGTCTGCCTCCGCGTCCAGCAGTACCTGGACGACGTCCGGCGTCGGCTCACTGAACCACTGGCCCACGGTGATGCCGTGCTTCGGAACGAACGTGCGGTGAATGTGGTCCCCGGCAGAAACGGTCCCTGTCCTGATGACGCGGAGGTAGGTGCCAATGCGGCCGGCCTGCGTGAACCGCTTCACCCACTGCGGCTCTTCGAGGACCCGTTGGAAAGTAGCGCAGGGCACGCGGGGGGACGTCACCTCGACCTCCACGTCCAGGCCGATCTTCCACCGTTCACCAATCACGGCGCCCGTGGTTTCAATGCCGGACACCCGCAGGTTCTCACCAAAGAGTCCTGCCCGCACCTCCCGCTGCAGCTCACCTGCCCAGTAGTCGGCATCCGCCTGCGAATACGCGTACAGGGCCTGGTCTTCTCCGCCGTGATCAATACGGTTTGCCTGCACGTCCCCGTGAAGCCCTAGTTTATGGACCTTGACCGGACCTTCCACCGGACGCTTGTCCATGGCAGTAACCCCCACGTTGCCGGGATCAGGCAACAGTTGGTGGACACGGCAGACGGCAAGGAGGGATGCGGTGTTCATGGGATCAGTCTACGGACGGTCCGGCGCGAATTGACGTTTTTAAGGATCAAAACGGTAGCCCATGCCCGCTTCGGTGTGCAGATGGCGCGGCTCTGCCGGATCCCGCTCCAACTTCCGGCGCAACTGGGCGATGTACACGCGCAGGTACTGGGTTTCCTTGGCATAGGCCTGCCCCCAGACCTGGGTGAGGATCTGCTGCTGGCTCACCAGCTTCCCCTTGTTGCGGACCAGCAGTTCCAGGATGTTCCATTCCGTGGGCGTCAGCCTGACTTCCACGCCATCCTTCACGATCCTCTTGCCGGCCAAGTCCACCAGGAAGTCGGCAGTGGCCAGCGTTGGTTCCTCATGGCCGGTGACCACACGGCGCGAGGCGACCCGAAGCCGGGCAAGCAGCTCATCCAAACCGAAAGGCTTGGTCACGTAGTCGTCCGCACCGGCGTCGAGCGCTTCCACCTTGTCCTCCGACGCATGCCGGGCAGAAAGCACAATGATGGGCATGCTGCTCCAGCCGCGGATGCGTCGGATGATCTCCACTCCGTCCATATCCGGCAGTCCGAGGTCCAGCACCACGATCTCCACGGGTTGCTTGGCAGCGGCCTGCAGGGCGTCGGCGCCGTTGCCCACGGACAATGCCTGGTAGCCGTGGGCCTGGAGGGTAACCTGCATGGCGCGGGCAATCCGGGCTTCGTCCTCGACGATGAGTACCAGCGTCATTGCGGGCCACCGGTCCACAACGGCAGAGTGACCACCATGGTCAAGCCGCCACCCGGCGTCGGTTCAGCATCGAGCCTGCCGCCCATGGCTTCACAGAACCCCTTGGCGACCGCGAGTCCCAACCCGATCCCACCGCCGGCAGTGTGTCCGGGCGCCGGCGAATCACCGAAGCGCTGGAACGGCTGGAACATGGTGAGGACCTCCTCCCGGCCTACTCCCCTGCCGTGATCCACAATCCGCAGTTCGCCGGCCGGCCGGTCCCCCAGGGTGATACCGGCACCGGTCCGCGCCGTCAGGACAACATCCGAGTCCGGCGCATACTTCACCGCGTTCTCCACGATGTTGGCCACCACGCGCTCCAGCATGCCGGCATCGGCCTGCACCGGCGGAAGATTGGGCGGAAGTTCATTGCGGAGATGCCCGGCCGGAACACCCCGGAGCGCCTGCGGCAGCACCTCAGCCCAGCCGATACCGGTCAGCAGCGGATTGACCGCATCAGCCGTAATGCGCGACATGTCCAGGAGGTTGTCCACCAGATGATCCAGGCGGTCCGCATATTCCTCGATGGTCTCCAACAACTCCCGCTCCACGTCCGGAGGAAAACTCACGTCCTCCTGGCGCAGGCTGCTGACAGCAAGCTTGATACCGGCCAACGGCGTCCTCAGGTCATGCGACACGGCGCGCAGGATGGACGTCCGCATCTTATTGCCCTCGGACAGCCGGACATTGTCCCGCCGGCTTTTCACCAACTGCTGCCGTTCGCGCACGGCAACCACGAACGCACCAAAGGCGGCCAGCAGCCGCTGGCGTTGCGGTGTCAGGGGTCCGCCGCGCAGCAGCAGCGTGTACTGCGGATCGACGACGGCGGCATGGTCGGCGGCGGCATGGGTCACCGGCGGGTTGGGGCCGGCGCTCGCCAGGACCTGCGATGCGGGAGCCGCCCCTGGCATGGCTGCCGCCCCCGGGGCCGCGGAGCCCAGCAACGTCACCGCTTCCATGCCCAGGTTCGCGCGGACCTTCTCAAGGAAAGTCTCCAGGCTTCCATCGGAACTCAGTATCCGGAGAGCCAACTCACTCAGGGCAGTGGCTTCGGCTTCGGACCGTGCCGCTTCCTGGGCCCGGCGGCTGGCCAGACCCACAGCGAGCGCCACACCGCAGGCCACTGCCAGGAACACCACCAAGGTGAAAAGCGTGGTGGGATCGGCAATGGACAGGGATCCCACAGGATCGGCCGAGAAATAGTTCAGCAGGAAGCTGCCCAAAACGGCGGCCACCACTGCAGGCCACAACCCGCCGATCGCGGCGACCGCGACCGCCACGGCCAACTGCAGCAGCATGGTCATGGCGAAGTTACGGAAATTCAGGACCGTGACCAAAAGTTCGACGGCGGGCGGCAGCATGAGTGCCAGTACCAGTCCGGTCGCCACACGTCCCCGGCCGATGCCTCGAACCGGCGGGAGCCGCAGCAGCACGCCGTCGTCGCCGTTGCTGTAGGTCTCCGGTGCCGCCATGGCTCCATCCTTACACGCTTCCACAGTGGGGAGTTCTCCCCATTTACCGCAGTCATCCGTGCCTGCACCGCTTGCAAGGACTAGGCTTGCTCTGAGCATTCTGGTCCGGCGTGGCGCCGGACACATCAACGGTCTATCCAGGGGGATATCCATGGGCCCGAAAGACAGCCCTGACGCAGCCGGCAACAACGGCGGCAGCAGGGACAACAACAGCGACTTCGGGGCGGGCAACAATCCGCCCAAACCCCCACCTTGGCAAGTGCCCAAGCCCGAACTCCACCCGGAGCTTTTCACGCCTGTCCAGGACGACCCCCAGCAGGGGAATCCGCAGCAGGGCAACCCTCAACAAGGCAAAGCGACGGGAAAGAACAAGAAGGTGCCTGCGGGGGCATCCCCCGGCGGAGCTCCACGTCCAGGACAACCCCTGCCTGTGGTGGACCCCTTCGCCAGGGAACGCGAACGCGGCGAGGCCGAGGCAGCCAAGAAGAAGAAGCGCTCGCAGCGTCGCACTGTGGTCGTCGGCCTTGGCGTGACCGCGCTGTTGGCCGGAACCATTACGGCAATCGTGGCCAGCAACGAGCAGGAAGCCGACTACGCCCAGGTCTGTTTCAACGAGGAAACCGGCGAGCGCGTTGATGACAACGACTGCAACAACAGCAGTTCGGCGGGCCGAAGCTCCGGTGTCTACGCGTGGTACTTCTACTCCCGCGGCGCCAGCGTGCCTGCTGTGGGCCAGAACCGTTCCGCCTACCCGAGCTACACCAAGAACGTCCCAACAGGAGCCAAGTCCTCCACCGGCTACAGCACCAAGGGCGGGACCGTCAGCCGGGGTGGCTTTGGCAGCAGCTCCAAAAGCGGCGGAAGCTCGGGAGGCTAGGCGTGCGTCGACTGCCCTCCGAGCCCAGGCCGGACTGGAAGCAAAAGATCGAAGAACAGGGCCTGGTTTTCTCCACCACCACCATGCCCAATGGCCGCAAAATCGAATACTGGAACGAATCGGCGTACTACGAATTCACCGAGGACGAGGTGGAGACCCTCGAGAAAACCGCGGAAGACATGCACATCATGTGTTTGGAAGCCGCCAAATACCTGGCAACCGGAGCCATGGGCGACCTCGGCATTGGGCAGCAGGCCCTGGAGCTGGCCGGCGAGTCACTGCTGGCCGCGGATGTGGACGTTTATGGCCGATTCGACTTCATCTATGACGGTAAGGGCGGCCCGGCCAAGATGCTGGAGTACAACGCCGATACCCCTACCGGGCTGATCGAAGCCTCCGTGGCCCAGTGGTTCTGGCTCCAGGACGTCTTCCCGGAGAAGGACCAGTGGAACGGAATCCATGAGGCGCTGATCCGGCAGTGGAAGAAGCTGCAGTTCCGCACCGGCATGAGCACGCTCCACGTAGCCCATTCCGAAGCGGAAGAATCCGGCGAGGACTGGATGACGGCAGCCTACATGCGGGATGTCGCAAGCCAAGGTGGCTGGACCACCATCGGCATCAACATGTCCGACATCGGCTGGGACCCCAACCTGAACCGGTTCGTGGACCTGGACAACTTCATGATCAGCACCATGTTCAAGCTGTACCCATGGGAGCTGATGATGAAGGAGCCGTTCGGACAGCGACTCCTGCAGCGCGCCCACAATCCGCGCTGGGTTGAGCCGGCATGGAAGATGCTGCTGTCCAACAAAGCACTGCTGGCTGCCTTGTGGCATCTTTACCCCAACCACGAAAACCTGCTGCCGGCCTACCTCGGCGATCCGGGTCCCCTCAAGGAATGGGTGGCCAAACCGCTGCATGGACGCGAGGGCGACAACATCCGCATCCATGCCCCCGGCATTGAGATCCAGCAGCCCGGCGGCTACGGCCGCGAAGGCTGGTGCTTCCAGCAGTACCACTCCCTGCCCGACTTCGATGGCAACCATCCGGTCCTGGGTCTGTGGGTGGTGGATGGCGAATCCGTCGGCTGCGGCATCCGCGAATCCGACGGCCCCATCACGGACTACTTCTGCCGCTTTGTCCCCAATACCATCGACGCCCCGGCGCCCATCGCGCCCCCTGCTACTTCCTACGGAGCTGCACTATGAGCACTGAAACCTCGACGCCGGGTGGCGGCTCAGCGGGCGGCGACCCTAACGCCGTCGTACCTTCCAAAGGCCTGCACGCCGGGATCCTTGACCTTGGCGACTCCGTCATGCTGGGCCTGGCATCCACCGCGCCTGTCTATTCGCTCGCGGCGACGCTGGGGCTCATTGTTGCTGTCAACGGCAACTACACCCCGCTGATCCTGATCCTCGGCTTTATCCCGGTCCTGTTCATTGCCTACGCCTTCCGTGAGCTCAACAGCGCCATGCCTGACTGCGGCACCACGTTCTTCTGGGCACGCAAGGCATTCGGCCCGTGGGCCGGCTGGCTGGGCGGCTGGGGCGTGGCCCTTGCAGGAATCGTGGTGCTGGCCAACCTGGCGCAGATTGCCGGCAAGTACCTCTGGCTCCTGATCGGTGATGGTTCCCTGGCCGACAACACGTGGCTGGTGACGGCCACCGGCGTGCTGTTCATCGTGTTCATGACGTACGTGAACCACCGCGGCATCCGGCTGGGCGAGCACGTCCAACGCACCCTGACCTACATCCAGTACATCTCGCTGGGTATCTTCGCGGTGGCCATTGTCTTCCGCATTGCTGGTGGCGCGCCTGAAGGACAGGCCTTCGACTTCGAATGGTTCAACCCGGCCGGCGCCTTTGCCGATCCCGGTGCTGTGGTCCATGGCGTGCTGCTGGCGTTGTTCATCTACTGGGGCTGGGACACGTGCCTGGCCCTCAATGAGGAAACCGAAAACCCTGCCAAGACCCCCGGCCGTGGCGCCGTCATCTCAGCCTCCGTGCTGGTGGCGATCTACGTTTCCGTTGCACTGCTGGTGATGATGTACGCCACGATCGGTACCGACGGCATCGGCCTGGGCAATGAGGCCAACCAGGATGACGTCTTCCTGGCCATGAAGGACGTAGTGCTGGGTCCTTGGGGCTGGCTGATCATCGTGGCTGTGCTGGCGTCCGTCCTGTCCTCCACGCAAACCACCATTCTGCCGACCGCGCGCGGGACGCTGTCCATGGGCGTGCACGGCGCGCTTCCTGCCCGGTTCGGCAAGGTCCACGAGCGCTTCATGACGCCGGGCTTCTCCACCCAGGTCATGGGTGCGGTGGCCGTGGTGTATTACGTGGCCATGAGTTTCCTCAGCGAAAACCTGCTCTCCGATTCGATCAGCGCCATCAGCCTGTTCATCGCGTTCTACTACGCCCTGACCGGCTTCTCCTGTGTGTGGTTCTTCCGCTCCACGCTCAGGGATTCTGCCCGCAACCTGTGGTTCCGCGGCATCCTTCCGTTCCTCGGAGCCCTGTCCCTGACGGCGGCGTTCTTCATCTCAGCAGTGCAGATGTGGGACCTGTCGTACGGGGACACTCAGATCTTCGGCATTGGCGGAGCGTTCGTCAGCGGCGTGCTGCTGCTGGCTTTGGGTGTCGTGCTGGCCGTCGTGTGCCGCTTTGCACCGTCTACCCGCGGCTACTTCACCGGTGAGCGGGCCGAGGCCGGGGTGGTACGCGGCGAATAGCTTCGGAGGCTCGTCGGACGGGGCCTAGCGTTGCCTTGAGGCCCACTGCCGCAGGCGGGTAGGCACATCAGGAACGTCCTCGATCCGAACCGAGTACCGACGCAGCGCAACGAACCAGCACATCAGGATGGCCACGGCACAGAAAACGCCCGCACTGGACGCCATGATCCATAGACCGGGCGTCTGGACATTCAAGTCAGCCGAACCCAGGGCGGTGCCGATGGTCTTGGGCGAGAAAAAGAACACAAGTGTTGAAACGGCCAGTACGGCACTCATCACTACCCGTTGGGCTTTGTGACGGGCCGGCGTTTCCTTGATGGTCCAAGCGAACGCCGGCAGGATGATGGCCATCCAGACCCAGTGGTGGGACCACGAAACCGGGCTGATGAGCAGCATGGCGAGTGCCGTCGTCGAGATGGCAATAACTCGTGCGCCTTGGGCGCTGGCCGCCCTGACAAGCAGAGCCGCCAGGACGACGGTCGCCAGGCTCAATGCGATCCAGGGCAAGGTTACGGTGTCGTGCGGGACACCGAAGTGCAGGAGGGTGCCCTTGATGGAGAGATTGTCCACATAGCCGGCACCGCCGATCCTTGAGGTATCGGGCAGGATTTCCAACCAGAACTGCAGGGACTCCGCAGGCCTCAACAGCCAGCCAAGCAGCACCGTGCCGGCAAAGCCGATTGCCATGTTCGCCAGCCCACGCCAGTCCTTGCGCATCAGGAAGTACAGGCCAAACACCAAGGGGGTCAGCTTGATGCCGGCGGCAACACCCACCAGGAAGCCCGTGCCCCGGAAGCCCCGCCGCTTGGACAGGCCGCCGAGGAGGTCGATGACCATCAGGCCCATGAGGATGATGTTGATCTGCCCGAACGCCAGCGTTTCGCGCCACGGCCCCAGGAACAGGACAGCAAGGAACAACGAAGCGGCTATCCAGCAGTTCCTGGTGGAGGACAGTGCACTCCTAAGATCGGGCTTCGATGACCAGTACCGGACGATCGTGACAGCCACCCAGGCCGCCAAGGCAACGCCTGCAACGTTGAACACCATGAGCGCCGACAGTTGTGGCAACCGCGCCAATAAACCAAAGACGAGGGCCGCGAACGGCGGGTAAGTAAAGGGGAGCTGCGGGCCACCGGCTGAAGCGACAGTGGGGCCGTACAGGTCCGACGGCGACGTCCCTGCCTGGTTCAGGATACTTCCGCCGAACCAGTAGACGCTGAAGTCCAGGCCCTGCTTGGCCCAGTCCGCGAGCATCATCCACACCGGAACCAGTACCACAGCCAGCGGCAGCAAGCGCAGGGCCGGAGAGGATGGTTGTACCGGCGTGCGCGGTGGTGCGGCCTCCGCCTTGGCCCTTAAATCGACGTCAGGCAGTGCCATGCAAAATCCCCCAAGTTAACCAAATCGCAGCGGGGGAAGTGTGCGACCCCCGCCTCCATACTACTGAAGGGGTTTCCCGGGCTTGCGGCCTGCATGGTCCCGGCGGGCGGGCCGGCCACCTAGGATGCTGGAATGAGCGATTCAACGACGAACACCTCCGACGTCCTGGCCCTCGATTCCCTGCTCACGGTGGAGGAGCTGGCTCTCCGCGACAAGGTCCGTGATTTCACGGCCCAGCGCATCCGTCCCGCCATCGCACGCTGGTATGAGGAGGCTCATTTCCCACGGGAGATCGCCCCTGAGCTGGGCGAGCTCGGAGTCCTGGGGATGCATCTGGAGGGGTACGGCTGTCCCGGCAGGTCCGCCGTCGAGTATGGTTTGGCGGCAATGGAATTGGAGGCCGGCGACTCCGGGATCCGCACGTTCGTCTCGGTGCAGGGTTCCCTCGCCATGACGGCAATTCACCGTTGGGGCTCCGAGGCGCAGAAGGAGCAGTGGCTTCCGCGGATGGCGGCCGGCGAGCTGATCGGCTGCTTCGCGCTGACGGAACCAAGCGCGGGTTCGGATCCGTCCTCCATGACCACGTTCGCCCGTGAAACAGCCGATGGCTGGGTACTGGATGGCGCCAAGCGCTGGATTGGGCTCGCGTCCATTGCGGACGTCATGGTGGTGTGGGCCAACACTGAGGATGGTATTCGCGGCTTCCTTGTCCCTGCAGGTTCTTCAGGGGTTACCGCCACGGCTATTGAGCCAAAGCTCTCCATGCGCGCCTCGGTTCAGTGCGATGTAACGTTCGACGACGTGCGGTTGGGTCCTGATGCCATCCTCCCGGGCGCCGCTGGACTTCGCGGACCGTTCACATGCCTGAACGAGGCACGTTACGGCATCGCATGGGGTGCCATGGGAGCTGCGCGCGACTCGTACGAAGCTGCGCTGGAGTATGCGGGCACCAGGCTCCAGTTCGGCCGCCCCCTGGCCGGTTACCAATTGACGCAGGAGAAACTGGTGAACATGCTGGTGGAGATCCAGAAGGGCACCATGCTTGCCCTCCACCTGGGCCGTTTGAAGGACGCCGGCCATCTTCATCCCGAGCAGATTTCCCTGGGCAAGCTGAACAACGTCCGCGAGGCCATCAAGATCGCCCGGGAGGCCCGCACCATCCTGGGCGGGAACGGCGTCACCTTGGACTATTCACCCCTGCGGCATGCCAACAACCTTGAGTCCGTGCGGACCTACGAGGGCACGGATGAGGTCCACACCCTGATCCTGGGCCAGCACATCACGGGCATCGGGGCTTTCCGCGGCTAACACACCAAAGTAGGTAGCAGTTGAGCGCGTTTTGAGGGCTCATAACGCGCTTAGCTGCTACTTAGTTGGGTCAGGGCTCGGGGAGGACCACCAACTTGAAGTAGCCACGCAGGCCCTTCACCACGTCCACCTCGTCGGGGGCCAGCAGCCATTGGGTCTGGAGGCCGTCCCACAGGGCTACCAAAGACATGGCAGCTTCGTCAGGATCAACTCCGGGCCGGAGCCTGCCCTCGGCGGCCAGCTCGGCGAAGCGCCGCGCGTAGCTGGTGCGCAGGCGTTCGAAGCGTTCGGTGAAGTACACCCGCCCGGGATGCGAGTCGGTGACGGACTCAGCGCAAAGAACGGTATACAGCTCAACCACGCCCGGGATGTTCTCGTTGAAGAGCGCCGTCCGGATCACGGAGTCAACCAGGCCTTCTTCCATGTCGTCCGGGAAGGCATCGCCGGTGATTTCGTCGCGGCGCTCCAGAACTGCCATCAGGAGATCGCGTTTGGACGGGAAATAGTGCAGCAGGCTGGTTTGGCTCAGTCCCACCCGGTCAGCAACATCCTGCAGCGATCCGCCGCGGTAGCCGTGGGCAGCAAACACCTCGTGGGCAGCATCCAGGATGGTCCGGCGCCGTTCCTCGGATTTCGCGTAGGGGCCCCGCCGCGCTGCGCGGCCCACGTCCTTTGTGGTCATGGCTAGTCAGTGTACATGCGCGTTACAGGCCGCATATGAAATTCGAGTGACTACTCGAATTTTCTGTTACCGTGGTCACACTTGCCTCTGCGGGACCCATTGATCCCGGCGCGGCATCGTCAACCTGACACGAAGAGGTGAAGGCTCATGACCCCATTCACGCGAAGACAACTCCTGGGCGCAGGCCTGGGAACAGCAGCCATGGGCCTGCTGACCGGGTGCGCTACTCCAGGAACACAGTCCGTCAATGCTGCACCCACCATCCCCGCCGCCGGGGACCCCGTGCGGCTGACCTATTGGGCTTGGCTGAAGGATTTCCAGAAAGTCGCTGACGTCTGGAATGCTGCAAATCCGAACATCCAAGTGGACGTGGTGTGGATCCCGGGCGGCAATGCCGGCGGGTATCAGAAGTTGTACTCGGCCCTGGCAGCCGGCGGTGGACCGGACCTGGCCCAGGTTGAACTGCGGTCCATCCCGGAGTTCATGCTGGTGAACGGGTTGGTGGATCTGACCCGCTACGGCGCCAACGATCACGCCCACCTTTACGATCCCACTCTGTGGAAGCAGGTCAGCTACACCGGGGGCGTTTACGGCATCCCCCAGGACGCCGGCCCCATGGGCATGTTCTACCAACCGGCCATCCTGGACAAGGTGGGCGGCAGCACTCCGAAGACCTGGGACGAGTGGGCTGCCCTGGCCGCCGAACTACGCTCCGTGGACAGTTACTTGGACTGCTTCCCCATCAGTGATGCCTCTCCGTTTGCCTCTTTCGCTGGGCAGGCCGGCGCGCAGTGGCTGCGCCCGGAGGAGGATGGCTGGGTCATCAACATGACCGACGACGCCACGCTCAACACCGCGCGCTTCTTCGATACGGCGATCGACGACGACCTCGTCACCACCGCGTACGGCGCCTTCTCCCCGGGCTGGTTTGCAGCAGCCGGCAAGGGTGGCATCGCCTCAACCATCACCGGTAGTTGGGGCGACGCCCTGGTGCAGGGTGTCAGTGGCTCCGAAGGTAAGTGGCGGGTCGCCCCCATGCCCACGTGGGGCGATACAGGGTTTGGCTCGAGCTACCTGGGCGGCTCAACGGCTGCAGTCCTGGCCAACAGCAAGCACCCCAAGGAAGCACTGGACTTCGCGGTGTGGCTGACCACGTCCACGGAGGGAATCGACGCCGAGATCAAAAACAGCGGCATCGGCTGGTCACCCAACCCTGACTTCATCGGCACCGATCGGCAGCAACCCTCGGCGTTCTTTGGTGGCCAACGCTACAACGAGGAAGTCTTTATCCCTGCCGCCCAACAGCAGAACCCTGACTGGTCCTGGTGGCCGGTGACCCAACAGTCCTTCAACATCCTCAGCGACGGCTTCCGCAAGAAGGCTTTCGGGACCTCATTGGTGGATTCCATCGCGGCTTCCGAGCAGCAGATCATCACCGTTTTCAAGAACAAGGGCCTCAGCATTCGAAAGGAAACGGCATGACGACCACCCGCACCGCACCCACAGCGCAGCGTCCCGCCGCCCCGGCACGTGGAGGCAAGCGGAACAGTGCTGCCACACGCGCCCCGTGGCTGCTGCTTGCACCCTTCCTGGCTCTTTTCGTCCTCACGTTCCTGCTGCCCATTGTGGTAGCCATCCTGTCCAGCTTCACTAAAGTGACCCGCAGCGGACTGTTCGGCGAGGCCGGCGTGAGGAGTGAGTTCGCCGGTTTCAGCAACTACGCCCAGGCCTTGGCCGACGGCAGCTTTGTTGCCTCCATCGGCAGGATGCTCCTGTTCGGCGTTGTCCAAGTGCCCGTCATGATCGTCCTGTGCACGGTATTGGCCCTCATGCTGGAATCGGCCTCGGCAAAGTGGCCAGGCTTCTTCCGGGCCGCCTACTTCCTGCCCTATGGCGTTCCCGGCGTCATCGCCACCATCCTTTGGTCCTTCTTGTATGTCCCCGGCCTGAGCCCCTTGTTCGACGCCGCGAAGATCGTTGGCCTCACCCCGGATTTCCTGGGCGCGAACAGCGTTCTCTGGTCCATCGCGAACATCGTCACGTGGAGCTACACGGGCTACAACATGCTGATCATCGTGGCGCAGCTCAAAGCCATTCCGGTGGAACTCTATGAAGCAGCCAAGGTAGACGGTGCTTCCACCTGGCGCGTGGCCCGGAGCATCCAACTGCCCTTGATCCGTCCTGCACTCATGCTCACCACGGTGTTTTCCATCATCGGAACCCTGCAGCTTTTCGCCGAAGCACAGGTCCTCAAGACCGTCGCCCCCGCCATCGACAGCCAGTACACGCCGAACCTCAGCGCTTACACCACGGCCTTCGCGTACAACGACTACAACGTCGCCGCAGCCCAGTCGGTCATCATCGCCGTGGCCGCGTTCGCCCTTTCCTTCGCCTTCCTCGCACTGACGAACAGGAAGTCCTCATGACCGCCACAGCTACCGAACAACCCACAGCCCCCGTCCGCAGCACACCATCCACGGGTCCGGACCGCTCAGCCGGACGACGGCGGTCATCCACCATCATCGTCACCGCACTTTTAGTGGTGGTGGCCCTGTACTTCCTCATTCCCGTGTACTGGGTGTTCGTGGCCTCCACGAAGTCCACAGAGGACCTTTTCTCCACCAACGGTTTCTGGTTCGCCCCAACGTTCTCCCTCTGGGAAAACATCGGCCGGGTGCTCAGTTACGACAACGGCATTTTTGGCCGCTGGTTCCTGAACTCTGCGATCTATGCCGGAGTCGGCGCCCTCTTGGCCACGTACTTTGCCGCAGCCGGGGGCTATGCCTTGGCCAAATACCAGTTCCGTGGCCGGAACCTGGTGTTCGGCACCATCCTGGGTGGCGTGCTGGTTCCCGGCACGGCCACTGCCCTGCCGCTCTTCCTGCTGTTCAGCCAGATGGGCCTGGCGAACACCTACTGGAGCGTCCTGCTGCCATCGCTGGTCTCCCCCTTCGGCTTGTTCCTCTGCCGCATCTACGCCCAGGCCACCGTGGATACCTCACTGATCGAGGCCGCCAGGATCGACGGCGCCGGTGAGCTCCGCATCTTCCACACGATTGGGCTGAAGGTACTGACGCCTGCCCTGGTCACCGTGTTCCTGTTCCAGTTGGTGGGCATTTGGAACAACTACTTCCTGCCGCTGGTCATGTTGTCCGACTCGGAGCTCTACCCCATCACGCTGGGCTTGAACAACTGGCTGAGCCAGGTTGACCGTTTGCCCGAATTCTACGAACTGACCACCGGTGGAGTACTTCTCTCCATCATTCCGCTCAGCATTGCCATGGTTGTCCTGCAGCGCTTCTGGCGCGGCGGGCTGACAGAAGGAGCCGTTAAGTAATGACCCCGTCACCCGACGTCAACTACATCACCGACACCGGCCCCGGTACCGGCAAGAGAGTCCCGGCCCGGTCCTGGCTGCACACTGACGCCCCCACACTGTCCCTTAACGGCCAGTGGCGGTTCCGGCTTCTCCCCGGCGCTCCCGGTACGCCGGGTGGACGCGGCGTCCTTCCTCCCGCAGAGGACATCGAAGGCATTGCACATGAAGCGTTGGACGACTCCAGCTGGGACACCATCCCGGTTCCGGCCCACTGGGTCTTGGAGGGTGAGGGCCGCTACGGGCGCCCCATCTACACCAACGTCCAGTTTCCCTTCCCTGCCAACGCGCCGCACGTCCCGGATGAGAACCCGACGGGTGACTACCGCCGCTCGTTCGAGGTCCCGGCAACCTGGGACGACGCCGGGAGGACAGTGCTGAGGTTCGACGGCGTCGAGTCCCGCTACAAGGTATGGCTCAACGGCGTCGAAATCGGTGTTGGGACGGGCAGCCGGCTGGCGCAGGAATTTGATGTGTCCGAGGCACTCCGCCCTGGCCATAACGTGCTGGCTGTCCGTGTCCATCAATGGTCGGCCTCGAGCTATGTGGAGGATCAGGACCAGTGGTGGATGCCGGGCATCTTCCGCGACGTCACCATCCAGTCCCGCCCTCAGAAGGGCATCGACGACGTCTGGTTGCGGACCTCCTACACCGCCGGCTCAGGCGTTATCGACCCTGAAATCACCGTGGATGACGCCGCCTACCCGGTTCGGCTGTCAGTTCCGGAACTGGACGTCGACGTCGTCTGGGACTCCCCTGCCGACGTCGCCCCGGTGGCGATCGCCGACGTCGAACCTTGGTCCGCAGAGGTTCCGCGCCTCTATAACGCCACCGTGCAAAGCGAAGGCGAGACCATCTCGCTGCGCCTGGGTTTCCGTACCGTGGAGATCAAGGGTGACCAGTTCCTGGTGAACGGCCGGCGTGTGGTGTTCCACGGAGTCAACCGGCACGAGACACACCCGGACCGCGGCAGGGTCTTCGACGAGGACTTCGCCCGGGCCGACCTTGCCCTGATGAAGCAGTTCAACGTCAACGCGATCCGGACCAGCCACTACCCGCCGCACCCGCGCCTGCTGGACATCGCGGATGAGATGGGTTTCTGGGTGATCCTCGAATGCGATCTGGAGACCCACGGCTTTGAACGGCACGGCTGGGTGGGCAACCCCAGCGACGACCCCGCGTGGCGCGAGGCCTATGTGGACCGGATGGAACGCACGGTGGAGCGGGACAAGAACCACCCCTCAATCGTCATGTGGTCCCTCGGCAACGAGTCCGGCACGGGTTCCAACCTGGCGGCAATGTCGGCGTGGACCCATGCCCGGGACAGCAGCCGGCCCGTCCACTACGAAGGCGATTACACCGGCGCTTACACGGACGTCTACTCGCGGATGTACTCCTCCGTTCCCGAAACTGAAGCGATTGGCCGCGACGATTCCGGCTCGCTCCTGCTGGGTTGCTCCGCGGCGGAGTCCGCCCGGCAGCGGAGCAAACCGTTCATCCTGTGCGAGTACGTGCACGCGATGGGCAACGGTCCGGGCGCGATCGACCAGTACGAGGACCTGGTGGACCGTTTCCCTCGGCTGCACGGCGGCTTCGTTTGGGAATGGCGGGATCACGGCATCCGCACCACCACGGCCGAGGGCACGGAGTTCTTCGCCTACGGCGGCGACTTCGGCGAGGTTGTCCACGACTCCAACTTCGTGATGGACGGCATGGTGCTCTCCGATTCCACGCCCAGCCCTGGCCTCTTCGAGTACAAGCAGATTGTCTCTCCCCTGCGCTTGGCCTTCTCCACGGAAACGTCCGACGGCGGCACGCGCCATTACGTTTCCGTCGCCAATCTGCGGCACACGGCTGACGCCTCCGACGTCGTGCTTCGCTGGCGTACCGAGCTGGATGGTGTCCTTGCTGATTCCGGTGAGCTCGACATCGTAACGCCCGCCGGCGGGCAGCTCGCTGCTGGTGCCACGACGCGGATCGCCCTGCCGGAGCCCGCATCCGTGGGAGCCGGTGAGCACTGGCTGACGGCGGAGGTGGTCCTTCGCAAGGACACCTCGTGGGCCGAGGCCGGCCATGTGATCTCTGCGGCGCAGCTGGAAGTGACCGAAGCCCGTCCCCGCCTGAGCGCCCCGCGCCCTGCGTCATCCTCCGAACGTGCGGCTGCCGTTGCCCAGGGAACGCTGTCGTTGGGCCCTGCTACCTTTGAGGACGGCCGCTTGGTCTCGCTTGCCGGATTGCCGGTCTCCGGTCCGCGGCTGGAGTTGTGGCGCGCACCCACGGACAACGACACCGGTGCGGGCCGCGGCAGCTACGACCTCGCCGATCCATGGCTCAACAACGGCAACGGCACCCCTGCCCCGTCCATGGAAGCTGTGTGGCGCGCTGCTGGCCTGGACCGGATCACAGCCCGCGTGGAGAAAATTTCTGCCGACGAATCCGGAGTTGTGGTCCAGACCCGCTACGCCGCTGCAGATGCTGCCCAGTGGGTGTCGGTAGAGGAAAACTGGCAGCTCTCCGGTGGCGAACTGTTCCTGCGCGTGGACATCGTCCCCAGCACTGGCTGGGACATCATCTGGCCACGGGTAGGAATCCGATTCGACCTGCCCGGGTCGGTGGACCAGGCGTCGTGGTTCGGTGCTGGACCACGGGAATCCTACCCGGACAGCATGCACGCCACGCTGGTGGGACGGTACGCGGCCGGCATCGATGACCTCACGGTGCCCTACGCCAAGCCGCAGGAATCGGGACACCGCAGTGCTGTCCGCTCGCTTGACCTGCAGCAGGCCGGGCATCCCTGGCTGACACTCGAGGCCGTCCCTGACTCCCGTGGCCGTTTACCCGGGTTCACTCTCGCCCGGCACACAGCGCAGGAGATCTCGGCAGCTGGTCACCCGCACGAGTTGCCGGCAAGCAAGGGCAGCTTCCTGTACCTCGATGCTGCCCAGCACGGCCTCGGGTCCAGGGCGTGCGGACCGGACGTTTGGCCGGAGTACGCGTTGCGCCCCGAAGCCCGGACGCTGACGTTCCGGATCACTGACGCGGGCCAGCCGAGCTAGCGGACGCGTTGTGGGGCCTGTTTTGCGTCCTTCCCGGTCGGGTTGGCACGCAGAGCGGGCCCCACAACAGGCTCAACCCCGCGTTGTGGGGCCTGTTTTGCGTGCTTAGTTGAGGAAATAGAGCGCAGAGCGGGCCCCACAACTTTCAGGAATGCAGTGTCAGGCAACCGCCACAGGTTCCTTCTTCACGGCGTCCTTGCGGATGGTGGCACTGATGACCGCAGCCACCGTGCACATGGCAGCCGCACCCAGCCATGCGTAGTTGTAATGACCGGTGGCATCCCGGATGAACCCGGCCAGGAGTGCTGCCACTGCGGCTCCGAGCTGATGGGCAGCGAACACCCAGCCGAACACTACGGAACCGTCCGCGCCGAACACTGACCGGCAAATCGCGGCGGTGGGAGGCACGGTGGCAACCCAGTCGAGCCCATAGACCACCACAAAAATGATCATGCTCGGCTCCACGGACGAACCCAGCAGCAACGGCAGCACCAGCAATCCGATCCCCCGGAATTGGTAGTACACCGCCAGCAAGACCTTGGGGTTGAAACGGTCGGTCAGCCAGCCGGAAGCAATGGTCCCCACGATGTCGAAAATCCCGACGACGGCCAACAAGCCCGCCGCTGTGGTCTCGGGCATGCCGTGATCATGCGCCGAGGGAATAAAGTGCGTGCCGATCAGCCCATTGGTGGTTGCTCCACAGATCGCGAAGCCCGCCGCCAAAGCCCAGAAGGTGCGGACTTTGCTGGCCCGTTTGAGGACCTGCAGGGCACGGACAGCCGCATTGGCGGAATCCCCCGTCGCCGTCACGGTCGAAGCGACCCCAGCGGCAGGCGTGCGGTCCGGCGTCGTGGTTGACCCGGCGTCGGCTGCTTGAGTGTCAGCCTCGGGCGCACGGGGCCCCCGCGCGACGGGTTCCTCGGCGCCGTACGGCAAGACCCCGACGTCTGCGGGAGAGTTTCGCAGCCAGCGCAGCACCAGCGGGACCACGGCGAGCGCACCGGCGGCGATGAGGAGCGAGGCCCCGCGCCACCCCGGGTTCTGGGCGAGGGCGGCGATGAAGGGAAGGAACACCAGCTGCCCGGCGGCGCTGCCGGCGGTCAGTATCCCGATCACCAGTCCACGGCTTTTGGCGAACCAGGTGTTGGCGATGGTGGCTGCGAACACGAGGGCCATGGAGCCTGTGCCCAGACCGATCAGCAGTCCCCAGGTCAGCAGGATCTGCCAGGACTGGTTCACGAACACGGTGAGGGCCGAGCCAAGGCCGATCAGGCACAGCGCCAGTGACGTGACCTTGCGGATGCCGAAGCGTTCCATGAGCGCTGCCGCGAACGGCGCCGTCAGTCCAAACAGGACCAGGTTGATGCTGACGGCAAGCGACAACACCGTGGTTGACCAGCCGAACTCCTTCTGAAGCGGGACCATGAGCACGCCGGGTGCCGCACGGAAGCCGGCTGCCCCCACCAAAGCAAGGAATGCCACGGCTGCCACGATCCAGGCGGGGTGGAGTCGTCGGCGCTTGCCGGTGGGAGCACCCGCTGGCTTGGCCTGGACTGTCTTTTCGGGCGGGGTCATGCGGGGATCTCCGTTTCAAGGGAAGCAGGAATGCGGGTTTCCGGTGCGACGGCCAGTGGCAGCGGATGCTCGCTGCGCGTAAAGCTGTGCCAGCTGGTGTTGGCTGCGGTCAGGTTGGTGCCGCAGTGAGTGCAGGTATCAGCTGAAGATGTGGCCTGACCGCAGTCCGTGTGGACCACCTTCATGTGGGACACCTCGGTGGGTGCGTCCAGGTTCCTCTCGGCCCAAATGATGATGGCGTTCAAGACGGGCAGCGCATCCTCGCCGCTGGGGGTGAGGACGTATTCCTGCCGGGTGCGGGTGCCGTCGTGATAGGGGCGCTGGGTCAGCAGTCCTGCCTCCACCAGCCAGCCAAGCCGTTTGCTCAGGACGTTGTCCGCAACCTCCAGGCGCTGCTTAATGGCCTCGTACCGGCCGTTGCCGAAGAAGATTTCGCGGAGAACCAGGCTCCCCCATGGATCGCCAAGGACGTCGAGGCCACGGGCCAGGCTGCACGTGCGGGAGGACCAGTCAGAGCGAAGAGGCATGGGGCCAAAGTAGCTGACTTTTCTAAAGAAAGCTACGGCGTCAGGCTTTCATGACGCGCAACCAAGTGGTGCACGACGGAAAGACGAGTATCCGCACCCGGTTCATATCGGCCCGGGAGTTCCTACAATCGAAAGTGTCTGGGGATTCCTGAATATCCGTTCCGGCTGTCACAGCGCATCCACTCCCGCTTGGAGTTCCCATGACTCTGCAGGGCGAACCACAACCGCACACCACTCCCCAGCCAGGCCCTGCCCTCCGGTCCCGCGGGACGCTGTTCCGGTCCCATAAGGCACCTCCCTGGTCCCGCAGGGCAGAGCCGGTCGGTACCGTGAAGGCCTTGGTGCTGGCCGGCGCCATGATCGCAGCCATCGCCATGACACCGCCACTCTCCGGTCAAGGAGCACCTTGGAGCCCGGTACGGCCTTCCGGGTTGGCTCTTGGCCCCGACGCCGTAACCTTCCAGCGCCAGGCGGCACCCGCCGTCGTGAATCCTCTGGCTGGGCAGCCCACGCCCGGCAACGAGTCGGTTCTTCACCTGCCCGGCAGCCGCGGCGAATGGACCATAGACGTTGCCGGATCGGGCGGCCAGGAACTGGTGGATGCGTGCATCGGTCCGGTCCACTACACCCCCACCGATGCCTTCGCGGTGTTCATCACTGAGCACGACTACTGCGGTGGACGGGACCGGTTCTCCGGCATCGACGTTGGTCAAACAGTCACACTGGCAGGCTTTGGAACGTACACGGTGCATGCGCGGGGACAGGTACCTCTGGGCGGTACCACCAGTGACGTCGCGGCAGTTTTCGGCGGCTTCCCCAAGGCCGTATTGCAGACCTGCATCCCGGGAACCAGCCAGATGCTGGTGATAGCCCTCAACTAGGCGTGGGCTGAGCTACTGGAGTGTGATCTGCGCGACACACCCCGCCGGTTTGCCCCTGTTTCACCCGAGGTTCATCCGGGCTGCTTAGGCTTACCCGGTCACCTCTGACCACGAAAGGCACCCCTGAATGTCCTCGAATTCCCCTGAAATGGTTAATCGTTCAACCGAAGTGCCGGGGCTCTCCCGCCGCGGCTTTCTCGGCACGGCAGCTGCAGCGACGGCGCTTGCGGCCACCGGGTCCCTCCTGCCGCCATCGGTACAGGCCGCCATGGCCAAACCGGTCCCGCCGGGAAGCCTGCAGTCCATCAAGCACGTGATTGTGCTGATGCAGGAAAACCGCTCCTTCGACCACTACTTCGGATCACTGCGTGGTGTCCGCGGCTACGGAGACAAAGCCGTCGCCCGCCTGCGGAGCGGCAAGTCTATGTTCGAGCAACCGCGTGCCACGGGCGAAACCGTGCTGCCGTTCTCCCTGCGCAAGGCAGCCGAGCTCGCCGGGAGGCCCGGCACTGACATCCAGTACCTGGGCGATCTGGACCACTCCTTCAATGGCACCACCACGGCCTGGAGCAACGGCTGGTGCGATCAGTGGATTCCCGCCAAGAGCGCTTCCACCATGACGTTCTACGAGCGCCAGGACATTCCCCTGCAATACGAACTCGCGGACACTTTCACCATCTGCGACGCCTACCACTGCTCCGTCAATGGCTCCACCAATCCCAACCGCAACTATCTCTGGAGCGGCACCACAGGTAACGAGCCCGTCAGCGCCAAACGTGCGGTCACCAACGCGGCGTACGGCTACGACCACGGCGGCTACGACTGGACCACCTATCCCGAGCGGCTGGAAGAGTCGGGCGTTTCCTGGAAGATCTACCAGGACTGGGACAACTTCACGGACAACGCCGTGGAGTACTTCACCACGTTCAAGGCGATCGGCCGCAAGATGCTTGCTTCCGTGGAAGGAAACCTCCGCACCACCGAAGAGTTCTACGACCACCTTCGGGGCAAAACACCCGCTGAGCAGGACCGTCTCCTTGCCCAATTGGAGCAGGGCCGTGCCGCCCTCACAGAAACCGAACGGGCACTGTTCGACAAAGCCATGTGGCGCGGCCGTCCGGACACCCTCCTTGAACGCCTCAGCACAGACATCACCGGCGGTACCTTGCCGCAGGTCAGCTGGCTTGTGCCGTCAGCGGCCGATTCCGAGCACCCTGGGGCCTCAACACCGGTGGGCAGCGCGAACTTCGTGTACCGCTTGCTGGATACAGTGGCCAGCAACCCGGACACGTGGGACAGCACGGCGATTTTCCTGAACTTCGACGAAAACGATGGCTACTTCGACCACGTCCCGCCGCCCGTCCAGCCGCGTCCGGCGTCGGGCGAGTCCACCGACTGGACCACCGCCAGGCCCATCGGCCTCGGACCGCGTGTGCCCATGACGATCGTTTCACCTTGGACAGTGGGCGGTTACGTCAGCTCGGAAGTGTTCGACCACACCTCCGTGCTGCGCTTCCTGGAGCGCTGGACCGGCGTCGAGGAACCGAATATTTCCCCGTGGCGCCGCGAAGTCTGCGGTGACCTGACCGGCGTCTTCAACTTCACCTCCCCGGGCACGCCGCCCGTCCTTGACCACCCGGGTGCAGTGCCGGCCAAGATCAGCCGCTGGCGCCCGAATCCCCCGGCCGTGCAGGTGGCCCCGATCCAGGAAACCGGCAGCCGCCCGGCCCGCCCGCTCCCCTACCGGCCGCAGGTTTCGGCCGCAGTACAGTCCGGCACAGTACAGTCCGGCACAGGTGCCGCCGCGCTGACGCTGACCCTGACGAACAAAGGAAGCCGGTCCACCCACTTCACGGTGTACGGCTACGCCGGCGAGGTCACCGAACCCCGTCACGTGGACGTGCTCGGAAGCCAGAAGGTGGACTTCCCCGTCAACTCCGGCGCTTTCGACGTCGTCGTCACCGGCCCCAACCGGTACCAGTACGAACTGCAAGGCACGACGACGGGTGCCGCGTCCGGCGTCGACGTCACCGTGACAGGGCGCCGCGGCAGGAAGTCCGTGGAACTGGAAGTGCGCAACAACGGCAAGGCAACAGTGACCGTGCAGCTGGAGTCCCTGCAGTACGCAGAGAACAACCAGACCGTGAAGCTGAAGGCCGGGCACACCAGGAAGATTGGCTGGGACACCCTGGAAGGTTGGTACGATCTCCAGCTCACCTCGGCCGATGATGAGTCGTTCAGGAGGCGCTTGACCGGACGTGAGGAGGACGGCCGGGAGGGTATTTCAGGCTAGGCGCTTATGGAGATCCGGCCCTTGTCCGCCCCACCCACCGTAAAGCGGTGAGGAGGGCGGACAAGGGCTGGATTCATCGGTTCGTGGAGGGCCCGCGGGCTATTTCCGGGTCCGGGAGGGATGGTATGCCACGGCCCAGTAGACCAGCATGGCAATCCCGCACACCACGCCAAGGCTGGAAATCATGAGCTGCCATTGGGTCTGCGGGTCCTTGCCCCACTCGGCCGCGCCGGCCCAGACTGCAAGGTTCTTCGGAGTCATGAAGAAGGCGACGGTGGAACAGGCGACGATCACCCATCCGGCGGTGCGCATCCGGCCGGAACGTGAAGGTACCCGGTGCATGGCGAAGGCCATGCTGGGGAGCGCGACGGCGACCCACACCCAGTGGTGGGACCAGGAGACCGGACTGATCAAGAGCATCAGGATGGCACTGGCCGATACTGCGATGAAGTTCTCGTCAGCTTCCACGGCCCACTTAATGATGAGCCCCGCCAGGACCACCAGCCCCAGGGACAGAACCATCCACACCACATTGGTGAGGGAAGAGTCCGGCATACCGAAATGCAGCAGCAGGCCCTTGAGGGAGAGGTTGTCAACGTACGCCGGTCCGCCAATACGGCCGGTGTCGGGCAGGATCTTGGTCCAGAAGTCCATGGAAGCCTGCGGCAGCACAGCCCAGGCAAACGCAATGGATCCGAAGAAGCCTGCA
Organism: Paenarthrobacter sp. YAF11_1; assembly: GCF_052113445.1. Taxonomy (NCBI): domain Bacteria; kingdom Bacillati; phylum Actinomycetota; class Actinomycetes; order Micrococcales; family Micrococcaceae; genus Paenarthrobacter; species Paenarthrobacter sp. YAF11_1. The sequence continues at coordinate 720,004 of NZ_JBFRDF010000001.1, forward strand.
GCCATCCAACCGAGGGCTTTGAAGTCGCGGCGCACCAGGAAGTACAAACCAAACGCCAGCGGCGTGAGCTTCACCCCGGCAGCCAAGCCAATCAGGAGGCCTGCCGGCCAACGGATTTCGCCTGCACGGACTTTCCCATACAGGGCGAAGTCAGCCAGGATGACGCCCATCAGGATGATGTTGATCTGCCCGAAGACGAAGGTATCCCGCCAAGGCCCGAGCAACAGGATGGCCCCTGCTCCCACCAAGGCTGTGGTCCGGAACCGGTAATCGGCAAACGCTGAGCGCCAGCCCGTCAAGCCGAAGTAGTGCCGTGCCAGCCATGCAGCAACCACTCCTGCACCCACCAAGGCAGCGAGGATGAACACCAGGCTGCTGGCGAAGAAGCCCATGGCCGCCAAGCCCGTAAAGAGGAGCGCGGCGAACGGCGGGTAGGTAAACGGCAGGCCCTCCCGAACAGCGTAGAGATCGCCGCCTTCCAGGACTTTGCCACCGCCGTAGAAGTAGACCTCAAAGTCGTTCAGTGCCGGCTCGTAGTCCGTGTAGAGGAACCACACCGCCACGGCGAGGGTCAGCGCACCCGCCACGGTGAGGATCCAGCCCCGCTGCGTGGTGGAAGCCACCGTGTGTGAAGGAGAAGCCACAGTGTCAGCCGTTACTGATCTTGGCAAAGGCCTGCTCAAGGTCGGCGATCAGGTCCTCGGCTTCCTCGATCCCGCAGGAAAGGCGCAGGAGGTTGACCGGAACCGCCAGTTCGGTACCTTTCACGGAGGCGTGGGTCATCTCCGACGGGTAGTTCATCAGGGACTCGATGCCACCCAGGGATTCCGCCAGCGTGAACACCGACGTGGATTCGGCGACCGTGCGTGCCGCAGACTCGCCACCCTTGAACTGCACGGAGACCATGCCGCCGAACTTCTTCATCTGCTTCGCTGCAAGCTCGTGTCCGGGGTGGTCCGGGAGGCCCGGGTAGAGCACCGCTTCCACCTCGGGACGCTGCAGCAGCCATTCAGCCACTGCCTGGCCGTTGTCGCTGTGACGATCCATGCGAACGCCAAGTGTCTTCAGTCCGCGGGTGGTGAGGAAAGCGTCCATGGGACCGGAAACCGCGCCCACCGCGAACTGGATGAAGCCGATCTTCTCTGCCAGCTCATCGTCCTTGACCACGATCGCGCCACCCACAACGTCGGAGTGGCCGCCGATGTACTTGGTGGTGGAGTGGACCACCACGTCAGCGCCCAAGGCGAGCGGGGTCTGCAAGTAGGGAGACGCAAAGGTGTTGTCCACCACCAGGAGGGCACCGGCGTCGTGCGCTACAGCGGCGAGGGCCTCAATGTCGGTGATCTTCATCATCGGGTTGGACGGCGTCTCCACCCAGACGATCCTGGTGTTGTTCGCGGCGACGGCTGCTGCCACGGCGTCGAGGTCCGACATGTCCACGGGAGTGTTGCCGATACCCCAGTCGCCCAGGACCCGGTTGATCAGGCGGTAGGTGCCACCGTAGGCGTCATTGCCAAGGACGATGTGGTCACCGGGGCGGGCGATCGCACGGATCAGCGAGTCCTCGGCAGCCAGGCCCGAACCGAAGGAAAACGCTGCGGTACCACCTTCGAGGGCGGCCAGCTGCTCCTGGAGGGCGTCGCGGGTCGGGTTGCCGCCGCGACCGTACTCGTACCCGGACCGCAGGTTGCCGATGCCGTCCTGGGCGTAGGTGGAGCTGAAGTGCAGCGGCGGCACCACAGCACCGGTCCGGGGTTCGAAGGCCTGTCCGGCGTGGACGGCGCGCGTGTTGAACCCGGCGTTGTTGGTGGCAGACATGGAAGCTCCTCTTGGGTCGTTGGACGATTGGACAGGGGCCGGGGTTGGACCGGCGCCGGCGCCTAGTTGCTCAGGTACGCCAGAAGGTCGTGGCGCGTCAGGATACCTACCGGGGCGCCCACGAAGGTCACCATGACGGTATCGACGTCGGACAGCAGCTCGCGCGCGGCAGAAATGGTTTCCAGCGAGCCGATCACGGGGAGGCGCTCCCCCATGTGCTCCGAGATCATGTCCGTCAGTTTCGCTTCGCCACGGAACAGTTTGCTGGTGAGGCTTCGCTCATCCACGGCTCCCATGACCTCGCCCATCACTACGGGTGGTTCCTGTGAGAGGACCGGGATGTGGGAGACGCCGAATTCGTTCATGATGTTGATGACATCGCGGACGGTCTCGTTGGGGTGGATGTGGACCAGGTCCGGCATCTCGCCTGTCTTGGACTTGAGGACCTCACCCACGGAGGACTCTTCACCGCCGGAGAGGAAGCCGTAAGAGCGCATCCACTGGTCGTTGAAGATCTTGGCCAGGTAGCCGCGGCCGGAATCCGGGAGGATCACCACCACTACAGCTGACTCATCCAGGTCCTTGGCAGCCTGCAGTGCAGCCACCACGGCCATTCCGGACGAGCCGCCCACCAGGAGGCCCTCCTCGCGGGCAAGGCGGCGTGTCATGGAGAAAGAGTCGGCATCGGAGACGGCAAGGACGGCATCCGGAACGGAGGGGTCGTAGTTGCCGGGCCACATGTCCTCGCCCACACCCTCCACGAAGTAGGGCCGGCCGGTGCCGCCTGAGTACACCGAACCTTCCGGGTCCGCGCCGATGATCTTGACCCGGCCGCCGTCGGACTCTGCACGGTCCGCGGAGACTTCCTTGAGGAAGCGGCCGGTCCCGGTGATGGTGCCGCCTGTTCCGGCGCCGATGACCACATGCGTGACCCGGCCGTCGGTGTCCTGCCAGATTTCCGGGCCCGTGGACTCGTAGTGGCTGCCGGGGGCGGCGGGGTTGGAGAACTGGTCCGGCTTGAAGGCACCCGGGATTTCGCTGACGAGGCGGTCCGAAACGCCGTAGTAGCTTTGCGGGCTGTCAGGGGCCACGGACGTGGGTGTGACCACTACCTCGGCTCCGTACGCCTGCAGGACGGCACGCTTGTCCTCGCCCACCTTGTCCGGCACAACGAAGATGCACTTGTAGCCCTTTTGCTGGGCTACCAGCGCCAAACCCACTCCGGTGTTGCCCGACGTCGGCTCTACGATGGTTCCGCCCGGCTGGAGCCGGCCGTCCTTTTCGGCATCCTCGATCATCTTCACGGCGATCCGGTCCTTGATGGATCCGCCGGGATTAACATATTCGAGCTTCACCAAAACGGTGGCTTTGATGCCCTCCGTGACGTGGTTGAGCTTGATGAGCGGCGTATTGCCGATGAGGTCCAAGACGGACTGGGCGTACTTCATAGGTACAAAGTTACCGCCTGCCACGTGCGGGGCTTGCTTCGGCCATCTGGCTACGTGCCGGCGGAGGTGTCGGTCTGCCACACACCCAGGACGTTGCCCTCAGTGTCCTTGAAATAGGCATACCAGCCCATGGTGGGGACGGCGTCCTTGGCCTGGACCACGCTGCCACCAGCGGACTCCACCTGCGCGAGGGCAGCATCGATGTCCTCCACATCCAGAGTGAGGATGGGTGTCTTCAGCGCGTCCGTCCGCGGGAACAGGGCCCCGTTGATGGCTCCGGGCTCCTTCGGCGTGCCGGTCTGTTCGTCGGAGGGTGCCGTGATGGCAATGGTGTAGTCCATCCCTTGCATGGGGCTGAGGTTCCAGCCGAAGGCGCTTTCGTAGAAGGTGTTGGCACGGTCTTTGTCGTCCGTAGGAATCTCGAAATGCACTATTGCGGCCACGATTCGCGCTCCTTGTTCCTGGGATGTGGCGCGGCCCACCCACGCCACATCAGGGAGTCTAGACCCGGGCGGCCGCTGCCGTAAGGGGTTCGGCCAGCAGATTGTCAGCCGGACGTGGGACCATGAAAACATGACCATCGCAGACGCCCCGCCCGTTGTTGCGGCCGCGGCAGACGCAGCCGTCAGGTGGCATCCGGGCGGTTCCTTCCGCTTGGACCAGACCATGTTTCCGCTGATGCGCGGCAACGCCGATCCGTCGTTCGCCAGCCACACCAACGGTTTCTGGATGGCCTTCACCGCAGCTTCGGGTCCGGTCACGGTGAGGCTTTCCGCAGGCGGTTTGGGCGCTGATTCGTTTGTGGACGCCCAGGCTTGGGGGCCCGGGGCCCAGGACGGAATCGCTGGAGTGCCGCGCTTGCTGGGCGCCCATGACGATTGGTCGGCCTTCGACGAGCCCGCTTTCCATGCCACGCTCCCGCGGCGTGTCACAGAAGCACGACGCCGGAACCTGGCCCTGCGGCTGCCCTCCACCGGGCGCGTGGTTGACTCCCTGGTGCCCACCATTTTGGAGCAAAAGGTCACCACCTTGGAGGCACGTCGAGGGTACCGGTACTTGATGTACCGCTACGGAACACCCGCCCCGGGCAGGGCCCCAACGGGGCTGTTGGTTCCTCCTACCGCCAGGGAATGGCTGGCCATCCCGTCGTGGGAGTGGCACAAAGCCGGGGTTGGACCACAGCGCTCGGCGACGGTGATGCGGGCGCTGCAGTCCGCCGTCGCGCTTGAACGGCTGGCCGGCTTGGACTCAGCGCAGGCGAGCGCCAGGATGCAAACCATCCCGGGGATCGGGATCTGGACGGCGTCCGAGGTGGTCCAACGGACGCACGGCTGCCCGGACTCGATTTCCGTGGGCGACTACCACTTGGCCTCGTACGTGGGCTACGCCCTGACGGGGCAGAAAACGGATGACGCCGGCATGCTGAAACTGCTGGAACCGTGGCGCGGGCAGAGGCAGCGGCTGGTCAGGATGCTCTATGCGAGCGGCTTCCGCAAACCCACTTTCGGGCCACGGATGACCGTTCAGGATCATCGCCGGCACTGACTTTTCATTGCGGACGGGAGCTGTCCGCAGAGTCGTGGACTGGCCGAAGGCGCGGGTATAGCGTGACGTCTACGAGCCATCACCAGCCCTCCTTGGAGCCACCGTGATCCACACCAAAAAACTCAACAAGACTTTCACCGTGAAGAAGGAAACCGTAGAGGCCGTCAAGGGCGTGGACATTGACGTCGGGCCGGGAGAACTGGTCGCCTTCCTTGGTCCCAACGGGGCCGGCAAATCCACCACCTTGCGCATGCTCACCACCCTGCTGAAGCCCACCTCCGGGTCGGCCACCGTTGCGGGCGTCGACGTCGCCAAGGACCCTGCCGGCGTTCGGGCGCGGATCGGCTACATCGGCCAGGGCAACGGCGGCGGCCACAGCTACCGCGTGATCGACGAACTCATCATGCAGGGCCGCTTCTACGGAATGAACACCACCGATGCCAAGGCACGCGCCGAAACCCTCATGGCATCCCTGGACCTGGCCGACCTCGCCAAACGCACCGTCATCAAGCTCTCGGGCGGCCAACGCCGCCGCATGGACGTTGCCTTGGGATTGATGCACTCCCCCGGGTTGCTGTTCCTCGATGAGCCGTCCACCGGAATGGACCCACAAAACCGCGCCAATCTGTGGGAGCACATCATGCGGATGCGCGAGGAACACGGGACCACCATCGTGCTCACCACGCATTACATGGACGAAGCCGATTCGATGTCGGAGCGCGTGATCGTGATCGACCACGGCACCATCATCGCGGACGATACCGCTTCCCGGCTCAAGGCGAACCTGGCCGGAGACCTGATGGCCGTGGAAGTTGCGGCCGGTTCCGCGTCTGAAGTCCGCGGCCTGTTGGGCCGGGCCGCCGCCGAGGGCGACATCCAGGAAAATGCGTACGACGGCGTGGTCCGCTTCCGTCTTCGGCTGGCTCACGGTTCCCGGCTGGCGCCCGGGTTGTTGAAGGACATGCACGACGCCGGTGCTCCCGCCCAGTCGCTGGAATTGAAACCACCAACGCTGGACGACGTTTTCCTGGAACTCACTGGCCGCAGCCTGCGGGAAGGAGCTGAAGTCTGATGATTGAACAAGCCGTGGCGCCTGGAGTCGCCGTGCAAAAACGAGGTGCCGGAAGCATCGTGACGGACACCTGGTTCGTGTTCTGGCGTGAGATGCTGTTGCCCCTGCGGGATCCGTTCTCGCTGATTTTCTCCCTCATCCAACCGCTGGTTTTCCTGGGTCTCTTCGGTCCGCTCCTGGGTGCGGCCGTAGGTGCCCCGGCCTTCGGCGGCCAGTCCACCCTCCAGTGGTTCCTGCCGGGCGTGGTGGTGATGATCGCCCTGTTCGGTACCTCCATGACCGGGTCCAACCTGCAGTATGAGCTGATGACCGGCTCCTATGAACGGATCCTGGCCACCCCACTGTCCCGGTCCTCGCTCATGATCGGCCGGGCCCTGAAGGAGTGGGCTCCCTTGGTGGTGCAGGGCCTGCTCATCTCCGTGGTGTGCATTCCGTTTGGCTTCGTGTTCCACCCCCTGCATGTGCTGCTGGGGTTGGTGATCCTGGGCATTTTCGGCATCGGACTCGGCGCGTTGTCCTACGCCTTGGCCTTGGTTTCGCAAAACAAGGAATGGATCTTCTGGGGCGTCCAGCAAACCCTGCTGTTCCCGCTCATGATCCTGTCCGGGATCATGCTCCCCATCGAGGCGGGCCCCGGGTGGATGAAGGTGGCCAGCCTGTTCAACCCCTTGACCTACCTCGTCAACGCCGAACGCGAACTCTTCTCCGGGACCATTGGCATGGACACGTTCTGGGGACTCGTGGCCGCTGTGGTGACTGCCGGCGTCGGACTTGCCGTCGGAATCCGGACCATCAGCCGGAACACCAACTAGGTCCGCTGCCCGCTTAGGGGCGCCGGCGTCAGCGCCTACAGGTGCAGGCGGGACACCGCTTCCTGCCGCATGTCCACCTTCCGTACTTTGCCGGAAACCGTCATGGGGAAGCTGTCGCGTACATCCACGTAGCGGGGAATCTTGTAGTGCGCCAGCTTCCCACGGCAGTACTCGGCCAAGTCCCCGGCGGTCAGGGCCGCAGCACCGGGTTTGAGGATGATGCAAGCCATGAGTTCCTCACCGTACTTGTCATCCGGAACGCCGATCACCTGCACGTCCTGGATGGAGGGATGAAGATACAGGAATTCCTCGATTTCACGCGGGTAGATGTTCTCGCCGCCACGGATCACCATGTCCTTGATCCGGCCTTCGATCACCAGGTATCCGTCCTCTTCCATGCGGGCGAGGTCGCCGGTGTGCATCCATCCCTCGGCGTCCATCGCTCCGGCAGTCTTGTCCGGCTGCCCCCAATAGCCGCTCATCACCGCATAGCCCCGGGTGCACAGCTCGCCGATCACGCCCCGCTCCACCACCTCTGCCGAACCGGCATCCACAATGCGGCTTTCCAGGTGCGGCATGGTCCGCCCCACCGTGCTGGTCCGGTGTTCAAGGGTGTCCCCAGCGCGGGTCATGGTGGACACGGGCGAGGTCTCAGTCATGCCATAGCAAATGGCGACGTCCACCATGTGCATCTCCTCGATGACCCTGCGCATCACTTCCACGGGACACACCGAGCCAGCCATCACGCCGGTTCGCAGAGTCGAGAGGTCGTAGGAGCCAAAGTCCTCCAAGGCCAGTTCCGCAATAAACATGGTGGGCACCCCATACAAGGACGTCCCACCGAAATCCTGCACCGCTTCCAACGCCGCAGACGGACTGAATCCGCGACTGGGGATGATGGCGGCCGCACCGAAACTGAGCGCGTTCAGGTTCCCGATCACCATGCCGAAGCAGTGGTAGAACGGTACCGGAATCACCACGCGGTCGCGTTCGGTGTAGTTCAGGAGCCGGCCGATTGAGTGTCCGTTGTTGAGGATGTTGTGGTGCGTCAGTGTCGCGCCTTTGGGAAAGCCCGTGGTGCCCGAGGTGTACTGCAGGTTGATGGCGTCGTGCGGGTCCAGTTCGGCCATCCGGTCCTGAACCGCGGAAGGCCCGACGCCGTCAGCCCGGGTCAGGAGCTCGGCGTAGGTGAGTTCGTGGCTGGCTTCCGGTTCGCCCACGATCAGCCCGAGAGCAGGGTCTCCCGGGAGGAAGACGATCTCCCGGAGTTCCGGACAACTTCCTGCCGCATTCCGGGCCATACCCACGTAGTCGCTGTTCTTGTCCGAAGGCGCAGCCACCAGCATCCGCATGCCGTTCTGCTGCACCACGAACTCCAGCTCGTGGCTCCTGTAGGCAGGGTTTACGTTGACCAGGACCGCGCCGACCTTGGCTGTTGCGTACTGCAGGATGGTCCACTCGGCGCAATTGGGGCTCCAGATACCGATCCGTTCGCCCTTGGCCACACCGATAGCGAGCAGTGCGCGGGCGAGGCGATTGACGTCGTCGTTCAGTTTTTCGTAGCTCCAGCGGCGGGCGTCACCGCCGGGCGTCGCGGCCGCTTCAATCAGGGCGTCCCGCAAGGGGAATTGCGCCGCGATGCGCTCAAAATTAGCGCCGATGGTCTCTTCGAGCAGCGGGACGTCAGTGTCTCCGGCAGTGTAGGACAACATGACGGAACGCTACCAAGGGACGGGGCGCAACAGAACCGTAACCACCTCCAGCGGGGCCGTGTCCTGCCGGTAGGGTTGGATCCATGAGTGCACCCATTGACCTGCAGGCCACGTTCATCCCCAACGACGGCGAATTCTTCCGCGTGAAGCTCGCCTTGGAAATCGCCATCGACGAGGTCGTGAACGAGCCCGGCTGCATCCGCTATGAACTGACCGAGGCCACCGAGGAAAAGCTCGTCCTCACGGAGCGCTGGGAATCTGAGGAACTCCTCGAGAAGCACTCCAAGGGCATCGCCGTCCAGGACCTGAACGAGTCCCTCAGCGCCCTGCTGGCTGAGCCCGTCAAGCTCGAACGACTCTGATCGCCGCAAATCTGCGGGAACGCCTTAAAGCCCCGAGGTCGCCGGAAATTTCCGGCGACCTCGGTGCGTTTCCGGCGGTTTCAATGTTTCACACCGCCGCTCGTTCTTAGTTTTCCTTGGCCTCGGCACGTGCTTTGGCGACGTGCGCGTGGACCTCTTCCATGTCCAGGCCCTTTACGGCTTCAATGACCTGCTCAAGCTGCTGGCCGTTGAGTGCTCCGGGCTGCGAGAAGACCAGGACCTTTTCGCGGAAAGCCATGAGCGTGGGGATGGACGTGATCCCGGCTTCGGCGGCCAGTTGCTGCTCTGCCTCGGTGTCTACCTTCGCGAAAACGACGTCGGCGTGCTTGTCCGAAGCTGCCCCGTACGTGGGGGCAAACTGGCGGCACGGGCCGCACCAGGCGGCCCAGAAATCTACCAGGACAATGTCGTTGTCCTCGATGGTCGATGCGAACTGTTCTCCAGTGATGTCAACTGTAGCCATGGTTCCACGGTACGCGACCCTGCCCGCTAAGTCCCGCGGAGTAGGGCCCTGTTCGCTTCCCGCGTTACCGGGAATAAAGCACGGTTTCCCCTACTTGCCCAACACGAGCTTCAGTGCGGACGCATAGAGCGGCGCCACTTTGTTGTGGCCGGTCTGGTTCATGTGGGTGTCGTCGAGGTAGTTGCCGGCGGCTCCCGCAATGGTCGCCGTGCCGGCCATTGAAATCCGCGGCCAACCGCGAAGTGCGGCTTCACGGGTCACGAGTCCATCCACCCACCGGCGTTGGACGTGGTTGGAGTCGTACCGGGACAGGACGCCATTGATCAGGATGGTGCTGCGGGGGTACTTGCGCCGAAGTTCGTCCCACAGCCGGTTGGCCTGGGACAGGATGGCTGCATCCGTGGCGCCGATCCTGGCGTCGTTGCCGCCCAGGGTTACCACCACCAGCCCGGGGTTGCCCTGCGGCAGGAGGATCCGGTCCTGCGCCAGCGCATCAGTTGCGGAGCCACCCCCGACGGCGGGACTCCCGGAAACGTAGCCGAGCCCACCAATGCTCCGGACTACTTGGCGCGGGTACCCGGCCCCGCGGGCACCTTGCTCGCCCCAGGAATCCAGGTCCAGTTGGGAGTCACCCAGGAAAACCACGGTGGAAGCGTCAACGGCCTCGGCCGAGTAGAGCTCCTCCGTAGCGTCGTTCCAGATGGTTTCCAGCTTCTGGAAGGACACGTGGGTTCCCCTGGTGTCCGTCCAGGTATCGCGAACCGGCCAGCCGAACTCGCCAGGGTTGGCGGACCACACTTTGTAGGTGGGGTGTCCAACGATCCGTGTACCGGTGGACGGCCCCCACACCAGCCAGCCGTTGACGAACTGCTGCACGAGTCCGCCGGCACGCGGAAGCTTGTCCGTGAGCGGGAGCCCCAACTGCCCGGCCGCTCCGCCCAGCGAGTTGTAGCGGTTGTGGACATCGCCGTGGGTGGTGGAATGCGCCCCCGTCGCCGCGGACCAGTAGACCGTGCCGCCCTGGAAGAGTTGGTAGACAAACCCGTTTTGCCGGACTTCCTCACCCACCGGATATCCGAGGGCACCGTTTTGGCCTCCCGTGGAGGACCAGTAGCTCCGGATGGCACCGGTCAAAGCCCGCGCACCGGTGGCCGGTGACCAGGTAATGGTTCCGCGCTGGTACTGCTGGGATGAGCCGCCATTCTTCAGGCCCAGGGCCTCATCCGTGGCAGGGTACCCCAGTTCGCCTTCTTCCATACCTTCTTTCCGCCAACGTTCACGGATGGCGCCCATGGACGGATGCGCCCCGGTGGCAGGCGACCACACCACAAAGCCTCGTTCAAAAGCCTGCCAGGCGCCGCCGTCGCGCAGTCCCGTACTTTCCCCGGTCACCGGGTACCCAAGGTAGCCGGCTTCGAAGCCGGCACGGCCCCAAGCCAGATGGATGGACCCGCTGGTCCGCTGCGCTCCCGTTCCCGGCGAGTACGTGATGGCTCCGCGTTCGTACGTCTGCTTGGACCCTCCGTTGCGGAGCCCGGTGGTGGTATCGGTTTTTGGATAGCCGTGAAAACCGGAAGGACCGCCCGCGGCCCACCATGATGTGCGGACCGGTCCGTTGACCACCACGCGCGCTCCTGTGCGTGCGGACCAGGCAATGTCGCCGCCGGCAAACCGCTGCACGCAACCGCTGGTGCTCCCGCTGCCGGAACATTCCTCGGCACTGGTGGGGCGGAGCAGCACGCTTCGTGCCCACGCACTGGTGTTGTAGAGGTTGCCGATCGCACCGGTGACGGGCGGCGTCGAGGTCTGCGACTGGACGGACAGCGGGACTGAAGCTTGCGCGGGAAGTGCCGCGCCCAGCGCGCCAGGAACCAACAGCGCTAACGCTGCCGTGCCCAGAAACCAACGCCGCACCGGCCCCAGTGCCGTCTTGTTAAAGCCCACTTCGCCAACCCCCACCTGCTGCCCCATCAAAAACTCTGAGGCAAGTATCCGCGACGCCGGCACTCTCAACACCGGCGACCCAGCCAATGGTGTCACATCGTTATGTCCCAGCTACTTGATAGACATTGAACAGGTGTTTAGTGTTTGAAACATGCGTTCAAGCGCAGAGGATCTCACCACCCGGGCCCGCATCCGCGACGCTGCCATCGGACTGTTCGGCCGCGATGGATTCACCCGCGCCACGGTCCGGGCAGTCGCCACGCTGGCCGGAGTCAGCCCGGGCCTGGTCATCCACCATTTCGGCAGCAAAGAAGGCCTTCGCACCGCCTGCGACCAGCACGTCCTCGCCCAAACCGCCAGCCAGGGCCTCGAAAAGACCAACCCAGGATCAACACGCCAGCTGATCCAGGACTATCTGAACGACCCGGAGCAATACGCCCAGGAGATCGCCTACATCCGCCAATCACTGGGTGACGAATCCGACGCCGGCGATGCCTTCTTTGATGCTGTCGTGCGGCAAACGGAGGACATCATCAGCGCCGGCATCGCGGCAGGCACCATCCGGAAGTTCGACGACGTCCGATCCACCGCCGTCGTGATTGCCTCCAACAGCCTTTCCATCCTCATGCTGGGCCGGCATCTCTCAAGGACGCTGGGCGCAGTCACTCCGGAACCCCACGGAATCGGACCCGAGGTGCTGCGACAACTCACACTTCCGGCACTGGAGATCTATACCCACGGCTTCTATACGGACTCGCGGTTCCTTGATGCAGCCCGCGACGCTTTGCAGCAAGACACCATCAACCACGGAAGGGAGCATGCCCCGTGACCCAGGCAATCGTCGTCGAGGGGTTGCGCAAGAAGTTCGGTCACCGCGAGGTCCTGCACGGACTGGATTTTGCGGTGGAAGCCGGAACGGTATTCGGCGTCATCGGGCCCAACGGTGCCGGCAAGACCACCACGATGCGCTGCCTGCTGGACATCATCCGGCCCAGTGCGGGTTCCATCTCGGTGCTCGGACAAAATCCCCGCAGCGCGGGCACTTCCCTCCGCCGCAGGATCGGATACCTCCCCGGCGAGCTGCACCTGGAGAACCGCACCACCGGCCGCCGCACACTGGAGCACTTTGCCGCCATCAGCGGCCCAGTGGACCCTCACCACGTCAACGACCTCGCAGACCGCCTGAACCTGGACCTGGACCGCCAAACCCGGAAACTCTCGAAAGGCAACAAACAGAAGCTGGGGTTGCTGCAGGCCTTCATGCACCAACCCGAACTCCTGGTGCTGGACGAACCAACCAGCGGCCTTGACCCCTTGGTCCAACAAGTTTTTCATGCCATGGTCCGCGAGGCAGTGGCCGCAGGTGCCACGGTGTTCCTCAGCTCCCACGTCCTCAGTGAAGTCCAACAAGCAGCCGACGCCGTCGCCATCCTCCGCGACGGCGAAATCGTGACGGTGTCCACGGTGGAGGCCCTGAGGATGGCGGCCGTCCGGCAGCTCCGTTTCAACAGCACCGGCACCGCAGCGAACGACGTCGGGGCGCTGCTGGCCCGGGTGCCTGGCGTCGCCAACGTCGCGGTGCGGGAGCTCCCTGCCGACGGCCACGCCGCCGGGACAGTGGTGGCCACGGCGACGCTTTCCGGGCACGTCCAGTCCTTGGTCCAGGAGTTGGCGCGACTGAACCTGACGGACCTCGTCCTTGAAGAACCAGACCTCGAAGAGGCCGTGCTGACCTTGTACACCGGAGGCGCCGGCACCGAACCCGCTGCTGATACGGGCGCTGGCGGTTCGGCGGGCACTGCCGGTTCGGCGGGTTCCGCCGGCAACGCGGCCGCCTCTCCCCGTCGTACGGAAGGAGCGCACCGTGCCTAGGATCCTGCCCCTCTTCACCAAGGCCCTGACCGACTCCTGGCGCTCCACAGTGGCTTGGGCGCTGGGCCTGACGGCGGCGTGCATGCTGTACCTGCCGCTCTACCCCTCTATCGGCGGCAGCGCGCAGATGCAGGACCTGATCAACGCGCTTCCCGCCGAGATGACCAAAGCCCTGAATTACGATCAGATCGCGTCCGGCCCCGGCTACACCCAAGCCACCATGTTCGGCCTGATTGGTTTTCTGCTGATGTCCATGGCCTCCATCGGCTGGGGCGCCGCGTCTGTCGGAGGAGACGAAGAATCGGGGTTGCTCGAACTGACACTCGCCCATAGCGTCACCCGCGTGCAGGTGGTGCTGGAACGCGCCCTCGCCATCCTGGTTCGGATCGCGTTCCTTTCCGTCCTCGTCTTCCTGTTGGTGCTGGGACTGAACGGGCCTGCGCAACTGGGTATCGACGTCGGACATCTCGCCGGAGCAGTGCTGCTGTTCGCCGCTCTTGCCCTGCTCAGCGGAACTGCGGCCCTCTGCGCGGGAGCAATGACCGGCCGGAAGATGTACGCGGTTGCCGCGGGGGCCGCCGTCGCTGTCCTCGGGTATGTTTTCAACGCTGTGGGGAGGCAAAGTCCCGACGTTGAGTGGTTGCTGAATCTTTCGCCCTACCACTGGGCCTACGGCAACTCCCCGGTGGCCAATGGCGCCGACTGGGGAGCTGTCGCCGGACTCTTCGCTGTCTCGGCCGCCCTTATTGCACTCGGTGCCGTGGCCTTGCGGCACCGCGATGTGGGTGTCTAGCTCCAGACGTGCGGGGCGGGGCGACGTGCTCCGGGCAGTGCATTGTTCTCGCGCCACTCATGGATCCATTCGGGCAACTCAAGGCCTGCTGGAGGCGCGCCGAACTCCGCGATGATTTCCTCCTGGGTGACGGGTTTGCCCTTGGCCACCAGTCGGGTGGCAATGTGGGCGCGGGCGTAGATTTCGCCGTCCACCACCATCCGCTGCTCAAAGTAGATGGCCTTGGTATCCAGACCGATGATGCGGGTTTCAATGGTGTAGCGCTGCCATAGTTGCAGGGACTTGCGGAAAGCGATGGTTTCGCCGGCAGCCACTGGACTCCACCCTTTTTGGCGCATCTTGGCCCAAATGCCACTGCGGACCATGAGGTCGAAGCGGCCAAGGTCCATCAGCGAAAAGTACATGCCGTTGTTGACGTGCATGGCAATGTCAATGTCCGTCGGCAGGACTTTCAGGGGCAGGGAGGACTCATCCCAGACTCCCAGCGGCGAGCGCTTGGAGGAGGTGAAGAGCAGCATGAGGGTGCGAAGAAGCAGATGCATGCCCACAATGTTACCCGCCGGTAACTTCACGCGAAAGGCGGGGACCGCATGATGGACAGACCGGTAGTCCATGACGTGCTTTATGTCCAACGTTTGCACTAACGTTTACCGCCGGTTCATCAAAGCCATGCAGAATATCTGAAACTCGTCTGTTGAATGACCATACAAGGGGGACCCTTTGAGCACGCTGCAAACCACCAGGCCACAGGGCCAGGTCTGGCCCGAACTTTCACGCCACCAGAACGTCGTCCTCCAGGACGCCCGCGGCAACCGCATCGAGGGAACCATCGACGGCATGACCGAGGACCGGAGCACGCTGTGGATCCAACTCAAGGGCGGCCTCGGCAGGCAGCTGATCCACCACCTCGACGGATACTGGCTGGAGACTCCCGCCGCCTGAGCTTGTACGGCGCAGGCCTACCCCCCAAGAGGCCCGTCCTTTCGTCCCGTCCGGGCTGAGGCGCTTGCGGTGGCTAGTATTCCCCTATGACACAAGCGCGATACCGGGACCTGGTGGAATGGCCCCTCATGGCCACGGCACTGATTTTCCTCACTGCCTATGCATGGCAGGTCATCGGCCGCGTGAACGGCGCCGCTGCGGTGCCATTCGAGATTGTCCTCTGGATTACGTGGGGCATCTTTGCGCTGGACTACTTCGTCAACCTCTGGCTTGCCGAAGACAGGATGCGGTGGTTCCTCTGGAACCTGCACGAACTCCTGATCGTGGTACTCCCCTTTTTCCGGCCCCTGCGGCTGCTCCGCCTGGTCACTTTGCTGTCCGTTCTTCAGCGCACCGTGGGCGAAACCCTGCGCGGGCGGGTTGCCACCTACGTGGCAGGTGCAGCCGCGATGCTCATCCTCATCGGCGCACTGGCCGTACTGGATGTCGAACAGAATGACCCCGACGCCAAGATCCTCAATTTCGGTGACGCCGCCTGGTGGGCCGTCACCACCATCACCACCGTTGGCTACGGAGACCTGTATCCCGTGACCCCCATCGGCAGGATCGTGGCCGCGGCCCTCATGATGAGCGGCATC
Source organism: Paenarthrobacter sp. YAF11_1 (assembly GCF_052113445.1). Taxonomy (NCBI): domain Bacteria; kingdom Bacillati; phylum Actinomycetota; class Actinomycetes; order Micrococcales; family Micrococcaceae; genus Paenarthrobacter; species Paenarthrobacter sp. YAF11_1. Next base: position 735,446 of record NZ_JBFRDF010000001.1, read on the forward strand.
GCGGTGCTCGGTATTGTCACAGCATCCATCGCTTCCTGGCTGGTTCAACGGATTGAGGAGAATGCTGAGGGGGTGGCAGCGGCAGCCGAAGTGAAAGCCGCCGCAGCCGAGGAACCCGTTCGGGCAGAGATGGCTGACCTGGTAACCGAGATCGCGGCCCTGAGGATGGAGATCGCCGAGCTCCGGGAAGCCACGTCGGTCAGGCAGACCACGGAATTCGGGCGGGAGCGAGAGGTTTAGGCGGGGCGTCCCGCTGGATCCCGTACCGTCACCACCGACATTGCGAGCCCAGATGGCATGACACACCGGTGATTACGGCGCGTCTCCCTGCTTCCAGCGTCAAAGTGGGTGGTGGCGGCACGGCCGGACCCACGATCGGTCGAAGGACCGGCCGCACAACGGGTGCGCCGGCGAACAACGCCGGGATCTTTGGACTGGGAAGCCGCCGGCCAAGAGGTTCCCAGACAAGAGGTTGCTGGACACACAAAAAATCCCCGGAACCAGTGGTTCCGGGGATTTTCTTTGGGTGGCAGATGAGGGATTCGAACCCCCGTAGGCGTTGCCAGCTGATTTACAGTTGTCACCGCTGAGTTATCAGCACTTAGCAGGACTACACAGGAGCGGCTTGTTTTCAGGGGATCTCCCGGAAGGCAAGCCGCTCCTGTTCTCTCCTGTTTTCCCCAACAAACGGCTCTTCCCCCACAATCCCCCAACAAAAAGAGGCCTCACAGATGGCCCCTCCTCACCAACTCGTCAAAGAGTGCCAAAGCATCCGGATGCTTGTCCGCCTGCCATCGATGGCCAATCTGCTTGGGCAGCGTGGGGCTGAACATGGCCCGCAGTTCGCCCCGGAGCCTTTCCGTGATTTGCTCCGGATAGCTCATGGCCGCCTGAGCGAATGACACGGCCCGCAGGAGCTGGTGGGCGCTCGCTTCCTGCCCGCGCTCCCAGCGGATCCGCTCAAAGGTCACAAAGGCCTTTGCAGTGAGCTTGCCAAGCTCTCCGAAGTCCCGCAGCCGGAGCCTGCGCCCCGCCCTTCCCGCGAGCACGCCACCCCTAAACTCCAGTGCGCTCAGCCTCTCCTGACGAGTTCGTTTGATTGCTGCCATGACGCGGCCCTCCTCTCAAGCTCTTCTAGCCGTTCTTCGATGTCGTGCTCCCGAACCTTCAAGCCGATTTCCAGCAGCCGAGAAGCGGCACGGATGCGCGTTGGTATGGAGTCAGCGGCAAGCCCGTCCCTGAGGACCTGCACGGCCTCTTGCTGAGCCGCCATGAGGCTCTGCAGAGCATGGGCGCTGACTTCCCGCGTTTGCGCCCTGTAGGCCGCCATAAACGCGGCCTGCCCCATCCAACGCCTGAGAGTCCGCTCACTGACTCCCACCCGCGCAGCCGCCTCTCTGGTGCTGCTGGTGACGGCCAGAGCTTCAAGCCCTGCGAGCTGATTTCTCGTAAGGCGGTCATTCTGGCCTATTTCGGTCAAAGCCATCTCCTTAGCCCGCCCTGTCGGGCATGGGCGCGCTTTGCAGCCTCTTCACGAGAGGTGAAGCGCTCTTCCTCCTGGACTCCTGAACCGGTTACCGGTGTCTGGTCTGGCCGTAGAAGCTGAGTCACTGGCTTCAGCACGTCCGACCCTGCTGCCAGCTCCGCGAGATCCAAGATGGTTAGGTCTCTCCTCATTCGCTCAGCTGGTCCATTCGATGACCGCCGACCACTGACCAGCATTTCGGCCCTTCGGGCCTCCTTGAGCAAGGAACTCCAGTCCCTGAGCACGGCAAGGAGATCTTCGACTGGCTTGAGAGCTTCCTGCGCCGCAGCTGCAAGGCCGGGTAGGGAGCGGTTCCATTCGGATTCGATTTGAAGCCGATTAGCACCGAGCGCACGCCGTTCCATGCTTTCCGCCCCATCCTTTGCGACGAGCATCCTGTGCAGTAGCGCGCTTTCCTGTCGTATGTCTGGCGGCTCCGGCGCCATAGGTTCGGGCTGGTAGGCCTCCCGGGCCTTTCGCGCCTTCTCACTATGGGCTTTGGCAAGAACGCTGAAGGCCGCTTCCTTCTTGTCGATGCTCTCCCGGGCCTGCCTTTCGGCGTCGGCGATCCGTGCCCGTTCAGCCGCTACATCCCGAAGGATTTCGGCCCGCAGCTTTGCTGCCGTGGCAGGCGCTGGGCGCTCCTTGTCCGCCATTATTGGATCCCCATTCCGCGCCTGATGATCTCCTCCAGAGGGTCTGCGGGTTTGGTGGGCTTGCCCGTAGCTGGGAATCGATGCCCAGCGCTTTCGATAAGCCTCTCCCGGCGCATGTTCTGAGCTGGTGTTCCGTGCATCTGGACGTGCTTTAGGAGGCCGACGGCCGACCGTGGATCTTGCCCCTGAGCAAGGGCCTGCTCGAAGCCGGTAAGCAGCTCGTCAATCTTCTGTTCAGTCGTGCTCATGATGTTGCTTCCTTTCAAGTGCTCCGGACCTACCCGGAAGCGGTGAGCGCAGCTCGCGCGTTACGGTTCTTTCTTGTCCGAACCCTCCGGGATTCGGACGAGGATTTTCTGTTGTTCTCTGTTCCTTCTCTGTTCTTCTCTTTAGGCCCCGCTGAATCGTTGGGGCACTACCCCGCTGGACCGTTGGGGCACTACCCCGCTGGACCGTTGGGGCTGACCCCTACGTTTCGTTGGGCTTGTCCGGGTCCATGACAAGCGCGTAACGGGCATTGCTTCCCGTTCTTCCCCGGCCTTCGGGCCTGATGGCTCCCGCCCGTACCAGCTCCGCGACGGCCCTGCGAACGATCTCCTGCTGTGACTTCACGGCGCTACGGGTGGCTTGCTCAAACTCAGCCTCGGGCATACCGGGCGAGCGTTCCGGAAGGCATTTGCCGAGAGCTTCAGTGGCGAGTTTTCCCCAGCCTCCCCAGTACACGGGGCTTCCCTCGTCGCGTGCTTCCTTGGCCATGTAGACGAGCACTCGGAATGCCCGGTCTGACAGCTTCGGCCACTGTTCAAATGCGGCGTTCACGTTGCGGTAGCCCAAGCCATTAGCCGTTGGTTCCCGACACTGCTGGATCCAGACCGAGCACCCGCAACAGACCGGGCTTGGGGACTCGGATCACGCGACCCAGCCGGAATACAGGACAGGGGAAGGCATTGGCCTTCACCAGCCTGTAGCCCGTGGCCTTGCTGATGCCGAGCGCCTTGCACGCAGTATCTAGCTCTATTGACGGAGGAAGGTCTAATACCTCTTGGGTAGTCAGTGATGTGTTCACGCATCCATTGTTACCCTATGATTGTCAGAGAAGCCGTCCAATTTAGGTCCACTTATGCGGACCAATACCCTGACGGTTCAAATGGTCTGAAAGGCAGCAATGACAGAGTCATACGAAATTGGCGTCCCCGTTCGACAAGGTGGCAGGAGGGCCGGGACGTTCGCAGAGTGGCAAGCAGTATTCGAAGCGCTTGAATTGCCCCCGGACGGCGCTTTGCTCGTCGGCACGGAGGATGAGACGGCCCCTTGGGAGATCACCGTTAGGTGGCGCATCGAACCGGACACCGGAACGGCGACCCCGGCAGCCGTATCGGCCGAATGGCGACCCGTCGACGGCGCCCCCGTTTCGGCGGAAGGGTGGCGGACAGCAAACATTGGCGCCGCTATCCGGGAGACGCGGCACCGGCTTCAGTACATGCTTCACCGGATGGGCACTGACGCCGCCGACGCCTCCCCGTTCGAGGCAGCCGCAACGGCCCTGCAGGAGCCAAGGAAGGCAGGACGCCCCTCCCACTACGGCCCCGACCATTACGCGACCGTGGCCAGGATCTATAACGCGGCACTGAGAGGCGGGGAACGGAACCCCGTGCGGATCGTGGCTGAGCGCATGGCGGCGGAACTTGGGGACCCCGGCCTGACCGACGGAAGCGACAAGCGGGCAAAGTACTGGGTCCGGACGGCCCGGCAACAAGGACTCTTGGAAGGCACCCCGGAGCGCGGGCGCCCCAAGAACGTCAACGAGTAAGAAACCGGCGAAAGGAAGTAAAGAAATGGCTAGAGCAACTGGCGTCTACCAACGCTGCAAGGCCGATTGCCCGGCACGCTGCAAGCGTCACAAATGGGCATTCACCGTGGAGTTCCCGCCCGGGCAGGACGGCAAGCGGATCCGCGTTGCAGAGTCCGGCTTCCCTGATCAGGAGGCAGCCAAGGACGCCCGCGCCAAGGTGATCCGAGCACACAAGGAAGGCACCCTTGAGGCGGACCGCAGGAAAGACACCGTGGCCGATTACCTCCGCCAATGGCTCACCGCCAAAGAGTCGGCCAAGTCGATCCGCCCGGCCACGATCCGCTCATATCGCGGGCACTTGGACAACTACCTGATTCCCGAGCTGGGAAAACTCAGGCTGACGGAGCTGAAGGCGTCCCATATTGACGTGATGTTGGTGAAGATCCGCAAGGCGAATGCCGGGAAGCCGCTCAATCAGCAAGTGAGCGCGTCAACTGAGCGCCGGATCATGGCCACGCTCCGCTCAGCAGCCCGCGACGCTCTCCGGAAGGGTCTTATTCAGCGTGACCCCACGATCGGCGCTCACGTGGCCAAGGCTGCCGGTGAACGGCGGGACGTCTGGACTCCTGAACAGTTCACCGCGTTCCGGCAATGGATGGAAGGCCAGGAATCGGAAGGGCGCCCGGAGCGGCTCGCCCCGTTGATTCTGCTTGCTGTGGGGACCGGCCTCAGGCTCGGGGAGGTGTGCGGACTTCGCTGGTCAGATGTGGATCTCGAGTCCGGCGCTCTGGTGGTTCGGCAGCAAGCTCAGCTTCAGGCTAAGGAGGTTGTGTTTCAGCCGGTAAAGACCAAGGCGGGGCAGGATCGTTGGGTGCCCCTCGCCGGGTGGGTCCCGGACGTCCTGAAAGCCCGGAAGGCTCAGCAGGCCCGTGAACGGCTCGCTTCGGGGGAGGCTTGGCAGAACGGTCAGGATCTGGTGTTTACGGACGCGTTGGGTGCCCCGCTGGTTCCGGCCAATGTATCCAAGACTTTCGGGCGCATGGCAGAACGCGCGGGACTGCCCAAAGTGGTTTTCCACAGCCTCCGACACTTGGCCGCAACAATCATGCTTCAGAACGGCATCCCGCTCCCCGTCGTGTCCAGGTTCCTCGGTCACTCGACAATCACGGTCACCTCGGACCTGTACTTTGACGTGGTGAAGGACGAACGTCTGAAGGACGACGTGACCGCAGCCTACGCACGCGCGTTTGGTGCCTGATTCGGACACTTCCCCCACATTTTCCCCAACAAAAAGACCCGCCCGGACCTCCGAAGAGATCCGAACGGGTCTAAATTCCCCGGTATTCCGGGATTGTGGCAGATGAGGGATTCGAACCCCCGTAGGCGTTGCCAGCTGATTTACAGTCAGCCCCCTTTGGCCGCTCGGGTAATCTGCCGAACTTCAAAAGAAGATCACTTCCGGACACCGTTTCTTTTAGATCCGGTAACCGAAGGCAGAGACAACCTTACAGAACTTTCTGCGAAGAATCTAATCGAGGGAAAACGCCCGGGATTTCGCGGTAGGTCAGGCTTCCCCGAGGATCCGGCCGGCGAGTTTCGCTTCGAACTTCTCGGCCTGCTCGGCGGTGATCTGGTTGAGTTGCACAGCCCGCAGCAGGTCGGCGTGCACCCCGTCCATGCGTGCAGTGGCATCGGGTACCGGGCTCAGGACGATCGAAGCCGCAACAGCCGCCGCCGCAACAGCGCTGGCTGCGGCAACTGCAGCCGTGCCAAGGAAGCCCGCTGCTGCAGATGCGGATTTACTGATGGACTGGACGGCCTTGCTGCTCATGCTGATCCTCCACTATGCGTTCTTCCAACACGTACAACTCTCAACCGGCAGCCTCAGTTCCAACCTTGCATGTGCTGTGAGCGAACTGTGAATGCGCTCCGCAGCCCCAAGCAGCACCTTCCGTACTAGGCTGGATGCCAGACCAACCCGCCCTCACAGGGCCCCCAACCTAAGGAGAGTCATGGCAGGCGAATCCACATTCGACGTCGTCAGCAAGGTAGACAAGCAAGAGGTCGCCAACGCACTGAACCAGTCTCAGAAGGAAATCGCGCAGCGATACGACTTCAAGGGCGTTGGCGCGGAGATCGACTTCAGCGGCGAGAAGATCCTCATGAAGGCCAACTCCGAGGACCGCGTCCTTGCTGTCCTGGATGTTTTCCAGTCCAAGCTGATCAAGCGCGGCATCTCGCTCAAGTCCCTGGACCAGGGCGAGCCCTTCCCCTCCGGTAAGGAATTCCGACTGGAGTGCACCATCAAGGAAGGCATTGCCCAGGACATCGCCAAGAAGATCAACAAGATCATCCGCGATGAAGCCCCCAAGTCCGTCAAGTCCCAGATCCAGGGCGACGAACTCCGCGTGACCTCCAAGTCCCGTGACGACCTTCAGGAAACCATGAACATCCTGAAGAAGTTCGACGAGGCCGACCTGCAGTTCGTGAACTTCCGCAGCTAGTCCCAGCACCGTCCGAAAAGCCGGCGTGCAGCCCCACCCAGGGCCTGTACGCCGGCTTTTTGCTGCCCAAAGTACACCGACTGTCGTAATGAGCGCGCGCATTAGCACATGATTACTTTGCGTAATAGTCAAGTCACAGTATTCTTCATCCTTAGGTGAGCCTAAGTACGGCTCCCTTAGCGAAAGAAAATCCATGACCGCCAATTACCTGATCGGCCTGCGTGAAGGCCTTGAGGCATCACTGATCGTGGTGCTCCTGATGGCCTACCTCATCAAGACAGGCAGGCGGCACCTGATCTCCCGGGTGTGGATGGGCGTCGGCCTCGCCATTGCCATTTCGCTTGGCTTCGGCGCGCTGCTGACCTTTGGCCCACGCGGCCTCACGTTCGAGGCCCAGGAAGCGATCGGTGGCGGCTTGTCCATCGTGGCCGTCGCCTTGGTGACCTGGATGGTTTTCTGGATGGCCCGGACCGCTCGCAGCCTCGGCGGTGAACTCCGCTCGCAGGTAGACAAAGCGGCCGACGGCGCCGCCTGGGGCCTTGTGGTAGTTGCGGCACTGGCCGTGGGCCGGGAAGGCCTCGAAACAGCGTTGTTCATCTGGGCTGCAGCCCAGGCTACCGGCGAAACCACTTTGCCCCTGCTCGGCGCACTACTGGGCCTCATCACGGCAGCCGGCTTGGGATACCTCCTGCATCGGGGTGTCCTGAAAGTGAACCTCGGCCGCTTCTTCACCTGGACCGGCGTGGGCCTGATCATCATTGCCGGCGGCGTCCTGGCCTATGGAATCCACGATCTCCAGGAAGCCGGCATTCTGCCCGGATTGAACAACCTGGCCTTCGACGTCTCAGCCGCCATTCCGCCGTCGTCCTGGTACGGCACCCTGCTCAAGGGCACCCTGAACTTCTCCCCCGCCACCACTTGGTTGGAAGCGGCGGCCTGGGTGCTCTACGTCGTCCCGGTCCTGTTCCTCTATCTCAGGGCCAACCGTTCATCGCCGCCCAAGGCCGCCAACACGTCAGCCCCGGCTGTCGCAACGCAGGCCTGAAGCACCCGAGATTTCCGGGTCACTCCGGCAGCCCGCTTACCCTCAACATAAAGGACCCACTCATGCTCGGATCGCCCACACTTCGCCGGACCCTCGCCGTGATCGGCGCGGCCGCAGCTGTGCCCTTGGTACTTGCCGGCTGCACAGACAACACCAAAACCACAGGCGCCACCGACGGGCCCATCCAGGTCAGCAGCACCGCCAACGAGTGCAAGGTGTCTACGGGAACAGCGCCCAGCGGCAACCTCACCTTTGCCGTGAAGAACGAGGGCACGGAGGTCACCGAGTTCTACCTGCTGGCCGAGGACGGCCTGCGGATCCTGGGCGAGGTGGAGAACATCGGTCCCGGCATCACCCGCAACCTGGTGGTCACGGCGCCGGCCGGCAAGTACAACACGGCGTGCAAGCCCGGGATGCAGGGCGAGGGTATCCGCGCTTCCTTCGAGGTCACCGAATCCGGTACCAAGCCCAGCGTGGATGCCGACTTCCAGAAGCTCCTGGACAACGGATCCCAGCAGTACGCCGCCTACGTCAAGGACCAGACCGAGCAGCTGATCGTGGGCACCAAGGCCTTCGCCGAGGCTTTCGCCTCCGGTGACGCAGCCAAGGCCCGCGACCTCTACGCTTCCACCCGCATGCACTGGGAGAGAATCGAACCGGTAGCCGAATCCTTCGGTGACCTGGACCCCAAGCTTGATGCCCGCGAGGCAGACCTTGAGCCCGGCCAGGAGTGGACCGGCTGGCACCGCGCCGAGAAGGACCTCTTCCCGCCGGCCGAGTACACCGCCATGACCCCCGCCGAGCGCACCGCCATTTCCACGCAACTGGTGACCGACACCGAGGACCTGGTCACCCGCACCCGCACGGTGGAACTGACCCCGGACAAGCTCGGCAACGGCGCCAAGGAACTGCTCGATGAAGTTGCTACCGGCAAGGTCACCGGCGAAGAGGAGATCTGGTCCCACACCGATCTCTGGGACTTCCAGGCCAATGTTGACGGCGCCCGCATCGCTTTCGAGAACTTGAGGCCGGCTCTGGAGCAGAAGGACGCTGAACTCGCCAAGTCCTTGGACGAGAAGTTCACGGCCCTGCAATCCGAGCTCAAGAAGCACGCCAAGGGCGACGGCTTTGTCTACTACAACGAGCTGAGCCAGGAGCAGGTCCAGCAGCTCGCGGCCTTGGTCGATTCGCTGGGTGAGCCCCTCTCCAAGCTCACCGCAGCCGTGGTGCTGTGAGCGGCTGCCCCTTCGGGCACGCTGGCGGCAACCCCGGGGACGCTGAACACCCCGGTGAGGCCGTCGGCGTCGAACGTTCCCGCGAGTCGACCGCCGTCGTAACTTCCCGGGAAGCGTCCGACGGCGGTTCGGTAGCTTCCGCTGCTGCGGGCAGTTCCCGTATGTCGCGTCGCGGCCTGCTCTCGCTGGCTGGAGTGGGCGGTGCAGGAGCAGTGGCTGGATTGGCCGCTGGATTCCTGGGGCATGACGCTTTGACGGCAGGTGCCGCGGCTGCGGATACCGGTGCCGGCGAGGCCGTGGTGCCGTTCTTCGGCGATCACCAGGCCGGTATCACTACCCCGGCCCAGGACCGCCTGCACATGGCTGCCTTCGATGTCACCACTGAGGACCGCAAGGAACTCATCAAACTCCTCAAGGACTGGACGGTCGCGGCTGAAGCCATGACCACCGGAAACCCCACGGGCAGGACAGGCGCCGTCGACGGACCGTACGATGCCCCTCCGGAAGACACCGGCGAGGCGTTGGACCTTCCCGCGGCAAAACTGACCCTGACGTTTGGTTTTGGTGCGGGGCTGTTCGAAAAAGACGGGAAGGCACGGTTTGGCTTGGATGGCCGGCGTCCGGAGGCTTTGATCGATCTCCCGCATTTTCCCGGCGACGACCTTCAACCCGGGCGTACTGGTGGCGACATCGTGATCCAGGCGTGCGCGGACGATCCCCAGGTTGCTGTCCACGCCATCCGCAACCTTGCCAGAATCGGTTTCGGCAAGGTGCGGGTTCGGTGGTCGCAACTGGGCTTTGGACGCACCTCTTCCACGTCGCGCGCGCAGGTGACACCCCGAAACCTCTTCGGTTTCAAGGACGGCACCAACAACCTCAAGGTCGAAGACAAAGCGCTGCTTGATGAGCACGTGTGGGTTCCATCCGACTCCCGGCCCAGCGAGCAATGGATGACCGGCGGCAGCTACCTGGTGGCCCGCAGGATTCAGATGCACATCGAAATTTGGGACCGTACGTCGCTGCGCGAACAGGAAGGGCTGATCGGCCGGACCAAGGGTGTGGGCGCCCCACTGTCGGGCGGGGACGAATTCACCACCCCCGATTTCGCGTTGGCGGGCCGCGACGGTGATCCGCTGATCGCCATGGACTCCCACATGCGGCTGGCCCACCCGGACCAGAATGCCGGCGTGAGGATGCTGCGGCGCGGCTACAACTTTACGGACGGCTCGGACGGGCTGGGCCATTTGGACGCCGGGTTGTTCTTCATCGCGTTCGTGAAGGACCCACGGACCCACTATGTCCCGATGCAGCTGGCCTTGGCCAAGAGCGACACCCTGTCCGTGGAGTACTTGAAGCACACGGGCTCTGGACTCTTTGCCGTGCCTCCGGGTGTCCGGCAGGGTGGCTTCATCGGCGAGGGGCTGTTCGCGTAGTCCGGGCGGACCGGTTCACAATGAACCCAGGACAGTGGGGAACCTAGAACAGCGGGCGGCCTAGGACAGCGGGCGGCCTAGGACAGCGGGCGGCCGGCCATCCGTTCCAAGCGGCTGATCCGTTCTTTCATGGGCGGGTGGGTGGAGAACATCCGCCGCATGCCGCCGCCGCGGAACGGGTTGGCGATCATGAGATGCGACGCGTTGACGAGCTTCTGGTCCTGCGGGAGCGGCAGCTGGGTGACGCCGGACTCGATCTTGCGCAGGGCTGAGGCGAGTGCCAGCGGATCGCCGGTGAGCTCGGCGCCGTCCTCATCGGCGTCGTACTCCCGAGTGCGGGAGATGGCCATCTGGATCAGCGAAGCCGCGAACGGCGCCAGCAATGCCATGGCGATCGTGGCCAGCGGGTTGGCGTTGCGTCGGTCCCCGCTGCCGAAGATCAGCAGCATTTGCCCCACGGAGGTAATGACTCCGGCCACGGCAGCAGCCACCGACGAAGTCAGGATGTCGCGGTTGTACACGTGCATCAGTTCATGCCCCAACACTCCCCTGAGCTCACGTGCGTCCAGCAGATGCAGGATTCCTTCGGTGCAGCACACGGCGGCATTTTTGGGGTTGCGGCCGGTGGCAAAGGCGTTGGGGGTCATGGTGGGCGACAAATAGATCCGCGGCATTGGCTTGTTGGCCCTGACGGAGAGCTCCCTGACGATCTGGTACAGCTGAGGGGCCTGGGCTTCGGTGACCGGGTAGGCGGCCATGGAACGGATGGCGATCTTGTCGCTGTTCCAGTATCCGTAGGCGGTGGTGCCGACGCCGATCAAGGCCATGATCCAGATGGGCGTAGTGCTGCGCGTTCCCGCTGCGATGATGGCACCCAAACCCAACAACACCGCCCACAACACACCGAACAGCGCCGCGGTCTTGAGTCCATTGTTGTGTCGATGCACTGTTGTCTTGCCTCTTCCGTCGGCTCCAGCAGGTTCTGTACGGATTAACGCCGACGCCGGTCGTCGTGTTCCGTTCCCAGCCTACGGTGGCGGGGTGACCCGTTAGCGCTAGGGCACCGGATGCTTGGCATCGTAGGCAACAAACCCGGGTTGGAGTCGCGAAGCCACCCACGCCAGGACGATGCAGAGCAGCCCGCCCAGGAGCAGCACGCCGCCTTCGCTCAGGAACTGCGTGACGCCGCCGGCCAGCATGTCCCCCACGCGGGGACCGCCCGCCACCACCACAATGAACACTCCCTGCAGCCGGCCCCGCAGGTGATCAGGCGTGGCCGATTGGAGGATGGTGGTGCGGAATACGGCGCTGACAGAGTCCGAAATGCCAGCCAGGGCACAGCAGAGGGCTGCTGGGACCAACCAGGCGGTCACGCCGTCGCGGCCTGCATCGCCCGCGAGCAGCACCACCAGCCCGAAACCGGCAATGGACGCTCCCCAGCCCACCACGGACCACACCACGGCACTGCCCTGTTTTCGCACCCTGCCCAGCGGGCCGGAGAACAGACCGGCAAGGAAAGCACCGACGGCCGTTGACGCAAGCAGTACACCCACTGTGGCTTCGCCTCCGCCGATCATGACCGCCCCGATGGCAGGCATCAGAGCACGCGGTTGGGCGCAGATCATGGCGATGAGGTCGATGATGAACGTCATGCGGACGTTGGGGCGGGTACCCAGGAAGCGGAATCCTTCCACCACGGATCGCAGCCCGGGCCGCACGGCATCCTTGGACGGCGGCAAGGCCGGAAGCTTGAACAGGCCCCAGAGGGCGAACGTAAAGCTGATGACATCGATCGTGTAAGTCCAGCCGAAGCCGATGGTCGCCACCAGAACGCCGGCCAGGAGCGGTCCGGCGGTCATGGACAGGCCGAAGGTCAGCATGCTCAGGGCGTTGGCGGCAGGGAGCAGGTCCTTACGGACCAGCAACGGAATGATGGCGCTGCGGGCGGGACCGTTGATGCCCTGTGCTCCACTTTGGATTGCCACCAGTGCGTAGAGGATCCAGATGTTGCCGATCTCCAGCCATGCCTGCAGAGCGAGCCCCGCGGTGGTTGCCCAGAGGACGAGGGAGGCGATGATGGCCACTTTGCGGCGGTCATAGGCGTCCGAGATGGACCCACCGTAGAGTCCGGCGAACACCAAGGGAACCAGCGCGAAGATACCTAGAAGGCCCACGTAGAAGCTCTCCTGGGTGAGCCGGTAGACCTCCAGGCTGACTGCCACCAAGGTCAGTTGGGTACCGATGGCAGCCACGGATGCGCCCAGCCAGAGCCGCCTGAATGCCGGGCTCTCCCTCAGCGGGGTGATGTCTGCCAGTAGTTTCGCCACCGTCCTACCTTAAGCGAGCTTTCCGGCGGCCTCCCGTCACCCCGCTTGGTCTCTCACACCTGTGGCGCTCCGCTTGGTAGGCTCACCCGGGGGAAGGAGTTGACATGGTCACATCGCGACAATTGCTGTACCGTTCGGCCTTTTGGGAGATCGCCAGGCCACGTCACCCTCTCACTGCCGCGCATGTGCTGATCAGGCTCTCGGACCCGTCAACAGAGTTCGCACGCCCCTCCGCCGCCGACTGGCTCTTCTGCCACGACCTGGTCCGTGCGGCTTTGGCCGACGTCCTGGGCGCCACCCGGTGCGCCATCATGTTTGCCCACCAATGGCATCCCTTGGGGTCGGCAATCGGGGAGCCGGTGGCGGAATCGTCAACGCCCACGTTCCACCTTTTCGGGCGGTGGGACGGAGAAACCACGACGCCGGGACACCAGCTTTCCCTTCCGGCGCACCGCCGGAAGGGCGAACCGGACCACGATATGGAAGCCACAGACGCCGCCATGCGTGAGGCACTGCGACTGGCCAGGCCGGAGACTGTGGTGGGCTCCGCCGCTGTGGCCGGTGCCGCCGTCGAGCCTGTTTCCGGTCCCGGTCCGCTGGTCCGGGCGGTGGAGGCGGGACCACGCCACACCGTTCTGGAACCTGTCAGGAAGCTGGCAGCCATCAGCGAGGTCCGTCCGGCAGAGTTGTTGGCGATCGGTGCAGCCCTGGCCGCTCTTCCGCCGACCGGTGGGTCCAGTGGATTCAGTTGTGTTGCCTTGGAAGGCGAAGAGCCTGGTGCTCCGTTGCGGGTCCATGCCGTGGGCCGCTCAGCCGCCGAACAGGTCAATCCCTTGGAAGGCCTCTTAAATTTGCCTGAAGTTAGCCTTGCCTTATTGTGAACTCCTCAAAATAAGTGTTTCAATAAATGCATGACAGATCACACAGCCGAGCAAGCAGAATGGGCAGCCGCCCTGCATGCCCACGGCCGGCGTGTGACCAAACAGCGGCTGGCAGTGCTCGCCGCAGTCCAGCACCATCCGCATTCACCGGCAGAAGGCATTCTTGCCGCTGCGCGCAAAGAGCTTCCTGAACTGACGGCGCAGTCCGTTTACGTAGTGCTCAGCGACCTGACGGACCTGCAGATGCTGCGCCGTTTCGAACCCCCGCACTCCCCGGCGCTTTACGAAACCCGGGTTGGTGACAACCACCATCACGCCGTGTGCATCAGCTGCGGCAAGGTCGAAGACGTGGATTGCGCCGTGGGACACGCACCGTGCCTCACACCGCACTGGGATGAGAATTCCAAGCCCATGACCATCCAGATCGCAGACGTCCTGTACCAAGGCATCTGCCAGGACTGCCAGTCCAAACAACAGCTTCCCGTAACTTCCGTAACTCAGAAATAAGAAAAAAGGAGAACAATGACTGCTATTTCAACAACCCAGTCAGGTGCACCCGTTACCTCCGACGCGCACTCGAAGTCCGTCGGCGCTGACGGTGCCATCATCCTCACCGACCACTACCTGGTGGAAAAGCTCGCACAGTTCAACCGCGAGCGGGTCCCGGAGCGTGTAGTGCACGCCAAGGGTGGCGGCGCTTTCGGTACGTTCAAGACCACCTCGGACGTTTCGGCCTACACCAAGGCAGCCTTCCTGCAGCCGGGCACCGAGACGGACATGCTGATCCGTTTCTCCTCTGTTGCGGGCGAGAACGGTTCTCCCGACACCTGGCGCGACCCCCGCGGTTTCGCAGTGAAGTTCTACACCTCCGAGGGCAACTACGACCTCGTTGGCAACAACACCCCCGTCTTCTTCATCCGCGACGGCATCAAGTTCCCGGACTTCATCCACTCCCAGAAGCGCCTCCCGGGCAGCCACCTGCGTGACGCTGACATGCAGTGGGACTTCTGGACCCTCTCCCCCGAGTCCGCACACCAGGTCACCTGGCTCATGGGCGACCGCGGCCTCCCGGCTTCCTGGCGTGAAATGCAGGGCTACGGCTCGCACACCTACCAGTGGATCAACGCCGCCGGCGAGCGTTTCTGGGTCAAGTACCACTTCAAGTCCAACCAGGGCGTCAAGACCATCACCGGTGACCAGGCTGAGCAGCTGGCCGGCTCGGATGCAGACTTCTACATCCGCGACCTCCAGGAAAACATCGCCGACGGCAACTTCCCCTCCTGGGAACTGCACGTCCAGGTCATGCCTTACGAGGACGCCAAGACGTACCGCTTCAACCCGTTCGACCTCACCAAGGTGTGGCCGCACTCTGACTACCCGCTGATCCACGTGGGCACCATGGAGCTGAACAAGAACCCGGAGAACTACTTCGCGCAGATCGAGCAGGCCACCTTCGCGCCGTCGAACTTCGTTCCGGGTATTGCCGCTTCCCCGGACAAGATGCTGCAGGCCCGCATCTTCTCCTACGCCGATGCACACCGTTACCGCGTGGGTACCAACCACGCCCAGATCCCGGTGAACCAGCCCAAGAACCAGGTCAACAACTACAGCCAGGATGGCCAGGGTCGTTTCCTGTTCAACTCCCCCTCCACCCCGGTGTACGCACCGAACTCTGTTGGTGGCCCGGCTGCTGTTGAGCCCACCTCCCCGGCCGGTGGCTGGGAGAACGACGGCGAGCTCACCCTCTCCGCCCACACCCTGCACGCTGAGGACGACGACTTCGGCCAGGCCGGTACCCTGTACCGCGAGGTCTACGACGACGCTGCCAAGGCCCGCCTCCTGGAAACCATCACCGGTGCCGTTGGCGGCGTGAAGACCGCCGACATCAAGGAACGCGCAATCCAGTACTGGACCAACGTTGACTCCGAGCTCGGTGCCAAGCTCCGCGCCAACCTCGGTGCAGGCCAGACCGAGTCCGACGCCGAAGCAGCCAACAAGCTCTAAGCGTCTTTGCTCTACTGCATTTCCTGATCACCCCGCTGCGGATCTCCGCGGCGGGGTGATCTTTTTGTTTTCCACATAGCACTGGTGGCCTATGGTTTGGCCGGCAGTGGCGTCCTTAGGATCCTTCTATGAGCACATTCGAAGGCATCACTACTGCCGCATTCCGCTTTTACGCTGAGCTTGAAGAGAACAACAACCGTGAGTGGTGGCTGGAGCATAAAGAGACGTACGACGCCGAGGTCAAGGAGCCGCTGACAGCTCTCCTTTCAGAGTTGGAGCCGCAGTTCGGGCTGGCCAAGATTTTTCGCCCCAACCGGGACATCCGGTTCTCCCAGGACAAGTCGCCGTACAAGTCTGCCCAAGGTGCCTTTGCCGCCACGCAGGAGGGCGTTGGCTACTACGTCCAGATCAGTGCGGATGGCCTGCTGATCGGCGGGGGCTACCACTCGCACACTCCGGCGCAGCTGGCGCGGTTCCGGGCCGCAGTGGATGCTCCGGACAGTGGATTGGAGCTCCAGGGAATCGTTGATGCGGTGGCAGCGTCGGGCTTCGCCATTGAGGGCGAGAAACTCAAAACCGTTCCACGTGGTTTGGATAAAGACCATCCACGAGCTGAGCTGCTCAAGCACAAGTCCTTGTCAGCCAGCGTAGAGGTGGGTCAGCCGGAGTGGTTGTCCACTCCCGCAGCCCGTGACGATATCGCTGCCCGATGGGAAGTGCTGAGGCCGCTGGTGGAATGGGTCGGTCAGCATGCGGCGCCGTAACTGCGCTGGTGCTGGCGAGAGCACGCAAAAGCGCCCGGAAACCGATGGTTCCCGGGCGCTTCATGGAGCTGACTTCTGGAGCCAGTAAGTGCAGCTGTCTGACAAGCTGCAGCGATTGGTTTAGACCTTCGTGTAGCTGTCTTCGTCCTCGTCGCCGTCGACCTGGCGGCTTTCCGGAGCAGCGTTCACGGAGGCCTTGGCCGCAGCGAACTTCTCGTTCAGCCGTGAGTGGCGCTGGCCGTAGGCGAAGTAAATGCCCATGCCAATGACCAACCAGATCGCGAAGAAGATCCAGGTTTCAACAGCAAGGTTGGTCATCAAGTAGAAGCAGAGCACAGCGGAGACCCACGGCAGGACCTTGCCGAACGGGACACGGAAAGCTGGCTTCAGGTCCGGACGCTTCTTGCGCAGCACCAGGATGCCCAGGCTCACCATCACGAACGCGGAGAGCGTTCCGATGTTGATCATTTCCTCGAGCAAGTCCACCTTGGTGACACCTGCCACTACGGCCACCGCTGCGCCACAGATGATCTGCAAACGGGCCGGAGTGGAACGCTTTTCGCTGGTCTTGGAAAGCGAGCGCGGCAGGAGTCCGTCGCGGCTCATGGCAAGGACCACACGGGACAGGCCCATGAGCAGCACCATGATCACGGTGGTCAAGCCCACCAAGGAACCGAAGGCGATGACCTTGGCAGCATCCGTGTTGCCCACGGCCTCGAAAGCTGTGGTGAGGGTGGGGTTCTTCACCTCGGCCAATTGCGTGTAGGAAACCATGCCGGTCAGCGCAAGGGAGACCAGGATGTACAGCAGCGTCACTACGGCAAGGCCACCAAAGATGCCGCGCGGAAGGGTCTTCTGCGGGTTCTTGACCTCTTCCGCGGAGGTTGCAACCACGTCGAAGCCGATGAAGGCGAAGAAGACCAGGGCTGCGCCGGCGAAGACGCCCAGCGTTCCGTACTGGGCCGGAGCGGCGCCTGTGAGGAAGCCGAAGAAGGACTGCTTCATGACGTCGGCGGCACCGGAATCGGTGGGCTCAGAGGCCGGGACGAAGGGGGTGTAGTTGGAGAACTTCACGTAGCTGAAGCCAACCACAATCACGAACAGCACCACGGCGATTTTGATCAGCGTGAAGACGTTGCCGACGCGGGCGGACAACTTTGTCCCCAGCACCAGCAGCACGGTGAAGATCGCGACAATGAGGAAAGCACCCCAGTAGAGGTCAATGCCGGCGACCTGGATTGACGGTGGCATCTCCACGCCCATCAGGCCAAAGACCGTACTGAGGTAAATTCCCCAGTACTTGGCGATCACGGCAGCGGCGGTGAAGAGTTCGAGGATGAGGTTCCAGCCGATGATCCATGCCAGGACCTCGCCCATGGTGGCGTACGTGAACACGTAGGCGGAGCCGGCCACGGGGATCGCTGTAGCGAATTCGGCGTAGCACATGATGGCCAAAGCACACGTGACAGCGGCGATGGCGAAGGAAATGGTGACGGCGGGGCCGGCAAAGTTTGCAGCAGCCTTGGCGCCTACCGAGAAGATGCCGGCGCCGACAGCAACGGCGACGCCCATGATCATGAGGTCCCAGGTGCTCAAGCTGCGCTTGAGCTTGCGACCGGGTTCGTCGGCATCGGCGATCGACTGCTCGATTGACTTGGTCCTGAAAATGTTCATAAAAATGCCACATTCTGGATGGGAGTGGTATAGGACTCATCAAGAATAGTGTCCGGCCAATGGACGGCCATATTTATCCCAGATAGTGAGACGACCCCGGAATAGGCGTGGCTGCTGTGGCTGGTGTGACGGGGACGCGTTGCCCCCGTCACATCAGGTCAAAAGCTTGGGACGTCCCAGTCCATGAGGGTGGAACGGATCAGGAACCGTTTGCCCTCGGGTGATTCCACCGAGAATCCACTGCCGCGGCCGTCCACTACATCCACCGTCAGATGGGTGTGGGACCAGTAGTTGAACTGCTCCTTGGACATCCAAAAGTCGAGCGGCTGCGGCTCCCCTCCGGCTCCGATATCGAACGTACCGAGGAGGACATCGGAATCACCGGTCAGGAACTCCCCCGCCGGAAAGCACATGGGGGCAGAGCCGTCGCAGCAGCCGCCCGACTGATGGAACATGAGCGGCCCGTGCTGCTTCCAGAGCTTGTGGAGCAGTTCCACGGACACCGCGGTGAGCGCCACCCGGGAGAAATTCTCCCCAGGCAACGTCACCGCGGCTTCCAAGCTGATGTTGTTCATCAGAACTTCAGCACCACACGGCCGTCGATCTTGGCGTGCTTCATCTCGTCAAAAACCGCGTTGACTTCGGAGAGTTCCCTGGTAGAGACCGTCGGCTTGATCTTTCCCTGGGCGTAGAACTCCAAGGCCTCCTCAAGGTCCTGGCGTGTTCCCACAATCGAACCGCGGACCGTGAGGCCCTTGAGGACGATCTCGAAGATCGGCGCAGGGAAGTCGCCTGGTGGCAACCCGTTGAAGACAATCGTTCCGCCACGACGTGCCATACCGATCGCTTGTCCAAAGGCCGAAGGATGCACAGCCGTCACCAGCACCCCGTGGCAACCGCCGGTTTCCCGCTGAATGACTTCCGCCGGGTCCTCGTGCAGGGCGTTGACCGTCAGTTCGGCGCCGTGCTCGCGGGCGAGAGCAAGCTTGTCGTCTGCAATGTCCACGGCAACGACGCGAAGCCCCATGGCCACCGCGTACTGCACCGCGATATGCCCCAAGCCGCCGATGCCGGAGATGGTGACCCACTGGCCGGGCCTGGTCTCTGTCATTTTCAGGCCCTTGTACACGGTGACTCCGGCACACAGCACCGGAGCAACTTCCACCGGGTCCGAGCCTTCGGGAATCCGCGCCGCAAAACGCGTATCCACCAGCATGTATTCGCCAAACGAGCCGTCCACGCTGTAGCCGCCGTTCTCCTGCGACTCACACAGGGTCTCCCACCCGGTCCGGCAGTACTGGCAGTCCCCGCAGGCAGACCACAGCCAGGCGTTGCCCACCAACTGGCCAATGGCAACGTCCGTGACGCCTTCGCCAACGGCCACTACCTCTCCCACACCTTCATGGCCCGGGATAAAGGGTGGCGTCGGCTTGACCGGCCAGTCGCCCTCGGCGGCGTGCAGGTCGGTATGACATACCCCCGAGGTAATGAGGCGGACCAGCGCCTGGCCGGGACCCGGCGTCGGGTGTTCCACTTCCATGACCTTAAGGTCGGTTCCGAATTCCGTAACTACTGCAGCTTGCATGGTGGTCATTGACGATCTCCTTTGATCTGTACGAATGATGGGAGTTCTTGTACAGCTGATACCCCTAAGACCGCTCCATAAGGGCATCTGCTGCACAAAAACTCTTAGAAGAAGCCGAGCTTGTTTTCGTTGTAGCTGACCAGGAGGTTTTTGGTCTGCTGGTAGTGGTCCAGCATCATGGCGTGGTTCTCACGGCCAATACCTGAGGACTTGTAACCACCGAAGGCGGCACCTGCCGGGTAGGCGTGGTAGTTGTTGACCCACACGCGTCCGGCCTGGATTTCCCGGCCCGCGCGGTAGGCGACATTTCCGTTGCGCGACCAGACTCCGGCACCCAGGCCGTAGAGGGTGTCGTTGGCGATGCCGATGGCGTCGTTGTAGTCGCTGAACTTGGTGACGGACACTACCGGGCCGAAGATCTCCTCCTGGAAGACGCGCATCCGGTTGTGGCCTTCGAAAATGGTGGGCTGGACGTAGTAGCCCCCTGCCAGGTCACCGGACAGTTCAGCGCGGGCACCACCGGTGAGCAGCTTGGCGCCCTCCTGCTTTCCGATGTCGATGTAGGACAGGATCTTCTCCAACTGGTCATTCGATGCCTGCGCGCCAACCTGGGTGTCGGTATCCAACGGGTTGCCCTGGATGATCTTGTTGGTGCGGGCCACGACGTCCGTCATGAAGGAGTCATAGATGCCTTCCTGCACCAACGCACGGGAGGGGCAGGTGCAAACTTCGCCTTGGTTGAAGGCGAAAAGCGTGAAACCTTCCTGGGCTTTGTCGTAGAAGGCGTCGTTCTGGGCCGCGACGTCGTCGAAGAAGATGTTGGGGCTCTTGCCACCCAGTTCCAGGGTGACGGGAATCAGGTTGTTGGACGCGTACTGGCTGATGAGCCGCCCTGTGGTGGTCTCGCCCGTGAAAGCGATCTTGCGGATGCGTGAGCTTGACGCGAGCGGCTTGCCGGCTTCTACGCCAAAGCCGTTGACCACGTTCACCACACCGGCAGGGAGGAGATCGCCGATGAGTTCCATGAGGACCAGGATGGACGTGGGCGTCTGCTCGGCAGGCTTGAGGACTACGGCGTTACCGGCGGCGAGCGCGGGGGCCAGCTTCCACACGGCCATGAGGATGGGGAAGTTCCACGGGATGATCTGGCCAACAACGCCCAGCGGTTCCTTGAAGTGGTAGGCGGTGGTGTCCTCGTCCAGCTGCGAGAGGTGGCCCTCCTGGGCACGGACAGCGGAGGCGAAGTAGCGGAAGTGGTCGGCCGCCAACGGGATGTCGGCGTTCAGGGTCTCGCGGACTGGCTTGCCGTTGTCCCAGGTTTCCGCGACGGCGAGCAACTCCACATTCTCGTCAATACGGTCTGCGATCTTGTTGAGGATTGCCGCGCGCTCGGTGGCGGAGGTCTTTCCCCAGGAAGGTGCAATCTTGTGGGCGGCGTCCAACGCCAGCTCGATGTCCTCGGAGGTGCCGCGGGCAACTTCGCAGAAAGCCTTGCCCGTGACGGGGGTGATGTTCTCAAAATAGGCGCCCTTGACTGGTGCAACCCATTCTCCGCCGATCCAGTTCTCATAGCGGTCCTTGAACGTGACCTTCGAACCCTCGGCACCCGGCTGTGCGTAAACAGTCATTGCTAGCTCCTTTGCTGCGAATCGCGGTGGCTGTCGCCATTGATCCGAGCCTAGGAGCGGGGAGGTTGCAGCTAGGTTGCAACCATGTGAGTCACCTCACGCGGTGAGTTCGGTGTCGATCCGTTCAAGATCGGCCACGACGGCGGCCCGCTTGGGTGAGCGGGGCGGCAGCAGCTTGAGGACGGCCAGGCGGAGGTCGACGTCGTACTTCGCCTCCGGCAGCTCAGCGTACTTGAGGAGGGAATCGACGCTGCCGTCGCTGAGCAGAGCCTCGCGCAGCAGGTGCGAAACCTTTTCACGCAACTGCACGATGCCGGGCGCCTCCGAGCGTGGCAGGACCGCACCTTTGTAGATTTCCAGGGCGATGCGGTGGGCGCCACGTTGCAGGCAGTTGAGGACCTGGCCGGAGTCGGGAAGCAATTCGACGGGCAAACGGTAGGGCCGGGACTGGGGAACCGCGTCCGGGCTGAGCTCCTGGATCACCTTGCGGAGCCGCACCATCTCGGCCCGCAAAGTGGCCGAGTAGCCGTCTCCGGGATACAACTGGGCGCAGAGGTCGTCAGCACTGAGCCCGTCGGGGTGGCTGCCCAGGATGGCCAGGATTTCGCTGTGCCGTGCGGACAAGGACACCGTCCTGCCATCAATGCTGAGCAGGGCCTGGTCCCGGCCCAGCAGCTGCAGGCTGTTCCGGTACAGGGCATGGCTGGAGGTGGCAGCCGCGCTCCGGCGTCGAGGCTTTTCACGAACCGCTGCGGCAAGCGTCAGGCGTTCGATCCGCAGTTGCGCCTGGGCGGCGGCAACTGTTGCCTCCACCAGGGAAAGAGTGTGGGCGGCCACGGCGGTTTCGGTGCCGGTGATGTCCACGACGCCCAGCACCGCCCCGGAGTCCGGGTCATGGAAGGGAACCGCGGTGCAACTCCACGGGTGGACCGAGCGTTTGAAGTGTTCGGCGCCGGAGATCTGGATGCTGCGGTCCAGGGCGAGTGCCGTGCCGGGTGCGCTGGTGCCCACGGAGGCTTCGGACCAGTCGGCGCCCGCCACGAACATCATGCTTTCAGCGCGGCGCTGCATCACCGGGTCGCCATCCACCCACAGCAGCCGGCCGACGTCGTCGCCCACCGCCACCAACAGGCCGCTGTCATGGCTGGGTTGGACCAGCAACTTCTTGATCACGGGCATGATAGTGGCCAGCGGATGCTGCCGGCGGTATTCCTCCAGCTCATCCTGGTCCATCGCGAGGGGAGCTTCAGGGACGTCGGGATTGGCTTGCAGGCTGGCCGAACGCTGCCAGGACTCACGCACCAACCGGCGGAGCCCCACGATGTCTTCGGGCACCCCAAGGCGCAACGAATCCAAGCGCTCATGGCCGGTGAGGGCGTGTTTCTGCAACAGTTCCGCGGCCTCGCTGCCGGGAACCGGCGGATGGATTGGATTCCTCATCGAACTCCCTGATAGTCCGCAACAAGAGTGCGCTGCACGTGTGTTGGGCGGGACAGTACCGAGAAGTCTAGTTCGAGGACTGGAGTTTTTGTACAGGTAGTGCCCCTAAAACGGCCGCATAAGGGCATGACCTGTACAAAAACTCACTAGTCAGCCGCGGGAGATCCGGATCATTTCCTCGCGCGGAACAACCTTGATGCGCTCACGGACCACACCGTCACCGTCGCCTTCGCCGGCGGCCCCTTCCGCGGTGGAACCTTCGCCGGCGGACCCTTCGCCGGCGGACCACGCAGCACCCAATGCGGCTTCGTGGGCATCCAGCCGGTTCCAGCCTTCCCAGGTGGTGTACTCGATGCCGCGCTCCTCAAGGAGATCAATGATGGCCTGCGGATCCGGGTTTTCGGCCGGGGGCAGGTTGAGCCTGTCTTCGAGGAGGAAGCCAATGGTCTCCAGGGCATCGCCCTTGGTGTGGCCGATCAGTCCCACCGGTCCGCGCTTGATCCAGCCCGTGGCATAGATTCCCGGCACGGGCTCGCCATCGGCACCCAGGACGCGACCGCCGTCGTTCGGTATGACGCCGCGACGGGCATCGTACTCAAGCTCCTCCAGCGGGGAACCGTGATATCCGATGGCACGGTAGACGGATTGCACCGGGTATTCGATGAATTCGCCCGTTCCCTTGACGTTGCCCGTTCCGTCCAGCTGCATGCGCTCGAATTTGATCCCCGAGACCTTGCCGGGAGTTTCCGGCGAATCGAGGATCTCCACGGGGCTGTGGAGGAAGTGCAGGTGCAGGCGGCGCGAAGATGGCTGCTCGGATTCGGCATGCTCTTCCACCAGCCAGTTGGTCATGGTGTTCACCATGGTCTTGATCTGGTTGTTGGACTTGATGGCTTCATCCGAGGCCTCGTCAAACTCGAAGTCCTCCGGGTACAGGACAATGTCCACGTCCTTGCAGTGGGACAGTTCGCGCAGTTCCAAGGGGGTGAATTTCACCTGTGCCGGGCCTCGGCGGCCGAAGACATGGACGTCGGTGACCGGAGACTTCTTCAAACCGGCGAAGACGTTGTCCGGGATCTCAGTAACCAGCAATTCCTCCGGGTGCTTGACCAGCATCCGGGCCACGTCCAAGGCCACGTTGCCGTTGCCGATCACCGCGATCTCTTGGGCGTCCAGCGGCCAGTCGCGGGGAACGTCCGGGTGTCCGTCGTACCAGGAAACGAAGTCGGCGCCGCCGAAGGAGCCCTCCAGTTCGACCCCCGGGATGTTCAGGTCGGCGTCCTTGATGGCGCCGGTGGAGAAAATCACGGCGTCGTAGAAGGCCCGGAAGTCGTGGAGCGTCAGGTCCCTGCCGTAGGTCACGTTGCCCAGGAACCGGATATCGCCGCGGTCCAGGACTTTGTGCAGGGCGTTGACGATGCCCTTGATTCGCGGATGATCGGGAGCCACGCCGTACCGGATCAGCCCGTACGGTGCCGGGTATGCCTCGAAGAGGTCGATGCTGACCTCCACGTCGCCGTCCTTGACCGCGTTGGATTTGGTCAGGATATCCGCGGCGTACACACCTGCGGGACCTGCACCGACGATGGCAACGCGAAGCGGACGTTGGGGGGTGGTTGCGGCTGAGTTGGACACCGTTAGCCCTTCCGAAGCAGTGAGCCACGCCGTTGTTGGGGCGCGCAGATTCCAATTCTAGAGGTCCACCCCACGCCCGGCCGCTTATATGGCAGGAGTCACGGAAATTCACCAAGATTGCGGAATATTGCGTGCCTGCATGGTGTTGGCGACAATGTGTCGACTCCGGATCAGATAGCTGCCAGCGCTTCCCCTTCAAGCCAGCCCACGACGACGACGGTGGGGGGCGGCGGGCAAAGTACCGGCGGCGTCGGTGGCTCAGTTGGACCGGGCGGCAAGCCCGTGCGGAGCGAGTCGACAGCGGGCATCCTCTTCGGTATCGGCGCTTATGGCCTGTGGGGCCTTCTTCCTCTGTACTTCTTCGTCCTGATGCCGGCCAGCGCAGTCGAAATCGTGGCGAACCGGATTGTCTGGTCCCTGATCTTCTGCGCACTGCTCATCACCATCACCCGGGCCTGGCGGGTTTTCGGTGCCGCGGTGAAGGACCGTAGCGTGTTCGGCCCCTTGGCTCTGGCAGCGGGCCTGATCGCCATCAACTGGCTCACGTATACCTTCGGCGTCACTACCGGCCACGCCGTTGAGACGTCACTGGGATACTTCATCAATCCGTTGGTCTCAGTCCTTTTGGGCGTCTTTGTTCTCAAGGAAAAGTTGCGCCCGCTGCAGTGGGCTGCTGTGGGCATCGGCTTCGTCGCAGTGGGAGTCCTGACCTTCTCCTACGGCCAACTTCCGTGGATTGCCCTGATCCTGGCGTTCAGCTTCGGCCTCTACGGTTTCGTCAAAAAGCGTGTCGGGCCCAAAGTGGACGCCCTCACCAGCCTCAGCGTGGAGACAGTAGTGCTGGCTCCCTTCGCCGCCATCACCATGGTGGTCCTGGGCGTGACGGGCGTTCAAACACTCACCACACTGGGCGCCGGCCACTTCTGGTTGCTGGTGGCCTCGGGTGTCATCACTGCAGTGCCTCTGCTCTTCTTCGGTGCCTCAGCCCGCCGTTTGCCGATGACCACCATCGGCCTGCTCCAATACTTTGCCCCGGTCCTCCAGTTCGTCGTGGCGCTGACGGTGTTCAACGAGACCATGACCACGGCCCGCTGGATCGGGTTCTGCGTGGTGTGGCTGGCACTGATCCTGCTGACCATCGACATGCTGCGGACGACGCGGAAGAACTCTGTGCTGAAGAAGCAGGCCAGGCTGGCTGCTGCTGGCGCCTGAATCCGGCCGGCCCACTCACCGAATTCGCGGGAAAGCTGCCAGATCGCCGAAGCTCTCCGGACGAATCGGCACCGTTCCCGCGAACTCAAAGGCGAAGCCCTAGTCCAGCACGTCCGGGTTGGGCTCCTTTTCGGACGCCGGCCTGGACAGTGTCCCGGCTTCCAGCGCGAACACGAGCGGCCCGGCACCCGAGGCACTCTCAATGTCCAACTCGAACAGCGAGTCCGCAAGCCGTCTGAATGGGTGCTTTCCGGAGCCCACCAACCTCACGCCAGTGAGCGCCATTCCGGCCGGCAACTGCAGCCGGATCCGCCCGGATGCCGGAGCACGCGTGACAATCGCGAAAACGTTGCCGTCGTCAGAGCGGGTGAAGTACCCCCACCCCGGATAGTCCCAGCCCTCGGCGAAACCGCACCCGTAGATCGCCTCCCCGTGGGCTGAGAGCCACTCTCCTACACGGGTGGCAATGTCCATCTCGGCCGGAGCCATGGAGCCGTCGCCGCGGGGTCCGAAGTTGAGGAGGAAGTTGCCGCCCAGTGACGTGCAGTGGGCGATCATGTCCACCACATCCCAAGGGTGCTTCACCGTCGACTGCGCCCATGGTCCCTGGTGATATCCCCAGCTGGCCTGCGGGATGGTCATGCAGGCTTCCCAATCACGCCCGGCCACACTGCTGTCCCACGGCTCCGGCAGCCTGCGCTCGTAACCACTTTCGTAGTCGCCCATGAGGACTCCGTTGGAATCGACGTGCCGGGCGCCGAGGTCGTCCGCCCGGAGCCGGCTATTGACCACCACGCCGGGAATCCGGTCCTTCAGCATCCGCTCGACTTCCCAGGTCCACCACCCGTTGGCTTTCACGGACTCGTCCCACGTGCCATCGAACCAGAAGCCCTTGACGCTCGGATACCGTTCCGCCAGTTCCTCCAACTGCTTCTTCGCGAAGTCCAGGTAGCGCGCAAAAGCCGCATGGTCGGCGTCGTTCTCCAACGTGAAGCGCCAGTCCGGATGCCGCCAGTCCAGCACCGAGTAGTAGAAGTTGACGTCAATCCCCCGGGCTTCATAGGCCTGAATGAGCTCTGCCAGGACATCGCGCCCGGAAGGAGTGTTGCCCATGTGGAAGTCCGTGTGGGCGCTTGGCCATAAGCAGAAGCCGTCGTGGTGCTTGGTGGTGATGGTCAGGTAGCGGGCGCCGAGGGCCACCGCCGTGTCCGCCCACCGCTCGGGGTCGAAATCGGCCAGCGTGAAGTCATTCGCCAAGGCCTCCCAACGTTGCTGGGGAATCTTGGCAACCCGCGGAAGGAACTCAGCAGCGAACTCGACATCTTTACCTTCCCAGCGGCCGGCTGGCAGCGAGTAGAGGCCCCAGTGGATGAACTGTCCAACCCGGTGACCGCGGAATCGCTGCATGGCCGCATCTTGCCGGGGTTCCGCCCGGGAAGCTCCGTACTTGAGCTCGATCACTTTCCCACCTGCCCATCCCACGGCACGAACGTGCGCAGATCAAAAGCTTGCTGGGCACCACCCGCCCACCTGACAAACACTTCAGTACCGGAAACCACGACGGCGGCGGCCGCCTTGAGCGCTTCGGGCACCGGAGCCTGGCCCCGGGTCAGGGTGTGGAGCGCGATGTGGACTGTTTCGTTGGTGCTGCGCTGCGCGCTCAAGGCCGGCACAGCTGAGTGCTCGCCCATGGCGTTGGCTCCCGTGTAGCGGGTGGTCTTTGGCTCCGCCCAGCCATACACGGCGGTGACGGACGCGAAAACGTCGCCGTTGCTGACCCATGCCGTGTCCCCGGTTAAGCCTGCTTGCACGGATTGGGCTCCGGCTACCGAGTGTCCGCCCTCCCTGACGGAATACTCCGCGGGCCCCTGGACCAAGTGGCACCGCAACTCGTGAATTCCGTCCACCACGGAAACGGTGGTGACTGCCGTCCCAGGGAGGGACTTTCCATATTGCTGTGGGACGTGGACGGATCCGCTGGCGAGTCCTTCCGTGCGGGTGGCGCGAAGGGAACACCGGCGGCTCGCCACGCCGTCGGACCCCAACAAAGCAAGGTGACCATCCACGTTGTCCTCCCACGCAGTTCCCGTACCCGGCGCCGTGTGCGTTGAATATGAGAACTTGGCGTAATGGGGATCGTCGGGGTCCGTACCGCCACCCACGGGCAGACCACTATGGTCGCTGCCGTGGTTGGTCAGCCGAACCAGACCGCCGTCAGCGCTAATAGTCCAGCCGATATCAGGCAAGACCCGCACCGCAGCCGGTCCATCGGTGGGCTGAGGCTCGTCCACGTCCTGCCACACCCTGTGCTCCGGCGGCAGCGCCAAGCCAAGGAATCCAATGCCTGCCAGATACGGCGAACCGAACCCGCTGTACGCCTGGCAGGATCCCAGGTGCTCGTCGTACCAGCCCAGGTTCGGCGGTCCATCAACGCCAACGCCTTTCGCGGTGAAGTTGGCCAGTACCCCTGACGCGAGCCGACGCGTGGCCCCTGGGGTCATCGGGTTCACACCCGAGATTTCCGCACACCACAGTGCCGCGAGGACAGCAGTACGGTACGCCAGGGATCGCCCGACATGCAGCACTGCGCCGTCGCTGGCGAACATCAGGCTCTGCGTGCCTACGAACTCACGCAAGCGTTCCAAGTGACGGCGGCCTTCAGGGGTGTCCTGCCGACCGGTCATCGAATACCAAGCCCACAAATAGGGGTGGATGGCCCACGCGTTGTAGTAGTCGATTGAGTGCTCCGGCCCATCCGTGTACCAGCCATCACCCAAGTACCAGGACTCCACCCGCGCCACGTTCCGCGCCCCAATGCAGCCCGACACGTCCTCGCCCACCGAACGCAGGAAACCCTCGGCCATGGCGGGAAAGAGCTGCCAGTTGTTGCCCCACACCTCAAGCCGGGCATGGTGGCGCAACCAGTCGGCAACCTGCTTCTTCTCCCCCGCCGCCAACGGCTCCCACAGCCACTCCCTTGCGATGTGGAGCGAGAAGGCGATGTTGGCCGCCTCCACGATCGAGTTGGTCACCCCCAACAACGGAGACTTGCAGGTAACGCCCAAAGGCCAACTCTCCGGGCCGTCAGGATCAGTGCCCGCCAGCAACGCCTCCCGGTACCAGGCCGCCAAACCCAGCCGGTCCTGGCCACGTGCTCCGGCGATCCGGGGCGCAGCCATCAGCAGGCTGCGGCCAATGGTTTCCATACCCTCCCTGCGCTCGCCGTCGCGGGTCACAGGGCCAGGGAGTCGTGGACTTGCCTTCAACGGGCTGGAATATTCACGGATGTGTTCCAGCCAGTGGTCAGCCGTGGCTTCCCAGTGGTTGCGGGTCCAGCCGGTGAACGGGGATTGGACGGTGTCGGGTTCGGGCAGCCACGACAACTGGGGCAGGGAAGGCGGGCTTGGCAGCTTGGGCAGGGACTGTGTCACGGTGTTCGGGTCCTAAGTTCGAGTCAGATGATGGTGGCCAGCTACTTGGCCAGTGCCGATTCGTATTCGCCGCGGATGGTGTCTCCGCCGTTCTTCTTCCAGTCAGCCACAGCGCTCTTGAGTGCATCCATGGTGCCACGGCCGGCAATGACTGCCGTGGCGGCGTCGGACACGGGCTGGCCCAGTTTGGAGCCCTTGCTGGCGTTCGTGGGGCTGAACAGAGTGCCGCAAGGGTCTTCGACACCCAGCGGAATGAGCTTGGAGTAGGCGTTATGCATGACGTCCACGATGTCCTTGTTGCTGGGATCGTAGACAACCTGCTGCGGAGCGGCGAGGTACTTCCACGGCACGGCGTTGTCCAGCAAGGCACGTTCGGTGACCACCGGGTTGCCGTTGGAATCCAGGGTGTAGTCCGCTCCTACTGCACCGTAGTTGAGCAGCAGGTACTCTTCGCTGCCGAACGGGGCCGCCAGGAAGTTGGCAACGGCCAGGACTTCCTTGAGCTTGGCCTCGTCCGCCTTCTTCAGCATGACGGTGGCGAACGTGATGTTGTCCAGCCAGGTCTGGGCCTTCCCACCATCGTGGCCCACGGGGATGAACGGCACGGCTTTGTTGGCTTTGTTCGCGGCGGGGATGCTGCGGCCGTAGCCGGTGGGTCCGATGTACGCGGGAAGGCCGTCATAGATCATCGCGACTTTGCCGGAGATGAAGGCGTTCACCATCTGGGATTTGGTCCAGCCCTCGGAACCCGGCACGTACAGGCCGTCCTTGTAGAGCTTTGCTGCGAACTCGATGGCGGCCATGTATTCGTCCGTCTCGAACGCTTTGGTGAGTTTGCCGCCGTCGTTCTTCCAGACGTTCGGCGTGCGGAACATGTGGTGGAGCATCGTGAGGCCAAACTTGGTGCTGCCCAATGCCCACTGGTTCTTGGATGGGTTGGTGAGCTCCTTGGCCACCCGGTAGAAATCGTCCTTGTCCTTGATGTCCTCGGTGGATTTGATGCCCACGTTCTCCAATAGGGTCTGGTTCACGAAGCCGGAGCCACCCGTCAGGTTACGCGGGATGGGCAGCGAGAAGAGTTTGCCGGCCTGGACGGTCTGCTTCCAGAACACTTCCGGGATGGCTGCCAGGTTGGGGTAGTCCTTGATCTTGTCGCCGCCCAACAGCGGTGTCAGGTCCGCGCACTTCGCCTGCAGGAACTCCACGATATTGGGCACTGCGGCGCCGTCGTTGAGCATGAGGTCGGGGAGCTCGCCGCCTGCAATGATCGTGTTGAACTTGGTGGCGTAATCATCCGAGGAAACCGAGGTGATCTCCACCTGCCCGCCCAGGCGTGCCTCTATGGCCTGCCACGCCGGGTTGTCCGGCCTGGCGTTGGGCGCCGTGCCGAAGAGGTTGGTGATCGCTGTGATCTTGCCACCGTTGAGCGGCGCAGCCTACACGCTTCGGAACGGTGCAGGGTACTTGTAGAACGCCGCCGGCACGCCCTCCGCCGTGCCGGCGATGTCCGCCGCGGCCGCTTTAAGGGGCATGTGCGTGGGGAGCAGCGCCTCGCTGGCATTCGAGGCCACGCTGGTGGTTCGCTGACCGCAACCCACCAAGGCCCCGCCGCTGAACAGCGCCAGGGCGCCAATGCCCGTGACGGAAAGGAAGTTCCGGCGGCTGGGGCCGGAAGTCTGGATCGATTTCATGGGATGCCCTTTCACAAATGGTTTGACTAGCCTTTGATGGCGCCGGTGAGGACGCCTTTGGTGAAGTACCGCTGAAGGAACGGGAACACGATCACAATGGGGATCAGGGAAATCACGACGACGGCCATCTGGATCGCTTGAGACGGCACCGCGATTTCGGCTACTGCGGAGTCACCCATGGGCTGGCCGAGGAGCACGTACTGGCGCAGGATCATGGACAACGGCCACTTGTCATCGTTCAGGTAGAGCATGGCGTTGAAGAACGCATTCCAGTAACCCACGGCATAGAAAAGCCCGACGACGGCCAGCACCCCGCGGGACAGGGGCAGCACCATCTGGACCAGGATCCGGAAGTCCCCCGCGCCGTCGATCTTTGCGGCCTCGAACAGCTCCTGGGGAAGGTTCATGAAGAAGGACCGGACCACCACCAGGTTGAAGGCACTCATCAAGGTGGGCAGGACCAAGGCTGCGTAGCTGTCCAGCAGTCCAAGCTCCTTGACCATGAGGAAGCTGGGGATGATGCCCGGGCTGAACAGCATGGTGAAGAGAGCGGTCATGAGGAAGAAGCGTCCGCCCACGAGGTCGCGGCGGGTTAGGCCGTAGGCCATCGCCACCGTGACCACCAGGGACAGGGCGGTGCCCACGGTGGTGATGACCAGGGACCGGATCAGCGCGTCAGTGACCACACCGCCGGCGAAGATGGTCTGGTACGCGGCGAAGGTCGGTTCTTTGGGGAACAGGACCAGTCCGTTGTTGTTGGCGATCTCGCTTTGGCTGGAAAGGCTCGTGGCCAGCACTGCCAGCAGCGGATAGAGGGCCAGGAAGCAGATGGCCACCAACGCGATCGCTTTGAAAACCTGCACGGCAGGCTTGGGTTTTTCCATCCAGACGGGCCGGGTGTCTTTGGACTTCGGGCGGCGGCGCGGGCCGGCCACCAACGTGCTATTTGGATTTGCCATTGGAATAGACACCTTCCTGTCCGAAGAAATGCGCGAGCTTGTTGGCGCCGAGGACCAGGAACAGGCCGACGATTCCCTTGACGAGTCCGACGGCGGCGGCCGGCCCCCATTGCCCGTCCTGGATGCCGTGGAAGTAGACGTAGGTATCCAGTACTTCGCCTGCACCGGGTCCCACGTTGTCGCGCTGCAGGACGATCTGCTCGAAACCGACCGAAAGAATGCTGCCCAGGTTGAGGATGAGCAACAGGACGATCACGGGCATGATCCCGGGGAGGGTGATGTGCCAGAGCCGGTGCCGGGCGTTGGCCCCGTCCACCGCTGCGGCCTCGTAGAGTTCCTGGTCCACGTTCATGAGGGCTGCCAGGAAGATGATGGTGCCCCAGCCGGCGTCCTTCCAGATGGACTGGATGGTCACCAGGAAGGGGAAGAACTCCGGCGTGGTCATGGCATCGAAGCGCGGCACGCCCAGGTTTTCCAGCAGGTGCGGAACGGCCCCGGTAGCGCCGAGGACCTCGGAGAAGACCGCCACGATGATGACCCACCCGATGAAGTGCGGCAGGTAGACAACGCTTTGCACGAACTTCCGGATCTTGTTGGACACGATGCTGTTGAGCAGCAGGGCCAGGCAGATGGGAACCGGGAAGAAGAGGGCCAACTGGAGGCCCGTGATCACCAGCGTGTTGCGGAGGGCCTCCCAGAATGCGCCGTCCTGGAACATAGCCGCGAAGTTATCCAACCCCACCCAGACACTGTCCATGAAGCCGAGATACGGCTTGTAATCGAGGAACGCGATGATGTTGCCGGCGAGCGGGACATAGTGGAACACCACGAAGTACACGAAGCCCGGGGCGATCAGCAGCAACATCGCTTTGTCGCGTCGGATCCGTGCCACAAGGCTCTTCTTGCGGGCGTGCTCTGTGGCTGCTTCCTTGAGTGGTCGACCCCGACGGCGACCTTCCGCCACCGTTGCCGGCCCGCCGACGTCGGGCGTCGCCTGCGGCGTGAGTGTCTGGCTGTTGCTGCTCATGTATTTCCTCTGTCTGCGCCGCGGGGGCGGATATGGAGTGGCCCGGCGCCTGGAGCGCTCAGTGGCTAGAAATAGTAAGCGTTTACTATGGAGAAGAAGCTACCCAGTCGCAAGGTGTGATGTCAATAACATGCTCAAAACCATACAAACGTTGATTCCGCGGGATTGACAGGATTTCAAATGGCCGCCTAGGGTGACTGGAAATAGCAAGCGCTTTCTATAGATTTCTATAGACGAACCGGACGGAACCGCAGTGACCACCAACCTCCAGCACGCCGGCACCATCAAGGCTGCGTTCGTGATGGGCCGCAACAACCTGCGCACCCTGTTCAGCGCCGAGGACCTCGCGCGTCTCCGCGGAATGGTTACCCTCCTGGACGCCGAGCCAGTTGCTGACTTCTCAGTCCCCGGTTCATTGGAGAAGCTCGCCGGGGCGCAGCTGCTCATCACAGGGTGGGGCGCACCCATCATCGATGCTTTCGTGTTGGACCGCCTGCCGGAGCTGCGTTGCATCGTCCATGCCGCAGGTACCGTCAAGACCTTCCTGTCCCCCGAGGTCTACGCCCGCGGGATCGAGGTGTCCTCTTCGGCTGCAGCCAACGCCGTGCCGGTAGCCGAGTTCACCTTCGCGGCAATCGTCATGGGCCTCAAACGGGCTCGGCGGTTCAGTGAACAATTGCGCAGCACGGGGGCATCCCGCAACGCCTCCGGCTTCCCCAGTATTGGAACCAACGGCGTGACCGTCGGACTGGTGGGCGCCTCCCGCGTCGGCCGCTTGGTGATCGGGCTGCTCAAGAACCTCGATGCCCGGGTGCTGGTCTACGATCCGTACCTCACCGCCGTCGACGCCTCAGAACTTGGCGTTGAAACCGTCGGACTGGACCAGTTGTGCGCGATGTCCGATGTTGTGAGCGTCCACGCACCGGACATCGCCGAAACGCGGGGCATCATCGGCGCGCAGCAACTTGCCCGCATGAAGGACGGAACCCTGGTCATCAATACGGCCCGCGGCGCCCTCATCGATGCCACCGCACTGACCGCCGAGCTGGTTTCCGGACGGCTGGACGCGTATCTTGACGTCACAGATCCAGAGCCGCTCCCAGCCAGCTCCGTGCTGCACACTCTGCCCAATGTGGTGCTGACACCCCACATTGCGGGGGCGATGGGCAACGAAATCCACCGTTTGGGCAGCCACGCCGTGATGGAAATACGCCGATTGAGCAAGGGCTTGCCCTTGGCCTATCCGGTATTGGCCGCGGATCTTGCGAGAATCGCTTAGTGACTGAGAAAAGCTCCCCCACAGATCCGATCCATGCCCGCGGCGGCGGCGCCACCATTGCCGACGTCGCGCAGGCGGCAGGCGTGTCGGTGGCCACCGTTTCGAGGGCCTTGAGCGGCAACTACCCGGTGGCAAAAGCCACGCGCGAGCGCATCTTCAGGTCCGTGACCGACCTCGGCTACGTGGCCAATGCGCATGCCCGTGCCCTTGCCGGAGCCACCACCCGCACAGTCGGAATCATCATCAACGACGTCGCCGATCCCTTCTTCGCCTACATCGCCCGCGGCGTCGAACGGCAGGCGAGCGCCGAAGGGCGCATGTGCCTGATCACCGCCACTCACGGTGACAAGGAACGAGAACTCGCGCTGGTGGACCTCATGCGCGAGCAGCGCACCGATGCCGTGATCCTGGTGGGTGGCGCTTCGGATGACCCCCGCTACAGGAAGCAAATGGCTGACCGCGCCCGCGCACTGGCGGCGGCCGGCTCCTCGTTGGTCCTCTGCGGACGCCCTTCGTTGGGAGTCGGAGTCCCTACCAAAATGGTCACCTACGACAACGAGGGTGGTGCCTTCGCGATCACGGACTACCTGATCTCCCAGGGACACCGCAGGATCCTTTACGTCGGCGGCCCCCGCGATTTCTCGACGACGGCCTCCCGGCTGGCAGGTTTCTACCGCGCCTTGGATGCGCGCGGGATTGAGAGGGATCCTTCGCTGGTCCACGAGGGCGCATTTGGCCGTGGCTTCGGATACAGCCGCATGCGCGAGCTCCTGGACCAGGCGATCGACTTCACTGCGGTTTTCGGCGCCAACGACCTCGTGGCGGCCGGCATTTTGGAGGCGCTCGAGGAACGCGGAATCCGGGTCCCCCAGGATGTCTCGGTGGTTGGCTACGACGACGTTCCGGTGGCCAGCGAGCTGCGCCCCCGTCTCACCACAGTCCGCGTTCCGCTTGAAGAACTGGGGCGGGAAGCCGTGCGGTTGGCCCTGTCCCAGTCGCCGCACGACGCCGGCGCCTCCTCTGACAACACCCTTACCGTCGGCACCCACATAGTCATCCGGGACTCGGTTTCGGCACCCAACAAGACCTGAGCACTTTTGTTCATTTCTGTTGAGGTGCCCGGGAACCGGACATAAGGTTGCGGAAACTTTCGCCACCCCATCCACCCCCACGCCTGAAACAGTTGTGAACGGAGCAGTTTTGAACGTCAATGGACCCACAGTGAGCCGCAGGACCCTCTTTCGAACCGCCGGTGCAGCCGCCCTCGCGGGTGCTCTTCTTTCCCACGCCGGACCATCCTTTGCTGCCCCGGACGCGGGCTTGAAGGAATTGATCGATCGTCGACGACTGGTGCTCACCGGAGGCCGGAGCGCCGCCGACATCCCCGAGCTCGCAGCTCAACTCGAAGGAATGGGCAAGACCGCCGAAAAGTGGTGGACCTCCATGGACAAGACCGCTGCGCGGACGTCGTTGTGGTCCGACATACCCCTCACTGGCATCGGTCAGTCCACAGCAGCCACGGGCAACATGGGCCTGCACTTCAACCGCCTCTATGACATGGCACTTGGATACGCGGTGCCGGGCAACCCCCTTGCGGCCAACCCTGAGCTGGCCGCAGACATTGTTGCGGGGCTTCAACTTCTCAGCAGCAATGCGTACAAGCCGTCCATCAAGGCAGCAGGAAACTGGTGGTTCTGGGAGATCGGCGTTCCCCGCAAGACCGTGGACATCCTGACACTCCTCCATGACGAAGTCCCGGAGGAACTTCGGACGGCATTGTTGGCAGCTGTCCGCTGGTTCGCTCCCAACCCGAATTGGCGCGGCCGTGCCACATCCTTGGCGGAGACCGGCGCCAACCGCGTGGATAAGTCCTTGGCCTGCTGCATGCGGGGCATCCTGGACAACAACCCCAGCGAGATCGCGCTGGGACGCGATGCCTTGAGCGATACCGTGCGCGGCGGGATCAACAGCGTCTTCACCTACGTCACCAGTGGCGACGGGTTCTACGCCGACGGGTCCTACGTCCAGCACTCCTACCTCCCCTACGCAGGGACATACGGGGTGGTGGCGTTGGCGGGAATCGCCGAGATCATCGCAATGCTCGGCGGAAGCAACTGGGCAATCAACGACCCCAAGCGGTCAGTGCTACTCGACGCCGTAGAGGACACCTACGCCCCGTTCGTGTGGGACGGACGCATCATGGACACCATCCGTGGGCGTGCGGTCTCCCGTCAGCGCGAACCCGACTACGTCAGCGGCTTCGGGCTCATCTCTGCGGTCCTGTTGCTGGCACCGGGCTGCGACGAACCGTACCGTTCACGGTTCCTGGCTCTGGCCAAGGGCTGGTTGGAACGCTGCGCTGACCAAAAGCTCGTGGGACACCCAACGCAGAGCCTGGCCAAGTCCTTGCTCTCGCTCGGTGTCCTGTCAGACGCCGCAGTGGTTGCTGCGCCCGCACCCGTTTACAGCCGTATGTTCGCCGACCAGGACAGGCTGGTCCACCACCGCCCCCAGTGGGGCTGCACCGTGAACCTCTCCTCCAAGCGCATCGGCCGCTACGAGTGGGGCAACAGCGAGAACAACCTCGGCTGGTACCAAGGCGATGGCATGACCTTCCTCTACACGCGAACCGATCCGTCCCAGTTCAGCGCTGACTTCTGGCCCACTGTGGATCCCTATGCCCTGCCTGGCACTACCGTGAATGACCAGGTGCGTGCCAGCGGCGCTGGAGCTGCCGGGACCGGAATCCCCCGTGCCTTCCAGGCTTTCGCAGGCGGACTCACTGTCGACGACCGCTGGGGCGTCATCGGCATGGACCACCTCAATCACAACAAGACGCTGTCCGGCCGGAAGTCGTGGTTCTTCCTCGATGATGCCGTGGTCTGCCTCGGTGCGGGCATTACCGGTACCGGTGGTTCGGCCGTTCAGACCACGGTGGAAAACAGGTCCTTCGCCGCCGGTTCTGTTCCTGCACTGCGCACCGATTCCCGGAACAGGACCATGGCGGCCGGAGACGCGGCGGTGGCTGTGAAAAGGTCCGTGCACCTTGAAGGCCATGGCGGCTACGTGTTCCTGGATGCGCCGGGCGTTTCCGGAGCTCCTGAAGTTGCGGTGGTCCGCCGGACAGGTAGCTGGTTCGACGTGAACTCAGGGGCGGATACCGGTGGCACCACGGATCCCGTCTCCCGGGACTACGTCACCATTACGCATCGGCACGGTACTGACCCGGTGGCGTCCGGCTACGCCTATATGGTCTTACCTGCTGCCGGCCATTCAACCACGTTCTCCCAGTCCGCGAATCCCGATGTAAAGGTCCTGGCCAACTCCGCGGAGGTCCAGATGGTGGAGGTAGCCAAAGACAAGCTGGTCATGGCCAACTTCTTCGCGACAGGTTCAGCCGGCGGGTACACAGCGTCCGGGCCGTGCACCGTGTCCGCGCACCAGACCGGAGACAAGCTCACGCTGTCCGTGGCAGACCCGTCCCGGACGCAATCCTCACTGCGGATCACCCTCGATGACTCGGCGTGGAGCAAGCTGGTGGATTCAGACGCCGGGGTGTCCTTACTGAGCGCCAACCCCCTGGTCATCGAGGTCCAGCTCGATGGACATGGCCACCAGAAGAACCTGACGCTGGGCACCTAGGCGGGTTCCGGCGTCGTGCGTTCCGCGGTCCGCCCGCCGAGAACGCGGGAACGGCGCGAGAACGCCCGGAAAGCTCCCGCGAACTAGGCGCTCTCCGGCGAACTCGGGGGAATAAACGAAGGAGGAGAGCCGGGTCCACGAATGAACCCGGCCCTCCTCCTGTCTACAGCGTGAAGACTTACGCGTGCGCCTTGATGGCTGCGGCGAGGACTTCGAGGCCGTCGATCAGCAGTTCGTCGCTGATGACCAGCGGCGGGAGCAGGCGGATCACGTTGCCATAGGTGCCACAGGTCAGGATGATGACACCTTCCTTGAGGCAGGCGGCAGCAACGGCCTTGGTGAGCTCAGCGTTCGGTTCCTTGGAGCCGGGCTGGACAAGCTCGATGGCCAGCATGGCGCCGCGGCCACGGATGTCGCCAACCACGGAGACTTCCCCGGCCAGTTCGCGGAGCTTGCCCAGGGCGAGCTCTTCGATGTGGCGGGCGCGGCCGTTGAGGTCGTGCTGTTCCATGGTGTCGATGGCCGCCAGTGCTGCTGCGCACGCAACCGGGTTGCCACCGTAGGTGCCGCCGAGGCCGCCGGGGTGGACGGCGTCGAGCAGGTCGGCGCGGCCCGTGATCGCGGACAGCGGAAGGCCGCCGGCGATGCCCTTGGCCATGGTGATGATGTCCGGGACAACACCTTCGTGGTCAACGGCGAACCATTCGCCCGTGCGGCAGAAGCCAGACTGGACCTCGTCAGCGATGAAGACGATGCCCTTGTCCTTGGCCCAAGCCGACAGTGCCGGAAGGAAGCCTTCGGCGGGGACAATGAAGCCGCCCTCGCCCTGGATGGGTTCGATGATGATGGCGGCAACCTGGTCGCCACCGATCTGCTTCTCGATCATGGTGATGGCGCGCTTGGCGGCCTCTGCACCGGTGATCTCCGGGTTCTCTTCGCGGAACGGGTAGCTCATGGGCATGCGGTAGACCTCGGGCGCGAACGGGCCGAAGTTGGTCTTGTACGGCATGGCCTTGGCGGTCAGTGCCATGGTCAGGTTGGTGCGGCCGTGGTAGGCGTGGTCGAAGGCTACGACGGCGTCGCGGCCGGTGGCCAGGCGTGCAACCTTGACTGCGTTCTCCACGGCTTCAGCACCGGAGTTGAACAGAACGGTGCGCTTGGCGTGGTCGCCCGGGGTGAGGCGGTTGAGCTGCTCGGCAACTGCAACGTAGCCCTCGTACGGGGTCACCATGAAGCAGGTGTGCGTGAAGTGCGCGGCAGCTTCCTGGACGGCAGCGACGACGGCGGGGTCGGACGCACCGACGCTGGTCACGGCGATGCCGGAGCCCAGGTCAATGAAGGAGTTGCCGTCGACGTCGCGGATGATGCCGCCGTCGGCGTCTTCAACGTAGACGGGGACGCCGGAGGCGACGCCGGCAGCAACGACGGCGGCGCGGCGCTCAGCCAGTGCCTGCGACTTGGGGCCGGGGAAGGCGCCGTTGATGTTGCGCTTCTGCTCGATGCGGTACGAGAGTTCGTTCGCGGTGGTGGTCATGAGGTGGTTGCCTTTCTGGGAAATTCGTACGGGTGGGGCGAACGCGCTACGCGTCGAGTGCACTCATCACGTGCTTGATGCGCGTGTAGTCTTCCACGCCGTACATGGAGAGGTCCTTGCCGTAGCCGGACTGCTTGAAGCCGCCGTGCGGCATCTCTGCCGTCAGGAGGATGTGGGTGTTGATCCAGACCGCACCGAAGTCAAGGTCGCGGCTCATGCGCATGGCCGTGCCGTGGTCGGTGGTCCAGACGCTGGAGGCCAGTGCGTATTCGACGTCGTTGGCGAGCTCGAGCGCTTCTTCTTCGGTGCTGAACTTCTGGACGGTGATGACCGGGCCGAAGGTTTCCTTCTGCACGATGTCGTCGGTCTGCTTGGCACCGGAGATGATGGTGGGCTCGAAGAAGAAGCCCTTCTCGCCTGCACGGTGGCCACCGGTTTCGATCTTGCAGTTGGCCGGGAGGTGCTCCACTACCGAGGTGACGGCGTTGAAGTGGTTCACGTTGTTGAGCGGGCCGAAGTAGTTGTCTTCGTCGTTCTGCGAACCGGTGTGCAGGGTCTTGGTGTGTTCCACCATGGCTGCCACGACGTCGTCGTGAACGGAGTCCTCCACCAACACGCGGGTAATGGCGGTGCAGTCCTGGCCGGCGTTGAAGAAGGCGAACTCGGCGATGGCCGCGGCGCTCTTCTTGATGTCAGCGTCCTTGAAGACGATGGCCGGAGCCTTGCCGCCAAGCTCCAGGTGTGCGCGCTTGAGGCCCTTGGCTGCGCCGCTTGCCACGGCGATGCCGGCGCGGACGGAACCGGTGATGGAGACCAGGCCGGGAACCTTGTGGTCCACCATCATGGCGCCGGTTTCACCGGTGCCGAGAACAACGTTGAGGACGCCGGCGGGGAAAATCTCACCGGCGAGGCGTGCCAGCACCAGGGTGGATTCCGGGGTGGTGTCGGAAGGCTTGAGGACAACAGTGTTGCCGGCTGCCAGGGCGGGGCCGATCTTCCAGATGGCCATGAGGAACGGGTAGTTCCACGGCGCAACCTGGGCGACGACGCCGATCGGTTCGCGGCGCACGTAGGAGGTGTGGCCTTCGAAGTATTCGCCTGCGGACTTGCCTTCAACGATGCGGGCAGCACCGGCGAAGAAGCGGAGCTGGTCGGCGCCGGCAGCAACTTCCTCGGAGGCGATCAGGGAGCGCACCTGTCCGGTGTTGCGGTGCTGGGCGTCAACGAGTTCGTCGCTGTTGGCCTCCACGGCATCGGCAAGCTTGAGCAGCATGAGCTGGCGCTGGCCCGGGGTAACGTGCTTCCACGTCTTGAAGGCGCCGGCCGCTGCGGTCATGGCAGCATCGACGTCGGCCTGCACCGAAATGGGCGACTTGGCAACGATTTCCCCATTGGTGGGGTTCACGATGTCCAGAAGACCCGTACCTGCCGGCGTAACGAATTCGCCGTTGATGAAGTTCTGCAAGGTTTGAACCACGGTGTGCAACCTCTTTCGGTGTCTGGGCATGGGTTTTAGCTGATCAGAGCCTATGCCAGGGAGGGGGTGCAAGGAATAGTCAGCTGCACACACAAGAAGCCCCGGCTTAGTGCGCTTGACCAGCGCCGGGTTACGCTTTTAAGTATGGCAATGTCCCTCGCATCCCTCGTCGCAGTCCCCTCCCTGAAACTCCGCCAAGCCGGCCTCGCCGAGACGACGTGGAGCCAGGACATCAGCTGGGTTGCCGTGACGGAACTGGAAGACCCGCAGCGCTTCCTCAGCGGCGGAGAGCTGGTACTCACCACGGGGTTGCGCCTCAAGAGCGCCGCGGACCAGCGGCGCTTCGTCCGCCAGGTCCAGCGCGCAGGCGCCGTGGGTATCGGCTTCGGCATCGGCCTCACCCATGAGGCCGTTCCGGAGGCACTGATTGCAGAAGCCAACCGCTGGGGTCTTCCGCTGGTGCAAGTGCCCTACGAAATCCCCTTCATCGCCATTGGAAAACTGGTGGCCGAGTCGCATTCAGCGGACCACTATTCCAATCTGGAACGGCTCCTGGCCGGGCACCAGATCCTGGCCCGCTCACTCCTCACCGGCGGCGGCCTGAACGAACTCCTTAAGCAACTGGGCAGCATGCTCCGCACCGACGTTGTGCTCACCCAGTTCAGCGCGCAGCTCTACAACAGCGTGGCCGGGAAGCCGGCGCCGACGGCGGATGGTTGGGCGTCGTATCCGATTCCCACCGGCCGCAGGGATGCCTGCACGCTCTGGCTCCGGCAGCCGTTCGTGGACTCGGGAATTGTCAGTTACGCGCAGAACCTGATCAGCGTGGAGCTCAACAACATGGTCAAGCAGCGTCAGTCCCAGCGGGCCATGGCGGGCCAGGTGTTGGACGACGTCATCCACGGCACCCTGGAAACCATCGAAGCCGCCCGGCGTTTGGCCGGCGTTGGAATCAACAGCACCAGGAAGAACGTGGTGCTTGTTGCGGAGTCCGCAGCGCACCACAAGCAACTGGTCAGCATTTCGCTGCCCCAAGCAATGGAAGCCGGCGTCAGCGCCGTCGTCGGGAAGGATCTGGTCACAGTCATCAGCGACGACGGCAGTTCCGCCACTGCCTTGGCCAAGAGCCTCAGCGATCACCTCCAGGAGGCCGGAATCCATGCCGTGATCGGCATCGGCGGCGCCTACACGAAGCCGAACGGTTTGCGCTGGAGCTACTTTGAAGCGCGCGACGCCGTGGCGCACGGCTTGCCGGTCAACGAGCCCGAACGCCTGAGCCTGACGTCCCTGTTGCTCGCCAGTGAGGACGTTCCTCTCGCCGACATGGCCAGCGAGTCCCTCACGCCGCTGCGGAAGTTCGACGCCGCCCACGGTGCCGAACTGGTGGCCACACTGGAAAGCTACTTGAACCACAACGGGTCAGTGGCTGCAGTGGCGGAAGCCCTGACATTGCACAGGAATACGGTGCGGTACCGCCTGGCACAGATCACCGAATTGACGGGCTACGACCCCTCCCAGACGCAGGACCGGGTGCAGCTGTGGCTGGCCTTGGCGGTGCAGCGCCTGGGTTCGCGCAACCCTCGCTGAGCGGTCCCGCTCCAGGCAGCCCATAGTCCCCGGCGGAGAGCTTCGCCACAAAACTCTGGACATTAGACGTCAAACGTCTAACCTTTAGATATGGCGACGACTTCTCTGACGACAACTACAGGAAACATCCCTCTGGTCTCCCCCGCGCAGGCGGTCCCTAAGACGCGCGTCGTCGCCGTCGTCGGCATTATTGCCGTTGTACTTATCGGACTGAACTTGCGGGCGGGCATCACCAGCGCCGCCGCACTGTTCCACGAACTGCAGCAGGTGCTGGGCTACGGCGCTCTGGTCGCGTCCATCCTGCCGTCCATCCCGCTGTTGTGCTTTGCTGTCGCAGGCATGGGAACGTCGTGGTTGACCCGGCGTGTGGGCGTCGAGAAAGCCATTGCCATCGCATTGGCGCTGCTGGCCGGCGGCTTGCTGGTGCGTGGCGTTCCGGTGACAGGGGCCCTCCTTGGTGGCACCGTCCTGGCCATGTCCGGACTGGCCGTATGCAACGTGGCCATGCCGTCGTTCATCCGCGAGCACTACTCCGAGCGCACCTCCATGATGACCGGCCTTTACACCTTCACCATGTCCGGCGGCGCCACCTTCGCCGCAGTCGTCAGCGTTCCGTTGGCGCAGGAACTCGGCTCACCCTCCATGGGTCTGGCTGCCTGGGGCCTGCTGGGTGTCGCAGCCCTCCTCGGATTCCTGCCCATAGTCCTGCACACCCACCGGAATGCCACCAAGGCTGATCGGCCGCGGGTCTCCATGTGGCCGCTGCTCCGCACCCGGCTGGGCATTCTGATCACCGCCATCTTCACTTTCCAGGCCTTCCTGGCCTACGCCGTGATGAGCTGGTTCGCCTACATCCTCACTTCCCAGGGCCTCAGCGCTTCAGAAAGCGGCCTGCAGTTTGGTGTCATGCAGCTGGTCTCCGTAGCTGCCGGCATGATCCTCCTTGCGTTCGGCTCCCGGCCCGGCATGCTCCGCCCCGCCCTCTATCTCGCCAGCAGCTCCACGTTGCTGGCCATTGCCGCCATGATCTGGCTGCCGACGTCGTTGGCCGTTGTGCCGGCCGTGTTGTTCGGCCTCGGCTTGGGCATCTTCCCGCTGGTCTTGGTGATCATCAGCCGCAGCGGACGGTCGACGGCGGAAACTACCGCACTCTCCACCATCGCCCAATCGCTGGGATACTTGATTGCGGCCATTGGCCCCTTTGGCATGGGACTCCTCCACAGCGCCACCGGCGGCTGGGTGCTGCCCCTGAGCCTGCTCTCCATTGTGGCCGTAGCGCTCATGGTCACCTGCCACCTGCTCACCAGCAAGCGCACTGCCACCAAGACCGGACCGAGGACTGCATGACCCTGACTCCATCGCATCGCCCGGCTCTGGCCGAGGAGATCACTTCCAAGCTACGGGACATGATCAAGTCCGGCGAATGGCCGCTCCAGGAGCGCATCCCTGCGGAGCCTGAGCTGATGTCCACCTTAGGTGTTTCGCGGGGAACCCTGCGGGAGGCCATCAAGGCTTTGGCGCACTCGGGCATGTTGGAGGTCCGCCGGGGAGACGGCACGTATGTCAGGGCCAACAGTGAAATGTCAGGCGCGGCCCAGCGGATGTACCTGGAACACACGCAGGAACACATTGTGGAGGTCCGTCTCGGATTGGATACCCAGGCTGCCCGCCTGGCGACGAAGCACGCCACCACAGAGGATTTGGCCGAAATGCGCCGCCTCCTGGCGCTCCGCCACGATGCGTGGCAGGCGGAGGATTACCCCACGTGGGCCAGCGCCGACTGGGAATTCCACGAGCGCGTTGCCTTGGCATCAGGAA
Source organism: Paenarthrobacter sp. YAF11_1 (assembly GCF_052113445.1). Taxonomy (NCBI): domain Bacteria; kingdom Bacillati; phylum Actinomycetota; class Actinomycetes; order Micrococcales; family Micrococcaceae; genus Paenarthrobacter; species Paenarthrobacter sp. YAF11_1. The sequence continues at coordinate 779,231 of NZ_JBFRDF010000001.1, forward strand.
ATCCCCTGCTCCACCAGCTGTATGTTTCGTTCGGCGGCGTGTTCCACAACGACCTCCTCCGGCAGCAGCGCAAGGGCGGCTTCAACGGCATCCCCCGCGAAGGCCACGACGAATTGGTGGACGCCCTTGAGGCACACGACCCCGACGCCGCCGTCAGCAGCGTCTACCGGAACCTGGACTACTGCTCGGACCAGGCGCCGCGGTAGCCCAACTCCTGTTTACGGGGTCGTTTCGACGCCCACCCCCGCCGCGTCCTTGAACCTCGCGTTGATGAGCACAACGTCGCGCCCGGCCCGATCCAGCAGGCTCGCGGCAACACTCGCGCGGTATCCCGTGGCACAGTGCACCCAGATCCGGGCATCCGGTAACTCCGTGATCTTCCCCGGGAGCTCGTAGACCGGGATGTTCCGCGCACCCGCCACGTGCGAGGCCTCAAACTCGTCCGGACGGCGAACATCCAGGACCACGTCCCCCGGCTGCTGCTCTCTCATCAGCAACGTCCAGTCCCCGTGCGGGTATCTCGCCCGGGGAAACTCCGGTGCCAGGGCACCGATGTCCAGACCCGTTGAGTCAGGCCCGACGGCGGCATCCGGGTTGTCGATGCCGATCCGCGCCAGGTCTCGGATCGCCTGATCAACCTCGCCGCGTGGGCCCAGCAACGTGAGCGGCTGGTTCCACGGAATCACCCAGCCGAGGTAACTGGTGAAGTTGTCCCCGCGTCCGTATTCGAAGCTCACGCTCCCTTGAAGGTGGGTATCAGCGAAGGCAACCCGATGGCGCAGATCCACCACCCACTCCCCTGCCCTCAACCGCCGGCTCAGCTCCCCGGGATCAACGGAGTCAGGAACTGTCAGGTCCGGCCGGCCGGGTCCAGCCGCATTCAGTGGGCTCATGTGGGCGTAGTAGGCAGGATAGGCGGAGATATTCTCCAGCAGCTCTGCAACAAAGTGGTCCTCGTGGGGATCCGTCAGGGCGTGGTTGGACTTTGCCTGCTCAGCAATTGTGGACGATTCCTGGCGGCTCGCGGGACCTGTGGAACAGAACGAACCAAATCCATGGGTCGGGTACAGCGCTGCCTCCGGACGGGCCGCGTCCACCAGACGCCGCACGGACGAATACTGGTCATGGGCCAGCTCGGCGGTGTCGTGCGGCGAGACGAGGTCCGTCCGTCCCACTGAGCCGTAGAGCAAACTTCCGCCGGAAAACACAGCCTCGGGGCCGCCGTCGTGCGCGTCATCCCGCACCACATAGGAAAGGTGCGTGTGCGTGTGGCCCGGCGTCGCAACTACCGAGACCGTGAGCCGGCCGACGCGCAGGACCTGGCCGTCAGTGACCGGGACGCGGGAGAAAGAGACGTGATCGTCGGCGTTCACCAGATACGCGGCACCGTGCTTCTCCGCCAGGATCAGCCCGCCGGTGACGTAGTCGTTTTGGAGGTGTGTCTCGGCCACGTGCGTAATTTGCACGCCGGCGTCCAAGGCTGCGGCTTCAACCCGGTCAATGTCCCGTTGGGGGTCGATCACCAACGCAACAGTGCCGTCATGCACCAAGTAGCTGCGGTCGCCCAGCTGCGGAGTTTCGATGACCACGACGTCCATGGTTCAGGGTACCGCCAGCTGAAAAGGACAAGGTGAGAGGCGCCGGGCCAACACTGCGGATCCATCCACTGTGGGGATCCGACTATAGTAATCCCGTTCGACCCGGGACCTCTCCTACGGTTGTGGATCCAACCGATCTCCACGCTTGGCATGTGCTCGGTTCGGCAACCGGTTCCTTGAATTTGCGATGTTCCAGGAAATGAGGATACCGAGAACAGTTGCAGATGCTACTGAGAATGCCCCCTCGACCAGCCACTGCAGCACAATTGTGTTTGTACGCTGGCCCAGCTCAGTTTCTGGTTGCCCGATGATGATCGCGATGATCATCGTCGTGGCTAAGGTCAGTGTTGCGCCCCAAAGTGGTGCCACAGAACCATTCGATTTTTGAGGCGAGAAACGGTCGCGGAAAACCCACCCTATGACTGCACTGAGAATCACCATTGCAAGATGGCATTCCCACGCGACCCTCGGGACGATGGCTTGAACAGGGTTCCCGAGAAAATCCGTAATGATCCCGTCGTGGGCGCTTCGGATTTGGATTATGAGGAATCCAAGAACAAATATCCAAGCAACTGTAACCGTCATTGATGCGAGCGTTCGAATAACACTGGTGTTGGGCACGTTGCCTAGTCCAGTCGATTAAGAACGAACGCACGCGGTGATGTGCTTCGCGGCAGTTCGACCGTGGCAGGCAAGTCATCGGGGCCTTCAACTATGAGTAGGCTGCTTGCCCGGCTACTCATGACCGAATCTGCCCGTAGGGACTTCGCTGTGGGGTTGGCTTCCAGTTCGACATCAGAAGGAACCAGATAGGCGGTAACTCCCTTCGCGTTAGCGGCTGACTGATCGCCCCAGATATGAAGCGAAAGACCGTTCTCATTGAACTGTGCCCGCGTCATGCAAGCCGTTGCGATGTTTCCTGCCGGAGCATCGAGGGACACGACCAGGCAGACTTCTGACCGATCGGAGCTCACAGCCGTGTAGTACGACGCGCTCGTTGTCTTCTTTAGCAGGCGCACGGAATCCGTCGCCAAGTCCGACACGGCGTGGCTCGCTGCTACAGCTGAAGGCGGCAGGTCTTTTGACTGCTGTTCTTGGCCTAACGCAGGGACCAAAGCGTCCGGAGCCAGCGGGCCCTCTTTGGTGGCAAGGGCCGGTGACGCGAAGATGGCCAACGCCAAGCTGGAGATCGCGAGTGTGGCAGCGGCGGTCGATTTTAAGCGCTTTGATGGAAAGGTCATTTACTACTCCTGAAGGAAGAGGGTCGAAAGCCGGGCCTGAAGTGCAAGATGGTCTACTGTCGCGACCTGGCACAGTCAACCCCTGTTGTCCCTGGAATTTGAATCCCATAGCCCCACCAGCAGTCGCCGTGAGTCAACGAGGCGGGCAGGTGTGTAAAACGGACGCGGGCATGGTTTGGTATGTCAATACCGCCATAGACATAACCGCTGTTATCTCCGCGGGTTCGGATGTACAACTTGCCGCCAAAGGTGGAGTTCATGAATCCCTCACCGCCGACATTCGTGCCGCCGTATCCGCTTTCTGCATGCTGCCCTTGCACCATTGGTTTCTGATAAGCGTAGTAGATGTCCGACGCCCCATGGGCCGTAGCGGGAATTCCAAACGATATCACCGCCGCCATTGTCACAACTCCAGCAGCTTTGAGGTTTCCAATCTTCATTACTCCCCCTCAGAAAACGGAGACAACACTGTCTCCTTTGTGAGTGAATAATTGCATCTCTTTGATCATCGAGCCATTTAATTGTTTTCGGGTCGGTAATAATCGTGAAATCGGCGAAATGTTCAATTTTCAGCGTCACGAATGAGCAAATATCGTTTCGCGCGCTGCGATCTGGGTGCTGCTTGGTATGGCGGCACTGATCTTGGCAACCTTGTCTAATCCGTACAGAGAAGACCCAGCCTGGATGGTCCAAGCTGGGTCTTCGATTGGTGCTGAACTGATTTGTAGGCGAAGTGACCGCATCCTTGAACGGTCACTTCGCGTTGCTCCTCGGATAACGAACTACTTCCCTGCATAAAACTGCTCCCCGAAAGTCAGAAGTGATTTCTCAGTCCAACTCTCGGGGAGCAGTTCAAGGGGTGACCCGCGTCGCTCTATCTATGGAGGCTAGACCTGTGCGGCTACGCCATCACGGGAGATGTTGACCATGTCCTCGCGCGGCACAACCTTGATGCGCTCACGCTTGACCTCAACACCGTGGGAGGTACCGGCCTCGGTGGCTGCTGCGCCGAGAGCGAGCTCGTGGGCGTCCAGTGCCAGCCAGCCTTCCCAGCTGGTGAACTTCACGCCGCGGGCATCGAGGAGTTCCACCACGGCGTCTGCTGCAGGAGCCTCGGCAACCGGAAGGTTCTCACGGTCTTCCAGCAAGTACGTGACGGTTTCCAAGGCGTCGCCCTTGGTGTGGCCGATGAGGCCCACGGGGCCGCGCTTGATCCAGCCCGTTGCGTAGAGACCCGGTACGTGCTGGCCGTCGGCGTCCAGGACGCGACCGTCGTCGTTGGTAACGACGCCCTTCTTGTGGTCGAATTCGACGTCCGGCAGGGCCGAACCGAAGTAACCGATGGAGCGGTATACAGCCTGGACCGGGTAATCGATGAACTCGCCGGTGCCGCGGGCGTTGCCCGTGCCGTCCAGCTCGGTGCGCTCGAACTTGATGCCGGCAACCTTGCCCGGAGTTTCCGGGGAGTCCACGATCTCCACCGGGCTGTGCAGGAAGTGCAGGTGCAGGCGGCGGGAGGCCGTGAGCTCGGAGAGGTCCTCGGGCTGCTCGGCGATCCAGTTTGTCAGTGTGCCAACCATGGTCTTGGTCTGGTTGTTGGTCTGGACCTGGCGGTCGGACTCTTCGTCGAATTCGAAGTCTTCGGCGTAGAGGATGATGTCCACGTCCTTGGAGTGCGAGAGCTCGCGGAGTTCCAGCGGGGTGAACTTCACCTGTGCCGGGCCACGGCGGCCGAAGACGTGGACGTCGGTGACCGGGGAGTTCTTCAGGCCGGCGTAAACGTTGTCCGGGATTTCGGTGACCAGGAGGTCTTCGGCGTGCTTTGAAAGCACGCGGGCCACGTCCAGGGCTACGTTGCCGTTGCCGAGGACAGCGATTTCCTTGGCATCCAGCGGCCATTCGCGGGAAACGTCCGGGTGGCCGTCGTACCAGGAGACGAAGTCGGCGCCGCCGAAGGAGCCTTCGAGTTCGATGCCTGGGATGTTCAGGTCCGCGTCCTTGATGGCGCCAGTGGCGAAGATGACGGCGTCGTAGTGCTTCCGGAGGTCCTCGATGGAGATGTCCGTACCGTAGTCCACGTTGCCGAAGAAGCGGATATCGCCGCGGTCCAGCACCTTGTGAAGGGCATTGACGATGCCCTTGATGCGGGGGTGGTCCGGTGCCACGCCGTAACGGATCAGGCCATACGGTGCCGGGTAACGGTCGAAGAGGTCGATGCTGACGTTGAGTTCGCCACTCTTGACGGCCTCGCTCTTGGTCAGGATGTCCGCTGCGTACACGCCGGCCGGGCCGGAGCCGATCACGGCGATGCGAAGCGGACGGTCCGCAGAACCTACGGGGGTGCTAATTGACACGGCTGTGTTCCTTCTTCTTCTCAGTTACTGCGGACGCGGGGACGATTTGGGGTAATAGTGCTGTAGTCAGCGGTCTTGAAGTGCTGCGGTGCAAAGGGGCTGACACGGACAACATCGCCGATCACAATGACCGCTGGGTTGGCCACGCCGACGGCTTCCGCCTGGTCCGCGATGGTACCCAGAGTGCCGATGGTGACGCGTTGGTCCGGCAAATACCCGTTCTCTACGATACCTACTGGTGTGTCCAAAGGCAGACCCGAGCCTGCCAGCGCAGCCGCGGAATCCCGCAATTGCGCTACGCCCATGAGCAACACCACAGTGTGATCGGGGCGTGCGGGGACTTCGGACAGCTCTTCGTGGCCGGTCACCACGCTGAAGCCCTTGGCCAAGCCACGGTGCGTCACGGGAATACCGGCAGCGGCCGGAACGGAAATCGCCGACGTCACGCCGGACACCACTTCAACCTCGACGCCGTTCTGCCGGCAGAACTCGGCTTCCTCGCCGCCGCGACCCAGGACGTAGGGGTCGCCGCCTTTGAGGCGGACCACGCGGTTGCCCTGGAGGGCTTCGTCCACAAGGATCCGGTTGATCTCCAGTTGCGGCACGGGGTGGTGGCCGGGCGTCTTGCCTACCTCGATCACGCGGACGTCCGGGGCGAGTTCCTTGAGCAGCTCACGCGGGCCAAGTCGGTCAGCGACCACGACGTCGGCCTGGCCCAGAAGGCGCCTGCCGCGGACGGTGATGAGGCCCGAGTCGCCAGGTCCGCCGCCTACCAAGGCCACCGAACCAGCAGGCGCCTTACCGGCTGCGTCCGGCTTGCGGTGGCGTCGCAGCGGAAGGTCACCCGTTTCCAGGGCAGTGGCAACAGCATTGCGGAGGGCCATGGCACGGCGCGGGTCTCCGCCGGCGTTGATGGCGATCTTGACGTCATCAACCACAGCAACGGCCGGTGTCCATGCTGCTGATGCTTCGTGGTCCGAGGCATTGACGCACCAGAGGCGCTGCGCCTCGGCGTCGGCCGATACCTGGGTGTCCACAGCGGCAGTGCCAGTAGCGGTCTGAACGAACCAGACGCCGTCGAGGTCTGACGTGCGGTACTCGCGCGGCTCCCAAGTGAGGAGGCCGGAAGCAGCGAGTCCGCGAAGGTTTTCGGTGGCAACGGGCGCGACCACGGTGACTTTCGCACCGGCGTCGAGCAGTCCCTTGGCACGGCGTTCCGCGACGGGGCCGCCGCCCACCACCAGCACCGGGCGGCCGAGCAGCCGCAGCGCGGTGGGGTAAATGTCCTGTATTGCCATGAAAAAACTGTAGGGCGGCTCCGTAACATGCTTCAAAGGCTCAGAAACACCCGGTAACGCTGGGTAATCCAACGTCATATACAGTGGCTGCTCACTGCCGACTTTGGGCCTGATTTTGCGCGGATCAGTTAGGGGAAACCCTGTCTTTGAGCGTCAGGTAATGGGCCCGCTGTTCCTTGCCCAGGTGCTCAATCGCGTAACGAAGCGCCGTCCGCGGCATGGTGGCGGCGTGTTCGTCCAGGAAGGCGAGAAGCCGTTCGCGGCTGCTGCGGCCGGCGTCACGGACCCAACCACCTACAGCTTTCTGGATGAGGTCCTCTTTGTCATGAAGGAGGATCTCGGCGATGGCGAAAGTGTCATCCAATTGGCCTTCGCGGATGAATGCCGACGTGGCAACAATGGCGGTCCGGCGCTCCCACATGCTCTCTGAGCGGGCCAGTTCGTACAGGGGGTCGCGCGGCTTATCCATGAGCCAACCGCCCACCACACGCCCGGCTCCCAAGTCCACCAGGTCCCAGTTGTTGATGCGGTCGTGCCTGCGGAGATACAGCTTGTAGAGGCTTTGGCGCCTATCGTTGGTGGTCTTCTTCTTCTGAGCCTGCAAGGACATGATCTTCACGGCACCCGCCCGGGCCTCGTGGATGTCCTTCTCCAGCAGCGTCTCGAGATCGTCCAAAGTCATGGCCGCGAATTCCTTGGCCAGCGTGAAAACCTCGCCCATCCGGACGCCAAGGAAGAAGTCCCCCTCGGCGTAATCACCCTTGCCGGTCTTGAAATACCGCTGGTACTTTGCCTGCTCCACCGCGGACTGCCGGATTTCCAGGCGCTCCAAAAACGCGACGGCGGTGGGTTGGGTTCCCGGCGCCGGCGCCGCAGGCTTGCGGTTCTTGGGGGCCTTTCCGTCTTTGGGGGTCATGTCTCCATCATGCGCCTAAAAGACCGACCAGCCAGTACGCGTGGTGAATTCGTCCAGCGCTGCGACACCCGCCACCGAGTTTCCGGACCTTCCAAGTCCTGGGCTCCACACGCTGATGGAGCACTTGTTCGGAACCACGGCCACAATGCCGCCGCCCACGCCGCTCTTGCCCGGAAGGCCCACGCGGTACGCGAATTCGCCCGCGGCGTCATAGGTTCCGCACGTGAGCATGACCGCGTTGATCCTCTTGGTTTGCGCCGGTGACAACAGCAGGGTCCCGTCTGCGCCCAGGCCGTTGGAGGCGAGGAACCGGGTTGCTAGCGCAAGGTCCTCACATGTCATGGCCAACGCGCATTGCTTCGCATAGGAGTCCAGGACGTCGTCCACCGGGTTCTCCAAGTTGCCGCAGCTTGCCAGGAAGTGGGCCAGCGAGGCGTTGCGGTGTCCGTTGGCCAGTTCGGAGCCAGCCACGTGGTGATCAGTGTCAACGCTTCGGTTGCCTGTCTCTTGCCGCATCAAGTCCCTGACGGAGTGCGCGGCGCTACCCGTCAGGCTGAGGAGCCTGTCCGTCACAACAATTGCACCGGCATTGATGAAAGGGTTCCGGGGAATGCCCTCCTCGCTTTCCAACTGGACCAAGGAATTGAAGGGGTTACCCGAGGGCTCCCGGAACACCCGCTTCCAGATGCGGTCGCCGTCAGAAGCCAGCACCAAGGCGAGGGCGAAGACTTTGGAGATGCTCTGAATGGAGAACTCCACGTGGGCATCTCCGGCCGAGAATACTTCCCCGTCCCGGGTCACCACCGACACTCCGAACTGGTGCGGGTCCACTGCCCCGAGTTGGGGGATGTAGTCGGCGACTTTTCCTTGGCCGACGTGCGGTTGAACTGCTCCCACGATGTCGTCGAGGAGGTTCTGAATGTCCATGGGGCAACCTTTGCTTTCTGTGTAGTCCCCTCGTCGTTGAAGGGACTGACACGTGCTCCTGTGTTGTTGGCGCAGTAATGCACAGCCAGCAACACTACCGGGCCTACACCCCTTGGTTTGCCCTCCACCCGAAGGCTGGTGCAATGTGCTTTGCCACGTTCCCCAGTAGCTTGGCGTTGTACTCCACGCCCAGTTGGTTGGGCACCGTGAGCAGGACGGTGTCCGCTGCTTGGACCGCAGCATCCTTGGCCAGCTCCTCAGCCAACTGATCCGGCTCCCCGATGTAGCTCTTACCGAAACGGGACAACGCGCCGTCGAGGACGCCCACCTGGTCCTGGCTGTCTGCCTGGGCGCGGAGGCCGAAGTAGTGGTTGTCTATCTCGTCCACAATCGGGATCACGCTGCGGCTGACGGAGATCCTCGGCTCAAAGTCGTGCCCGGCTGCCGCCCATGCTTCGCGGAACATATGGATCTGTTCGGCCTGCAGCTCATCGAACGGCAGGCCTGTGTCCTCGGTGAGGAGCGTGGAGCTCATAAGGTTCATGCCTTGTTCCGCTGCCCACACGGCGGTTTTCCGGGTGCCGGCTCCCCACCAAATTCTTTGCGGGAGGCCGGGTGACTGAGGCTGGATGGGCAGCAGACCCGTCGCCCCACCCGCGTAGTGCGGATCTGCCTCGGCCACGCCATGCCCGGCGATGGCTTTCCGGAACAGTGCGGTGTGACGGCGTGCCATGTCGCCGCCGTCCTCGCCGTCTGCAGGGACGTAGCCGAAGTTTGCGGCACCGTTCCGTGCTGGCTCGGGTGAACCACGGCTCACACCGAGCTGCAGTCTGCCATCACTGATGAGGTCCGTGGCAGCGGCTTCCTCGGCCATGTAAAGGGGGTTCTCGTAGCGCATGTCGATCACGCCTGTACCCATTTCGATCCGGCTGGTCCTCGCTGCGATCGCGCTCAGGAGTGGGAAGGGAGAGGCCTGCTGCCGGGCGAAGTGATGGACCCGGAAGAAGGCGCCGTCCATGCCCAGTTCCTCCGCAGCAACAGCGAGTTCAATCCCCTGTTTCAGGGCCTCGCCGGCCGTGGGAACCAGCGATCCTGGTACGCGGGCCCAGTGGCCGAAGGACAGGAAGCCGATCCGTTTTTTGTGCATGTTGAGAACAACCCCGCGAGAGGGACGGGAATTCCACATACGCGGATTCCTCATTGGATTCCATACCCTGCAGGGGTATGGTTTTGTAAGTGTACCCCCAGCGTATAGTCGGCGGAAGGAGGCCCAAAGTGAGCAAATCAGCATTTCCACTGCCCCTTCGTAGGGCTTCCCTGTTCCTGCTGGTGCTGGGCGTCATTGCTGGAATTTTCGGCATGCACGTAGTGATGGGTTCCCATACGACACATTCGGCTCCCGCTACTCAGGCGTCAACGCTGCACAGTGAGCATCACGGGCATTCAACAGCCGGATCCCAGTCCGCCAGCACTCACCACCACCCGCTGTCCTCCAGCATCGAAGCAGAGTCCTGCTCCACGGGTAGCTGCTCATGTGCAGAATCAACCGCTGAACACTGCATCCCGTCATTGAAGACAGGTTCCCTGCTCGCTCCGCTTCCGGGCAGCGGAGTTGGGGGCCTGGCTGATGGTCTGTGGGCCACAGTTGAAGCACCGCGAACGTGGACCTATACCCCGCCCAGGCCTTCCCTGAGTCAACTTTCGATCAGTAGAACGTAAGCATTTTGCCTTGGCGGCCCCAATTTTGCCGCCTATGCAGTGCCTCGTATCCCTCCACTCGGGCTCTCGAGGCCACCATCATGCTTATCACCAGGATGGCTCGCGCCCCGGGCCGCCCCACAATCGAAAGACCACAACCCTGATGAACAAAACCCAGCTCACCCTTAGCGCCGCCGCTTTTGCGGGGCTCCTTGCCGTAACCGGCTGTGCTTCTCCCGCAAACCCTGGCTCCATGCCGGGAATGGACCACGGAAACTCCGGCACCAGCGCGCCCTCCAACATCACTTCTGCAGACCACAACGCTGCTGACGCCATGTTCGCCCAAGTGATGATTCCCCATCACGCCCAAGCCGTGGAGATGTCCGACGCCATGCTCACCAAGGCTGACATCCCCACCGCGGTGACCCAGTTAGCCGTAAAGATCAAAGCAGCTCAGGCACCCGAAATCGAGAAGATGACGGGCTGGCTCAAGGGCTGGAGCATGCCAGTGATGGGGTCCTCCGGGCACAGCGGTCACAGCATGGACGGCATGCTGACCGACGACGATCTCAAGAAACTCAGCGAAGCCAAGGGCACAGAGGCTGCCAAGCTCTTCCTGACCCAGATGATCGCGCACCACGAAGGCGCGGTCACCATGGCAAAGACTGAGATCACCCAGGGCAGTAACCCCGAAGCCGTCCAACTCAGCAAGGACATCGTCACTTCCCAGGAAGCGGAGATTCAGGAAATGCGGGATCTCCTGGCCACCCTCTAGCACTCGGGTTCAGAACAGCTAACGCACGACGGCGGCAGGTCGCCGTCGTGCGTTCGCTCACCTTTCCCCAGCGCACCGCAAGCGTTTCCGCCAATCGCGCCCATAAGCACTGGTGCGTAAGGCGCGAAAGGGAGCGAATCAGGCGCCGAAAGGGTGCCTCCGGCGGCAACGGGCGCATGAGGCAGAGTGCGTGCTCAGCCCTTAGTCAATGCGTCGATAGTGCATGGATACCACGCCGTTGCTGAGCGGCTTCGCCGAGACCAGCTCGAGGCGCCGGGTGGCGGGCAGCCCGCCCTGGTACAGGGTGGGACCGTGGCCAGCGATCATGGGGTGGACGAGGAACTTGTACTCGTCGATCAGATCCAGTCGGTCCAGTTCCGTGGCTAATTTTCCGCTGCCTATCAGCACCCCGTCGGGGGTCCGGTCCTTGAGTTCCTGCACCGCCGTGCGCAGATCTCCAACAAGGTGGTGGCTATTGGTCCAGGGGAAGTCGGTGCGCGTCGTCGAGACGACGTACTTGGGCATTGCTTCCAACGTCAGCGCCCACTCAAGCAACGCCGGCGGGGCGTCCACCTCGCCGCTTGCCACGAAAGGCCAGTAGCTCTCCATCATTTCGTAGGTTGTACGGCCCCAGAGCATTGCCCCGCTCTGCTCCAGGAGGTGGGTGAAGAGGGCATGAGTCTCGTCGTCGGCGATGCCCTCCTGGTGGTCGACGCAACCATCAAGAGTGACGTTGATGCTGAACGTTAGAAGGCCCATTCGACGATTCTAGGTGCGCGCGGAGAGCGGAGGAAGGGCGCCAGAAGCTGCCGCACCCCTTTCCGCCGATCGCCCCCGTAACCACTGGGGCGGATGGCGCGACAAGGTGCGACCCCGACGCCGATGGGGCGCGCACGGCGCAAACGGGCGCGAAACCGCGAACAAGGCCAGCCGGAGTTTTTGTACACGTAATGCCCCTAAGAAGCACTCTTAAAGGCATTACGTGTACAAAAACTCCAATGGTTAGCGGCTGCTGCCCGCCAGCAAGCCCCGGCGCTGAAGCAGTCGCTTCTCGATCGGCCCGAACACCAGGAGTTCGATCAAGATGCCTACGAACAGGATCAGCAGGATCGCGGACATCACGATGGTCATATCGGAGAGCAAACGGCCCTGATCCAACAATGAGCCCAGCCCGAACCCGATGGTTCCGCCGACTGCGATGATTTCCGCGGCCATCAGGGACCGCCAGGAGAAAGCCCAGCCCTGCTTCAAACCGCCGATGTAGCCCGGAAGCGCGGCGGGCAGGACAATCTGCAGCGCCATCTGGAGCCGGTTGGCACCAAGGACTGTGCCCACGCTGCGGTACTGCGGCGGGATCTGGTCCACGCCGGAAATGAGTCCGTTAATGATGGACGGGATGGCGCCCATGAACACCACGAAGTAGACGGTTGCGTCGGTCAGGCCGAACCAGATGATGGCGGCAGGAACCCACGCCACGGAGGGGAGTACCTGCAGGCCGGAGATCAGAGGTCCAAACGCACGGCGCAAGGGAGCAACCTGAGCCAGGATCAGACCCACGGGCGTTGCGATGACCACCGAAATCAGGAAGCCGATCACACCACGCTGCAGCGATGTCCACACCGCTTCCTGGACTTTGCCTTCACCCCACATCGTCACGAACTGGGTGAGGACGTCAAGGGGCCCGGGGACGAGGTCGCGCCGTTTGAATTCAAGCGAAACGTAGAACTGCCACGCGAGGATCAGGACCACCAGCGCGGCAACGGGAAGCAGCACCCGCTTCCATTCGATGCCGGTTTTGCGGCCGCTGTCCGACTGGAGGTTATCCAGGCCCGCTTCAAGGTCCCGGAGCTCCGAGGCGTTGCCCTTCAGCGACGGTGAAGTGATGTGCTCTTTGGATTCAGTCACGGGAAGGGTCCGCTCTTCGGTGGTGATGGGGTTACTTGGCATGGCGGCGGATCTCCTCGCGAAGACGGCGGGTAATGACACCGGTCAGCTCCCCGGCACGGCCGGCATCGGTACGGTGTTCCTCGGTGACGTCCCATTCGGCCACCACACGGCCGGGACGCGAGGACAACAGCAGCACGCGCTGCCCCAGTCGTACGGCTTCGCGCACGTTGTGGGTGACGAACACGATGGTCCGGCCCGTTTCCTTCCAGATGCGCTCAAGCTCGTCATGCAGAAGATCGCGGGTGATCGCATCGAGGGCAGCAAAAGGCTCATCCATCAGCAGCAGCTGCCGGTCCTGGGCCAAGGAACGGGCCAACGCGACGCGCTGCCTCATGCCGCCGGAGAGTTCGTGGGGACGCTTATCCCCCGCGCCGCCCAAGTGCACCAGTTCCAACAGCTCGGTGGCACGGGCGCGCCGGCTCGCCTTGGAGCTGGACTTGTCTGCCAACTGCAAGGCCAACTCAATGTTGCCGCGCGCGGTCAGCCACGGGAACAGGGCCGCGTCCTGGAACATGAAGGCCGCGCCGTCGCTGGGTACTTCAAGAGCGCCCGACGTCGGCGGTTCAAGTCCCGCCATGATGTTCAGCAAGGTGGACTTACCGCAGCCGGACGCACCGAGGAGGGCGACGAACTCGCCTTGAGCGATGGTGGCGTTGACGTCGTCCAGCACCGGGGCGCCGTCGCCGAAGCGCTTGCCCAGGTTCTCGAGTACGACTGGCATGGTCCCGTCCTTCGTGTTGATTGGTAGAGCTGATGTGGCCAAAGGCCGGCCCGCTCCCCCGCGTGAACCGCAAGGGGAAGCGGACCAGCCTGTTACTGCTTAGTCCTGGCCAAGGCCTGCTGCCGAGGTTTTCTTGCCTTCAACCTCGTTCAGCGTGCGGAGGTCAAAGATGCCGTTGATGTCGGCCTGCTTGGTGGTGCCGGCCTTCACACCGTCTTCGAGGAGCTTGTTGTACGTCCCGGCCAGCGGGTCGGTGGTGAACTTGATGTTCTGCAGAGCGCGTTCGATCACGTTCGCCGGAAGCGGCTTGCCTGCAGTGTCCTTGAGGACCGCGTTGATGGTGGTCGCCTTCTCCTCAGCCGAGGCGGAGTTGAGCCAGTTCACGGATTCCACGTGACCCTTCAGGAGGGCCTTCACGGTTTCCGGGTGTTCGGCGGCGAACTTCTTGTTCACGATCAGGATGGTGGTGGTGAAATCACCGTTCTCCCACAGGTCCTTCTCATCCACCAGGACCTTCGCACCGGCTTCGAGCACCAGGCGGGAGGCCCACGGCTCAGGCAGCCACGCGCCGTCGAGCTTTCCGTCTTGGAACAGCTTCAGCGACTGGGCGTTTTCGGTGGGGTTGATGTTGACGTCGCCGCTGCCATCAGTGTTGGTCTTGAATCCCTGGTCACCGAGCCAAGCGCGGAGAGCCACGTCCTGGGTGCCACCGAGCTGCGGGGAGCTGAGGATTTTGCCCTTGAGGTCCGCTGCGGAGTTGATCTCCGGCTTGACCACCAGCTGGGCACCGCCTGCTGCTGCACCGGCGATGATGCTGATGGACTCGCCGTTGCTCTTGACGTAAGAGTTGATGGCCGGGTTCGGGCCGATGTACGTGGCGTCGATGGCGCCGGCGTTCAGGGCTTCGATCGCGGCGGGCCCGGCGTTGAAGACCTGGGTGCTGAGCTTGGTATCGCCGAGTTCCTTGGCGATCAGGCCCTTGCTGGTGCCTACCAGCGCCGGGCCGTGGGTGACGTTGCTGAAGTAGCCGAGCTTGAGCTCAGCGGCCGGCGACGTGGTGGGGGCCGGGGCAGCCTGGTTGTTCTGCGAAACAGCGGAAGCAACGGCGGCGCCTGCACCGATCAGCAGCACCAGGCCGACGGCCAGGGCGATCTCCACAGTGCGGCGGCGCTTGGGCTTGGATGCGGTCTCACCGGCGACGATGCGGGTGGTACCGGAATCAGGTTTCTGTGACTCGGGAGTGTTCGACATGAGGGTGGGTCCTTAGAAGATGTGGGATGCAGAGGGGGCGAAGATCAGGCCCCGTGACATCGCCCGTTGAGGGCAAGCAAGGACCATTCCGGAGAGGTCATGCCTTCACAGTAGGGACTGTCATATTTCGGCTTCAATCCCGCAGAAATCAAGGTTCACGCAGGTTCACGTGGCGTCATATTCGCCGCGAGGGCTTCAATGTCATGCGGAGTTGTGCGGCAGCAGCCTCCTATGAGATGGGCGCCGCGGTCTTGCCAAACGGCTGCGTTGCCGGCCAAGGTTCCGGTGCCCTGAACGCCCTCCGACGGACCCCACGTTTTGGTCACGGCATCGTAGGTTTCACCGGAATTCGGGTAAGCCACCAGCGGCTTGTCGGAGGACTGCTGCAGAGTGCCCAGCGCGTCCGTCACCAGTTCCAGCGGCACACAATTAACCCCGACGGCGGCCACGCGCGGTTCCGCGCGCAGCAGCGCAGCGACGTCCGCAAGGGGCGTTCCATCACTGATGTGGCTGCTGTCCCGCAGCGTAAACGTAAACCAGGATTCGACGTCGAACTCTGCCACGAGCGCCAACAGAGCCTCCGCTTCGGCGTAGGACGGCAGGGTCTCGCACGCCAGGAAATCCGCGCCGGCCTCCACCAGCGCCGCAATACGCGGGCGGTGGAAGTCCCGGAATTCCGCGGCGGAAAGCGTGTAGTCGCCGCGGTATTCGGAGCCGTCGGCAAGGTAGGCGCCGTAGGGCCCCACGGATCCGGCCACCAGCAATGGGCCGCTCACTGAACCTTCTGCCAAGGCTTCCGCGCGGGCTTCGTCGGCCAATCGGACGCTCAACGCCACCAACTCCAACGACTCATCAACGGACAGGCCGCGCCGTGCAAAACCCTGCGGAGTGGCCTGGTAGCTGGCCGTGATGGCGACGGAGGCACCGGCGTCGAAGTAGTCGCGATGGACCTGCTTGATCAAGTGCGGCTGCTCCAGGAGGACCTTGGCGGACCATAACGAATCCTCAAGGTCGCAGCCATGCGCCTCGAGTTCAGTGGCCAGGGCGCCGTCCAGGACCAAGTCCTTACCGGCGTTAAGGAGAGTGCTGAGCGTGGTGTTCTGTGCCATGGGTCCTTCCCCAAAAAGAAAACCGCAGCTTGTCCGAAATTCCCGCCGTACAACGTGAGGAGTCGCGAACAAGCTGCGGTTTTGTGACTACGTGTGACCCTAGATGACGTAACGTTCGTCTTCGTGGTCGCCCGGGTGGTCCTTGACCAGGCCGGCGGCAAGGGTGTTGCCGTCGATGGGGTCGATCACCAGGAAAGCGCCGGTGCGGCGGTGGTGCAGATAGTTCTCCAACGGCAGCGGAGCAGAGAGCCGGAGCTGTGCATGTCCGATGTCGTTGAGTTCCAAGTTGGACGCCGGCTCCACGTTGAACGTGGCCAGGTCCAGCTTGCCGGTGACGTTGCGGACCAGTGCCTGGACCGTACGCGTACCGTGCTTCACCAGGACCTTCTGGCCTTCGCGGAGCGGCTTGGGCGAGAGCCAAGCCAACGACGCGTACAGGTCAGCGGTGCTTTCCCGGACGGTGCCTGCAGCAGCGATGGTGTCGCCACGGGCGATGTCGATCTCATCAGCCAGGCGAACAGCCACCGACTGCGGAGCTGCGGCCTCGTCCAACGACTGGCCGGCAAAGTCGATGCCGATCACCGTGGTGGTGCGCGGTTCGTGGCCCGGGCTGATGACACTCACTTCGTCCCCGACCTTCACGGAGCCCTCGGTGATCTGGCCGGCGTAGGCACGGTAATCGCGGTACGCCTCCACATCCAGCCCGGCAGCAACAGCATCCGGCGCCAGGGCGCCCTGCGGACGGATCACCAGCTGAACCGGGAAGCGGAAGCTCTCCAGTTCGGCCTCAAGCTCGTCAGCAGCCGGGAGGGTTTCGAGGACCTCAAGCAGTGCCGGGCCGGTGTACCAGGGGGTGCGCTCGGAGCGGTCCACCACGTTGTCGCCATCAAGGGCGGACACAGGAACCACCAGCAGGTCAGCCACGCCGTCCGAACCAAGTCCGAGCTCGCGGGCAACCTTCTGAACGTCGGTCTCGATGTCGCGGAACACCTGTTCGCTGAAGTCCACCAGGTCGATCTTGTTCACAGCCACAATCACGTGGGCAACGCGCAGCAACTGCAGAACGGACAGGTGACGGCGGGTCTGCTCCAGCACACCCTTGCGGGCGTCAATGAGTACGACGACGGCATCCGCAGTGGACGCGCCGGTCACCGTGTTCTTGGTGTACTGAACGTGGCCGGGGCAGTCCGCCAGGATGAAGCTGCGGCGGTCCGTAGCGAAGTAGCGGTAGGCCACATCGATGGTGATGCCTTGCTCGCGCTCGGCTCGCAGTCCGTCGGTCAGGAGGGCGAGGTCGATCCCGCCCTTCTCGCCGCCGAAGCCGCGGTCCGCAGAAGTGCGGGCAACGGCGTCGAGCGTGTCAGCAAGAATCGCCTTGGAATCGTGCAGGAGGCGACCCACCAGGGTGGACTTGCCGTCGTCCACCGAGCCGGCGGTAGCGAAACGGAAGAGGGTTGTGGGCAGGGCTGTTTCCAGTCCGGCAGCCAGTGTTTCGGTGCTCATTTAGAAGTAGCCGTCCTTCTTGCGGTCTTCCATGGCTGCCTCGGAGATGCGGTCATCTGCTCGGGTGGCGCCACGTTCGGTCAGGGTGGAGGCAGCGACTTCAACAACGACGTCGGCCACGGTGCGGGCATCGGATTCCACAGCACCTGTGCAGGACATGTCGCCCACCGTGCGGTAGCGCACCAGTTTGGTGATGACATCCTCGTGAGGCAGCGGCTGGGATACCTCGCCCACCGCGCGCCACATGCCGTCGCGGGCGAAAACTTCGCGCTCGTGGGCGTAGTAGAGGCCGGGGAGCTCGATGTTCTCGCGCTCGATGTAGCGCCAGATGTCCAGCTCGGTCCAGTTGCTGATGGGGAACGCGCGGACATGCTGGCCCACCGTGTGGCGGCCGTTGTACAGGTTCCACAGCTCGGGGCGCTGGTTGCGCGGATCCCACTGGCCGAACTCGTCACGGAGGCTCAGGATGCGCTCCTTGGCGCGGGCCTTGTCCTCGTCACGGCGGCCACCGCCGAAGACGGCATCGAACTTGTTCTTCTGAATCGCATCAAGCAACGGAACAGTCTGCAGCGGGTTCCGGGTGCCATCGGCTCGCTCAGCCAGCTCGCCGCGGTCGATGAACTCCTGGACGGAGCCAACAACCAGCTTCAGGCCAAGACGCTCAACGGTGCGATCCCGGAAGTCGATGACCTCGGGGAAGTTGTGGCCCGTGTCCACGTGGAGAACGGGGAACGGAACCTTGCCCGGCCAAAACGCCTTGGTGGCCAGGTGCAACATGACCACCGAATCCTTGCCGCCGGAGAACAGCAGCGCAGGCTTCTCAAACTCGGCAACGACCTCACGGATGATATGGATGGCCTCGGACTCGAGGGTGTCCAGTGACGAAAGGCGAGTCGACTGCAGAGCCGAAGCAGCAGATGCCGCCCCGGGAGTGGCATCGGGCCTGTCGTAGCTGGACGCAATGCTGCTTGCAGCATTGCCGTCCAGCGAAGGGGCGGGGGCGGCATCTGCTGCGTAGGCGTCCGTGGTTGTTTGGGTGCTCATGTGTGTAGTCCGCATTCTGTCTTGTCGGAACCTGCCCAGCGGCCGGCGCGGGGGTCTTCACCCGGGGCCACTTTGCGGGTGCAGGGCTGGCAGCCGATGGACGGGTAGCCCTGGCTCAGGAGGGGGTTGACGGGAAGGATGTTGTCCTCGGAGTACTCGATCAGCTGATCGAAGGTCCAATCGACCATCGGGTTCACCTTGACCAGGCCGAAGCCCTCATCCCAAGTGACCACCGGTGTGTTGGTACGTGTGGGTCCCTCGTCGCGGCGGACACCGGTGAACCACACCTCGTAGCCGGCCAGCGAGCGGCGCAGGGGCTGGACCTTGCGCAGTGCACAGCACTGGGCGGGGTCGCGGGCGAACAGGTCCTTGCCCAGGAGGCGGTCCTGCTGCTCCACGGTGCTTTCCGGAAGGACGTCCACCACGTTGACGCGGAGGTTCGCTGCGACTTCGTCGCGCGTCTCGTACGTTTCCTTGAAGTGGTAGCCGGTTTCCAGGAACAAGACGTCGACGCCGGGAAGCTGGTCCGCCACCAAAGCCGGCAGGACGGCGTCGGCCATGGAGCAGGCGACCGTCACCGTGGGCAGCTCGAAGTTGCGGGCTACCCAGGCGATGATGTCCGAGGCAGGGGCGTTCCAGCCAAGCTCAGCGGCGCCTTGTTCAGCAAGGGCCTTGAGCTCCTCATGGGACCGCAGCGCCGGACGGGCTGCTGCGCTGGCGAGGTTGGTAATGGTGACGTGGTCTGTCATTGGAGGTCTCCTTCATCGGCGGAGTGTGCCCACTCAGCGAAGGTCTGGCCCTCAGCGCCAACGGCGACGAACTTACGGACCACACGCTCCACATAGTCGGGCAGGTCATCCACGGTGACCTTGAGGCCGCGGACCGTACGTCCCAAACCGGCTTCCTCGCGCTCGTTGTTCGCCAGCCCGCCGCCAAGGTGGACCTGGAAACCCGGGGTGGGGTCGCCGTCGGGCGTTGGCAGCATCATGCCCTTCAGGCCGATATCGGCCGTCTGGATGCGTGCGCAGGAGTTGGGGCAACCGTTGATGTGGAGGGACAGTGCCGACGGCAGTTGCTTGGACTCCACGAGGTCGGCCAGGCGGCGTTCCAGTTCAGCGATGGCCGTAGCAGCCGTGACCTTGGTTTCCACGATGGCCAGCTTGCAATACTCGATGCCCGTGCAGGCAATGGTGCCGCGGCGGAACACGGACGGACGGGCGGAGAGGCCCAAGGTGTCCAGTTCGGCTATGAGGGGCTCCACCTGCTCCTTGGCCACATCCAGGATGACCAGCTTCTGGTGAGGAGTAGTGCGCAGACGGTAGCTGCCGTGCTTCTCCAGGGTGTCCGCCAGCGTGACAAGTGCCTCGCCGGAGGTGCGGCCCACAGTGGGGGTCACGCCAATGAAGAACTTGCCGTCCTTCTGCTCGTGTACGCCGATGTGGTCGCCGGGAGCCGTGGGCTTGGGAGCAGCGGGGCCGTCGGGAAGCTTGAAGCCGAGGTACTCGTCCTCCAGGATCTGGCGGAACTTGGCCGGACCCCAGTCGTTCATGAGGAACTTCAGGCGGGCCTTGGTGCGCATGCGGCGGTAGCCGTAGTCGCGGAAGATGCTGGTGACGCCCAGCCATACTTCAGCGGCGACATCGGCGGAGACGAACACACCGAGGCGTTCGGCCAGGCGCGGGTTGGTGGAGAGGCCGCCACCAACCCAGAGGTCGTAGCCGACGCCAAGCTCAGGGTGGACGACGCCCACCAAGGCGAAGTCGTTGATCTCGTGAACGACGTCCTGGGACGGGTGTCCCGTGATGGCGGTCTTGTATTTGCGCGGCAGGTTGGCCAGTTCGGGGTCGCCGATGAACCGTTCGGCGAGCTCATGGATCAGCGGCGTGGGGTCGATGATCTCGTCTTTGGCGATGCCCGCAACGGGGGAACCGAGGATGACGCGGGGAACGTCGCCGCAGGCCTCGGTGGTGGACAACCCGATGCCCTCGAGGCGGCGCCAGATTTCGGGCACGTCTTCGACGCGGATCCAGTGCAGCTGGATGTTCTGGCGGTCCGTGAGGTCGGCTGAGCCGCGGGCGAAGTCCACGGAAATCTGTCCGATGACGCGCAGCTGTTCGGTGGTCAGCGCACCGCCGTCGATGCGCACGCGCAGCATGAAGTACTTGTCTTCGAGCTCGTGCGGTTCAAGCGTTGCGGTCTTGCCGCCGTCGATCCCGGGCTTGCGCTGGGTGTAGAGGCCCCACCAACGGAAGCGGCCGTGAAGGTCCGTTCCGTCGATCGAATCGAAGCCCTCTTTGGAATAGACAGACTCAATGCGCTCACGGACGTTCAGGCCGTTGTCTTCCTGTTTCCAGGTTTCGTTGGCATTCAGTGGCGCGGTGCCGTCAACCTTCCACTGGCCGTGGGGCTTTGCGGCAGGGCGGGTGCGCGCCGGACGCGAGGGAACTGCGGTGTCCGAGGACGCACCGGCTACAGCTGTATCTGTCATACATCGACTGTAGGTCTGGCCAGATTTCGCCAGCAAAGGTCCGGAAATGCTAAGTCACCTAGGGAAACATTTCGTCACGAACACGCCAGCGGCCTTGTCCGGAGGGCCTGCTTTGTGCAGGTCAATTTGGCCGCTTTTCCGCGTGGATAAAGGTTAGGAGAGCCTTTCCAACACTGCGTCGTACCGTTCCAGCGCGATCTCCGCGAGCACCTTGGACGGCAGCAACGGAGCCGCAACAACGTCCGCGCCGGCCTTCGCCAACTGATCGTGGAAATAACCTGTTGCCAAGAGGTACGAGGCTATGAAGACCCTGCCTGTCCCGCCATCCGCGGCGAGTTCGGCACGCAAGGAGGCGACGCCGTCGGGCACTGTTGGCTGGGCGCTGGCACCATAGGCCACCCGCACCTTGTTCGGCAGCAGCTCGGCGAGCAGTCGCGCTTGCTCTTCCGAATCAACCGAGCCGTCCGGAAGGGACGATCCCGCGGCAGCCAGCAGGACGCCGTCGTGCTCCTGCAGCCCCGCCGCGCGCAAGTGCGTGGCCAACAATTCAGCGAGCCGCGGGTCCGGACCCAACGGCCTGGCAGCCACAACCTCGGGGCGCGTCTTGATGGCCTTGGGCACGTCCACCTTGATGTGGAAGCCGGTGGAAAGCAAAAGCGGTACGACGACGGCGGCAGTCCCCTCGGGCAGGCCCTCCACCACGCCGCCCAGTTCGGGTTCCTGGACGTCGACGTACGCCTCAACCACGCGCAACCCGGGACGGAGGGCTTCAATTTCCGCCATCACGCGACGGATGGCGGCCTGCCCTTCGGCGTTCCGGGTTCCGTGGGCGCAAGCGATCAAAACGGGGCTGTTCATGGGAGCTAGCGTAACGTTGAGCCAGCATCTATTGAGAGTCGTATCCAGAAAGAACCCGTCCACTTGATTTCCATCGACATCGTCCTCCTTTGGCTTGACCTGGTTGGCGTGTTCTTCTTCGCGGTCTCGGGATCCCTGCTGGCCGCCCGCAAACAGTTCGACATCGTTGGCTCCGTGCTCCTGGGCTCCATTGTTGCCCTTGGCGGCGGAGTGATCCGCGACATCGTCATCAACGCCGGTCCCCCGATTGCCTTCACGAATCCGGCCTACCTTGCTCCCCCGCTGCTCGCTGCGATGCTGGTCTACTTCCTGTTCTCCTCGGTCCAGCGCTTCACGTCCCTGTTAACACTGTTCGACGCCGGTGGGCTGGCTCTGTTCTGCATCACCGGAACGCTCAAGGCCCTCACTGCCGGCATGAACCCCGTGGCCGCCATCCTGCTCGGTGTCACCACCGCGGTGGGCGGTGGCCTGCTGCGGGACATTACGGCGAACGAAGTTCCTACGCTGTTTAATGCCCGCGATCTCTATGCGCTCCCGGCGTTTGTGGGGGCAGGCCTCACCACGCTCCTCTGGCATCTGGGCACCTTCACGGGGCTCACTGCGTGCGTGGTGGCAGCAGTTGTTTTCGCCTTCCGCGTGACGGCCTGGCGACGCAGCTGGCACGTACCGCTGGCCGTTCGTGGCTGGCACCGCCCCGGCGCCGGCCCGGGCGCAATTTCGGGTGCCCGGGATTAGCTAGGATAAGAGCATGACTGACATGTTCCTCGAGAAGTTCCGCGCGCTGGTCCCAAAGTATCTCGAGGATGAATGGCAGGAAGAAGATGGCCTCACGCCCGACGAACTGGACGATGCCCTCTCCGATCACTCCTTCACCATCCCGCTGGTCCTGCGCGAGTTCTACCTGGCAATCGGCGGCTGCGAGGACCTCATGGAGGCCTACCACTACTTCTGGGATCCCGAGGAACTCGAGGTGGACGACGAAGGCTTCCTCATGTTCCTCGAGGACGAGGAAGAGCAGTTCACCTGGGGCTTCCGCACCGCTGATCTCGGCATCCCGGACCCGATCGTCTGGCGCCGCAACAACGCCCGCGGCCAGTGGAAGAGCGAGGAAGGCACGTTCTCCGAGTTCGCGTTCGACATGTTTGAGTGGGCCTTCAACGACGACGAAGACTAATTTTCAGTTTGCAGCAGCCCCTTTCCTGACTCCCTGGTCAGGAAAGGGGCTGTTTTCGTAGTGCCCCGTGTACCTCCAGCACCCACTTTGATTTTGCAACTGCCCTGACACGCCGTTCGGGTGGTGTGTCGCTGGAAAGTTGCGGTCAAAGTGGGTGGTGGCGGTACAGGGGAAACGCTAATTCACGACGACGGAACCCACCCAGGCGCGTACCTCGCCGGCGCATAGAGGCCAACTTCCCTGTTGCGCAAGACTGCCTTGACCTCGGCAACCATCCTCTCCGGGTGATGAACGACGTCCGCGTAGTAGTAGCGAAGGCTCAATAGCCCTCTCCGCATGGCTGCGTTGTTCCTGTATTGGTCCTTCTTGACCTGTTTCCCCTCAAGGTGTGTGCCGCCGTCGAGTTCAACGATCAGGCATTCGTTAACCAAGCAGTCCACTTCACCTACTTCCGGGACATCCGCGTGCATCTGAACCTTTAGACCCGCCTTGGTGAAGTGGGTGTGCGCCAGCACCTCGAGGAGGGAATCGGCACGCGCAAGAACCAAGTTCAAGGTTTCCCGGATTCGGCCATTCCTGTTGCCCGGAAGCTTTAACTTCAAGAAGTCCGTCGAGAGGAGCGCCAGGCTGACCGCACTCTGCACCATGACGAGCGCATCCAATTCAGGCAAACATCGGAGCGCGTGGATCAGGACATCGGCCACCCCGGCAACCGGGAGGTACGGATGGTCGGGGTGCTGGCGGGCCCCGTGGTGCGCAACACGTCGCCTCGCCAGGCCGGTGCTGCAGCTCAAGTGGAGTTCCTGTGCACTCTCAAGAGTCCACAGATCATAGAACCGGGCGGCCGAGATACAGGTAAGGACGCCATCGGCCCGGAAGGCGGCAACGACGTCGGGGTCGGCATCGCCCGAGTTATAGACGCCACGGTGTAAACGACCAACTGTCCCGTCACTGACAGCCTTCGCCAGTGCCCGCTGTGTAAAGCCGGCCTTCCTGAGGGTTTCCGTTCTGGCTGCTCCATGCCGGCTGCGGAGGAATTCGTTGATATCCATGCACCCATGGTGGGTTCGGCGAGGACCCTGCGGTTGCCGGGAAGTTCCCTATGTGGACATCTATGGGTACCTCCACCACCCTGTTTGCTGGCCCGGAACGTTGCGACACACCCCATGGACGGCGAACCCCCCGCTCCGTGATTCAAAGTGGGTGATGGAGGTTCGGCGCTCCGCTGTAAATCGCACGGCAGATTAGAAAAAACCGTTGACCCAAAAAGTTGCATATGTGACAGGATTGTCATAAACTTTTCACGGATCCACTAAATGCCTCCGGTGGGTCTGATGCGAACGGAGATTGTGGTCCCGGTTCGGTGCAGCGTATGACTCGTAACGTTGCAACGAACCGGGGCCATTCCGTTTTTCCGGGGAGTTCAGGATTGGGGGCGCACGGCCACCACCCACTTTGATTCCCCCAGCAGCCCAACACGCCGCAACCACAGGCGAGTCGTCACGCTCGAACACTCAAAGTAGGTGGTGACGGTACGCGGCAACGCGACGACGAAGGGCCCGCATCCGGAATCCGGACAACAAAAAACAGGCGCCCGGCCTACAAAAGACCGGACGCCTGCGAAAGCAAAGAAAAACTTAGCTGCTGCGGTCCACCACTGCATGTGCGAAGTTGGTCAGCGAGGACTTCACCACACCCTCGGGCAGCGGGGCCAAGGCAGCAACGGCCTCGGCGGACCACTGGCGGGCGATCTTCCAGGACTCGTTGGTAACGGGGTGCTCGCGCAGGCCGGCCACGGCCTCAGCCAGGGCGGCGTCGGAGGACAGGTCGCCGTCGATCAATTCCAGGAGAGCTGTGGCGGAGGCATCCCCCGCAGCGGCGTCGCGGCGGAGCAGCAGCACAGGCAGAGTGGGAACGCCTTCACGGAGGTCGGTGCCCGGGGACTTGCCGGACTTGACCTTCACACCGGTGACATCAATGACGTCGTCGGCGAGCTGGAAGGCAACGCCCACCTTCTCGCCGTACTCCACCAGCAGGTCCTCGTAGGCTTCGTCAGCGCCGGCAAAGATCGCACCCAGTTGCCCGGATGCGGCCACCAAGGAGCCGGTCTTGTCCGCGATGACGGACAGGTAGTGCTCCACGGGATCTTCGTCTTCGCGCGGTCCCACGGTTTCGTGGAGCTGGCCGAGGCACAGGCGTTCGAAGGTTCGTGCCTGGATGCCCAAAGCGCGGGAGCCGAGCTCGGAGACCAGGATGGAAGCGCGGGCGAAAATGAGGTCACCGGTGAGGATGGCCACCGAGTTGCCCCACACTTCATGGGCCGTGGGAGCGCCGCGGCGGAAGGGAGCGGAGTCCATCACGTCATCGTGGTAGAGCGTTGCCAAGTGGGTCAGCTCAACCACCACCGCTGCCTGGACAACCTCGGGACGTGAAGCATCGCCAAGGTGGGCACACAGCAAAGTGAGCAGCGGACGGATGCGCTTGCCTCCGGCTTCCACCAAGTGACGGGACGTCGCATCAGCCAAGGGGTCCGAGTTGGAGATGGCTTCGCGAAGCTTCTTCTCCACCCGGGCGAGGTTGGTGGTGATGGCAGGACCGAGTTCGGCGTCACCGGCAATGGCGGCGAAACCGGCGGGCAGCTGGAGTCCCGTTGCGATCGCGGTGGTGTTGGGAGCAGGCTCAACAGAGTCCGGCAGGCCGTGACCGGCATGCGTCCAGCTGTGTTCGGCAGAGTTCGTCACGGGTTAACCCTAACTAGTTGGTGCGGAAACCGCGGTGTCGGTGCCTGCCGGCGTCATCGCACGGGCAGAGGAAGTGTTGGAGGTGGCCGGAACCAGCATTTCGAGGACCCGGATCACGCGGTCTTCGAAGCCCTTCGCGGCGGGGTCCGTGAGGTTGGCGAGCATGCGGACCACGAAGCGCATCAGCACAGGAATGGGCATCCCCGTGCGAAGCGCCAGCTTCATCACGGCAGGCTTGCCGATCAGGAAAGCGAAGGCACGCCCCAGCGTGAAGTGCGATCCCCACTGGTCCCGCACATAGTCCGCGTACCGCGAGAGGTGTGCGTCGGCGTCGTGCGTTGACCAACCGGCTGAAGCCGAACGCGCGGCACCGTCGATCAGGAACTCTGCCGCGAACCGTGCGGACTCCATGGCGTAGGAGATACCTTCGCCGTTGAACGGGGACACCATGCCGCCGGCGTCGCCCAGCAGGAGCAGCCCGGGTGAGTAGTGCGGGGTGCGGTTGAAACCCATGGGCAGCGCGGCGCCACGGATCTCCCCCACCTGGTTTTCAGGGGTGAAGCCCCATTCAGTGGGCATGCCGGAGGTCCATTCGCGCAGGACCTGCTTGTAGTCGAGCTTGCCGAATTCCTTGGAGGAGTTCAGGATGCCGAGGCCCACGTTGGAAGTGCCGTCGCCAACACCGAAGACCCAGCCGTAACCGGGCAGCGGCTTGCCGGATTTACCCGGCAGTTCCAGCCAGCCTTCCATCCAGTCGTCGTCATGGCGGGGGGACGTGAAGTAGGTTCGCACGGCGACGCCCAGCGGACGGTCGTCGCGCTTGTGCATCCCCAGCGACACGGCGGTTCGCGTCGAGTTGCCATCCGCAGCGAGGACGACGTCGGCGTGGAAGTCGCGCGTTTCGCCCGTCTTGCGTCCGGACTCGTCAAGGATGGACGCCCGTGCGCCGATGACGCGACCGTCGTCGGCGGTCAAAGCGGAGGTGACGCTGTGGCGTTCAAGCACGACGGCGCCCGCAGCCTCGGCGTGGCGGGCCAACGATTCGTCGAAGCCAAGCCGCGTACGGATCAGGCCATACGTGGGAAAGTCGGAAACCTCTGGCCAAGGCAGTTCAATGGTGCGACCGCCGGCGATGAGGCGGAGGCCCTTGTTCCGGCGCCACCCGTCCTCCACAGCGTGGGACAGCCCAAGCTTCTGGATCTCGCGGACGGCGCGGGGGGTGAGGCCGTCGCCGCACACTTTCTCACGCGGGAAAGAGGTCTTCTCCAGCACCGTGACGTCGATGCCCGCCTGGGCGAGGTAATACGCGGCGGTGGACCCGGCCGGGCCCGCGCCAACAATCAGTACTTTCACGTCGTCCTAAATCAGCAGGCGGTACGGGGTCAGCCGGCCTGTTGGCGCGGCTTGATCTGGCGGCGAAGCTTGGCCACTGGAACACTTTCGCGGTGCTCGGCGGGCTTCTGTGCACGGTGCACGGCGACAATGCCGCCGCTGAGGTTGCGGTAAGTGATGTCGGTCCAGCCGGCGTCGCTGAGCCACTGGGCCAGGTGGTCCTGGTCCGGCCAGGCACGGATGGACTCGGCCAGGTACACGTAGGCGTCCGGGTTGGAGGACACCTTGGTGGCGATGGCCGGGAGCGCACGCATGAGGTACTCGGTGTAGAGGTTGCGCCACAGCGGCACTACGGGGTGTGAGAACTCGGCAATGACCAGGCGGCCGCCGGGCTTGGTGACGCGCAGCATTTCCTCGAGGGCTTTGCGCGGTTCAACGACGTTGCGCAGGCCGAAGGAAATGGTGGAAGCGTCGAAGCTGTTGTCCGCGAACGGCAGGTTGGTGGCGTCGCCGGCGATGAAGTCGATATCCGGGCGGCGGCGCTTGCCGACCTTGAGCATGCCCAAGGAGAAGTCGCAGGCCACCACGTCCACGCCGGCGTCTGCATAGGGTTCGCTGGAGGTTCCGGTGCCGGCAGCGAGGTCCAAGACCTTCTGGCCAACCTTCACGTCCACGGCATCAACCACGATCCGGCGCCAACGCCGTGTCTGCCCCATGGACAGGACATCATTGACGACATCGTATTTTGGGGCGACATCATCAAACATCGTCGCAACTTCGTCCGGACGCTTTTCCAAGGATGCTCGGTTCACCCTGTAATTGTCTCAGACATTCAGCCGACTTTGCTGCGCTGTAGAAGTCGGCTCAGATTCTGGTTGTCCTCGGGAGTACTGTTGTTCCATCATGACGAGCACGCTCCGCACCTTGACAGTCCCCCTCGATGTTGAATCATCCTCCGGGGGGCTGCCGTCGTTTCTGGTGCGGGACGACGTTCTTTGCTGGTCCCGCCGCGAGGCCGGACTGGTGGGTTACGGCGAGCTGACCCGCTTCAACGCCACCGGGCCAGAACGCTTCCTAGAGGCCGATATCTGGTGGCGGCACCTCATTCTTGAGGCCGAAATCACTGATCACGTGGAAGTTCCGGGCACCGGGCCTGTGGCTTTCGGCTCGTTCGCCTTCTCCAAAACCTCCCCGCATGTGTCCCGTTTGATCCTCCCGGAGCTGGTGGTGGGGATCCGCGATGGCCGCGCCTGGGCGACCCAGTTAACGTTCGACGACGACCCCCTCACCGAAGCGGGCGTCCTCGCCTCCGTGCACCGCTGGCTGACTGAACCGGAACCGAACGGTGAGGATTCAGCGGCAGGAAGCTCCGACGTCGTGCCCTCAGCTGAGGCCGTTGCCGCTGACGGTTCCGCCGGCCACCTCAGCCATGGTTCCCTCAGCGAGGCCGCCTGGATGCAGGCAGTGTCCAACGGCGTGGAGGAGATCCGCGCCGGGAAACTGGAGAAGTTGGTGTTGGCGCGCGACGTCGTCGCGAACCTTCCGGAGGGCGTCAACGCTGCGGAGGTACTTCGCCAACTCGCCGCAAGGTACCGCGAATGCTGGACGTACGGCGTGGACGGCCTGGTGGGCGCAACGCCTGAAATGCTGATTCAGGTGGAGGGCCGCACCGCGCAAGCCCGCGTGCTGGCAGGAACCCTGGATCGACGTGATGCTGACGGCATGGACGGTTCCCCCATGGAATATGCGGAGCGCGTCCTGGCTGGATCCGAGAAGCAGCGGCATGAGCACGAGATCGCGATCGATTCCCTGACCCGTCAGCTGGCACCGTTCTCGGAAGCGATGAATTCGCACAGCGAACCTTTCATTCTTGAGCTGCCCAACGTGTGGCACCTGGCCTCGGACGTGAAGGCGGAGTTGGCGGACATCGAGGGGCACGTGCCCACGTGTCTGGCCCTGATCAATGCGCTGCATCCCACGGCCGCGGTGTGCGGAACCCCGACGCTGGTTGCCGGTGCGTTGATCCGAAAATTGGAGCATTTGGACCGCGGCCCGTATGCCGGACCGGTCGGTTGGCTCGA
Source organism: Paenarthrobacter sp. YAF11_1 (assembly GCF_052113445.1). Classification (NCBI taxonomy): domain Bacteria; kingdom Bacillati; phylum Actinomycetota; class Actinomycetes; order Micrococcales; family Micrococcaceae; genus Paenarthrobacter; species Paenarthrobacter sp. YAF11_1. The sequence continues at coordinate 808,287 of NZ_JBFRDF010000001.1, forward strand.
TGCCGCCGGCAATGGCGAGTGGGGTATCGCGCTTCGCGGTGCGGTGATCGAGGACGCCAATACGGTGCGCTTGTATGCCGGGTGCGGCATCGTCGAGGGCTCGCAGCCGGAGGCCGAACTGGCGGAAACATGGGCGAAGTTCCGGCCGATGCTCGAAGCCTTGGGAATCCGCCGCTGAATCTGGGATTCCAGACAGGGCTTCTGCTTTGGTGGTTGATAAGTGCGTAAACTAGTTATCCAATAGTGAAACTTAGTTTCCTGTGATGCACATCTCACGTTCGGCGCTACACTAAAACCGACTCAGTTCAGCATCCCCCGCAACAAAAGGTAAACAACATGCAGATCTCCCGTTCGGTTCTGTCCGGCACCAAGATTGCCGCCGTGCTCGCAGCCGGCGCACTGGCCCTCACCGCCTGCGGTGGCTCGTCCACCCCGGCTGCCACGGATGCCTCCGGCCTGAAGCTCATCAACGCCGGCAAGCTCACGGTGTGCTCGGACGTTCCCTACGAGCCCTTCGAATTCCAGAAGGACGGCAAGATCGTAGGCTTCGACATGGACATCGCCGCCGAGATCGCCAAGGACGTCAAGGCCGAACTCAACGTGGTGGACAGCTCCTTCGAAGCCATCGAGACCGGCACCGCACTGACCGGTTGCGACGTCTCCATCTCCTCGATCTCCATCACCGATGTCCGCAAGAGCGTCATGGACTTCTCCACCCCTTACCTGGATGACGACCTGACCCTCGTAGCCACCTCGTCCTCAGGCATCAGCAACATCGACGGTGCCAAGGGCAAGAAGGTGGGCGTCCAGCAGGCCACCACCGGCGCCCAGTACGCCAAGGACAAGGGAATCGACGCCCAGCAGTTCGAAGACTCCGGCCTCCTGGTCCAGGCCCTCAAGGCCGGTACCATCGATGCCGCAGTCGGTAACCAGTCAGTGCTTGGCTACGCCATCAAGGACGATTCCAACCTCAAGCGCGTTGAAGACTACGCAACGGGCGAGAAGCTGGGCATCTCCATCAAGAAGGGCAACACCGCCATGGCGGACGCCGTGAACGCCACGCTCAAGCGCATCACCGATGACGGCACCCTGAAGAAGTTCGAGACCACCTGGTTCGGCGAAGCCACCAAGTAGTCCGAGCCCCGGCTCCCCCAGATCCACGCAGGCGGGCCCCGAAACGATACGTTGTTTCGGGGCCCCACCTGCGCAACATGAATGTGAGAACACCATGGCAATGACTGCACGTCAACGAGCCAAAGTCAGTTTGTACGTCCAGGCCGGAATCTTCGTCGTGGCCGTGGCCGCAGTGATCCTTGCTGTGGACTGGAAGACCATTGGCACAAGCGTCTTCAACTTCTCCAAAATCGGGCCGATGTTCCCGGATATCTTCCTGGTGGGCCTCAAGAACACCCTCATCTACACAGCGCTGGCTTTTGTGGTGGGTTTGTCAGGCGGCCTTCTGCTTGCCCTGATGAAGCTCTCCTCCTTCCCGCTGTACCGCTGGCTCGCAACGGGGTACATCGAGTTCTTCCGCGGCGTTCCCGCCCTGCTGGTCTTCATTGCCTTCGGCTACGGTGTTCCGCTGGCGTTCGGCGTGCAGTGGGACGTCAACATCGTGGTCATGGTGTCGCTGGGCATGGTGGCTTCGGCTTACATCGCTGAAACCCTCCGCGCCGGCTTGCAGGCTGTTCCCAAGGGCCAGATGGAGGCAGCCCGTTCGCTGGGTATGCCGCACTGGCGGGCCATGATCTCAATCGTCATCCCCCAGGCCTTCAAGATCGTCCTGCCGCCGTTGACCAACGAGATCATCCTGCTCACCAAGGACTCCTCTTTGATCTACGTCCTGGGCCTCACCGCGTCCCAGTACGAGCTCACCAAGTTCGGGCGCGACGGCATCTCCAGCCTCGGGGCCGGCCTGACGCCGCTGCTCGTCGCCGGCGCCTTCTACCTGGTCATCACCATCCCCTTGAGCCTCCTGGCACGGAAGTTCGAAAGCCGCTCCGCGCGGACGAAGCGATAGGCAGGACAGTCATGAATAACTCCACTGGGAGCACCTCCAGCGTTCGCGCTGCGGGCGTCGACATCAAGGATCTTCGCAAGTCCTACGGCAGCAACGAGGTCCTCAAAGGTATCTCGCTGACCGTTGAACCGGGCCAGGTAGTTTGCCTCATCGGGCCCTCGGGCTCCGGCAAGTCCACCCTCCTTCGCTGCGTCAACCTGCTCGAGCAGCCGAACGCCGGCACCATCAACGTGGGCAAGTTCGAGGCCACCGATCCCGACGTAGACCTCAACAAGATGCGCCAAAGCGTTGGAATGGTGTTCCAGCACTTCAACCTGTTCCCGCACCTCAGCGTCCTGGACAACTGCACCATCTCGCAGATGAAGGTCCTCAAGCGTTCCAAGTCCGAGGCCTCGGACGTAGCGCGCCACAACCTGGAGCGCGTTGGCCTGGGACACCTCGCCGACCGCTTCCCGGACCAGCTCTCCGGTGGCCAGCAGCAGCGTGTGGCTATTGCACGCGCGCTGTCCATGGACCCGCAGCTCATGCTTTTCGATGAGCCCACCTCTGCCCTCGACCCCGAAACCGTGGGCGATGTCCTGGCCGTCATGCGCAAGCTGGCCCAGGAAGGCATGACCATGCTGGTGGTCACCCACGAGATGGGCTTCGCACGGGAAGTGGCCGACCGCGTGGTCTTCATGGACGCTGGTGTCGTAGTGGAAGAAGGGCCGGCGGAAAACGTCATCAGCGCCCCCACCCAGCCTCGCACCAAGGAATTCCTGCGCCGCGTCCTGGACCCCACGCACATTGGTGTCGAGGAAGCCTAGCTCCATCGCTTTGCTCCGCTGACGGGCGGGCGGCACTCCTTTGTGGGTGGTGCCCGCCCGTTTTGCGTTGGGTCGGTTCTTGCTTGCCGTGCGCCCGTTTCCGCCCCGCGCACCCGTTTCCGCCCCGCGCACCACTGGTTCACCGGCGACGCACCCCTTCGCGCACTTCGCACCAGAGCTTACGGGCGCGATCGGCGGCAACGGTAGCGGCTAGCCCACACCAACCCACGACTCACGACCCGCACCCGCCTGCGCACCCGTTTCCGCCCCGTGCGCCCGTTTCTGCCCCGCGCACCACTTTCCGCCCAGTGCACCACTCGTTCGCCGGCGGCGCACCCCTTCGCGCACTTCGCACCAGAGCTTACGGGCGCGATCGGCGGCACGGGTAGCGACTAACCCACACCACCCACGACTCACGACCTGCATCCGTTTCCACCCCGCGCACCACTTTCCACCCCGCGCACCACTGGTTCACCGGCGGCGCACCCCTTCGCGCACTTCGCACCAGAGCTTACGGACGCGATCGGCGGCAACGGTAGCGACTAACCCACACCAACCCACGACTCACGACCTGCATCCGTTTCCACCCCGCGCACCACTTTCCACCCCGCGCACCACTGGTTCGCCGGCGGCGCACCCCTTCGCGCACTTCGCACCAGAGCTTACGGGCGCGATCGGCGGCAGCGGGCGCGGACGGGCTCGCCATCCTGGGCCGGGCTTAGCCGGCAGTCAGAACCTGGCTCACGGCTCCCGAGATGGCTTCCTTGATCCGAGCATGAAGCACCCGCAGACCCGCCCTGTCCACGCGCACCTCCACAATGGTGCGCCCCTTGAGCGGCGCCTTGAGCGCCGCGGCAAGTTCCGCCGTCGTACTCACCGATTGATGTCCGACGCCGTACGCCGCCGCGAGTGCCGCGATGTCTACTGAGTGCGGGGTACCAAAGAGGCGTTCGACGGCGGTGCCGTAGGCGCCTGAGTCCTCCACGGCACCGTGCTCAAGGAGGCTGAAGATGGCGCCTCCGGCGTCGTTGAGCACCACGATGCGCAGGTCCGGCACAGGTTCACCGTGGCCAAGGAGCAAACCCCCGGCGTCGTGCAGGAAGGTGACATCGCCCAGGAGGACCGTGGTTTCGCGTCCGCTGCCCAGGGCGATACCTGTGGCTGTGGCGATGGTGCCGTCGATGCCGGCGAGGCCGCGGTTGGCGTAAACACTGGCAATCGGTTCGGTGTGGGGTTGTCCGGCGAGGTCGACGTCGCGGATGCCGTTGGAGGACCCGAGCACCAACTGTCCGCGGGAAAGCTCCCAAACGGTGGCGCCTACGGATGGGCCGCTGGCAAGCGTCTCCCCCGCGAGCACTCCATCCAAGCCGTGTTGGGCGGCAGCGGCGGCGAGGAGCCAGGAGTCCAACCATTCGGCGGACCCGCGGCCAGCGAATTCTGCGAGCTCGGGAAGGGTTTCGATGGGCTCTTCGCGGCGACGGCCGGCTTCGTACCAAGCAACAGGAACGGGCTGGTATATGGCTGTCTCGACTGATTCGCGTGCCAGGAGGGATGCCACGGGACGGGACAGAGTGGCGCGTCCAAACAAGACCACGCGTTCGATCGGAGCTGGTGATTCCGGCCCGAAGTGCTCCAACAACACCCGGTACGGTCCAACGGCGTTCGGGCCGAAGCGTGCATTGGATGACGGCTCGGCGAGCAGGGGCAGTCCATGGGCGCGGGCGAAGGCCTCGGCCACAGGGCCAGCGTCATGGCCTGCGAGTACCACGGTACGTCGCTCGGCGAGTTCTCTGGGTGCTGCCGGGAGAACCAGTGCCTGAGGTCCGGCGTCGTAATGAAACACGCCGTGTCCCGCCTCGGCTGGAAGCGCGTCGCCGGGCGCGGGGACCAGGGGGTCCCGGAAGGCGAGATTCACTTGGACAGGGCCGGGCGGGGTGTCCTCGAGGGCACCGGTTGCTGCGTACAGCGCCGTAGCAACAGCTTTTTGGGGATGGTCGCCCGCGGGAACGTCGACGGCGAAACGCACGTGATCGCCGAAGAGGTCCAGTTGGATGGTGGTCTGGTTCGCCCCGGTTCCGTGGAGTTCTTCTGGGCGGTCCGCGGAAATAACCACCACGGGAACGGCAGAATGGTTGGCTTCCATGACGGCCGGCAGGAGGTTGCCGACAGCCGTGCCGGATGTGGTTACCACCGCAACAGGGGCCTCGGTGGAAAGTGCCAGGCCGAGCGCGGTGAATCCGGCGTCGCGTTCATCGATGCGCACGTGCAGCCGGACGCGGCCCGCAGCTTCTGCTTCAGCAAGAGCGTAGGCCAAGGGTGCGGAGCGCGAACCCGGCGCCACCACCACGTGCCGCACACCGCCGTCGAGCAGCGCCGTAACGGCGATCCGGGCGGCACCAATGGATGTCAGAGAGTCCTGGGAAGTCACCGTTCCAGTCTATTGGCGCAGGCGAACCCTCAACGTTCTCTCACATCCCGGCCCACATCGGGCATCCCTCTCTCACTCGGGTGCCGCAGTTTCTCACGATCGGCGCTCCCGACTTGTGGCGCAAGCCGCCAGCACGCGGGAAGTGATAGAGCGTCCCGCTCAAGCACGCGGGAAGTGATAGAGCGTCCCGCTCAAGCACGCGGGAAGTGATAGAGCGTCACGCCCTAACACCCGGGAAGTGATAGACCGTCGGGAGGTGCGAGTGCTCTCCCACCCAGGAACCCCGGGTGGGAGAGCACTCGTCAGCTTCGAAGCTACGGAAGCCTACTTGCGGAAGACCTGCACCACCGAGGGGCGGGGGGCCCGCACTGCGCCGGCAGCGGGGGTAGCTCCGGCCGGCACGTAGTCCGGGAAGAAGGAGTTCTGGGCCGCGAACGAGCCATCTTCACCCGGGTGCTGGACGGCGACGAACACTGTGCGCTCTTCGTCGTGGATGATCGGACCACAGGTTTCAGCGTCTCGGGGAACAGCAAGGAACTGCTCAACCTTGCCGCGCTCCGGTCCTTCGAGGGTGACCTTGAACAAACCGTCGGCGTAGCCAATGGTGCCGGGTGCGCCGTCGGTGGAGATCCAGAGGTTGCCCACGGAGTCGAAGGCTACGTTGTCCGGGCAGGAGATCGGTGAAACTTTGTCCGCCGGGAATCCGGAGAAGTACGTGGAGGTGTTCTTGGCGGGGTCACCGGCCACCAGCAGGAGGTTCCAGTTGAACTTGGTGCCGGTCTGCTCGCGGCCTTCGGTGATTTCCACGACGTGCCCGTCACGGTTGAGGGTACGCGGGTTGACCTCCGTGGCGCCTTCCTTGCCCGGCTTGCCGCGGTCCGTGTTGTTGGTGCAGGCCACGTAGACCTTGCCGGTACGCGGGTTGGGCTCGACATCTTCGCAGCGGTCCATCTTGGTGGGGCCAACCTTGTCCGCGGCCAGACGGGTGTAGACCAGGACCTCCGGGACGGTCATGCCGGGAACTGCGGACGTGCCGTTGACTACCAAGGGCAGCCATTCGCCGGTGCCATCGAAGGCGCCGTCGGCAGGAAGCTTGCCGGTGCCGTCGATGTCGGCAGGCGAATCGCCAGTGAACTTGGCAACGTAGAGGTCACCTTCGGAGAGCAGGTTCATGTTGTTGCGGCGGGCTTCGCGGGAGTCGCCGGCCTGGTACTTGCCCTTGGAGACGAACTTGTAGAGGTAGTCGAAGCGTTCGTCGTCGCCCATGTACGCCACTACCCGGCCGGACGGGGCAACAATGACGTTGGCGCCTTCGTGCTTGAAGCGGCCCATGGCGGAGTGCTTCTTGGGAGTGGAGGTGGGGTCGAACGGGTCAACTTCCACGATCCAGCCGAAGCGGTTGGTCTCGTTGGCGTAGCCGGAGTTGCGGGTATCGAACCGCTGCTCATCGAGTTCCCACTGGCGCGTGGTTGCCTTCGCGGAGAGGCCGTAGCGCTTGTCGCCATCGCTGGTCCCTGGAGCGGCGAAGTAGCCGTTGAAGTTCTCTTCGCCGGAGAGGATGGTGCCCCATGGTGTGGTTCCACCGGCGCAGTTGCCCAGGGTGCCCTTGATCCAGCGGCCTGCGGGGTCATCGATCGTCTTGACAAGGTTGGTGCCTGCAGCAGCGCCGGTCAGTTCGTAGACGGTGTCCGTGAGGAAGCGACGGTTCAGGGGTGCTCCCTGGACGTAGTTCCACGGCTTGTTCTTGTTCTTGCGCTCGAGCTCCACCACAGCGAGGCCATGTCCGGCACGTCCAATGGCTCGTGCCTCTGCTGGGTCGAAGCCTTCGGGCAGCATGATGTTCTCGTTGGTGTACTCGTGGTTGCTGAAGAGTACGGCACGGCGATCCTTGGAACCCGGGATAGGCAGGATGTCCGTGTAATCGTTGTTGTAGCCGAACTGGCGGGCTTGGGCTGCGGCAGTCTGCGCGTTGAGGTCAAAGGCAGGTGAATCGGCAAAGAGGGGGTCGCCCCAGCGGATGACCGGCTTCCAGTCGAACCCTTCGGGCACGGTGAACGCATCTACCGCTGCGTCCACGGGCTTGATGGCGGTGAACTTGAGCTTGGACTTGTCGAAGCCCTTCTTGGCGGCATCGGAGAGTCCGTTATCCGGGGCGGCTACGGCGGTGTCACCACCAGTCACGGCACCACCGAGGACGATGGCGAGCGCTCCTGCGGCGCCGAGGCCCAGTGCGGCCCGGCGGGACATGGCGGTGGAAGCGATGTCCCGGAAGTAGCCGTTGGCGCTGGTGTTGCAGACATCGCCGGAGCAGGCGTTGTCGCACTTCAAAGCACAGGTAACCGCACTGCGCTTGCCCTTGGTGTGGCCGAGCATGGGGAGCAGCGGAAACGTGCGTCCGGTGGTTTCAGACATTTGGGGGAAGACCTTCCAGAGATGTATGAGGTTCCCGCTGAGCCTTTCAGCGGAAACCGAATCTGAGAGGTCCCTCTGGTTAAGAATCGGTGAACAACGGGTGCTGGTTTCCGGCCAGGACTGCATGCACCCTTCGAAGCCGGTCCATCCACCAGTCCCTGCGTTCCGCTGAGGCTGCGTACTGCTCAAGCAGCCCTGGATCGGCGACAGCCGAGCGCACGTGGATGGCGCCGTCGTCGGCCACCAAGGGGTCCAGTGTGATGTCCGAGGCAAACAGAGAAACGGTGCCAAGTCCGCAAGCGTAGGGAAGTGAGGGCAACGCGGCTGCGAGCGCGAGCCCAGCGCGGATGCCCACGGAGGTATCCAGCGCAGAACTGACGACGGCGGGCAGCCCGGCTTGGTGCACGATGTCCAGGGCCCGCCGGACTCCCCCAAGTGGAGCGACCTTGACCACGATGAGGTCCGCGGCGCCGGCTCTGGCTACTCGAAGGGGATCGTCTTCCTTGCGTACGCTCTCGTCAGCTGCGATGAGGACCGGCGTCCGAACGGCAGAGAGCCGACGACGGACCTCGGCCAGGCCCTCAATAGTGGGAACGGGTTGCTCTGCGTACTCAAGACCGACAGCCGAGAGCATGCCCAGCGCCTTCACGGCCTGCTCTACGTCCCATCCCCCGTTGGCATCCACGCGGATGGCGGCCTCCGGCAAAGCTTCACGTACTGCGTTGACCCGCGCAACGTCGTCCCTCAACGACTGCCCGCGCTCGGCAACTTTGATCTTGACCGCGTCCACCCGGCCGAAGCGCGCCAGCACCTCCGGGACGCGCTCCGCGGGAACGGCGGGAACCGTTGCGTTGACCGGGATGGTCTCCCTCAGCTGAGGGGGAAACCCAAGCCAGCCAGCTTCGAGGGCGGCGGCCAGCCAGCGGGAGGATTCGTCGTCGTCGTATTCGGGGAAGGGGCAGAACTCGCCCCAGCCCATGGGCCCGCGCAAGACGAGCGTCTCGCGCTCCATGATGCCGCGGAACTTCACGCGCATGGGCAGTGAGACCACATGGGCCGAATCGAGAAGTTCTTGAAGAGGGGGAAGCGCAGGCATAGTGCCACTGTACCGGCGGCCTACCGACCTGATCGCCGGCCAATCCGGCTATGTGGACAACTACCCGGACCAGTAGTTCCGGACCCTGCCCAAGGCATCGCCCAGTTCGACGCCGGACAATTCGAGGGAGCTTTCCGGCAGTCCCAACGCCTCCCACCGGGCCACCAGCGTTGTGTCCCCTTCCAGCGGCAACGGCCACAACCAGTAGCGGCCGGCGAACTGGACGTAGTCGCCGCTGTTGCTCCCTCCGCCTCCGCCCAAGGTTGTCAGCACTGGCCCAATGACGTCGTCTGTGTCCTCGAACGTCCCCGGTCCGTGGATGGCGGCGACAGCCTTGCGTCCGTCCTCGAAGCCCACCCCTATTTCCAGCCCCGTCCTGGTGTCCAGGCTGGAGCGCGGGTGGTTGTAGCACTCCTCAACGATCTCCCGCCATTCCTGGTCGGATTCGTCCTTGCGCAGAACGGACCACACCAGGTCCAGCAGACAACCCGTGGAGTAAACCTCCACCAGTTTCAGGGCCACCACCATCCGCGGACTGTTGTGGAGAAAGCCACCGGGAACCACCCCCGGCAGTTCGTCCGACGGCGGCCCGGCCCACCCCGGCCTGAGCGGCTGCGGTTGACGTGCCTGTTCGGGAGGCTCCGGGAGGTCGTCGAAGAAGCTCATAACCCACTCTTACACCACCTCACAGGCGCTGGGGAGAGGTGCGTGGCAACCGAGAGAGGGCAATCGCGATATTCTCGGATGACGACTCAATGTGGGGGAGATATGACTCAATCAACGCCCGGTTCCACGACGCCTCCCGGCTGGTACCCGGACCCTTCGGACCCGCGGCTTGTCCGCTGGTGGGACGGCCATGCCTGGACAGCGCACCAGGCGCCGCAGCAGGTGCCGCAGCACGTGCAGTACCAGCCGGTGTTCAAGGCTCCGCGAACCCCGATCAGCGAGCAGACGCCGGTCTACAACCCTTTCATTTGGGCCATCACGTTGCTGCCATTGGTCTCGGTGTTATTCATGCTCACCTGGCAGCCTGAGTTCCGCGTCATCACTACGCGCCAAGGCGTCACTACCCTTGACCCCTTCTCGATCTATACGCCGGGGTACTTCCTGCTGATGGCATCGAGCCTGGTGATCTATGGCCTTTCGGTGTTCTTCGCGTACCTGGACTATCAGCGGTTGGCGAGGTCCGGCGTCGTACGTCCTTTCCATTGGGCCTGGACGTTCCTGAACTCGGCGGTCTACGTCATTGGCCGTTCGGTGATCGTCAACAAAGTGGCTCCCAAGCGCGGACTGTTGCCGGTGTGGATCACCATCGCCGTCTTTGTGATCAGCATGGTGGTGGCCGGCATTTGGACCTCCAATATGATGCAGACCATGGTGTCGTCCTTCGGGTCGTCGTTGACCACGTAGCCCCACAGGGAAACCTCACACGCGTTAGGTAGACTGCTGTCAACGACCGGAAGGACACTCCCATGAACCGCAAGGCCACTGCATTGGATGTCGCCAAGCGGGCGGGTGTGTCCAGGAGCGCGGTCTCGCTGGTCTTGAACGGCCGCGGCGATGGGAATGTGGCCAAGGAGAGCCAGGACCGGATCCGGGCCGCGGCGTTGGAGCTGAATTACTCCCCCAACGCGATTGCGCTCAGCCTGCGAAATCAGCGTTCACGAGTGATCGGCATCCTGTCCGATGAGGTGGTGGTCAGCCCGTTCGACGGCAACATCATCGGCGGCGCGGATGACATTGCGCGCAGCCGCGGCTTTGTCACGGTTGTCATGGACACCGAGCGGGACAGCGCCCGGGACGCCGGCGCCATCGAGACCCTCCTGGACCGGCAAGTCGATGGGCTCATGTACGTCACTGTGGGCTTGAAACCGATCGACGTTCCGCAGGGCATGCTCCGCGTTCCGTCCGTGCTGGCCAACTGCTACGACGCCCTCCCCGAACCGCAACTGCACCACGTGATTCCGGATGAGGTCACCGGCGGCCGCGAAGCTGCCGAGCACCTGCTGCAGCTGGGTCACCGGGACATCGCGCTGCTGGCAGGATATGAAGATTCGCCGGCCGCTCCGCTCCGCGTTCAGGGTTACCGGGATGCGCATGCAGCGGCCAACGTTCCGCTGCGGGGCGACCGGATTGTCATGGCCGGATGGGACATTGACGCCGGCTACCGCGGCGCCATGAAACTGCTCGACGGCGTGTCCCCGGCTGATCGGCCCACGGCCATCATGTGCGCGAACGACCGCCTGGCCGTCGGGGTGACGCTTGCAGCTGCACGGCTTGGGCTCAGCGTCCCCGGGGAGCTGTCCGTGATGGGCTACGACGACGAAACCCGGATCGCGGACACCATGGTCCCGGCACTCACCACCATGGCGTTGCCGCTGCGGGAGATCGGCCGCGCCGCAATGACCACGCTGCTGGACGCCATCGAGGGAACCAACACCACGGGAAAGGGGACCACCATGGAAACGATGGTCCCCTGCCGCCTGGTGATCCGGGAATCGACCGGCCCCGCGCCCACGCGCTGATTCCGAGCGTTGCGAGGCCCACTCTGCGCCCCAAAACCCAGCACCAAACACGCAGACCAGGCCCCACAACACGCACCCCTCACGTTGCCAGGCCCACTCTGCGCCCCAAACCCAGCATCAAACACGTAAAGCAGGCCCCACAACTAGTCCCCGCACGTTGCGAGGCCCACTCTGCGCCCCAAAACCCAGCACCAAACACGCAGACCAGGCCCCACAACTAGTCCACCCCTCGTTGCGAGGCCCACTCTGCACCCCAAAACCCAGCATCAAACACGCAAACCCGGCCCCACAACACACGCCACCATCGTGTTGCGAGGCCCACTCTGCGCCCCAAACCAAAGAGGGCCCACACCACCCGGGTTCCCTGGCTGAGCTTGCGAAGTTAGGGGGGTGGTGGGGATGTAAAGCAGGCCCCACAACTAGCGCACGACGCCGACCTGCCGCCTATGCGGGAAGGCGCAACTCCCACACGTCGGCAGTCGCGCCGTGGGGCAAGGTGAGCTGCCATTCCTCCCCCTGAGCCGGGTAGGCCCGAAGGGTGGTGGCGACGGAACCGGAACGGTAGACCTCCACGAGGGAAGCATCGATGAAGATCCGGAGCTCCTCCCCCGCAGCAAGGGAACCCGAGTAGACCAGTTGAGCATCGGCCCCCGAACCAAGCACCAGCTCCACGGAACCGGAACCAGCACCAGCACCAGCAGAACCACCCCGAACCAGCACCTCAGCAAACGCAGGCACAGCAACGGCACCGGCACCGGCACCGGCACCGGCAGCACCCTCAGCCACAGCAGCACCCCGGTACGCCTCAATCTCAGGCGCAGGAGTGACAGTCAGCGCCCCGTCAACCACGGACAAAACGCGGGGATGAGTCAGGACACCCGACCACCCGGCGTCGTCGATTTCTTCCTGGGTGCGGCCCCGGCGACCGTCGCGACCGGGACCTTCGTTGGCCCACCCCCACAACAAAGCGGCAGCAGGCGCGGAACCCGCAGAGTAAGCCAGCTGCACAATCTGCGGCGCATAGAAGTCGCGCCCAAGATCTGCCTTCCCACCCGAAGCCGCAGCAAACACAGGCAACCCCGTGGCAGGATCCGCGGACAGGGAGCCGGTCAGGTACCCCACCCCATTGGCGTGCTCGTGGTCGTCGCCGGAGAGCCACAGCGAGAACATCATGACCCAGGTGGAGCCACCAGAAGAGAGGGGCACCTCCACCAGCTGCGGACATTCCCAGATCTCGGCCGGCGTATAAGCAGCGGCCACAGGATCAGCCGTAGTCAGCCAGATGCCCTGGTACTCCCAGACGTCAAGGGAGTCCACTGTGTACAGCAGCAATGCCGCACGCCCGTCGGAAAGCCCTGCACCCTGCATGGCATAGCGGGCACCGTTGAAGCGGAAGATGAAGGGGTCGCGGACGGCGGTCACCAGCGGATCAGCCGGCATGGACGCTGCCACGTGCCCGTCTTGCTCCCACGTCACCAGATCAGCCGAACCGCGGGCAATGACAACCTGCGAGTGCCCGCCGTGGTCCTTGATCCCGGAGTAGGCGGCGGTGGGCACCCCATCGTCAGAGGTCACCACTCCGGTCCAGCATCCGGCGGAGTCGGGCCCGCCCGCCTGAGGAGAAAGCGCTACGGGGTGCTCTTCCCAACGCACTAAATCACCAGAGCTCACGTGCCCCCAATTGATCTGGGAGTGCCGCGCGGATGAGGGGTTGTACTGGAAGAACACGTGGTAGCGGCCGTTGATGTAGCTGATGCCGTTGGGATCGTTGATCCAGCCCTGCGCCGGCCGCGGGTGGAAGCGCGGGAACGCGGGATCCGGGTGCGTCGCCGCCAGGGAAAGGGAGGAAGAGAGTGCAAGGTCCGTCAACGGAACCCCTTTCAAAAGAGAGTGGGAGTTACTTGCCCGTACCTGCGGTGAGCCCGTCCTGCAGCGCACGCTGGCCGAACATGAACACCACCAGCGCGGGAATCATGGAGAGGACAACACCGGCCAGGACCACGGAGATGCTTCCGGTGCCGAGGTTGCCTTGGAGTGAGACCAGGCCCAGCGGGAGGGTGAAGTTCTGCTCGGAGATGGTCATGATGAGGGGCCTGAAGAACTCGTTCCAGTGGAAGTTGAACGCCAGGATGCCCACGATCGCCAGGCCTGGCATGGCCAGCGGCGCATACACGGATCGGAAGGTCCGCCACGGCGAGGCGCCGTCGATCGCGGCCGCTTCAGCGAGCTCACCCGGCAAGCCCATGAAGTACTGGCGCATCAGGAAGGTACCGAACGCCGTCGGGATGGCCGGAATGATCAGCGCGAGGAGCGTGTCCGAGAGGCCCACGCCACGGATCAGCATGAACACGGGAACAATCGTGACCTGTGCGGGCACCATCATGGTGGCCAGCACGATCGAGAACAGTGCACCGCGTCCGCGAAAGCGAAGGTGCGCAAACGCGTAGCCAGCCAGGGCGGCGGTGATCATCTGTCCCACTGCGATCAAGCCGGTCACCAGCGCACTGTTCACTACCAGCGCCACGATGTTGAGCTGCTTGAACACTTGCTCGTAGGAGGTCAGGTCCGGATTCAGGGGCAGGAAGGCGGGCGGCAGCTGGAAGGATTCCGACGGCGGTCGCAGCGAGGTGGACAGCGTCCACAGCACCGGACCCAGGACAAAGACGGACGCGATCAGCAAGACAACGACGCGGATGGCCACTGACCAGTCGCGCTTCTTCCGCTTCACTACAGGCGCCGTGGTGGTGACACGTTCTTGAATGGTAGTCATGGCGGGCCTTACTGGTAGAAGACGAATCGTTTGCTGAGCCGGAATTGCGCGGCGGTGATGGCCATGATGATGAGCGTCAGGATCACGCCGATCGCCGAGGCCTCGCCGAACTCAAGTCGCTGGAATGCGGACTCGAAGATGACCATCACGGCTGTGCGCGTCGAGTCGCCGGGCCCGCCGCGGGTGAGGACATAGGGCTGGTCGAACACTTGCAGCGCGTTGATGATCGCCATGACCGAAGCCACCAGGGTGGTGGGGCTGAGCAGCGGCAGGGTGACGAAGAAGTGCTTGCGCCATCCCGTCGCACCGTCGATCGACGCGGCCTCGTACGTCTCCACCGGAATGGAGGCAAGGCCACCGATGAAGAGCAGGAACGAGAACCCGAAGTTCTGCCACACATAAACAAGAATCACGACGGCGGCCGACCCGGTTGGCGTCGTCAGCCACGGGACCGCTGGGATGCCCACGATGGACAGCAACCAGTTCACTACGCCGAATTGCTCGTTAAAGAGGTACCGCATGAAGATCGATACCGATGCTGCGGAGAGGATCAGCGGGAAGAAGAAGGCCGAGCGGAAGAAGACCCTGAGCCAGGCCGGGAGCTTCTCCTGCACCATGATCGCCAGGCCCAGCGCCAGTCCGAGCTGAAGGGCTACGGCCACCACCACGAACACGATGGTGTTCAGGAATGAGACCCGGACTGTGGGGTCCTGGACTACCTCGGCGAAGTTATCGAAACCCACGAACGTCGGCGCGGAGATGATGTCCCAGCGGAAGAAAGCGAGCGCAATCGAAGCGACGATCGGCAGGAGGGTGAAGATGCCCATGCCCACGATGGTCGGGGCCAGGAAAGCCCACGGCAGCCAGCGTTGTTGGACGCGGCCACGCTTGGAGCTTTGTCCGTTCTTGTGGGCGGCCTGGCGACGGCCCGGCTCGCTCCCCGTGCCCGTAGGCGTACTGGTTGCGGTGCTCATGGCTGCCTCCTCAGGGCAAGTTCGAGGTCACGCTGCATGGAGGAAAGGGCGTCCTTGAGTTGGCGCTCATCCCCGCTGACGGCCAGGCTGACGTTTTTCATGAGGGCAGTTTCGACGGCGGCCTGCTGGGGTGGCGCTGGAATGGGCCCTGTAGTGGGGAACTTGTCCAGGGTGTCGTAGAAGACCTTCCAGTTCCGCGGACCGGTTCCTGCGTAAAGCTGCTCGTTGACCATGGAGCGCCGGGCAGGTGTGGTGTTCGGTGTGGGGAAGACGATCTGCATGGCTTCGCGGCTGGAGCTGAACTTCACCCATTCCCAGGCGGCGTCCTTGTCCTTGGCGGTCTTCATGATCGCGTACCCGGCTGTGCCGAACTGGTGCCGCTGGGTGCGCCATTTGGGGAAGAACTGAACGTCGAAGTCGTTTTCGTTCATTCCCGCCTCGTGGAGGCCTTGGACCCAATAGCCGCCCGCCGGCGTCGTACCTATCCTGTTGGAGGCGAAGAGGCCAATCAGCGCGCTGCCGCCGCCTTCCTCCGGCCGGATACCCAGCCCGTCCTTGACCAGTCCGCGGAGGTAGTCGAAGGATTCGAAGACCCGGGGATCGTCGGCGTTGGGTTCCAGCCACTGGTAGCCACCGGAACGGAGGCTGCGTGAGGGGTCGTTGGCGTAGAAGCCGTCCCACAACCATTCGCCGCCCGGGGACTTGGTTTCCTTAAGGAAGCTGGTGTCATTGGCGTAGAGCCACGGCACCACTCCACCGAAGAGGCGGTTGGTCCAGTAGTAGGGGGTGAAGTCCTTGGGGTTGGCCTTCTTCATGGCGGCGAGGGTGCTGCGGAAGTCGGTGTGCGTCCAGTTGTCGGAGGGCCGCTCCAGTCCCGCTTTAGTGAGCGCAGTGGTGTTGTAGTACATGTTGGCGGCGTTCCAGTCGATGGGGAGCTGGAACAGGCTGCCTTTGTACATGAATGCTTCCACCAGGCTGGGGTGGACGTCCTCGAAGTATTCCTTCATGTCCGCTGCATCGCGGCGCAGGTACTCGTCCAGCGGATGGGCGAGCTTTTCTGCGAAGAGCTGGGCGCCTTCGGTAGCCACGTACACCACATCCGGCGGGGTGCCTGCTGCCACCATGGTGAGGATCTTGGTGAAGAAGTCCTTCCAGTCCACAGCTTGGATCGCCTGGACCTTGACCTTGATTTCGGGGTGGACTTTGGCAAAGGCATCGATGACCTTTTGACGGGCGGCAGCGTCGGCCGCGGTGCCCATGATGGCGATGCTGAGGCTGTTGTCTCCCCGGCCGGGGATGTCCGCCCCGGTCAAGCGCGGCCACGACGCCGCGGTCACTCCAACAATCCCGGCGCCGAGGGCTGTGAAGGCACTTCTGCGTGTGAATTGACGCAAAGCCCCATTGGTTCCCGACATGTAGATTTCCTTCCCTAACACGTGTTAGGAAGCCTAAGCCCGCCGCCTAACACGTGTCAACCGTCACAGGAATGTTGCAGGGATCTCACATGGCCCCGCCACGCAAAGGCGGCACTCACACGGGCCTTCCAGAGAACTGTGGCACCCTAGACAGAATGAGTTCCCAGCAATTCCGCACCAGCGGGAGGTCGAGCAAACGGCCGGTTCAGCAGCGCGACGCAGGCATCGGAACAGGATTCCTTTTCATCCTGGCCACCATCGCCAGCGTGGTGGGCCTGGCAGCGACGTACTACTTCTTTGTGCGCACCACCATGGGCCAGTTCATCGACGAGTCAGCGCTTGTTGAAGCCACCGTGCTGGGCGGAACAGCCGGAAGGGCCTCCACCGAATTCCTGGACATGCTGCCCATGATGTCCCTCGCAATCGCCGCCATCATGGTGCTCTTCGTGACCATCGCCCGCAGGCGCTGGAAGGCCGCCGGCATCGCCGTGGCCGCATGCATCGCCGCCAACGTGGCCACGCAGATCCTCAAGTTCCTCATCCCGGACCGCCCCGACCGCGGCGTCCAAACCCTGGAACTGAACTCACTTCCCTCCGGGCACACCACCCTTGCCGCCTCGGCTGCCGCTGCCGTGTTCCTCATGGTGTCTCCGCGCTGGCGCCCCCTGGCCGGGTTCCTCGGCAGCACCTTCGCCGTGGCCACCGGCGTCTCCACGCTCATCAACCAATGGCACCGCCCGGCCGACGTCGTAGCGGCCTTCCTGGTAGTTGGCGCCGTCATGCTCCCCGCGGGTTGGCTCATCCTCCGCACCGGCAGCAGCTGGAACGTCTGGAAGGGCTACGGCGAGCACTGGGCCGCCTCCCGCCTGTGGGTATGGCTCACGGTAACCGCCCTGGTGGTGGCCGGTATCGTTGCGGCCTACTCGCTGCTGCAGGTCATGCCCGGCCTGAGCACCGACAGCACCATCGACTACTTCTGGGCCGGCACGGCCTTCATGGTGATCGCCGGCTACCTGTCCGCCCTTGGCGGCACGTGGCTCTTCGGACTTGCGGCGCGGAAGAACTAAACGCTCTTTACGCTCGACGGCGGCGCACCCTTACGCGCCAATCGCACCACACGCTCGACGGCGGCGCACCCTTTCGCGCCGATCGCACCCGTCGTTACGGGGGCGATCTGCGCTAACCGGTGCGCCGAAGACGGCGACAGGGCTGCTAGTCCGCCGGGTCGACTGAATCGAAGAACCTGGGACCGTCCGCAGCCATGCTCCCACGAACGTGCGCCTGCTCCCGGATGAAGAGTTGGTCATCCGCGGTGAGCAAGGTGCCGCCGTGGATGTCCACAGCCCCGTCCTCCCCGGTTTCATCATTGAAGATTGCCGTCATGGTCCGGGGCACAATCATGCTCCCCGGATTGTCGATGAGCCATTGTTGCGTGTCCGGAGAAAGCTGACTCCAAAATTCCCTGATGTGCATAGTGATCAGCGCTGCCGTTCATTGTTGGGGTGGATTCGCGGGACCTGGATGCGCTGCGCAATTTCTCTGGATATTGGGGCGGGTCCTCCTTCTTCAGGCTACGCCCCGCAAGGTCATTCCCGGCCCGAATGCCAAGACCTTTCTGAACAAGACGTCGACGTGACCCCGTTCAATGCGCTACTGTTAATCCACTCGATGGATAAACAAGGCAACTTCCCAGGAGCACCCATGTCTTCCACCCTCAGACCGGCCTCAAGCAGCAAGGCAGCATCCACCCACGTCCTGGCATCCCGCGATCTCGTGGTCGATTTCATTCGCGTCGCGTGCATGTTTGCCGTGGTGGCCGTCCACCTGCTCATGATGGGCATCAGCGTGGACTCCTCCGGCATCGGGGTGGGGAATCCCTTGACGTCCTTGAGCTGGTTCGCGCAGGGTACGTGGTTCGGCCAGGTCATGCCGCTCTTCTTCGTAGTGGGCGGCTTCGCGTCGCTCACCTCGTGGCGGAGCCTGCAACGCAAAGGCGGAGACGCCGGCGATTACCTCCGGAACCGCGTGCTCCGGCTGGTCCGTCCCACCGTTGCCCTCTATGCCTTCCTCACCATTGCGCTCTGGAGCGCGACGGCGGCAGGCGTCCCGGGCGACCTGCTCACCGTTATCGCTGCGGGCGCCGGAGTTCAATTGTGGTTCCTGGCTGCATACCTGATCTGCCAGGCCATGGTTCCCACCATGGCGAAGCTCCACGGCCTGGCACCGTACCGGACCGTCGCAGCGCTGGCCGCGGGCGCCGTCGTCGTCGATGTTCTTCGCTTGGGCTTGGAGCACAACCCGTGGGGTTTCGACTCGAATCCGATCGGGCTGCTGAACATGGTCTTCGTGTGGGGGTTGCTGCAGCAGTTGGGCTTCTTCTATGCCGATGGCTTCTTCGACCGGTTCGCCCGCTGGAGGCTGCTGCTGGCCGCGGTCGCTTGCTATGCAGCGCTGGTGCCGCTGACGGGTGCCGGGCCCTACCCCGTGGACATGCTGACCAGCCAGAACCCGCCCATGTTCCCCTTGGTCTTGGTGGGCTTGGCGCACGTTCTGCTGGTGAAGGCCGTGTACCCGGTGTTGCAGCGGTGCGTGCAGGTGGGCTGGGTACA
This sequence comes from Paenarthrobacter sp. YAF11_1, assembly GCF_052113445.1. Taxonomy (NCBI): domain Bacteria; kingdom Bacillati; phylum Actinomycetota; class Actinomycetes; order Micrococcales; family Micrococcaceae; genus Paenarthrobacter; species Paenarthrobacter sp. YAF11_1. Next base: position 827,342 of record NZ_JBFRDF010000001.1, read on the forward strand.
GAAGGTGATGTTCGTGGTGGGCAGCCGGGCCATGACCATCTACCTGTGGCACTTGCCGTTGATCATTGCCTTGTTCGGGATCGCACTGGTCCTGCGGCTGCCGTTCCCTGAGCCCGCCAGCACCGAGTGGTGGACGAGCCGTCCACTGTTCTACATTGCAGCGTGGGCGCTGGTGTTGCTTGTCTCCATGCCCCTGGTCCGTTTGGAACTTGCCAGCACTGCGCTGGCTCCCGGGGCTGGCAGGCCCGCGATGTGGCGTATCGCGGCTGGAACCGTCCTGGCGATCATCCCGCCGTTCGTGGTGATGAGGCAGGCCCTTGATGTCACCAATGCGACATGGGGCTTGGTCCTGTTGGTGGCCGCTGTGGCACTTGTTACCGGCAAGGTCCCGGACCGGGCATGGAAGACGCCGCGGCTGGCTGAGCGCACCTAAGCCTGGCCAGCGCAAAAAACAAGCCTTCACCGGCGGACTCCTGCGGGGTAGATTCTGCGCTACCGCACCCGGCCACCCAATTACCGGGTCCCCACAGGGAGATGCATGTGATGCATACAAAGCACAAACCACGCATTGAAAACCGAACCTCTGCCCTCGCGGCAGGAGTGGCAACGTTCGCCATTCTTGCCGTAGCCATAACCCCACCCGCCCTGGCTGCCAAAGGGACGGACACCCAGGCCCTCCGCGACGCAGTCACTGCGGAAGCCATCATCGGCCACCTCGAAGAACTCCAAGCGATCGCCGATGCCAATGGCGGCACGCGATCTGCCGGTACGGCGGGCCATGTGGCCTCGGCGGAATACATCGAGGATCAGCTCGAAGCCGCAGGGTTCGTGACACAACGCCAGTACTTCGACTACCTCAAGTTCAACCTGACGGGTGAAGCCTTTGAACGGCTCACTCCAACCCCAAGGACTTACACCGAAGACGATTTTGGTGCGATGTCCTACTCCGGCTTCGGAAACGTCACCGGAACTGTGACCCCGGTGGATATCAATCTCACAGGCGATCGTGCCTCAACCAGTGGTTGCGAGGCTACCGACTTCACCGGATTCGTTGCCGGAAACATCGCACTCATTCAGCGTGGCACCTGTCCCTTCAACACCAAGGCCGTGAACGCCCAGGCTGCGGGGGCAGCGGGCGTGATCATCTTCAACCAGGGCGACGCCGATGATCGGCTTGGCAGGGTTGATGGCACCCTCGGCGCCCCCACGGCTGATAACCCCGCAGTGACGGTCCCAACGGTTGGCGCAAGCTTTGCCGTGGGCGAGGAATTGGCCGGTCTCCCAGGAGCCACGGTACGCATCGAGGTAGAGGGCGACACCCAGCCGATCGAGACCTTCAACGTCCTTGCCGATACAACGGGACGAGCAGACCGGACGGTTGTAGTGGGGGCCCACTTGGACTCAGTAGCTGAAGGCCCAGGCATCAACGACAACGGGTCCGGTTCTGCCGCCATCCTGGAGACGGCACTGCAGTTCGCGGCTCTCGGAATTTCGCCGGAGAACCGCGTGCGCTTCGCATGGTGGAGCGGTGAGGAAGACGGCCTGGTTGGCTCCGACTACTACATCTCGCAGCTGAGCAAGACTGATCTCAAGAATCATGCCCTCAACCTCAATTTCGACATGGTGGCATCTCCCAACCCGGTCCGGTTCGTCTACGACGGTGATGGCAAGCCGCTGGGAACCGCGGGGCCCAACGGCTCGGCGGTGATCGAGAGAGTCTTCCTGGACTACTTCGCCTCGCAGGGCTTGGCGACGGAGCCCACGGACTTTGATGGCCGCTCCGACTACTTCGGATTCATCGAAAACGGCATTCCGGCCGGAGGCCTTTTCGCCGGCGCCGAAGAGATCAAGACGGCGGAGCAGGCGGCAATCTACGGCGGCACGGCAGGGGTCGCCTATGACCCCTGCTACCACCAAGCCTGCGATGACATCGACAACATCGACGCAGCGGTCCTGGAACAGATGGCCGACGCCATTGCCCACTCCACGCTGGTCTTCGCGGAAACCCAGTCCGCGGTGAACGGCACCGCGAAGGGCGCGGGCAACCTGAAGCTCGAATTCAAGGGCAACCAGGCAGTCCGCTAGGAGTTCCCTCACCTGAATGGCCAACGGCCGCAGGGCAACCCTCAAGGGGGTTGTCCTGCGGCCGTGGGTGTTCATGGGTTTAGGGCAGGGCCTAGGTGTCGGAAGAGGCCGGTGCCGGAGCGGTATCCAGCACGCGTCGTTTCACGTCCTGACGGGTAGTCTCCGCCTGGAAACCAGAAGCAGCGAGTCCTGCCCGCCAGTCGCCGCGACACGTAGCAAGCTCTTCGAAGCACGCCCTGATCAGTTCTTTGGGTGGCGGGATGTGCCCATCACCTGTGTCGGGTCCCCATCGGTCCATCAGCATGAAGAGGTTGTCTGAGTCGCCAACTACATCAACAAATGGCAGCTGGTGTTTCTGGATATGGAACCAGTCCTTGGCGTTCTGGATGAGGGCCACAGTGTGACTGAAACCAGCGGAGTACGCCGGAATCAGGTTATGAGCCACGGTGGCCGGCAATTCGGACATGTCCTTGCCGTCCATCTCCCAGGCGTACTTCATGTAGCGCTCCACCGCACCGGGATAGAAACGGGAAATTGACGTCTGCGGGTTCACCGCGACCGCCAGTGAAGTGGGGAAGAACCTGGATAGAGCAAGGCTGGCGTATCCGCCGGCTGAACTGCCGAAGAACACCAGGTTGTACCCCCCGGTCTCCCTCACAACGCGCCGGATAACGTCTGCCAGTGTTTCTTGAAGGTCCGGCTGCTCCTTCGATCCCGCGTACCAACCCAAATTGAAGTCAGTGGATTTGCGGAGGCTGGGATCTGAGATAAAGATGCGGTTGGCGGGCAGGCCGGCAGTAACTCCCTGCCCCAGGAACCACGGGAGTCGGACGTCTTTCTCGGCCGCTCCGTGGAAGCACACCAAGGTGGTATCGGAGTCGGCGGGTACGTTCAGGATTTCAAGCGGCAAGCCCTGATGCTGGATCTCGATCAGCCCTGCAGGAACCTCGTCAGCGGACAGGAAGGTGTGAAGGTCCGTGAACCTGGATGGCGTCGGGGTTTCGGCAGCTGGGTTTTCTGGCACCACGGTAGTCTAGCCGCGGCGGCCCGACAGCCCAGAATCCCGAACATTGTTGGCACCCCTCAGTAATTCCGCCGGTGCTTTAATCTGGGAATCGCGACGGCGAACACCACTGCCGCCGCGAAGCCCAGTACGCCCGTGGCCCAGACCCCTGCGGACAGTGAGATGGCGGCCGTCAGCCCGGAGAGCAGCACCGGTCCCCCGGTTGCGCCCGAGTCAGCGATGAAACGCCAGATGCCCAGGAAGTGGCTCCGGCCGTTGTCCGGCGAGAAGTCGGCACCCAGCGTCATAATGAGTCCTGAACTGATGCCGTTGCCGAACCCGATCAACAGCGCAACCAGGAGCAACGGCACAAAACCGGCAGTGAACGGAATCAGGATCAAAGCCGAGCCCATGATCACCGTGGACGGGATGGCCACCCACTGCCGGCCCTTCCTGTCCATGAGTTTTCCGGCAGGGTAGAACACCAGCATGTCGATTGCGCCGGACAGGCCAAACAACAGCGAGGCATGCGTGGCGTCGAGTCCCAGGTGATCCGCCCACAACGGGATGACCACCTGACGCGAGGCACGCAAAGCGCTCAACAACAGAATCCCGAAACCTACGGTCAGGAACACGCCCGCATGGGAAGCCGCGACGCTCCGCAGCGTGGACGCCGGAGGGCGAGTTCCGCCGTCGGACGCATCCGGAGCCACCAGATCCGGGATGGTCAACGACAAAGCCGCGGCCGCCATCATGCCCGCAAAGCCCACCCAGTACGCGCCGCTGATGCCCGCAAACTGCATGACACCGGCCCCAAGGAACGGCCCGATGAAGATACCGATCCTGGTCACGCCGCCCAGTGTGGACAGTGCCCGTGCGCGATAGAGAACCGGGACTGCTTCTGTGAGGAACTTCTGCCGGGCAAGGTTGAAGACGCTGGCTGACATGCCCACCAACGTCATCGAAGCCGCAAGCAACCAGAGCCCGTGCTCCATTTGCGGTGCGAACGCTGCCGCACCCAGCGCGATTGCGCCCAAGGCGCCGGCCCCGACGATCGACCATCGTTCGCCGAACTTCTCCGTGATGATCGACGCCGGAATGTTGAAGATCCAGGATCCCAGCCCGATCAGCGTTACGATCAGCGCGGAAACTGCCACGGACGCTCCGAGATCACGCGCCGAGAGCGCGATGACCGGAAGAACCGCCCCTTCACCGATACAGAACAGCAGAGCAGGGCCGAAGGCCGGCAAAGCTACGCTGCGAAGGCTGAACGCTTGATTCGTCTGGGTCTTGGTCATCCCTTTCATCCTAGGACTGCGGTAGCTGCCGTCGGGGCCACCATTACGTTGTGCAATGCGCACCCGCGCACTAGTGCGGTCCGCAGTTGTTGCGGCTCCGGTATCCGGAGCCGCAACAAGTACACGCGAAGCGGGATTGCTTGCGCGGATTACCGACGGTTGGCTGCTGCCTTCCGGCGGCTACCCGCGGCCAAGAGCATACCCATCAAAAGCATGGCTCCTGCCCAGAGAATGAAGCTGCCGTTCAGCCCCGTGTTGGCCAGCGCGCTTGAGCTCCCGACGGCGGTGGAGGCTGCCGAGGTCATCGCACCCTTAGTAGAACCAAGAGATGCAACGGTGCCGGCTTGGGTGCCGACTCCTGCATTGATGATGTCTGCACTGATGCCAGCAGCGGGGATGTTGCCGCCAGCATCAAGGCCGCCACCAGCGGGTGGGTTGACGGTCGGCGGGTTCACCACGGGAGGGGTGACAACCGGCGGGTTCACCACCGGATGGGTAACAACCGGCGGGTTCACCGTTCCTGTCGAGCCGCTCCCCACACCTACCGAGGTGGACCCTACGGTGACCGGTGCGGTAATCGGAATGATCAGTTGCGTGCCCGAGAGAATACCGCCATTGCCGGAAGTGGTGCTGCCACCTGTCGTGCCGGCAGGGGCAGTGCCCCCGCTGGTACCGGTGTTCGTGGCCGAGGAATCACCCAACACCCCAGCCGAGGTGGCACCCAGGTTCACCGGAGCCGTGATCGGAGCAACAATCTGCGTGCCCGAGGCAACACCATCTGCACCACTGGTGGAAGCACCCGAAGAGGTCCCAGCAGGAGCAGCTGGAGCAGCAGGCACGGAAGAACCGGACGTAGCTGCAGAATCCCCCGCTACACCCACAGCAGTGGCTCCGATGTTAACAGGGACCGATATCGGAGCCACTACCTGAGCGCCGGATGCGATTGACTCTCCCCCCGACGTTGTTGCCTGCGCCGGTGCTTGAGCCGGTGCAGGAGCTGATGCTGCTGGAGCTGATACCGCAGGTGCAGTGGTGGCTGATGAGTCCCCCAAAACACCGGCCGACGTCGAACCTACCGTGATGGGCACCGTCACCGGCGCTACCACCTGGGTTCCCGAGGCGATGCCGCCGGAACCGCTGGTCCCGGCGGCCGGCGTCGAACTTGCTGCCGCTGCTGGTGCGGCAGGTGTGGCTGGGCTCGCCACAGTGGAGCCCCCCAGCAGACCCACTGACGACGAGCCCAGGTTTATGGGCACCGTGACCGGGGCAACTACTTGCGTCCCCGAGCCGATGCTGTTGGAGCCATTGGTGGTGGCGGCAGGCGCATGGCCCGAACCTCCAGCAGTTCCCGGCGCTGACGCCGTAGCTGCTGAATCCCCCAACAGTCCCAGTGAGGTGGCGCTTGTGGAAATCGGCGCTGTTACTGGCGCTATGACCTGCGTCCCCGAAAGGAGTCCGTCCTTGCCGGACGTGGTGTCCGCGGCATTGGCCGCGGTTGCGCTGAGGACAATCATGCCCCCGGCAAAGCATGTGCCGATGAGGCACTTGCATAGGGTCGTGTTCATGGTGATCTTCTCCTGAAGGTTTTGTTCCCAGAGGCGTCCGTTGGCGGATCGCCTGAATTGCCGTCGGCTGCGTCTTGTTGCGCAGCGGGGCTGGGGAACTAGTCAGGAGAGGAGCCGGGATCGAATGAAACCGGCTTCGGATGTTGTTCATCGCTGACCGTCTCCAGGTCAGTGAGGGAATCTGCGGGAATGATCAGAGCACCGTGCAGGAATGCTGCTGCGGGGCTAGGTGGCCCATTCTGAGAGTTACCCGAGCCGGTTCCTGCGAGTCCGGCGGGCACTGATCCAGGGCCGGCAGGAAGGCCTGCGGGATCCGTTGGCTCCTGGGCTGACCCAGCTCCGACGGCGTGTTCTGAGCTTGCGGAACCCAGCACACGGGAGATGGACAGCACCGGCGACGCCATCGTGGCAGTGCCCGAAACAATGGCACGGGTGGCTGGAACGGTTCCAGACGCTGCAGGTACCTTTGCATCACTTTCGGCCGGGTTCGTCCCCTGCTGTGAACTTACGACGCCGGAACTTGGCAGAGTGCCAACGCCCGGTGTTACATCTCCTGCCGGCGCTGCCGGAGGTAAGGATCCGAGACCTCCAGGCACAGTTGGCAGAACCGGAGGAAGAACCGAGCCGACCGGCGGCAAGACGTCATCAACCACGTCAATGATTGGCTGAACTATGGGGTTGGTGGCGTCGGTGACGGGTTCCAGGGCAACAGGTTTCAGGGCCTCATTGACCGGAGGAACAACTGCAGCGACAGTGTGGTCCACGGTTTCCGTCACGGGGACAGCGGCTGCCTCCAGAACGGTTCCGACAGTATCCTCCGGGACAACCCGGTTGACGACCGGCACGGTTCCGACAAAGCCGTCTACCGTTCCTGCGACGTGCTCCACGATCGGCGTCAATTCCGGAACCGGAACGGAAACCGGTTGTGCAGGCAGTACGGATTTTGCCGGTGCGGGCAGGGGCACGTTAGGAACCGGAACGCTGATGGTGGGAGCCGTGGCCTGTGGAACAACAGCTTTTGCGACGGATCCGACGGCGTTCGCGGCCCCTGTGGTCGTCGCACCCACCGTCTTGGTTGACGCGGCGGTTGCGCCGCTGACCGTCCCGGTTGCCGTGGACACGGCAGAGGAGACGCTGGGCGTTACTCCGCCAAGAAGTGAGTGGTTATCCGCAACTCCGGTGTCTGCACTCGCAGCCGTTGCGGAGAGTGCCATCCAGAGTGCCGTTCCGGCTCCAGCGATCATGACGGAGCGGAGAATGTTGGTAGCACGCGGAAAGACGCGTGTCCCCTTCATCTCGACACCCCCAGGTAGTCGCGAACCGAATGGTCGCCTTCATCCTAGGACTGGAGTTGCCCAATAGTCCATGGCTGGGAGTAAACAAGATGATGAATTTGTAAGGAACCTTGTTAGGAAGGGTACGAACCTGTTTTTCCCGGTCCAAAGTCAGGGGTTCCCAACGATGACCGCCCCTGGGCGTTGGTTTCCTGAAGCCTCTTGATGAACCATCGGGACTGTTCAGGGCCATAGGGAAGGACCGGGATTGCCTTGGTTGCGTCTGATGGCATGTCCCTGATGGACTGCGTAGCTTGCCGGACTGCCGTACCCATGGTGTCTGCCATGGTCTTCACGAACTCGTCACTGGCAGGTTTTCCGTGACCGGGAACCAGGAATTCATAGCGGTGGCGGAGGGCCGAGATGTGCCGCAAGGCATCGGCCCACTCTTCAGGGTACGAGTCCTCAAACGACGGGTGGGCGCCCTGCTCCACCAAGTCGCCAACGTAAAGTGTGGTGCTGGTGCCCACCAGGAGGTCGCCGTCGGTGTGCGCACGGCCAAGGTAGAAGAGCGTGGCAGTGATCCCACCGAGGTCCACCAGCACGGGCTGGTCATGGACCACTGCGTTGGGAACAACGATGTCGACGGCGTCACCCTCCCCCGCTGCCATCTCAGGTTCGTTGGTGGCCACCAAGCGCCGCTGGTTGTCGGCGTCTTTCTCAATAGCCGCCGCACAATTGACGTGCGCCCAGAACTCCGTGACGCCGTCGTCCGCAAAAACGGCGTTGCCGAAGTAGTGGTCGTAGTGGGCATGGGTGTTCACAACCACCAGCGGAAGCTGGGTCTTTTCGCGCACTGCTGCGAGAATCTCCCGGCCTTGGCGGGGGCCGCAACCGGTGTCGATGACCATAGCGAGTTCAGAGCCCACTACGAGCCCGGTGTTCAGTAAGGACCCCTCGGTTTCCAGGACGTAGTTGTTGGGACCGAGTTCTAGCCAAGCTGACAATTGATTCTCCGTTTACAGTGCAATCCGGCGATGTTCAGGCCTCTACTCTACCCACGGAAAGCTGGGAGGGAGCGGAACCCGCACCATCGCGGCGCACTGATTTACGGCGAGCTGTCTTAGAGGATGGCCGTCATGATGTTCCAACCGGATCCCACTTGAGTGGCATAGATCCAGCCGCCCGAACCGTTGCCGCCGTAGAGAACCAGGTCACCGTTGCTGGCGCGGCCCAAGAGGTCCACGGTGCCGTCCCCGTTGAAGTCGCCAGGAGATTCGATGGCGGTCATGATGTTCCAGCCTTGACCGATCTGACCGACCGGGAGCCAACCACCGGAACCATTGCCCGGGTAGAGCAGGAGTGCGCCGGAGCTGTTGCGGGCCACGACGTCGGCTTTGCCGTCGCCGTTGAAGTCACCAACGCCCTCAATGGCGGTCATGGCGTTCCAGCCCTGACCGATCTGACGGGCAGGAAGCCAACCACCGGAGCCATTGCCCGGGTACAACCAGAGGACACCCGCGGAGTCACGGGCAATAACATCGGCCTTGTAGTCCCCGTTGAAATCACCGGGAGCTTCAATGGCAGTCATGACGTTCCAGCCGGAGCCGATTTGGCGGGCAGTAAGCCAACCACCGGAACCGTTGCCCGGGTACAGCCACAATCGGCCACTGGAGTCGCGGGCCAGGACGTCGGCATTGCCGTCGCCGTCGAAGTCACCGGGAGCCTCAATAGCGGTCATGCCATTCCAGCCCGAACCAATTTGGCGGGCAGCAAGCCAACCGCGGTAGCCGTCGCCCGCGTACAGCCACAACCGCCCGCTGGAGTCACGGGCCAGGACGTCGCTGCGGGAGTCGCCGTCGAAATCGGTGATTTTTCTCCTGTTGACCGGGGGCTTCCCACCGTACGTGCTGAGTGCCTTGTTGGCATCAATAAGGCCGGCCCCACAACCAGCCGGGCACCCTGCCGGAAGAGGCCTTGAAGTGGCTTTCAATTGCTGCTCCACCTGGGCCGGTGTGAGGCTGCTGCCCTCAGCCGAGATCAGCAACGCTGCCAGCCCAGCCACCTGAGGAGCCGCCATGGAGGTTCCCTGCATCCAGGCGTAGGCAGATCCGGCGCTGGTTGTTTTTCCGAAATTGAAGGTAGAAAGGATCCCGTTCTTGGCGGCCTGGCTCATGTCGCCACCAGGGGCTGTGACGTCCACTGCACTGCCATAGTTTGAGTACTGCGCGCGGCCGCCGGAAGCGTTGCTGGCGGCCACGGTGATGACGTTTTCGCAGTTGGCCGGGCTTGCATCGGCAGCGGGACGGTTGGAGTTTCCTGCCGAAACCACGACGACGGCACCGGCGTTGCGGGCGAAATTAATGGCGTTTTGGTAGGTCGCCGAGCAGGGCTTGATACCGCCGAGGCTGAGGTTGATCACGCGGGCCGGGTTGGGGTTGACCGGCGCTCCGGCAACGGTCCCGCCAGCGGCCCAGATGATGGAATCAGCGATGTCAGAGGTGTATCCGCCGCAGTAGCTCATGGCCCGAACGGGCAGGATCTGTGCATAAGGCGCAACGCCCGTGATGCCCTGTCCGTTGTTGGTAATCGCAGCGACAATCCCGGCGACGTGGGTGCCGTGCCACGACGAATTTTGGGCGGGGCTTCCCACCTCGCATACACCGGCCGGCTCCCAGTCACCTTGGTCAGTGGGGTCCGGATCGCGGCCGTCGCCGTCCCGGGCATCCTCGGCGTAGGAGATCATGTCATAACCAGGCAGGACGTTCCCGTCCAAATCCTCGTGCCGGGTGATTCCGCTGTCCACCACCGCGACAACAACGTTCTCGCCCTGGACGTAGTCCCATGCGCCGGCAGCATTGATGCTGGCAGGACCCTTCAGGTTCCACTGATCCGGGAAGCCGGGGTCAGTGGCATCCGCGGTGGCATGCATGATGTCATCCGGCTCCGCATAGGCAATGGCGGGATCGGTGCGCAGCGTTTTGACGAAAAGCGCGGACTCCGCAGCGGAAAGCGGCTTATCGAGTTTGATGACATGCCCACCCGTTGCATTCTGTCGAGAGGTCTCTGCCAAAGCACCAAGCGTGCTGGCCGCTTGGCCGGCAACATCGCGTACTGCTTTATCGGCGGACTGGACCGTGGCGTCCTTCATCCCCACAATGAACTGATCTGTGGGAGATTCGGGGGTCGGCTCCAGCACCTGCGGCCCCGCGGGAACGATATCCAGGGTGTCTGCTGCGGCCGGCTGGACGGCCAGGCCACCGCCGATCAGGAGAGTAGTGAGCGCAAGACCTGCAGCTCTCAGGGACCGATTTCGGGAGTCTTTAACCATCAGGGGGCATCCTTGGGACGTCGCGACCAACCCTGAGCGGCAGATCGCGGGCAACTGGAGACCACCAGTTGACCCCCAAGGAATTGTAAGCTGACTCCCGGCTTGCTGGTGTACGAACCGCGGTTTGTGACAGCTTCCGCGGAAGCAACCAGTCAAACCGCCAGACCCTCCGGCAGATGGCCTCAGACTTTCAGCCCAGCTCGCGCAGCACGGCAGTCATGTCACCACCAGCGTCACCTGTGTTGACTGTGCCTTTTGGTTCGAAGAGCAGTGCATGGACTTCGTTTTCAGCCTTGGGGCAGTGCTCGGTTCCTTTGGGGACCACGTAAATGTCGTTCGGCCCGAGCTCCACATCGCCGTCGCGCAGTTGAATGGTGAGATTGCCGCTGATGACCATGAATAGTTCGTCGGTATCCGGATGCGTATGCCAAACAAATTCTCCCCGGATCTTCACCACTTTTACGTCGTAGTTGTTGATACTTGTCAGCCGGTGGGGCTGCCAGTGGTCCGAGATCGAGTCGAGGGCGGTATTGATGTTGCTCACTGAATTGGTCATGGTCGATCATCACTTTCCATTGAGGTCATTGCCGGGCGCTGCACGTTTCACCCATGCATTCGTGCGCCCTTGACGATCCGGTCAACAACGTTCTTGGGTCCGCGAAGGGCAATCCCCACCAGATCCAGCTCCCGTGCAGCGACGGCGGCCACCGCTGCGCGATTGGCTTCGTCGTGGCCGGTTGAAAAAAGGTCGCGGGTGTATACGGCGGTAGGAATCTCGCGGGAAATCGCCCGTTCCCGAGCTGCTGCCAGGAGTTCCCGTCCGGCGGTGAGCACCAAAACGGGCTGACGAAGCATAGGAAGGTAACTGTTGCCATCCCGGTCCTGGTAGGGCCCTCCTGTCAGGCCGGGTGCACTGGTGGCAATGGCACTCATAAGGAAGGCCGTCACGTTGAGCTCTTGCCACGGCAGAAGATCGTCGCCAAGGACCACCACTACTTTGGTGTCGAAGCGAAGGGTGGTTGCGGTAGGGGCATCAATGACTGCTGCGGAGTTTTCTTGCATGAACCCCAGCATGGCTGCAGGCAGGAATGCTGGTCTTGTACATTTCTTGCATGGGTAACTCAGTGCATGCATGGCATCCGGCCGTGCCCTACGTGCGCGAGGTACTCCATGCGACGTTTGAGGATCACAGCTACCCGTCCCATACCCATGAGGATTGGACCGTCCTTCTGATCGACAAAGGTGCCGTGACTTACGACCTTGGCCGCACAGAGCATCAGGCAGTTCCCGCGTCAATCACCCTGCTGCCGCCGCATGTCCCGCACGACGGTCGATCCGCCGTCGGGGGTGAATCATTCCGTAAGCGGGTCCTGTATCTGAGCGAGGACTGGCTGCCGGCCAAGGCAACGGGGGCGGCAGTGGCGCAACCACTACTGCTGGATCCACAGACGGTGGCAACCGTGACCGGCATCCACACGGCGCTTACCTCACCGGCGGATGCCATGGAGGCCGAATGCGGCGTCCTGGCTCTCCGGGAATCCGTGCGTTCACACTTGGGAACGCCGTCGTCGCCGGCGCGGGACGCTCCCCTGGTCCGCCAGTTGCGGGAGATGCTGGATGACCGCCTTTTTGAATCCTTCACCATTGCCGAAGCGGCTCAATTACTGGGTACGCACCCGAGCCACTTGGTGCGCGCATTTTCCAAGGCTTACGGCATCGCCCCCTACCGCTACGTCACGGGGCGCCGCGTGGACCGCGCCCGACGCCTGCTTCTCGACGGCCGCCCGGCTTCTGTTGCAGCAGTAGAGGCAGGCTTCCATGATCAGTCGCACCTCACCCGGCATTTCCGGCGCGTTCTGGGTACAACGCCGGGAGCATTCACCGCCTAAGCGCCACAGCTGCGGGTCAATGTCCGGCCGAAGGGGTCGACTAATGGCTGAATCCCGGGGATGGATTGCTGTGCCCATCGCAGCTTCCCTTTTCACACTTAGGGTTGAAGGCGCCCGGGATACCGGATCGCTGCCGGCCGGCTCGTAGACGCACAAAGACGGCTTCATCTCATCGAGAAAGAGATCCCAGGGTTCCTATAACTGTGTCTGGAAGCTCAGGTTTCCGGGGCTCCCCCAGGCCATTGCCCGCCGCCCCAGCGTTCCAGCGCGACGATCGCCTCGCGTAAGGCGAGCCCTTTATCGGTCAGCGCGTAGGCCCGGGTGTTATGTCGGAGTGGCAGTCGGGAGAGTACGCCGGCGGCCTCGAGCTCGCGCAGGCGGGTGGCGAGGATGTTGGTCGGTACTCCGAGGTCGCGCTGCAGATCGCCATACCGCTGTGGCCCGTCGAGCAGCCGCTCCACGATAAGCAATGCCCACCGTGGTCCGACGACGTCGAGGGCCGCGGCAAGGCTGCTCACGCGGTCGGCTGGGCGTCCGGCTTCATCCAAAACGGCGAGTAGTGGTAGCCATCAGGGTCATCGAATTGGCGCTGGTACATGAAGGGGTAGTCGTCGGTGTCACCGATCCGTCCGCCGGCGGCGCCAGCGCGTTCGATGAGTTCGTCCACCGCTTCGCGGCTGCCGAGGTCGAATGAGACCGTGACTTTCGAAGGGGTGTCGGGTCCGCCGACCAGCTCCTCGGCGCCGCCGACGCTGGCGTACATCTCACGACTGCCGAGCATGACGTACTGCTCGGGGGCTATCGCGAAGCATGACACATTGTGATCGGACATCTCGGTATTGAGGGTCCAACCAAGGGCGGTATAGAAGGCTGTCGCGCGCTCGACATTCTCAACTGGGCATGTAATAAATAGGCTCATGCGGCCCATACTTGCAAAATGCAAGTGCCACGTCAAGACTTGACTGCTCTTCTCGACCCAAGCGCGTGTTCACGAGTTCTGACCGGTACATTTCGAGGGTCGTGGCGTAAGTGGGCCCACAGGCGGGCCGCCCGGAATGGGAGGCCTGCCTGTGGTTCGACACCGAGGAACTGCTCGGGAGGTGAGACAACGTCCCGTCCAAACCCAAGGGATGAACTCGTCGCCTTCGCGGGACGCTTCCGTGGCCCGCCAGTTGCGGGAGATGCTGGATGACCGCCTCTTTGAATCCTTCACCATTGCCGAAGCGGCTCAATTACTGGGTGCGCACCCGAGCCACTTGGTGCGCGCTTTCTCCAAGGCTTACGGCATCGCCCCCTACCGCTACGTCACGGGGCGCCGCGTGGACCGCGCCCGGCGCCTGCTTCTCGACGGCCGCCCGGCTTCTGTTGCAGCAGTAGAGGCAGGCTTCCATGATCAGTCGCACCTCACCCGGCATTTCCGGCGCGTTCTGGGTACAACGCCGGGAGCATTCACCGCCTGACCTTCTCCGAGCAAGGCGTCGCGTATGGCTTGTACATCGGTGGCTTGGATCAAGACACCGCGCAGAAGCCGAATTGATCAACACACATCAGGTCGGTCTTGGGAACCCTGATGAGTTGATCTACCCATCGCAACCTTCCTCTCCGCGCTTAGGGTGAGGGTACCCGGAAATAGCGAGGGCACTTTTGGGGATTTGATACGCAACACAGCTTTACGCCGACGAGGCCGCCGTTTACTTTCAGCCACCGCAGTCCACGACGTCAAAGACATTGTCATTTCTGGGCGTGCAAATCGAACCAGCCGACGAGCGAAGGTAAAACGCCGGGAATGGCATCCATTCCTTCGAGAGACTATGTGTACATGTCTGTCTACACTACGAAACCCCGTGACTGTTGGACGCTGTTAGTGAAAATCTGCGCCTATCGCCCTAGTCCCGTAGTCACAGCAAAAGCCACGCTGCTTTCCGGCCTCCCCTGAATCGGACTGACTTGCACGGGCTTTTCGGCACTGGCGATGAATGCAGCAGCGCCGCGCTCCAAACTGAGGTGATCGGTGGCAGATTCTAGAACCACCGAGCCGGAAACGACCAAGACGACGACTGGGCCGTTTTGCGCCAAGGCCACGGGTTCATCGGTTGGGCTCAGTTCGATGCGCTGGAGCTGAAACTCCGCGAACGGAGGACGGTAGAGTTCTTGTCCATGTCCTCTCCCGTCGGCAATCACGCTTGGCACGCCGAGGGATTCGAAACGAACCGTACTCAGCAACTCGGGGACATCCACATGCTTCGGAGTGAGACCCCCGCGCAGCACATTGTCCGAGGAAGCCATAACCTCGACGCCCAAGCCGTGGAGATAGGCATGGATGTTACCGGCCGGAAGATACACAGCTTCACCCGGTTGAAGGGACAGATGGTTAAGGAGCAACGAGATGAGCACCCCTGGATCTCCGGGGAACGCATCATTGATCTCTATCAGCGCAGTGAGTGCTTCCTCGTGTGGTTCACGCAGTGCGCCTCCTCGCAGCATGGCCACGATCTCAAACACGGCGTCCGATGACTTCTTACCGCCCTCGATCAAGCGTGTAAACGCAGCTTTGAGCGCCAAAGATTCGTCGGTGTTGCTCAGGTCCGCGATAACACTGGTCATGATGGGCGGAACACCTTGGGCTGTTGGATCCAAAATGGTGGCAAGGTGTTGAAAGATGCTCTTGGCAATTGGCACAGGTCTGAAGCCACACAGTGCTCGGAAAGGGGTAAGCGCGAAAATCATCTCGGGCTTGTGGTTATCGTCGCGGTAGTTTCGTTCCAAGGAATCGGCTGCTAAACCTGCCGAGTTTTCACGTGCATACCCTTCGCGTGCCTGCTCCAGACTGGGGTGTACTTGCAGCGAGAGGGGCTGATCGGCGGCCAAGATCTTTGTAAGGAACGGCAGCCGGGGACCGAACGCGGCGAGGCTCTCGGCGCCCAGGAAGTGCAGCGGGTTGGATTCAATCAACTCGTCCAAGGGCTGTTTCGCGCCGTTGGAATGGAGTGCCAGGGAAGGTGAATCCGGATGAGCACCGATCCACAGTTCTGCTTCCGGTCCGCCTGGGGCGGGACGACCGAGCAAGTCGGCGATCGCCGTCATTGAACCCCACACATAGGGCCGCGATACGTTCTCAATTTGATACAAGTCTGAAGTTCCTTACGTTGGGCTGGAAAGGGCAGAGACCGGTTCGGCGAGACAGTGCCTTCTCGCATCGTGGAACTAGTGCAAATTCGCTACGAGCCTGAGTTCTTCTTATTTGGCAAGCCGCCGTGTCTTCAACAATGTCCCCGTGGGCAGGTTCCTGACGTGCGCACCGATAGCAGATTTCAAATGCCAAGTCTTGGAACATGAAAATGTCAGTCCAGAAAATAGGTTCGCCAATCAATTTCAGGAGCCGTCATCGACGAAATTAGATTGCGCGTCTCCTCCGCGGGCGGGTGCCTGTGTCCCACACCCCAGTCGGAGCTCAGGACTGTCCGGAGTCGCTTCGTTGTCTTCAGAGATTCGATGAAAGGGGTCATGTGGTTGTCCACGTGCGTGTCGATACTGTTCTGGACATACAAAACGTAGTTCTCTAGCTTGCCTGCGTAGTGCAGCCTTAAGTCCGAACAGATCGCCCGGGCGAAGACTGCGTCGTGCTCTTGTGGAGTTGTAGCCCCGAAGGCCGCACGCGTGTACCTGCGCTGGTTCAAGTAACCAAACTTCGCCAGGTTGGTCTGAGGATTGATTGGAATGGCTAGGGAGTCTGGGAAGAACCTCGAATAGTAGAGGGCGGCGAAACCGCCGGCTGATTGTCCCCAGAAGAGCGTACGCTCGCCGCCAGCGGCACCGATCAGTTTACTGAGAATCGCCGGAAGTATCTCCTGTAGCGGTAGCTCAGCGGTGCCGGAAAACCATGCTGCTCGGACATCGTCGCTCGCGTATAAACCTGGATCCGAAACGAAAATTTTGTTGACGTTATTGTCCGAGGTTAGCTTTCGCCCGTGGAACAGTGGCAGCGGGGTAGCAGCCTTGGAGAGTTCCGGGTGGAATGTCACCACGGTAGTGCGGCCGCCAGTGGGAACGTAAAGCATCTCCAATGGCTGCGGGCCCTCGATCTCGATGATGCCCGCTGTAGGTTCACTACCAAGGAAATCCTCCGCGCTCTTGAACGAGTGAATATCACGCTCGTATCTTTGGAGATTCCGGCGGGAGGGATCGAACGGCGCGGGAGAACTCATGCCTACCAGTTTATGCCGATGCGAGCAGGCCACTTGCCACTCAACTTCCGCGCTACGCACTGTGACAATACAGCCTGGTCAGGAAAAAGGGGCCGGAGTAAGAACACCGACCCCTTCTTCTCGCATGCAAGCGTATGTACGAAGCTAAGGTACTCCCTTTATGCCCGGACCAGTGCGAGGACGCGGTCGCGGATCTTTTCCATGGTGGGCTGGTCCTTGGCTTCGGCGTTCAGGCGGAGGAAGGGTTCGGTGTTGGATGGGCGCAGGTTGAACCACCAGCTGCCGTCCTTGGCCGTGAAGGTGCTGCC